>NZ_JBIASS010000001.1:246108-707221 GCF_042890955.1 Streptomyces sp. NPDC001933 | reverse complement strand
CGCAGGCGGCTGACCGGCCGGCGGCTGACCCGCAGGCGGCTGACCGGCCGGCGGCTGACCCGCAGGCGGCTGACCGGCCGGCGGCTGACCCGCAGGGGCCGTGTTGCCGGTCCCCGCGACGACGGAGCCACCGACGGTGGAACCAATGATTTGGTTCAGGTTGTTGTTGTTGATTGTCTGAACTTGGTTTATCACCGTCTGCGACAGACCGAGGCTTCTCCCCGCGGCTTGCACCGCCGCCGCGCTCTGCGCCGCCGCCTGTTGCGGGGAGGCACCACTGCTTATCGCCGATCGTGCCGCGTTCGCTCCGGCAGCCGCAGCAGCGGCTGCGCCTCCGGCCGATGTCGCTGATTCCCCTCCGGCGCAGGCCGTAGAGCCTACGGCGAAGTTGCCTGTGCCCGTTACAGTGAACGGTCCTATACGACCGTCAGCACCAGGGCGCAGCGTCATCCCCCCGGGGGAGACGGTGAAGGTCGCGTTGGGGTCGAAGTTCTCCCCCGACAAGGTGTTTGCCACTACCCGACACGCCTGCGCCGGGGCAGCGGAAGCAGGCGCGACAGCGGTCACAGCCAGACCCCCGACGAGCGCCACCGTCGCGGCAGAACTCAGGAAGACTTTTCCTCTCACGGCTTTCCCCTTTCGGCACTGCGCTTTCTTGCTGTCCAGCTCACGTGTGATCGTGAGCAGCGGGCCAGGGCCACGGCGTGAATCCGGCGTGACGCTGACGTGACGCCGACGCAATGACCGGACCGACAGCAGAAACTCCAGGCGGAATCCTGGAATCCCTCCTCTCCAAGCTTGCGCGCTCTCCTTGAAGATGTCGCACCGAAAGATTTCCCGGATTCAACCAGTCCTGATTGGGGAGTTGAGAGCTGGTGTCGCACGAAATGGACCAGCAAGAGACCGGGCCGAACGATACGATGGTTGTCAACGCCCAGTTCTGGTTCCACGAGCAGTTCTGGTCGTACGAGAATCCGTCCCCGTCGAGCCATGATGCCGAGGCCGCTGAATCCTCAGCACGCTGACGGGGAACCCCATTTCACCCCCGAGCCTTTGAGCTGATGGACATGAAGAAGACAACTTTGCGGAACATCAGCGTCGCAGCGGCGGCTTCCTTCCTGGCGGCCGGGATCTTGGGCACATCAGCGAGCAGTTCCGTTGCCTCGCAGCAGAATTCCCGGGTCGCGCCTTCGGTGCTCCAGTGCTACAGACTCATCGACAATCCGGACGAGGTCGTTTGCTACCGGGTTTCGCAGCGAATTCTGAATACGGGAAGCGATCTCGTTTTCTTCCCGTTCCTCATCCAGGTGCCCACACCTTCGGATGCCCCGGCTCCGGTGATCGTGAATGTTCTGCCACCGGATCTGACGCCAGGGGATTCCTTCAACGGCTCGTGACAGTCGCGCGCTGTCGCGGTGCGGTCAGTGCCGCAGCGCCTGTCCCACCTCGGCCTCGACCTCTCCTGACAGCTTGCGGTTGCTGCGGGCCGTGGCGTCCTTGGACGCCTTGGCGCCGACGTCGTCGACCGTCACCACCACCGTGTCGAGCAGGTTGCCGCTCCTGTCACGGAAGTTGACCTGCACCGCGTACGACTTCTTCGAGTCGGCGCTGTTCTTCACGGTGACCTTCACGGTGGCGCGGCCGTCGCCGTCAGTGCTCGGCTTGCCCAGCTCGACGTCGCTCTTGGCGTTCACGCCGTTCTTGAAGTTGTTCAGCTTCTCGCCGGCGGCGGCCGTCGCCGAGGCCACCACCTCGGCGCCCCGGGATGCCGCCGACGCCGCGGCGGACGCGGCCTTGGAGGCCGTACTGGACGCGCTGCCGCCGTCGTCGGAGCAGGCTGCGGCGGTCGACATCACGGCTGTCGTCAGCAGTGCGGCCCACAGACCTCGCGCGGCTTTCCTCGTCATCGTTCCTCCCAGCACTCGCCACTCCCCCCTTCGCCCATCGCCTCAGTCAAAGGGGCGGCGGCGCGGGCCGCATGCGGTGTACGCCGGACGGGTGAGCGCAGGGGCGGTGTCGGCTCGCGGTGCGGTACGGGGCGGACGAGGCTGGGGGCATGAGCGACCAGGGGCCGGGCGGCATCCCGGAGGGGATGCCGCGACGGCGGCGGTGGCCCTGGGTGCTGTTCGTGAGCGTGCTCGCACTGGCCGGCGCCGGTGCCGTGGCCGTCGAGGTGGCCGCCGGTGAGTTGTCCAGGGAGGGGACGAGGCCGCTCCGGATCACGTACGAGGTCACCGGCACCGCCAAGGACGTCACCGTCACCTATCCCACCTGGCGCGACGGCGACCTCTCGACCGCGCGACTGACCCTGCGGACGCTGCCGTGGGCCGGGGAGACGCGGACCAGGGGCTTCATGAGCGGCGGCTCGTTCGCCGTCACCCTCGGGGCAACGGGCGGGGAGGTCGCCTGCGCGGTGACGGTGGACAACGGGACCGTCCGGACGGCCACCGCCTCCGGGGCCTTCGCCACGGCTACCTGCGGCGGGTTCTGAGCCCCGCCCATTGCTGCCCCTGTACATAACCGTGTCCCCGGGCCGCGGAGGGCTCGGGGACACGGTCATCGGGTGCGCCGGACGTCAGCGGCCGTAGCGGATCAGGGCGCGGACCATGCGGCAGGTGGTGTCGGACGGCGGGTGGATGCCGATGCGCTCGGCAGTCGTACGTATCTTGGCGTTGGTCGCGGTCGACGGGTAGTAGACGCCCGTGTCGAGCAGGGCGATCGCCAGGCGCATGGCCTTCAGGCGGCGGTTGTGGGTGACGTACCACTCGCGGGGCCGGCCCGCGGGAAGCGGCTTCTTCATCAGGGGCTTGTCGAGCGGCTTGGTCGTGACTGCGGCAACGGCCATGGGCAACCTCCTGGCACGGTCGTGGAACCCTCACCAACTGCCTTTATTTTACTGCCCGGCACTGACAATCGGCGCTGGCCAGAAGGGCTTTCGGGCCGTCCCTCGCGTACCTTTGGCCCCATGGAGATCTGGATCAATCCCGCCTGTTCGAAGTGCCGCACCGCGGTACAGCTGCTCGACGCGGAGGGTGCCGAGTACACCGTCCGCCGCTACCTGGAGGATGTGCCCTCGCCGGACGAGATCCGGGCCGTGCTCGACCGGCTCGGGCTGGAGCCGTGGGACATCACACGGACGCAGGAGGCCGACGCGAAGGAGCTGGGGCTCAAGGAGTGGCCGCGCGAGGCCGGTTCACGTGAGCGGTGGATCTCGGCCCTCGCCGAGCACCCGAAGCTCATCCAGCGGCCGATCATCACCGCGGACGACGGGACCGCCGTCGTGGGGCGCACGGACGAGGCGGTACGCGACGCGCTCGGACGCTGAGCGTCCGTCGCGAGGTCCGCGCGACGGCCCGTCACGACGGCCTGTCACGACGCCCGTCACCCGATGAAGTCCGCGATCCTGCGGTTCAGTTCGGCGGCCGTCGGGCCGTGCAGCGGCAGTGTGTGGTGCGTCGCTCCGGGGATCGTCGCCGTCGTCACCCCCGGGAGCAGCCGGGCCGCCTCGGCGGCGACGCGGTCCGGGTCATGGGCCCGGCCGCGCCCGGCGAGCAGGACCAGGGTCGGTACGTCCAGCCCGCGCAGCGCCCCGGGCGCGGGGCGGGGACCGGTGACCGGGCGGGCGGACGGGAAGCCGGCCGCCGCGTCGCGCAGCCGCAGCCAGGTCGGGTCGAGCGCGGCGCCGCCCGTCTCCCACTCCAGGAAGACTCTCGTCCGCTTCGCGCTCGGCCGGATCAGCATCGGCAGGGCGTGCAGGAGGTAGCCGGGCCGGAAGCCGGCGAAGCACTGTGTCGGGTCCACCAGGACCAGCTTCCGGACGCGGTGGGGTGCGTGCAGGGCGTGGTGGAGAGCGATCCAGGCCCCGTAGGAATGCCCGCCCAGCGCGGTGCGGTCGGCGCCCAGTCCGTCCAGTACACCGTCCAGCCACGCCGTCAGGTCCGCCACCGTACGGATCGGGCGCTCCCCCGCGACGCTGCGGCCCGGCTCACCGATCAGGTCGACGGCGTGGACTCGGTGTGCCCGGCCCAGGTGGGCCGCCTGGGCGTACCAGACGGTGGAGGTGGAGCCGCCGCCGGCCAGCAGCACGAGGGGCGGGGCGTCCCCGGGGCCGCAGCTGTTGACGTGGGTGGTGCCGTACGGGGTGGTGACCTGGGAGTACGTCGTTCCGGCGGGCCAGTTGGCCGCCAGGACCTCGTCGTACGCCTCGTGGAACGACGTGGGTGCCGACGTGGATGTCATGGGTGCCTCCCCGGTCGTGGCTGCTCCTGCCAGCTCCCGGATATTATCTCGCTCAGCGAGATAATGGGCTCGGTGGGACGGAAGGAGCTTCGATGGGCGAGCGGGGTCCGGAACCTGGACCGGAGCTGGAGATCGTGCACCTGCTGCGCAAGGTGACCGTCGAATTCGGGCTGCGCCAGGCCGAGTTCGCGGCTCTTCACCACATGCACAGCACCGATGTCCGCGCCCTGATCTGTCTGCTGGACGCGGAGCGGGCGGGTACGGACGCCACCGCCGGGTGGCTCGGCACGCAGCTCGGGCTCAACTCCGCGGGCACCACCGCCGTCATCGACCGGCTGGAACGGCTCGGCCACCTCACCCGCACCCGCGACCCGCGCGACCGGCGACGCGTGCTGCTGGCGGTCGACGAGCGGGCGGTGGAGCTGGGGTGGGCGTTCTTCGGGCCCCTGATCGAGACCACGGTGACGGTGCTGCGCGACTTCGACGAGACGGAGACGGCCGCCGTCCGGCGATTCCTGTACGCCGCGCACGAGGCGGTCACTTCGGTACCTTGACCATCGGAGCGCCTCGCGCACCGCTCCGGCTCGAACCCGGACCGCCCGACGACCCCGGTGAGCGGGAGCAGTGGGCCGTTCGCCGGCAGCCCGGATCCGGGGCGGAACGGGCCCGCTGGTGGTGGTTCCTGCTGGTCGGCCGGTCCCGGCAGGCCAAGGCGCTCGCGCTCGCCGCGGGTGCTCAACCTCGCAGAGGCGTGCGGGATCCGGGCCTGCGGGCCGAGACCGGGGCCTGGCCGGAGCTCCGCCGGACGCTGATGTGACCGGCGCGGCGGCGGAGCCGTCGCCGTACTACGCCAGTTGCTTCTCCGCCTCCGCCAGCAGCTCCGTCAGGCGCAGCCCGAACCGTACGTCGCACGGGTGCGGGTCCCCCGTACGCACCGACTGGATCAGCGCGTCGACCGCCGACCGGAACGAGCCGATCGCGTCGCCCCCGTGCGGCATGCCGGCCGTCCCCTGTTCGCCCCTGAGCTCGATCTCCGTGGCGACCGCGCCCAGGGGTGCTCCCAGTGCGAGCGTCACCGTGCTGGAGGCGCCGGAGGTGTGGCGGAGGACGAGGTGGGTGGTGTCGGCCGGGCCGCGGGCCGCCGTCAACTCGGTCACATCGCCCAGCACCGGGATCAGGACCGACAGGGCGTGCGGGCCGACGTCCCACAGGCCGCCCTTGTCGCGGCGCCACTGCGAGGCGGCGTACTCGCTGGTCGAGCCGGGGGCGAACAGCGCGCCGATCCACTCGGCGCGGGCGGTGAACCAGCCGTCCAGGGCGGCCTGCTCGGCGATCCAGGCGGAGGTGTCGGCCGCGAACCGCAGCGTGCAGAAGACGACGGAGGCGACCCCGGTCTGCTCGGCCGCCCGGACGACCTCGCGGGCTCCCGCGACGGTGGTCGCGACCGGTTTGTCCAGCAGCAGATGACGGCCGGTGGCCGCGGCGCGGGCGGCGAGCGGGGCCTGGACGTCCGGCGGCAGGGCGAACGCGACGGCGTCGCTGGCCGCGAAGAGCTCGTCGATGCCCGTCTCACCGGTGTACGCCTCGGTGCCGTGCGCGGCGGCCAGCTCCTGCGCGGCCTCGGGGCGGCGGCCCCACACACCGCTCAGTACGACGCCGGGGTGGGCGGCGAGGGCGGGGGCCTGGGTGTTCCGGGCCCAGGGGCCGGTTCCGACGAGGCCGATGCGCAGAGGGGTCGCGGGAAGTGTCGTCATGGGGCCAGTCTGCCGGTTTCGCCGGAGCGATCCGGTATTGAGTTGGCGGAGGGTGAGCTTCATGGATACGTTTGCGGCGCCGGCCGCGGGACTCCGGCTGCGACTTCCGGGACTTGCCTATGAAGCAATAATTTCGCTGTTCGCGCCCCCATTCCCCGGCCGGCGCTCCGCCCCCGCGTGCGGCGGATCGTGACACCACGGGGGAAACCATGACCACCAGCACCGAGACCGACGCCGGCCTCGTCGCGGCCGAGGACGTACTCCTCTTCGTCAACGCGGCGATCACCGCGACCGGGCAGCGCGAGTTCCGCTCGACCGCGTACCAGCAGCAGCTCTCGCTGGACTTCCTCCATGAGTACGTACGGGTCAACTACCGCCGGGTTTACGCCGCCTCGCTCGCCCTCGACATCAACGACCACAACGCCGCGCGCATCGTCCGCGGCCTGCTGGAGCACGCGGCCGACGCGAGCGCCGAGGAGAAGCGCACCGAGGGCCGGCTGATCGCCGCCCGGCTGGCGAAGCTGCCGCCGCAGCGGGTGTACCGGCTGTTCCGGGAGCTGCGCGCGGCCAAGGTGAACAACCGGCGCACCCGCGCGATCATGCGGGACTGGCTGGCCGCCCGGCCCGACCCGGCGCACGACGCGGTGAAGTACCGCTCCGGGCTGAAGACCGCCGCCCGCCACGCCCACCTCGGGTTCGAGGGATCCGCCGGTCCGGACGGGTCCGGTGAGATCGGGTCCGGTGAGATCGGGGACTTCCTGTTCCGGCCCCGGCACCGGCCGGGCTACCGGCACCGGTTGCTCGACGCCTGGCGGCGCGCCCACTACGCGCAGGGGGCCGTCGAGGAGCTGCCGTTCACCGTCGCCGAGGGCCTCGCCGCCCGGCGCGGGGTGAAGCGCGAGGTGTTCCTGGAGCGGATGGTGCCGCGGATGACCCGGCTGGAGCGGCTGCGGACCCTGTCCCAGCGCACCGGCGGCGACGCCCCGCTGCCCGCGGACGTGGACCTGACCGTCATGCCGCTGACCCGGCTCGCCCTGTACGTCCTGTCGCTCGGCTTCGAGGCGCGCAGCGCGCACCGCGCGGAGCTGACCCGTGCGCTGCGCACGGCGGCCCGTCGCGCGGCGGGCCCGCACGCCGGGAGCTGGGGCCGCGTCGCCGCCGTACTGGACGACAGCTACTCGTCGTCCGGGTCGGGCGAGAAGCGGCGCCGCCCGCTCGCCGTGGCGCTGGCCTGCCACTTCCTGCTGGAGGCGCTGGCCGGGCCGGGCGCGTACACCCCGCTGTGGACCTCGGGCCGTACCGATCCGCTGCTGGTCAGGCCCTGGGGGCCGACCCCGCTCGGCTTCCGCGTGCTGGACGCGCTGGAGCTCGGCCCGGACCGGCTGGTGATCGTCTCGGACGGCTGGGACAACGCACCGCCCGGACTCGCGGGCGAGGTGCTCCGGGTCTGGCGGACCGGGCTCGATCCGGACCGGCGTACCGCGGTGGTCCATGTGAACCCCGTATACGACGCGGACGCCTTCGACGTGCGGCGCCTGTCGTCGAGCGTGCCCACCGCAGGGGTCCGGGACGCGGAGGACCTGCCGGCGCTGGTGGAGCTCGCGGGGTTCGCCGAGGGGCGTACGGGAGCGGCGGCGCTGTACGCCTACCTGGACCGGCGGGTGGCACGGTTCGTGGGCGACGACGGGGCGGGAGCGACATCGTGAACAGGCTGGAACTGACCGGGCTCACCACCCGCCCCGCCCAGGTGTGGGGCGGCATCCGGCTGGTGCCGCTGGTGCGCGAGCGGCCCGTCGAGGGGCTGCGGCTGCACGAGGAGCTCTACACGGACTACGGGAACGGCACCGTGGACATCGGTCCGCGCACGCACTACGCCTCGGTCATCCCGCACGGCTTCGTCGCCGACTGGTCCGGCGAGGGCGAGCAGTCCGCCGCGTACGGTACGCAGCTCGGCGCCGCGCCGGGCGCCGCGGGTTCTCCGGCCGGGGGCCGTCAGGCGCCCCGGACCGCGCGGCTGCAGCGCCACCGCCACCACCGGATGGCGAAGCGCCGGCCGGGCGACCGGCTGCGCTTCCTGCCGCTGCACCTCGCGCTGGAGGGCTATCTCTCGCTGCACTTCGGCGGCCCTGCCATCGCCTGGGAGGAGTGGTCGCGGCAGGCGCTGCGCGACGGGCTCTCGCCGCGCGCCGAGGACGCGTACATGGGGTGGTCGGTGCGCGGGCTCGGCGCGGCGCTGCGGGTCTTCGAGATCCATCCCGGCCAGTGCGGGGTGATGGTGTACGCGGCCGACGCGCTCGCCGCCGCGTTCGTCGTACCGCACCCGGACGACTACCGGCTGCTGCACCCGTCGCTGGTCGAGGACCTGTACGGCGAGCTGATCCACCAGTACGCGCTGTACGGCGCCCCCGTGCCGGAGTTCACGGCGCGGATACCCGACGGTCCGCAGCTGCGTACGCTCGCCGGTCTGCGGGCGGCGGCGCGGGCCCAGGAGCGCGAGTGGGCCGAGGCGCACGACACCCTGTTCGCGGGTGAGCTGCTGGACAGTTCGTATGCCTTCGACCGGGTGTACCGGATGGGTTCGTTCACGCTGTGGCGGTTCCTGCCGCCGTTCCGGCCCGGCGGGGCGGGGCAGCACATCGGTGAGACGATCACCGATCACAAGGGGCAGGTCGCGTACCTGAAGACGTTCCGGCTGTCCGAGGCCCAGATCAGGCGCGGTCATCTGCTGCACCGGCTCGCCGACGCGGACTGGCGGCTCGCGGGGGCGGCGAAGGCGCTGGGGACCACCGAGGAGGAAGTGGTGCGGCGGATCCGCGCGGCCGGCTTCGAGTCGCTGCTCAGGGCCCGCGCCTGAGACCGGCCGCACGCGCGAAACCTCGGTAACACGGGGTTCACATCCGGGCAACGGACGGGAAATCGCGTCTTGCGAAGCTGCGCTGCACAGACCGGACCGCAGCACCGCAGCACCCGCAAAGGATGGCTTCCGTGACCTTCAAGGCTGAGTACATCTGGATCGACGGCACCGAGCCGACCGCCAAGCTCCGCTCCAAGACGAAGATCATGGCCGGGGCCCCCTCGCAGGACGTGGCGGAGCTGCCGATCTGGGGCTTCGACGGTTCGAGCACCAGCCAGGCCGAGGGCCACGCCTCCGACCGGGTGCTGAAGCCGGTCTTCTCCTGCCCGGACCCGATCCGCGGCGGCGACGACATCCTGGTGCTGTGCGAGGTCTTCGACATCGACATGACGCCGCACGCGTCCAACACCCGTGCCGCGCTGCGCCCGGTGGCCGAGCGGTTCGAGGGCCAGCTGCCGATCTTCGGCATCGAGCAGGAGTACACCTTCTTCGACGGCCACCGGCCGCTGGGCTTCCCCGAGGGCGGCTTCCCGGCCGCGCAGGGCGGCTACTACTGCGGTGTCGGCGCCGACGAGATCTTCGGCCGCGAGATCGTCGAGAAGCACCTCGACAACTGCCTGAAGGCGGGGCTCGGCATCTCCGGCATCAACGCCGAGGTCATGCCCGGCCAGTGGGAGTTCCAGGTCGGCCCGCTGTCCCCGCTGGAGGTCTCCGACCAGCTGTGGGTCGCCCGCTGGCTGCTGTACCGCACCGCCGAGGACTTCAACGTCTCCGCGACCCTCGACCCGAAGCCGGTCAAGGGCGACTGGAACGGCGCGGGCGCGCACACCAACTTCTCCACCAAGGCGATGCGCGAGGGATCTGAGGGCTATGCCGCGATCATCACCGCGTGCGAGTCGCTGGGCGAGGGCTCCAAGCCGATGGACCACGTCAAGAACTACGGCGCGGGCATCGACGACCGGCTGACCGGTCTGCACGAGACCGCCCCGTGGAACGAGTACAGCTACGGCGTCTCCGACCGCGGTGCCTCGGTCCGCATCCCGTGGCAGGTCGAGCAGGACCGCAAGGGCTACATCGAGGACCGCCGCCCGAACGCCAACGTCGACCCGTACGTCGTCACGCGGCTGATCGTCGACACCTGCTGCACCGCGCTGGAGAAGGCCGACCAGGTCTGATCCGGATCCGCCGTCCGCGCGAAGGGGGCGCCCACCCGGCCGGGTGGGCGTCCCCTTCGCCGCTGCACACCGGACGACCGCCCTACGCGGCAGAAGCAGTGACCGCGCCCCGCTCCCCCGCGCCCGGTCCGTTGTCGGTGGCATGTGCCAGGGTTGGCGCATGCTCGACATCAAGGTGGAGACCGAGAACTCCGAGACGCACACCAGGATTTCGGACCGGGCGCTGAGCGACCTGGTGCACCGGATCGGCATGAAGGGCGACCGTTTCCTGGTCGTGCAGCGCGTGCCCGACCTCCCCGGGACCTTCGTGCAGGTCTGGTTCGACCACGGCGAGGGCTACCAGCTGGAGAGCCGCTCCGGTGGTGCCGCCACGCATTGCCGGACGATGGTCGACGCGCCGGAGCGGGTCGCCGAGCTGATGACCCGCTGGGCGCGCCAGGAGCCGGAGTGGGACGCGGGTGTGGAGTGGGAGCGCGCCGACGTGCCTCAGGACGAGCCGGTGCCGGAGCTTCCGGCGGAGATCCGGCAGCAGCTGGAGAAGCGGATACGGGAGCTGCTCCGCTGCGGGTACGGGACGGTCCAGGATCTCTCCCGTACGGCCGAGGACCACCTCGTGAAGGACGGTGTGCGTCCGGTGACCCACGCTCAGGCGCGGCAGCTGGTGGAGCGGCTGTGGCTGGAGCGGGTCGAGGAGCAGCGGCAGTGGCCGGACGTGACCGACGCGGACCGGCTGACGCAGGCGTTCGCCCGGCTGGATTGGGGCGGGATCACGGCGATGGAGCATTTCACCTGTTGCCGGTCGTGCGGTCTGGCCGAGATCCGGGGCGCGGGGCGTGAGGATGCGCGCGGCTTCGTCTTCTTCCACGCGCAGGGCACCGAGAGTGCGGCGTCCGGGCACGGTCTCGCGCTGTACTACGGCGGGTTCGGCCGGGCAGAGGACGCGACCGCCGCCGTGGGCCGGGAGGTCGTCCAGGCGCTCGGCGCAGCGGGGCTGACGGTGGAGTGGGACGGTTCGCCGGACAAGGCGATCGAGCTGACCGGCCTGGACTGGCGCAAGCGGCTGGTGGGTTGAGAGGGGTGCGGGGGGGCAGGGGCGATGCGGGTGGCGCCCGTTTCGTTGCGGCTGTTCGGGGTGAGGAACGTAACGCAAAGGGTCCGTATCGACGGGTGGGAGAGGTCTGCTGCGGCGTCCGGTTCTCTGGTTCAATGGGGGCATGGCCAGCTTCCAGCACACCTCGACAGGTCGCAGCGACCTCGAACCGTTCTGGCCTTCCCGTCAGCACCATGACTTCGACCGGGTGTGTTGTCGCGCGTTGAACGCGCAGGCCCTCTAAAGCCGCCCACCCCGGCCTTCGGCCCGCGCGCAAGCAAGTCCGTCCACCGACGACTCCTTCGCGCGAAAGAGCTGACCCTCATGGCGAACACCCGTACCTTCTCCGCCTCGGCCGCTGCCACCTCAGCGCCCTCGGCGACCGCTGCGGCCACCACCTCCGCCCGCCCCCTCTCCCCCAACCGCCACCGGCTGCGTGCCGTCGACCCCGACGAGGTCGTCCAGCTGGCCGATGTGGCCGAGTTCCTGCCGCCGGGTGCCACCTGGCTGCCCGCGCCCCAGCACACCGTTCCGGCGCTGCCGGGCCGGCCACCGATGGTCGGCTACCTGGTGCTCGTACCGGCCGACCAGCAGCCCGCCGTAGCCGCGGCCACCGCCGCGGCCGCCCAGTTGGTGGTGCCGTCACCGGTACCGGACGCGGCCGCGGGTCCGGTGCTCATCGACCCCGTACAGCGCACCGCCGCGGTGGACGGGATCACGCTCGACCTCACCTACCTGGAGTTCGAGCTGCTCGCCCACCTGGTCGCGCACCCGCACCGGGTGCACACCCGCGACCAGTTGGTGACCACGGTCTGGGGCTACGGGCACGTGGGCGACGGGCGCACCGTCGATGTCCACATCGCCCGGCTGCGCCGCAAGCTGGGCGCCGAGCACCGCCGTTCGATCCAGACGGTGCGGCGCGTCGGGTACAAGTACACGCCCTGACGCGTCGAAGGCATGAGGAACGGCCCCGGTCCGGTGTACGTACCGGACCAGGGCCGTTCAATGTGCCGGGCCTCCCGTTCCCCGCCGGGTCAGCTGCGCCGCCCGTTCCCCGCCGGCTCCCGCTCCCGCTCCGGCTCCTCGTGTTCCAGGCTCGGCAGGCGGGTCAGGGCGCGCGGGGTGCGCCAGTTCCGCTCGCCCAGCAGCGCCATCGCGGAGGGCAGCAGGACCATCCGTACGACCGTGGCGTCCAGCAGCACCGCGACGGCGAGGCCGACGCCCATCTGCTGCATGTCCTGCATGGACAGCGTCCCGAAGACCGCGAAGACCGCGACCATGATCGCGGCGGCACCGGTCACCGCGCCGGCCGTGCGGCGGACACCATGACCAGCTCGCCCGCGGGCTGCCCGAGACCGGCGTCGTCGAGGATCTGCTCGGCGCGTGCCGAATCACCCGCGCCATTCTCCGAGTCGGACATCTCCACCATCCCGGACGCCCCGCCGATGCCCGTGGCGAGCACGACGAAGAGCAGCCAGCCGAGAATGGCGGTCTTGCGGTGGTGCGCGCTCCACACACCGATGCGTGCCGCGAGGTTGCGCCTCATGGCGTGTTCGCCCCCAGAAGTCAGTTGTGGCCGGAGTGCGGCGGCGCCGGACGCGGAGCCGCCGTCGGATGCCGATGAATCTAGGAACGCGGAGCCGCCCGCCCCAGCCGCCGAAGCCCCCTCCCCCGGAGCCGTAGGGCGAGGTCGGCGGGGTGGTGCTGGGTACACCCCGCCCGGGTGGCGAAACGGCTGACGCCCGGGGGCGCCACCGGATGAGACTGTCTGCGGAGCGGGTCCGGCAGGAGGGCCCGACGAGGGGAGACGGGCCGGGATGAACGTGATGCAGGGACGGATGAGGGCCGCGATGCTGGCCTCCGGGCGCGGACTCGTGCTGTCGGTCGCGAGCCTGGTCACTTCGATCACGCTCTTCGTCCTGGCCGTGGTCTCGATCGTCTTCATCGTGCTGGGCGTCGGCCTGTTCACCACCCCCTACGTGCTGGATCTGGTCCGCGAGCACGCCAACCGGCGCCGGCTGCTCGCGGCCACCTGGTACGACATCCGCATACCGGTCCCGTACCGCCCCTTCCCGAAGGATCTGCGTACCGGGTTCACCGGACGGGTGGAGCGGACCACGCTGATGCTGAAGGACCCGGCGACCTGGCGTGACATCCGGTGGCTGCTGGTCGACATGACGGCCGGCTATGTCGTGGCGACGCTGGCCGCCGGGCTGCTCATCTACCCGGTGGAGGGTGTCGTGCTGGCGGCCGGGCTGTGGCGGGTCTTCACCGACGACCGCTACTGGTACGGCTTCGTCCCGGTCAGCAGTCAGGCGACGGGCCTGGCCGCCGCGGCGCTCGGTGCGGCGCTGTTCGCGACCGGGGTGCTGGTCAGCGAGCGGCTGCTGCGCCTGCACTTCGTGATCGCCCGCGCGATGCTGGCCCCCACCCAGGAGGAGGACCTGGCCCGGCGCATCGACCGGCTGACCGAGACCCGGCACGAGGCCGTGGACACCGCGGCCTTGGAACTGCGGCGCATCGAGCGCGATCTGCACGACGGCGCGCAGGCCCGGCTGGTCGCGATGGGCATGAGTCTGGGCGCCGTGGAGGCGCTGATCGAGAAGGACCCGGCGCAAGCAAAAAAGCTCCTGGCCATGGCCCGGGAGTCGTCGGCCGAGGCGCTCACCGAGCTGCGCGACCTGGTCCGGGGCATCCACCCGCCGGTCCTGGCCGAGCGCGGACTCGGGGACGCGGTCCGGGCGTTGGCGCTGCGGATGCCCTTCGCGTCGGAGGTCGACGTGGCGCTGGGCGGCCGGATGGACGCCGCGGTCGAGTCGGCGGCGTACTTCGCGGTGAGCGAGACGCTGACGAATGCCGCCAAGCACGCGGGGGCGGATCGCGTCTGGGTGGACATCCACCACGAGAACGCCACGCTGCGGGTCTCCGTCACCGACAACGGCCGGGGCGGTGCGACGGTCGGCGGCGGCTCCGGACTGAGCGGGATCGAACGCCGGCTCGGTACATTCGACGGCATCATGGCCGTCAGCAGCCCCGCGGGCGGTCCCACCATGGTGACCATGGAGATCCCTTGCGAGTTGTCCTAGCCGAAGATCTCTTCCTGCTGCGCGACGGCCTGGTCCGCCTGTTGGAGGCGTACGACTTCGAGATCGCGGCAGCCGTCGAGAGCGGTCCCGAACTGACCCGCGCCTTCGCCGAGTCGGAGCCGGACGTCGCGGTCGTCGATGTCCGGCTGCCGCCGTCGCACACGGACGAGGGCCTGCAGTGCGCGCTGGCGGCCCGGCGGGCCAGGCCGGGGCTGCCGGTGCTGGTGCTCTCCCAGCACGTGGAGCAGCTGTACGCGCGCGAGCTGCTGGCGGACGGCAACGGCGGCATCGGCTATCTGCTCAAGGACCGGGTCTTCGACGCCGAGCAGTTCGTCGACGCGGTGCGCAGGGTCGCGGCGGGCGGCACCGCGATGGACCCGCAGGTGATCTCGCAGTTGCTGTCGCGGCGCTCGCAGGACAAGCCGATGGGCATGCTCACCCCGCGCGAGCTGGAGGTCATGGAGCTGATGGCGCAGGGCCGTTCGAACGCGGCGATCGCCTCGCAGATGGTGATCACGGAGCGGGCGGTGGCCAAGCACACCTCGAACATCTTCGGGAAGCTCTCCCTGCCGCCGTCCGACGACGACAACCGCCGCGTCCTCGCGGTGCTCGCCTATCTCGACCGGGGCTGAACAGCGGACGGCCGTGCGACCCCCGGCCAGGGGGGGGCGCACGGCCACCGGGTCACGGCGTGGTGCTCAGGTGCAGCGTCGTCGCCCCGAGGCGCGGTGCCGCCCGGGCTTCCAGCACCTTCACCCGTACCGAGGTGGCGGTGACGGGCGTGGCCAGGGACAGGATGCGCCGGTGGCCGATGGTCGTGCCCTCGGCGATCCGCTGCCAGCTCCCGCCGACGCGGGCCTCGACGGCGGACTTCTCCACCCGCTGCCCCTCAGTCGTTGAACCAGCCCGGCACATCGAGCCGGAACGCACCCTCGGGCACCATCGCGCGCAGGTCCGCCTCCATCGCGCGCACCCGGTCCGCGCCGAGCACCTCGACCCAGCGGGCGCGCGTCCGATCGAAGCCCTCGGCGGACCTGACCAGGACATCCACGCCCCGCGCGGTCAGCCGGACCAGCTTGCGGCGGCCGTCGCGGGGGTCGTCGACGCGCTCCACGTATCCGAGCCCTTCGAGCTTCTCCACGGTCTTGCCGGCGGCCTGCTTGGAGACCCCGAGCCGGCGGCCGATCTCGCTGGCGGTCGCCCCGTCGCGGCCGACGGCCTGGAGCGCGTAGCCGTACGCGGGGCGGACGTCGGCGTGCCCCTGTTCGGCCAGCTCACGGTGCAACTCGTCGATGATCGACCGGAATCCGGCGAACAGCAGCATGGGCAGCTCGAAGCCCGCCGCGTCCCGCCCGGACGCCTCCGCCCGCCGCTCAGCCATTGCGAAACTCGACAACCTGGTTTACTTTTTCGTCAATCACGTTGTCGATTTTAGCCCGGCGGCCACCAGGAGAGATCAGCCATGCCCGTGCCCGCGTTCCCCGACCACACCCTCGAATCCGCCCCGGCCGCCGCCCGCCGCACCATGACTGCGGTGGCGGCGAAGCAGGGCTGTCTGCCCTCCGCCGTCGCCCGGCTCGCCACCTCACCGGAGCTGCTCGACAGCTTCCTGAAGGCGAGCGCCGTCTTCGAGTCCACCACCCTCGACCCGCTCTCCCGCGAGGTCCTGATCATGACGATGGCGACCGGCAACGACTGCCACGTCTGCGTGGCGATGCACACCGCGAAGCTCACCGCACTCGGCGCGGACCCCGAGTTGATCGCGGCCCTGCGCGAGCGGCGGGCGCTGCCGGACGAACGGCTGGAGGCGGTAAGGGAGTTCACCCTCGCCGTGATCGCGACGGCCGGCGCCGTGGACGACGCGACGCTCCAGGCGTTCCTGGCGCACGGATACACCGCCCGCAACGCGCTGGAGGTCGTCCTCGGCATCGGTACGTACACGATGTCGACGCTGGCCAACCGGATGACCGGGGCGCCGGTCGATCCCCAGCTCGCCGCCTTCGCCTGACCGCCGCCGTCCGGCCGCCGCGCGCCCGGCTGCCGCCCCGTCATGCGGCCGAACAGCTGGTTCGGCACAAATCGCCGTACGCCCCGTTGCCCGCCCCCGCACCCGTCATTAACGTGCGCACCGCACGCACTTGTTGTCGCATGCACCACCATGAACAACACCGAGGAGTGCGGATCATGACGGAGACCTCCCTGCCCTTCAGCTCCTCCCGGCCGACCAGACGTACTGTGCTGGGCACCGCCGGAGCCATCGGCGCCGCCGCCGCGTTCGGGGCCGCCGCCCCCGCGCACGCCACCGCTTCTCCGGCCGCTCCGGCCCGCGACCTCGCGCCCGCGCACGAGGCGCTCGGCCGTCTGCTGCCGGACCACGCCGGGCAGTTCCGGCTCAGCGCCCTTCCCAGGAGCGAAGGCGCCCCCGACCGCTTCCGGGTCACCGGCACCACCGGGCGGATCGAGATCGCCGCCACCACCGCGGCCACCGCGCTGACGGGGGCGCACTGGTACCTCAAGTACACCTGCGACGCCGTGATCTCGTGGTCCGGCAGCCGTACCGCACTGCCCCGCCGGCTGCCCGCTCCCCGTACCCCCGTCGAGCGCTCCGCGACCGTCCCCCACCGGTTCGCCCTCAATGACACCCACGACGGCTACACCGCCCCGTACGCCGACTGGCCGCGCTGGGAGCGGATGCTCGACGTCCTGGCCCTGCACGGCTGCAACGAGGTCCTGGTCACCGCCGGTCAGGAGGCCGTCTACCACCGGCTGCTCCAGGACTTCGGCTACAGCGACACCGAGGCCCGCACCTGGCTGCCCGCGCCGTCCCACCAGCCGTGGTGGCTGCTCCAGAACATGAGCGGATACGGCGGCCCGCTCGGCCCCGAACTGATCGCCCGCCGCGCCGAGCTGGGCCGGCTCATCGCCGACCGGATGCGGGAACTGGGCATGGCGCCGGTGTTCCCCGGCTACTTCGGTACCGTCCCGGACGGCTTCGCGGACCGCAATCCGGGGGCCCGCACCGTCCCGCAGGGCACCTGGAACGGGCTGCGCCGGCCCGACTGGCTCGATCCCCGCACCCCCGTCTTCGCCGAGGTGGCCGCCGCCTTCTACCGGCACCAGGAGCAACTGTTCGGCCCGGCCGGCCACTTCAAGATGGATCTGCTGCACGAGGGCGGCAGCGCCGGTGACGTCCCGGTGCCGGACGCCGCCCGCGCCGTCGAGTCGGCCCTGCGGAACGCGCACCCCGGCGCGACCTGGGTGATCCTCGGCTGGCAGGCCAATCCCCGGCCCGCGATGCTGGAAGCGATCGACACCGGCCGGCTGCTGATCGTCGACGGCCTCTCCGATCTCGACACCGTCACCGACCGGGAGAAGGACTGGGGCGGAGCCCCGTACGCCTTCGGCACCATCCCGAACTTCGGCGGCCGTACGACGATCGGCGCCAACACCGACCGCTGGACGGAGAAGTTCACGGCCTGGCGCGACAAGCCGGGCAGCGCGCTGACCGGCACGGCGTACATGCCGGAGGCGGCCGAGCGCGATCCGGCGGCGTTCGAGCTGTTCAGCGAGCTGGCCTGGCGCAGCGAGAAGGTGGACCGGGAGGCGTGGTTCCGGGCGTACCCGAGGTTCCGCTACGGCGGCCGCGACCGTTCGGCGGAGGCGGCGTTCGCCGCGCTGGCCGCCACGGCGTACCGGCTGACGAGCACCGACGGCCGCCCCGTCGACTCGCTCTTCTCCCGCCGGCCGAGCATCACCGCCTCCGTCAGCACCGCCTTCGAACCGGCCGGTTTCGACCGGGCGTTCGCGGCGCTCCTCGACGTACGCCCGTCGCTGCGCGACTCGGACACCTACCGCTACGACCTCACCGATCTGGCCCGGCAGGCGCTCGCCGACCGCTCCCGGACCCTGTTGCCGCAGCTGCGGGCCGCCCAGGCCGACAAGGACGTGGCCCGGTTCCGGGTGCTCGCCGCGCTCTGGCTGAAGCTGATGCGGCTGACGGACACGGTGTCGGGCTGCCACCGGGCCTTCCTGCTGGGGCCGTGGCTGGAGGACGCCAAACGGCTGGCGACGAGCCCGGCGGAGGCGGTGCGGCTGGAGTGGACGGCCCGCACCCTGATCACCACCTGGGCGGACCGGACGGCCGCCGACAACCTCAGCAACTACGCCAACCGGGACTGGCACGGGCTGATGGGCGAAGTCCATCTCCCGCAGTGGCAGGCGTACTTGGACGAGCTGACCGACGCGCTCACGGAGGGCCGGGCGGCGAAGGCGTTCGACTGGTACCCGGGCGAGGAGGAGTGGACCCGGCGGACCGACGTCCATCCGGTACGGGCGACGGGCGATTCCCACCGCACGGCGCGGCGGGTCTTCGAGACCCTGTCCACCGCCCCGTACCAGGGCACCGTCACGGTCTCGGCCGATCCGGTGACGTTCGCCCCGGGCAGCACCGGCACGGTGACGGCCGCCTTCCGCAATCTGAACGGCCTGCGGTCCACCGGCCGGGTCGACTTCGCGCTCACCGGCCTGGACGCCACCGCGACGGGCGGCACCTCCCTCGACGGGGTCGCGGCGGGCGGCTCCGGTTCGGTGGACTGGCGGGTCACCGCCCCGTCCGAGCCGCTGACCGCGCCACTGGTGCCGATGCCGTACGAGCTTGGCACCGCGTACGGGCCGCGCGGCGAGGACCGGGTGACCGATCTGCGGCGCGGCGCGGTGTACCTGGCGGCGCCGCTGGAGCCGGGCTGGCGCACGTACACGTCGAACGCGGCGGTCTTCGGGGAGCTGGACGGGCGGTTCGCGATCAACGGGGCGGGCCAGGACCTGTGGAAGGGCACCAGCCAGTTCGGCACCGCGTACCGGGAGGGGACGTGGTCCGACGGAGCGGAGGTGGTCGTCCGGGTCGACGCGCAGGAGAACACCGGGGGCTGGGCGCGTTCGGGGCTCGTGGTGCGCAACAGCCTCGCGGCGCCGGGCTCCGCGGGGTTCCTGAATCTGGCGGTGACGCCGTCCAACGGTGTGGTCCTCTCGTACGACACGAACGGCGACGGCACCCTGGACACGTACCGGCGGATCACCGGGATCAAGGCCCCGGTGATGCTCCGGCTGACCCGGACCGGGGACGGATGCACGGGCTCCTGTTCCACCGACGGCGGGGCGAGCTGGCGGACGGTGGGCACGGTCGCCGCGCCGGGGACGGCGGCGGTCCAGGACGTGGGGATCTTCATGACCGCGACGAACGGCGGGAGCGGGCTGCGCGGCACGGTCGGGTTCAGCGGGTGGCAACTGCGGTGAGGCGGCAGCCCGTTGAGCCGTGCGCGGACGGGCCGGGGTGACCGTCGCACGATTCGCCCGGCAACCGCGCCGAGGACAACCGACTGCCGCGCCGCACCGGCGCCGTCCGGGCGCACCTGAGCGGCGCGGCGCGTCGGGCTACGAGTACACCCCCGTGCGGCTTGTTACCGTACGCAGCCGGCCAGGCACCCGGGGAACACGGCCGTCCACGGGGCAAGTCCTGGCCATGGCCGGGGCGCCAGCAGACGCCTTCGGAGAGCATCCGCCGACTGCCGTCAGCTGAGCCCGGTCACGCCGACGTCACGCCGCGGTGATGCCCCGCACCTGACGATGGCTGGTGCAGGCAAGCTCAAACCCGCTTCCACACGCAAGGAATCCACCATGATGAGAAGCATTCGCCAAGGAATTCCCCGCCTGATCGGCGTGTCGAGCTTGGTCGCGGCGATGGCCGGCGGGGTCGGCGCAGTCGGCGCGACAAGTGCTACAGCGGCGCCCCAGGCCGTCCCGTCCGTAATCGTCTGCACTCAGTCCCAACCCCCGACCTGCTTCGACACAGCCACCGGCAACGTCCTCCAGCAGGGCGCACAGACCGGTGGCACCGGCAACGTCCTGCAACAGGGCGCGCAGACCGGACGAGGCAGCGGCAACGTGCTCCAGCAGGGGGCACAGACCGGACAAGGCACCGGCAACGTCCTGCAACAGGGCGCGCAGACCGGACGAGGCACTGGCAACGTGCTCCAGCAGGGTGCGCAGACCGGCCCCGGCACCGGCAACGTCCTCCAGCAGGGCGCACAGACCGGACGAGGCACCGGCAACGTCCTCCAGCAGGGCGCACAGACCGGCCCCGGCACCGGCAACGTCCTCCAGCAGGGCGCACAGACCGGACGAGGCACCGGCAACGTCCTGCAACAGGGTGCACAGACCGGTGGCACCGGCAACGTGCTCCAGCAGGGCGCACAGACCGGGCGAGGCACCGGCAATGTCCTGCAGCAGGGCGCACAGACCGGCCCCGGCACCGGCAACGTCCTCCAGCAGGGCGCACAGACCGGCCCCGGCACCGGCAACGTCCTCCAGCAGGGCGCACAGACCGGGCGAGGCACCGGCAATGTCCTGCAGCAGGGCGCACAGACCGGCCCCGGCACCGGCAACGTCCTGCAACAGGGCGCACAGACCGGCCCCGGCACCGGCAACGTCCTCCAGCAGGGCGCACAGACCGGCCCCGGCACCGGCAACGTCCTGCAACAGGGCGCACAGACCGGCCCCGGCACCGGCAACGTCCTGCAACAGGGCGCACAGACCGGCCCCGGCACCGGCAACGTCCTCCAGCAAGGCGCACAGACCGGACAAGGCGGCGGCAACGTCCTCCAGCAAGGCGCACAGACCGGACAAGGCGGCGGCAACGTCCTCCAGCAAGGCGCACAGACCGGACAAGGCGGCGGCGACGTCCTGCAGCAAGGCGCACAGACCGGACAAGGCGGCGGCGACGTCCTGCAGCAAGGCGCACAGACGTGACCTCTGTCGCGTGCTGACCACGCCAAACCGACCGAACTCGGTAACGCGAACCCGCCACTGGACGACAGTGGCGGGTTCGCCAACTCCGTGCTACGGGGCAGCTACGGGGATCCGCCACCGGGGCGCGACCGCTGCAGTTCGGACACCAGCCGGCGCAGCCGCGGTGTGGGGCGGAGTCCCAGCTCGTCGCTGAGCTGCTGCTCGTAGCGTTCGAAGTCGTACAGCGCCTCGGACCGGTTGTCCTCCGCCAGGTGGGCGCGGATCAGCGAAGCCTGACTGCTCTCCCGCAGCGGGTCCGCCTGGACAGCCGCATGGGCGGCCGTCACGGCCCAGGCGAACTCCTTCGTGTCGATGAAGGCTTCCGTCAGTGCCTCAAGGGCATGGAGCCGAAGCTGCCGCCATTGCTCCGCCTCCGGCAGCATCCACTCGTCGTACCAGCCGGGCAGCAGATCTGCGGACAGCTGGTCGACAGCCGCCGCATTGAGGTCGGGCTCCTCGGCCGGGACATGGGAATCGATGATGCGCTGGGCCAACGACCGAGCCCGGAACAGGTCGACTTCGACCTCCCGCGCGAGACGCACCTCGGCGGGGCAGATGTTCAGCGCCTGCTTCCCGAGGTCCTGGAGACGTGACAGTGCCGACCGCAGATTCGTGTTCGCGCCCTGCTCGGTCGCTTCGGGCCAGAGACTCCCGGCGACCAGAGTTCGGGGAACAGCAGCCCGGTATTGTAGCGCGATGAACGCCAGTAGTCGCTTCGAGCCGACTGGGACGGTCACTGGTTCATCGCCGACGACGATGTCGAAACCGCCGAGAAGAGAGATGCTCACGAACGGCCTGGGCCTGGTAGGCGGCGGCGAGAAAACGAGATCATATGAGCTCATGGCTTGTGATCGCGTAGGAGTCGGTCTACCCGGCGCCCGTCGACTGGCCGCGCCGTCTTTGCTGGGGGCCAGCGATCTGTACACCTCCCGCTTAGCCATGCTGCTCTACCCGCCGAGAGATGTCGAATTGTCTTGAATCGGGGCCGCGGAGGTGCCCTCCGGCCGCGCTTGCACGGGTAAGACGCACGGTTCCGGCCGACGGACGGTGGGCGCGGTCGCCGTGCCCCGCGCGGACGGGCCGGGGTGACCATCGCACGATTCGCTCGTTCTGCTGAACGTGCGTCCACTGCCAGAAGTACCTTCCGCAGCCGCCCCGACCGACGGGGAGCAGGCCGGGGCCGCGCTCGTCGAGCACTATCCGCGGCTGGTCCGGCTCGGCTATCTCGTGCTGCCGCCGTCGCTCGGCAGCCATCGCCGGGTGTTGAAGGCGCACGCGCTGGCCCAGAGGTGTCTGCTGTCCGGGCGGCGGGCGGGGGCCGGGGCCGGGGGCGGCGACCCGGTGCCGCGCGGGCCCGGCGGTGCGGCGGTGGTGGATCCGCCGTACGCGCTCGCCCGTCGGCGGGTGCTGCGGGCGGCCCTGGCGGCGGGCCGCCGCGCCCGGCTGCCTTCGCTCCTGCCGCTCGTATGGGGGCTGCGACTGTTCCCGCACTCCGGCGGATCGGACGGGCTCGCCCTGGAGAACGCCCTGTCGGCGCTCTCCGGTCCGGGCCGCGCCGCCCACGCCCTGCGTGGCCTGGAGGGGTTGACCGACGCGGAGGCCCGGCGGGTGCTCGCGGACGCCGGGGTCGCCGACCCGTACGCGGCGCTCGCCCAGGCGGCGGGCGTCCCGGTGCCGCACGCGCTCCTCGGCTCCCCCGAGTTCGACCCCTGTTCGCTCCAGGCCCGGCCGCCGGATCTGCTGCGCCGCCGCCGGCACGCGATGGCGGCGCTGACGGCGGTCGCCGCGCTGCTGGTGTGCGGGGCGCTGCTGGGGCTGCCGGGTCACGGCTGGGGGCGCGGCGCCGTGTCCGGGCCCCGGGACGGCCGGGAAACCGCCGCCGAACAGGCCCTGGATCCGGGCAGGTTGAGCCGGGTTTCCGCGACGTTCTGGCAGCGTTCGCCGCGTACCGACTTCACTTCCTGGCCCACCCGCGGCAGCCGTACCGGGGACACCCGGCTGCTGCGCCGCGCGCTGAGGGTCTGGGCGCGTCCGGACGGTGCGGTGCGTTCGTCGGCGACCCCGGGCACCCCCGTCGGGCCTCCGATGGGGGCGCCGCAACTGCTGTACGCGGGCGAGGTGGACCGGGTGACGGTGGTTCTGTTCCACGACGGGCTGCGCATCGTGCGGTACGCGGAGCCCCGGGACGGCGGCCGGGGCGGGGGCGCCGCGCTCGACTTCGCCCGGGTCGACGGTGCGGACCGGGCGACGGCCGCCGCGCTGATCGTGGCGCGGGGCGGCGACCGGATCCGCTATCTCACCGCGCCCTGGGTGAGTTCGGTGTCGGTGCGGGACCTGCTGGCGCCGGACGCCGGACGGCGGCCGCTGCCCCGCCGCGCCGACGGGGTGACCGCCGCGCTGAACAGCCCGGCGACGGCCCGCGACTGCCGTGTCTGGGAGGCGATCGAGGTCCGCGACGGCCCGGCGGCCCGGCTGATGGCGGACCTCGGCGAACTGGTTCCGGCCCGGCTCACCTCGGGCCCGCCGTCCGCGCCGCACGATGTCGCCGGGTGGGCGGAGCGGGACAGCTGGGCGCGGACCGCCTGCCTGCTGCCCGTGGTGCGTTCGCGCGGGGTGCGGTCGGTGAACTCCTGGCAGTACGCCGAGCAGTTGCTGCCCGAGGGGGGCGGTTCCGCGCGCTGGCTCTGCACCAGGGCGGAGACCTGGCGGGGTACCGGCAGCCGGGTCCTCGCCCAGTTCCAGGCCCCGTCGGCGCCGGCCGTCGCGACGGGCGGGCCGCCCGGGGCGGTCGCGGCCAGGGCCGAGGACTCCCCGGCCTGCGGGATGCGCGCCCCCCGGGTGCTGGCCGGGGTGCTGTGGAAGTCGCAGGGCGGCCGCTGGTACGTACTGGCGGCGGGCAGTGAGCAGTTCGCCTCGCTGACCGCGTCGGGCGGGGTGGAGGCGCGCTCCGACAGCCGCCTGCTCGCCGTGCCGGCCAGGGCGGGCGACCGGGCGCGGCTGAACGGGACGCTGGCGGAC
The DNA here is from genome assembly GCF_042890955.1 of Streptomyces sp. NPDC001933. Taxonomy (NCBI): domain Bacteria; kingdom Bacillati; phylum Actinomycetota; class Actinomycetes; order Kitasatosporales; family Streptomycetaceae; genus Streptomyces; species Streptomyces sp. NPDC001933. Next base: position 683,162 of record NZ_JBIASS010000001.1, on the reverse strand, counting down.
GGGAGTCGAGTGGGCGCGCTGCGCTGACGCCCCGCCCTCCTCGGCGTCAGGAATTCCTGGGCGTCAGGAATTCCGGAGCGTCAGGAATTCGTCGCACGCCTCTGTTCCGACGGCCTACCTCTCAGTACATTGACAATATGTCTAACACGCAGCCGGCGCCGGTCGCCTCGGAGCGGACGCCTCTCAAGGCGCGCAAGGTCTCCTTCGCCTGGGAGAAGACCCCCCTGCACTGGGTGCCGGGCGACCCGTTCACCACGCACACCATCAATGTGCTCCACCTCCTGCTGCCCGCCGGGGAACGCTGGTTCATCCACGTGTACCGGCAGGTGCTGCCGTACATCCACGACGAACAGCTGCGCCAGGACGTCATCGGCTTCATCGGCCAGGAGGCCGTGCACTCCCAGGCGCACGACGACGTCCTGCCCCGCCTGAAGGAGCTGGGGCTCGACCCGACGCCGTACACCGCGCAGGTCGACTGGTTCTTCGAGAAGCTGCTCGGCGACCGGACGCTGCCGCCGGGGCGGGCGCGCAAGTGGTGGCTGATGGAGCGGGTGGCGCTGATCGCGGCGATCGAGCACTACACCGCCTTCCTCGGCGACTGGGTGCTGAACGCCGACGAGCTGGACCGGCGTGGCGCCGATCCGATGATGCTGGACCTGCTGCGCTGGCACGGCGCGGAGGAGGTCGAGCACCGCTCGGTCGCGTTCGAGGTGTTCATGCATGTCGACGGCGGCTACCCGCGCCGGGCGCGCACCTGGGCCACGGCGTTCAGCGCGCTGGTCTTCCTCTGGCAGCGCGGCATCCGCTTCTTCATGGAGAACGACCCGAGCCTGCTCAACGGCAAGGGCTCGCTCAAGGAGTTCTACACCAGCGGCAAGCGCGGCACCCTGCCCGCCACCGGTGATCTGCTGCGTTCGGTGCCCCGCTATCTGAGCCGGGACTACCACCCCTCACAGGAGGGCAGCACGGCCCAGGCCATCGACTATCTCGCCCACTCGCCCGCGGCGACCGCCGCCGAGGCCCGTATGACGGGAACCAGCTGAACATGCCGCTCCCCCTGCCCCGCCTGCGCACCGTCGTCCTGGTTGCGGGCGCCGCACTGCTGGCCAAGCGCGCCCTGCGCCGCCGGATCCAGAACTCCCCGCTGTGGCCGCTGCCTGCCCTGGAGGAACCGATCTCGGGCCATTCCGAGCGGCGCACCACGGCCACCCGCCGGCTGCTGATCACCGAGCGGACCACCCCGGCCGAGGGCGTCGTCCAGCTCCGTCTCGAAGGGTCCGCCCTGCCGCCGTGGCAGCCCGGCGCGCACCTCGACCTGCTCCTGCCCTCCGGCCTGGTCCGCCAGTACTCGCTGTGCGGGGACCCGGCCGACCTCAGCACCTACACCATCGCGACGCGGCTGGTCGAGGACGGCCGCGGTGGCTCCCGCGAGGTCCACGCGCAGCTCCACGAGGGCGAGGAGGTGGAGATCCGCGACCCGCGCAACCGCTTCCCGCTCACCGACGCACCCGCGTACCTGTTCGTCGCGGGCGGCATCGGCATCACCCCGATCCTGCCGATGCTGCGGTCCGTCGCCGCCTCGGGCGCCGACTGGCGGCTGCTGTACGGCGGACGGACCCGCGCCTCGATGCCGTTCCTGGACGAGATCGAGAAGCTGGGCGCGGAGGGCGGCCGGGTGACCGTCGTCGCCGAGGACGAGGCGGGCCACCCGGACGCCGCGGCGGCCCTGGCGGACACGGTGGAGGGCACCGCCGTCTACTGCTGCGGCCCCGAACCCCTGATGGACGCGGTCGCCGCCGCGCTCCCGCCCAACCGCACCCTGCATCTGGAACGCTTCACGGCGGCGGCCGCGTCGTCGGCCGGCTCGGGCCCCTTCGAGGTCGAGCTGCGCCGCTCCGGCCGTACGGTCCAGGTGGCGGCGGACCAGTCGGTGCTGGCGGCGGTGCGCGAGGAGCTGAGCCACGTTTCGTACTCCTGCGAGCAGGGCTTCTGCGGTACGTGCCAACAGCGTGTCCTGGAGGGCGAGATCGACCACCGCGACGAACTCCTGACGGACTCGGAGCGGGACGACTCGATGCTGATCTGCGTGTCCCGGTGCCGGGGCGAGCGGCTGGTGCTGGACCTCTAGGGCCTTGCGGCGATCGGGGTGGGGAGAGGTGCCGGGCCGCCCGCCTCCTCTCCCCCGCCGCCCCACTCGGTACGCTGTCCACCATGACGACCGGGGTGCGGCGCAGGATGGGCGTCGAGGAGCGCAGACAACAATTGATCGGTGTCGCGCTGGAGTTGTTCAGTCACCGCGCCCCGGACGAGGTGTCGATCGATGAGATCGCGGCCGCCGCAGGGATCTCGCGGCCACTGGTCTACCACTACTTCCCGGGGAAGCAGAGCCTGTACGAGGCCGCGCTGCGGCGGGCCGCCGACGAGCTGGCGGCCCGGTTCGTGGAGCCCCGCGAAGGGCCGCTCGGGGCCCGGCTGCTGCGGGTGATGGGGCGGTTCTTCGACTTCGTCGAGGAGCACGGTCCGGGGTTCTCGGCGCTGATGCGGGGCGGGCCCGCGGCCGGGTCCTCGACGGCGAACGCGATGATAGACGGGGTGCGGCAGGCCGCCTGCGAGCAGATCCTGTCCCATCTGGGGGTCGAGGATCCCCCGGCACGGCTGGAGCTGGTCGTGCGTTCCTGGGTGTCGCTGGCCGAGTCGACGGCGCTGATCTGGCTGGACGGGCGGCGGATTCCGCGCGAGGAGCTGGAGTTGCAGCTGGTGCACGACTTCGCCGCGCTGGCCGCGGTGAGCGCCGCGTACAGCACGGAGACGGCGGGCATCGTGCTGCGGGTGCTCGGCCAGGAGCCGGCGGACGGGCCGTTCGGAGAGCTGCTGGACCGGCTCTCCGCCCTGGCCCCGGCCGTACCCGCTGTCCCCGCGCAGCGGCTGCTCTCGCCCCCTACATGAGCAGTTCGCCCTGGAGTGCGGCGGCCAGGCCGACCTCCGCGTTGTCCGCCCGGCCCCGTTCGAAGGCCCGCTGGTAGGCGACGTCGCCGACGGCCTCGCGGGCCTGGCGTTCGCATGCCTCGCGCAGCGGTTCCAGTTCCGGGGTGCCGCGTTGCGGTTGGCCGACCATGCGCCAGTACACCTGTCCCGTGCCGTACACCTGGGCGGCGCGGGCGCCCGCGCCCTGGGCGGCGATCGCCGCGGCCAGGACGTCCAGGCCCAGTGCGATGCCGAAGCGGTCGCGCATGCGGTGCTTGCCCGCGAGCATCGAGCGGGCGTGGGCGGCGGACGCGTGGGCATCGCCCTGCAGCAGGGCGATCAGGGCGAGCTGGTAGTCGACGTAGCTGCGGGTCCAGCACTCGTCCTGGGCCTCGCAGACCGCGCGCAGGACCGCGGCCGCCTCCGCCGCCTCGTCCAGCCGGCCGAGCCCGGTCAGGGCGAAGACCGTGATGAGCCGGCACCGCAGCCGGTAGGCCTTCTCCAGCGGGGTGGCGGTGCCGGTCGAGCGCAGGACCCGGTCGACCTCGCGCAGGCCCGCCTCGGGGCGGCCGGTCATCAGATCGGTGAGGCCGCACAGATAGGCGGCGGCGAGGATGCCCTCGTCGGTGCCGTCGCGCGCCGCTTCCCTGGTGCACTCGCGGCCCAGGCGGCGGGCGGCCGGGTAGTCGCCCTGGAGCATGACGGTGATGCCCAGCACCCACAGGGCGCGGGTGCGGTGGGGGCCCTCGGACGGTCCGGCGGCCAGGGCGCGGCGGGCGTATTCGCGGGTCTGCGGGAGGTGGCCGCAGCAGCACCAGAAGAAGCCGATCCGTCCGGCCATCTCCTGGGCGGCCGCGGTGTCGTGGGCCAGCAGGTGGTCCAGGGCGGCGCAGAGGTCGGCGTGCGCCTCGGCGATGCGGTGGTACCAGCTGATCTGGTCGTCGCCGGTCCAGCCGGCGTGGGCGTTGCGGGCCAGGCCGAGGAAGCAGGCGGCGTGCCGGTCGGCGGCGGCCCGTTCCTCACCGAGTTCGGCGAGCCACATCCGTCCGTACTCGCGGATGGTGTCGAGCATGCGGTGCCGTACGCCGTCCCGGCCGACGACGGACTTGGCGACCAGGCCGTTCAGCGCCCTGGTCACACCGTCCGGGGTGAGCGGCCCCCCGGCGCAGACCTCGCGGGCCGCGGCCTCGTCGAACTCGCCGCGCAGGACGGTCAGCCGGGCCCAGAGCAGCCTTTCCAGCGGGGTGCACAGCTCGTGGCTCCAGCCGATGGCGGTGCGCAGGGTGCGGTGGCGCGGTGGCCAGAGCGAGGCGTCGGCGGGTACGTCGAAGCGGCTCCTGATCCGTGCGGCGACCTGCTCGACGGTGTCCCGGCCGAGGGCCCCGGCCGCGAGTTCGACGGCGAGCGGAATGCCTTCGAGGCGGCGGCAGATCTCGGCGGCGGCCTCCGCGTTCCCCGGCTCGTCGAGGGCGAGGCCCGGGGCCGCCGCGGCCGCACGGTCCCGGAACAGCGTCAGCGCGTCGGCCGCGCCCTCGACGGGCAGCGGGTCGACCTCGACGGCCTGTTCGCCCTTGATGTTCAGGGGCTGCCGGCTGGTGGCGAGCACGGTGAGGCCGGGGGATGTCGTGAGGATCTCGCCGAGCAGGTGCGCGCAGGCGGGGCGCAGGTGCTCGCAACTGTCGAGGACCAGCAGCATCTCCTTGTCGACGAGCCATTCGCACAGCGCGTCGATGGGCGTGCGCAGGGTGTGGTCGGAGAGCCCCACGGCGTCGGAGACGGTCGCGATGAGCAGTCCGTCGTCGTGCAGCGGTGAGAGGTCCGCCCACCACGCGCCGTCGCGGTGTCCGGCCGCCGCCTGCCGGGCGGCGCGGACCGCGAGGCGGGTCTTGCCGACGCCACCGCTGCCGATGAGTGTGGTCAGCCGGTGCGTGGCGAGGGTGTGTTCGAGCCGGGCAAGTTCCGCTTTCCGTCCGACAAAGCTCGTGGTCTCCTCGGGGATGTTGCTCGCCATGGTCACCGTCGCTGAAACAGGTGGACCGGCCGGTCCCGGACCCTGGCTCCGGACGGCACAGGCATGCGGGGTGCCTGTGCCGTCCGGAGAGGGGCCGGGACCGGCCGGGGGGTGGGAGGGCGCGCCAGGGGTGCGGTGCTGCGGCATTCCCCGACGGCTGCTGCCTCCCAACCTAGCCCTGTTCTGGCTCAACTCAGGGAGAACACCGCCACCGTGCGTCCCGGGACGGTGAATCTTCCCGAACTCGCCTCATACGCGGACTTCTTGACAGTAGGATCCGCGCCCGCAGCCTGGACGGGGTGCAGTGCGTACTGCTTCCCCGCCAGTTCGGCGACCGTCTGGGTCTTTGCGCCGGGGGCCGCGTTGAGTACGATCACCAGCTTTCCGAGCCGCATGGTGATCACGCCCGGGGTCTCGTCCTTCCCGGAGAGCGGGAAGGACAGGGCGGACTGGACCTGCTCGGTGGTGGAGAGGCCGAAGTCCTGCTCCGTGGAGCGGATGGTGAGCAGGTCCCGGTACGCGGCGGACGCGCCGTCGATCTGTGCGCAGCCGGGGCCGGTCGCGGCGTCGGCCAGCAGTGGCTTCGCGTAGGACCACTTGGACTCGTTGTCGGCGGCCGGCGGCAGCCCGCGGCCGAAGCCGTTGCCGTCGCGGCAGTCCCAGTGCAGGGCGTTGAACCAGTCGCCGCTGTCGTACGAGTTGCGGTCCAGGGACTTGGAGCGCAGCAGGTCGGTGCCCGCCTGGGAGAGCGAGGGCCCCTGCGAGAGGGTGGCGGTCGCCATGGCCAGGACCTGCATGCGGGCCCGGTCGGCCGCCGGGGTGCCCGCCGGGAGCTTGAAGGCGAGCGCGTCGTACAGCGACTCGTTGTCGTGGGCGTCCGCGTAGGCGAGGGCGTCGCCGGGGGCCGCGGCGTATCCGGCGGGGGCGCCGTTGTAGTCGACGCCGGAGCCCTTGACCGTGCGGCCCGAGGAGTCGGTGAAGGTGTAGTCGGCGAGGTTGCCGGTGAGGCCGACCTTGATCAGGTCCTGGTAGTGGAGCAGCCGGGCCTTCTGCTCGGCCTCCGTCCCGTTGGCGGCGGAGGTGTTGGGGTCGGTGTAGAGGCCGGTGGCGAAGCCCTGTACGCCCGGGTCCTCGTCGAAGGGGCTGCCGCCGCGTACGGCGTCGCGGGAGCGGTCGGAGAAGGTGGCTGTGCCGGTACCGGCCATGTTCTTCTGGGTGGCCTGGACGAAGCGGGCGTCGTCGGCGATCTCACCGAAGTTCCAGCCCTCCCCGTACAGGATGATCTTCTTGCCGTCGACGCCGTCCTTCGCCACGGTCAGCGCGTCGAGCGCCTCGCGGACGGCGAGGATGTTGGCCTTGGGGTGGTGGCCCATCAGGTCGAAGCGGAAGCCGTCGACCTTGTACTCCTTGGCCCAGGTGACGACCGAGTCGACGACCAGCTTGCCCATCATGGTGTTCTCGGGCGCGGTGTTGGCGCAGCAGGTGGAGGTGGCGACGGTGCCGTCGTCCAGCAGCCGCTGGTAGTAGCCGGGCACGATCCGGTCGAGCACGGACTTGCCGTCCTGGCCGGAGGCGACGGTGTGGTTGTAGACGACGTCCATGACGGTGCGCAGCCCCGCGTCGTTGAGGCCCTGCACCATCTGCCGGAACTCGACGGTGCGCTTGGTGCCCTCCGGGTCGGAGGCGTAGGAGCCCTCGGGGACGGTGTAGTGCAGCGGGTCGTAGCCCCAGTTGAACCCGTCGTTCGCGGCGGCCTTCGTCACGCAGGCCTGCTGTTCCTCGGAGTCGGGGGCGTACACGGACAGGTCGCAGGCCGGCTTCTGCTGGGCGGACTTCTTCTCGGGGATGGTGCCGATGTCGAAGGCGGGCAGCAGATGGACGTAGCTGGTGCCGGCGTCCGCGAGCCGCTTGAGGTGCTTCATCCCGTCGGAGCCGGTGTCGGTGAAGGCGAGGTATTCGCCGGGGTGCTTCGAGGTGCGGTCCGCGATCGAGAAGTCGCGGATGTGCAGCTCCTGGATCTGGGCGTCGCGCAGCGGTACGGCGGCGGGCTTCTCCAGCCCGGACCAGCCCTTCGGCGCGAGGGACGGGTCGTCCAGGTCGACGACGAGGCTGCGCGCGGAGTCGGTGGTCAGGGCGGTGGAGTAGGGGTCGGTGACCTTGTTGGTGACCATCTTGCCGACGGTGGGCGCCCAGACGTCCACCATGTAGCGGTAGGGCCTGCCCTTCCAGTTCTTCGTGCCCGTGACGGACCAGACGCCGGTGCGGTCGTCGCGGCGCATCGGGACGCCGCGGCCGTCGAGTTCCAGGGCGACGGTGCGGGCGGTGGGCGCCCAGACCGAGAGGGTGGGGCGGCCGTCGCGGCCGAAGACCGGGCCGAGCGCGGCACCGGCCGCGTTCTTGCCGTACAGGTCGTCGAGCACGCCGGCGCTCTGCACGCCGGTGGCCGCGAGCAGGGCGCCGTCGGCGGCGCGCTGGGTGGCGATCAGCTGACCGCGCAGCGCCTCACGGACCCGGTCCCGGTCCCGGGCGTCGACGGTGAACGCCGGGTAGTCCTTGAGGTTCGGGTGCTTCGCCTTCTGTGCGTCGGTCAGCGCGGCGGGGGTGAGCCGCAGCCACTGGCCCTCGTCGGAGAGAGCCCCGTCGACGACGGAGATGGAGCCGTCCTCGGCGTAGACGAGCTGCTGGCTGGTGGCGTCGGTGGCCTTCACCTTCCATACGACGGTGTCGGCGTCGATCCACTGCGCCTCGGCCCTGGAGAGGTCGGGGGTGGGTACGCCGCCGGTCTGGGGCAGCAGATAGCCGGGCGTTGCGCCGAGCATCCAGACCTCGTGCCCGTAGGTGGCGAGGTCGAGCGACTGGTCGCTGGGGAGGTCCTTCTCGTCGCCCTTGTGCAGGATGTAGGAGAGCGAGGTGGCGCCGTCGGTGAGCGGCACCTCGAAGGTGACGCCGGAGGCGTCCTTCTTCACCGGCTGGAGGGGCTTCGCCCAGTCGGTGGGGTTCTTGGCGCCGGTCCAGGTGTGCAGCCCCCAGCCGTCGTAGTCGCCGTCGGGGCGGTAGTAGTGCAGGACGGCCTTGGTGGTGTCCTGCGGCGGGTAGGCGCCGTCGGGGGCCGTGTCGGCCTGGCCGTCCTCGCCCTGCTCGATCCAGACCTGTCCGGTCCTCGCGAGTTCGACGGTGCGCTGCGGCCCGTCGGCGGCGCCGTCCTTCTCGACGGTGTACGGGACGGTGACGGCGCCCTCGTCGAGCTTCAGCCAGGCGAAGGCCCCGTAGGCGTCGCGCCCGGTGAACTGCGCGGTGCGGTCGCCGGACTTGAGTGTCCAGCCCTCGTAGTCGCCGTCCGCGCGCTTGTAGTGGACGACGGCGTGGTCGCGCTGGACGGCCACCGGCTTCGGCTCGGCCGGGGCCTGTCCGGCGGTGGTCGCGGCGAGTGCGCTCGCGGTGCGTCCGGCGCGGTCGACGACGACCGCCTTGTAGCGCAGCGGGGTGCCGGCCGCGACCCTGCCGTCCAGGTGCTGGGTGACCTTGTACGGGGCGTGATCGGCGGAACCGAGCGTGACCCACTTGCCGTTGCCGGTCTGCGCGGCGAAGACGACGCGGTTCAGCCCGCCGCCGTCGACGTCGGCGGAGAGCTCGACGGTGCCGGTGGCCCCGGCGGCGGGCGCCTTCAGGGTGATGGCCGGCTCGGTGGCGGGGGTGCCCATCGGCTTCTCGGCGCGCAGCACGAGGCTGGAGAGGGCGGGGACGGTGACGGTGATCTTCTTGTCGGCGCCGCTGCGGAGGGTCGAGGAACCGCCGTACAGGGTACGGAAGTTCATGCCGGCCGATGCGGTGGGCAGCTCGACGGTCCTCGGGGCGGTGCCGTTGTTGGTGGCCACGAGGTACTCGTGGGGCTGCTCGGGGTCCGTGCGGGAGAAGGCGTGGACGGAGCCTTCCGCGTACCGCTCGGTCTGGACGCCGTCGCGCAGTGCCGGGTGCTTCCGGGTGAGTTCGGAGAGCGCGGCGATGTTCCGGTACAGGGGGTGCTTCGGGTCGTACGCGTCGGTGGCGTGGGTGCGGTCGGTGCCCAGTTCGTCGTCGTCGAGGTAGTCGGCGGTCTTCGAGGCGAACATGGTCTGGCGGGCGTCCTTGTCGCCGCCCGCGCCGGTGAAGCCCTGCTCGTCGCCGTAGTAGACGACGGGGTTGCCCCGGCCCAGGAACATCAGCTCGTTGGCGAGCTGGGCGCGCCGGACGAGTTCCGCGTCGCCGGCCTTCGGGTTGTCCTGCTTCAGGAACGTGCCGATGCGGCCCATGTCGTGGTTGCCGAGGAAGGTCACCTGTTCGTAGGCGTTGGCCTTGTCGGTGGTGTAGCGGTAGTCGTCGCCGAAGACGGCGGCGAGCTTCGAGGCCGGGGCGCCCCGGGAGGCGTACTGGCGTGCCGCTTCCTGGAACGGGAAGTCGAGCGTCGCGTCGAGCCGGCCCCGGGTGACGTAGGGCGAGGTGACGGCGGTGTCGGCGGAGTAGACCTCGCCGAACATGAAGAAGTCCTCGCGGCCGTGCTTGGCCGCGTAGGTGTCCAGGGCGGTCGCCCACTGGGTCCAGAAGTCCAGGTCGACGTGTTTGACGGTGTCGATCCGGAAGCCGTCGATGTCGAAGTCGCGGACCCACTTCTCGTAGATCTTCGCCATGCCGGTCACGACCTCGGGCCGTTCGGTCCACAGGTCGTCCAGCCCGGAGAAGTCGCCGTACTCGGCGGACTCGCCTGCGAAGGTCGAGTCGCCCCGGTTGTGGTACATCTCCGGGTCGTTGAGCCAGGCCGGGACCTTGTCGTCACCGGCGTTCCTCGGGGTGTACGGGAACGAGTCCGCGTCCACCTTCGCCAGGCCCTTGCTGTCGTCGAACGGGCGGCCGTCCTCGTCCAGGTACGGGTAGGCGCCCTTCGGCCGGTAGCCGTAGGTCTTCTCGGCGTAGTCGACGGTGTCGGCGGTGTGGTTGGTGATGACGTCGAAGAAGACCTTCATGCCCTTTGCGTGGGCCTTGTCGATCAGCTTCGCGAGGTCGGCGTTGGTCCCGAAGTGCGGGTCGACCCGGGTGAAGTCGGTGATCCAGTAGCCGTGGTAGCCGGCCGAGGCGTCCTTGCCGGTGCCCTGGACGGGGCGGTTCCTGAAGATCGGGGCGAGCCAGATGGCGGTGGTGCCGAGGCCCTTGATGTAGTCGAGCCTGTTGGTCAGGCCCTTGAGGTCGCCGCCCTGGTAGAAGCCCTTGTCCGTGGGGTCGTAGCCGGTCTCCAGGCGCGAACCGGTGAGCCCGCCGCGGTCGTTGGCGGTGTCGCCGTTGGCGAACCGGTCCGGCATGACGAAGTAGAACTGCTCGCGGGTCAGGTCGTGCCGGGCGGGCGCCTGGGCGAGCTTCGCGTCCGAGGGCGGGCCCGGAGGTCTCGGCGCGGCCGACGCGGTTGCCGCCGGGACGACGGGGAGGAGTGCCGCGCAGAGTGCGGCGACGGCTCCACGTCCGAGGGTGGAACGGGACACGGGCTGGGTCTCCTTGGGTGCGGGTGATGCTCTGGGGGCGGGCGGACCTGCCGGGGGCGGGGCGGTATCCACCCCGCCCCCGGTCGCCGCTGTCAGCCGGTGGCCGCGCAGCTGCGGGCGTTGACCTGGAGCGCCACCGCTGTGTCGGCGCCGAGCGTCGCGGTGAACTGGCCCGAGCCGTTCACCGTGACGCCCTTGCCGGACTGGATGTCGCAGTAGTCGCCGGCGGGCAGCGAGGTCTGGAACGTACGGGTCAGCGAGGAGCTCTCGTGGTTGATCGCGACGTACGCCTTGGAACCGCGGCCGAAGGCGATCTGGTCGCCGCCGTTGTCCCACCAGTTGCTGACGGACTCGCCGCGCGCGGTGTTGCGGAAGCCGACCATGGAGGAGATCTCGCGCCAGGCGTGCTGGCACTTCCAGCCGTCGCTGTAACAGGCGTTCACCGTGCCGCCGCCCGGCGGACCCGCGTCCTTGTCGGACCATTCGTAGCCGGAGTGGACGTCGGGCGAGCCGTACGGCCAGGCCAGCATGAAGACATTGGCGAGGGTGTAGTTCGCGCCGTCCTTGTAGTTCAGCGTGTCGCCGCCGCGCTCGGTGTCGTGGTTGTCGACGAAGACCGCCGCCTTCGACGAGGGCATGAAGCCCCAGCCCTCGCCGTAGTTCTTCAGATAGGCGAGGTTCTCGTTGTTGAAGACCTGCTTGAGGCTTCTGGCGTAGCGGAATTCCTGGACGTCCCCGGTGCCGGTGTACTCGTCGGGCTGGACGGCCTCGCCCGCGCCGTAGATCGCCTCCTGCTTCCAGTGGACGCCCGGGTTGCTCAGCCGCGACTTGATGTTCGCCAGGTCGGCGGCGGGCATGTGCTTGGCGGCGTCGATGCGCAGGCCGTCGACACCCAGGGAGAGCAGGTCGTCGAGGTAGGCGGCGATCCGGCCGCGTACGTAGTCCTCGCCGGTGTCCAGGTCGGCGAGGCCGACGAGTTCGCAGTTCTGGACGTTGGCGCGGTCCTGGTAGTTGCTGATCTGCGCGGTGCAGTCGTCCATGTCGGCGGCGGAGTACACGCCGGGGTAGCCGTACTTGGTGTACGAGGAGCCGCCGGTGCCGGTGCCCGATCCGGCCGACATGTGGTTGATGACGGAGTCCGCGACGACCTTGACGCCGGCGGCGTGGCAGGTGCTGACCATGGCCGCGAAGGAGGCGCGGTCGCCGAGCCGTCCGGCGATCCTGTAGCTGACGGGCTGGTACGAGGTCCACCACTGGCCGCCCTGGATGTGCTCCTGGGGCGGCGAGACCTGTACGTAGCCGTATCCGGCCGGGCCGAGCGTGTCCGTGCACGCCTTGGCCACCGAGTCGAACTTCCACTCAAAGAGGACCGCGGTGACGTCCTTGTCGCCGGGGGCGGCGGCACTGGCGGTCGCGGTCGCGGTCGGGGATATGAGGACGGCGGCGCCTGCTGCCAGGGCGAGCGCCGCGGACAGTGGTCTGCGTGCCATGTTTCCTCCTGCTGTGGGGGGAAATGCGGGTGACGGTGCAGCCTCACGTGGCAACGCGCCCTGCCCTCAAGGCTCCTGAAGGTTCTTGCTGCAAGAATGCAAACCTTGCCGCAGCGCAGACCGTACGAGCCCATCAGGTTCCGGTCAACCCTTTGGACACCACCCGCTCACATCCACGAAATCCAGCAGTTTTCTTCCTGCAAGGACTTACGCAAAACATTGCAGCGCTGTTAAGTTTCTCCCGACTCCGGTCCGGTCGGCCGGGGGTTCCGGCGACCCCGGACCCCACGCGCCCGGCCGGCCGGGCCGGTCACGGACAAGAGAGGCACCCGGAGTCGCTCACTCCCCGCAGGCCCATTCCGGGCCGACTCCCGGTGCCTCTCCTGTACGCCCGGACCTCGGGCCTCTCAGTCGCCCCGGAGCGCCGCGGTGGATCCCCGTACCACCAGCTCCGGCTGGAACACGTACTCCGTGCGCTGCACCGGGCTGCCGCCGATCTCCTCCAGCAGGGCGCCCACCGCCGCCGCGGCCATCGCCTGGACCGGCTGGCGCACCGTCGTCAGCGGCGGATCGGTGAACGCGATCAGCTGCGAGTCGTCGAAACCCACCACCGACACGTCGCGCGGCACACCGAGCCCGCGCTCGCGGGCCGCACGCACCACGCCCAGCGCCATCAGGTCGCTGCCGCAGACGATGCCCGTGCACCCCTGGTCGAGCAGCGCACCCGCCGCGACCTGGCCGCCCTCGACGCTGAACAGCGTGGGACAGACGAGGAGTTCGGCCTCGGCGCGGTCCATTCCCAGCAGGTTCACGGCGGCGTCGACGAACCCCTCGCGCTTGCGGCGGGCCGGCACATAGCGCTGCGGCCCGATCGCCAGGCCGACCCTGCTGTGGCCGAGGTCGGCGAGGTGCCCGACGGCCATCCGCACGGCGGCGGCGTCGTCGGGCGAGACGAACGGCGCGCTGATCCGTTCGTTGTAGCCGTTGATCAGGACGAACGGCACGCCGCGCTCGGTGAGCGCGGCGTACCTGGCCGGGTCGGCCGACATGTCGGCGTGCAGCCCGGAGATGAAGACGATCCCGCCGACGCCGCGCTCCACGAGCTGCTCGACGAGTTCGTCCTCGGTGGCACCGCCCGGCATCTGGGTGCAGAGCACCGGGGTGTAGCCGTGACCTGCCAGCACCTGCTCGACGGACTGCGCGAACGCCGGGAAGATCGGGTTGGTGAGTTCGGGCGTCACCAGTCCGATCAGCCCGGCGCTGCGCTGCCGCAGCCGTACGGGACGTTCGTAGCCCAGGATGTCCAGCGCCGCGAGCACCCGCTGACGGGTGGTCTCCGAGACGCCCGGTTTCCCGTTGAGCACCCGGCTGACGGTCGCCTCGCTGACCGCTGCCTGGCCGGCGATGTCCGAGAGCCTCGGCGCACCGGACCTGGGCAGGGGAACCGTCACACCGTCCACCACACCGTGGTGTCCGCGGGCAGCTCGATCCCGGCGCCGTCGGTGACGACCGGGGCGCTGGACAGCAGGACGGTGCCGCGCACGGGGATGCGTACCGGGCGGCCCGTCGTGTTGACGGTGCAGACGAAGCCGGGGCGGGCGAAGATCAGCAGCCCCTCGGGGGCCTGGAGCCACTCCACCGAGGTTCCGGCGCCGAGCCCCGGGTGGTCCCGGCGGGCGGCGATCGCGGCCCGGTACAGCTCCAGGGTGGAGCCCGCCACGCCGGTCTGCGCCTCCACCGAGAGCTCGCCCCAGCCCGCGGGCTGCGGCAGCCAGCTGCCGCCGTCGCCGAAGCCGTACGAGCTGCCCTCGCGGGTCCACGGGATCGGCACCCGGCAGCCGTCGCGGAAGCCGTCCTGGCCCTCGGCGCGGAAGAACGACGGGTCCTGGCGGACCTCGTCGGGCAGGTCGGTGACGTCGGGCAGGCCGAGCTCCTCGCCCTGGTAGACGTAGGCGGAGCCGGGCAGGGCCAGCATCAGCAGGGTGGCGGCGCGGGCCCGGCGCAGGCCCAGCTCGCGGTCGCCGGGGGTGCGGAGCTGGGTGCCGAGGCCGGGCGGGTTGGCGAACCGGGTGGCGTGCCGGGTCACGTCGTGGTTGGAGAGCACCCAGGTGGTGGGGGCGCCGACCGGGCGCATCGCGTCGAGCGAGGTGTCGATGACCTCGCGGAGCTCGGCGGCGTCCCAGGAGGTGGAGAGGTACTGGAAGTTGAACGCCTGGTGCATCTCGTCGGGGCGCACGTAGTTGGCGGTGCGCTCGACGGTGGGGGTCCAGGCCTCGGCGACGGCGATCCGCCCGCCCGTCGCCCACCGCCGCCCTTCTGACGAAGGCCCTTCGGGCCCCATGGTGTCGGGGTACTCGTCGAGGATGGTGCGCCAGGAGCGGTAGATCTCGTGCACCCCGTCCTGGTCGAAGAAGGGCATGACGTCGTTGCCGAGCAGCTTGAGCTGGTCGTGGCTGCCGAGGTCGGGCAGGCCCTCGGCCTTGACGAGACCGTGGGCGACGTCGACCCGGAAGCCGTCGACGCCCATGTCGAGCCAGTAGCGCAGGATGGAGCGGAACTCGTCGGCGACGGCCGGGTGTTCCCAGTTGAAGTCGGGCTGCTCGGGCGCGAAGAGGTGGAGGTACCAGTCGCCCGGGGTGCCGTCCGGGTCGTTGGTGCGGGTCCAGGCGGGGCCGCCGAAGACGGACTCCCAGTCGTTGGGCGGCAGTTCACCGGCCGCGCCCTTGCCGGGGCGGAAGTGGTAGCGCTCGCGCAAGGCGGAGCCGGGGCCCTCGGCGAGGGCGCGCCGGAACCACTCGTGCCGGTCCGAGGAGTGGTTGGGCACCAGGTCCACGATGATCCGCAGGCCCAGGTCGTGGGCGTCGCGGATCAGCCCGTCGGCGTCCAGCAGGGTGCCGAACATCGGGTCGATGGCCCGGTAGTCGGCGACGTCGTAGCCCGCGTCCGCCTGCGGGGAAGCGTAGAAGGGGCTGAGCCAGACCGCGTCGACGCCGAGGCTCTTGAGGTACGGGAGTCTGCCGCGTACGCCTGCGAGATCGCCCATGCCGTCGCCGTTGCCGTCGGCGAAGCTCCGCGGATAGACCTGGTAGATCACCGCGTCCTGCCACCAGCCGGTCTGGTGGGCCGCAGCGGCGCCGGACGTGCCGGTGGAGGGGGCAGCGAGGTGCTGGGTCATGTCGTCCCTGGGGTGTCTGGGTGGGGAGCGGCGCCGGGGCCGGGTCGGGATGCCGGCGGCCGCCGTGACTGGTGCGTGCGGGTCGTGCTGCCGACGTGGGCCTCAGCCCTTGACGGCTCCGGCGGACATGCCGGTCACGAGGTGCTTCTGCGCGAACAGGAAGACCAGGGCCGCGGGTATCGCGATGAGCACGGACGCGGCGGTCATCGGCCCCCACTGGGCTCCGTACTGGTTGACGAAGAGCTGGAGTCCGCCCGCGAGGGTGAGGTTGTCCTCGCCGACCATGAAGGCGGAGGCGTAAGCCACCTCGCCCCAGGCGGTGATGAAGGAGTAGAACGCGGTGACGGCGAGGCCGGGCTTGGCGAGCGGCAGGATCAGCCGCCAGAACGTGCCGAACGGGGTGAGGCCGTCGACCTGCCCCGACTCGTCGATCTCGCGCGGGATGGTGTCGAAGAAGCCCTTCATCATCCAGGCGCAGAACGGCACCGAGATGGTGAGGTAGGTGATGACGAGACCGGCGGGCTGATTCAGCAGCCCCATGCCCGCCATGATGTTGTAGATCGGCACGATGAGGACGGCGACCGGGAACATCTGGGTGATCAGCAGCGTCCACATCAGTCCGCGCTTGCCGGGGAAGCGGAAGCGGCTGACGGCGTAGCCGGTGGAGGCGGAGACGATGACGCCGAGGAGCGTGGTGAGTCCGGCGATGAGCAGGGAGTTGCCGAACCAGGTGAGGAACTTCGTGTTCTGGATCAGGTTCGTGTAGTTGTCGAACGTCGTCTCTTTGAAGAAGTCCGTGGTGGTCGCGTACGCGGCGGGCTTCAGCGAGGTGAGCAGGACCCACAGCACGGGGAACACGGCGATCACGGACGCGACGACGAGCGTCAGGTGCAGCCCGGCGGAGGCCAGCGGCGAACGCTCCCCGCGCAGCCGGACCTTGGGCGGCGCGGTGGGGGTGGGTGCGGTGGTGGTCACCAGTCGTCTCCCTGGGTGCGCAGGACTCGCCGGTAGACGGCGGCGAAGATCAGCAGGAGTACGAGGATCAGTACGCCCCAGGTGGAGGACTGCGCGAAGTCGCGCGGGCTGATCTCGAAGGAGAACTTGTACGCCTGGGTGACCAGGATCTGGGTGGCCTCGCCGGGTCCGCCGCGGGTCAGCAGGAAGATCACCGGGAACATGTTGAAGGTCCAGATGGTGGAGAGCAGGATCACCGTGGTGGAGACCGGCCGCAGCCCCGGCAGCGTGATGTGGCGGAACCGCTGCCAGGCGGTGGCGCCGTCCATCTCGGCGGCCTCGTAGTGCTCGCCGGGGATCGACTGCAGTCCGCCGAGCAGGGCGACCATCATGAACGGGACGCCGAGCCAGACGTTGACGGCGATGACGGAGAACTTCGCCCAGGTCGGGTCGTTCAGCCACGGGACGGCGTCGATCCCGCCGCCGGAGAGGATCTTGTTGAGCAGCCCGCGGTCCTCGTTGTAGAGGAAGCGCCAGGCGAAGACGGAGACGAAGCCGGGGATGGCCCAGGGCAGGATGAGCGCCATCCGGTAGGCGGAGCGGCCGGCGATCCTTCGGTTGAGGATGTTGGCGAGGGCCATGCCGAGGCAGAAGGTGATGGCCACGCAGGAGACCGTCCACACCAGGGTCCAGCCGAGCGTGCCGAGGAACTGGTCGCCGGTGAGGGCGTCGGTGTAGTTGTCCAGGCCCACGAACTCGTACGTGGCGGGCATGTGGTTGACACCGATGGACCGTTCGACGTTGCGCTCGTTGGCGTCGGTCATCGACAGGTAGATGCCGCGGACCAGCGGATAACCGATGATCACGCCGATCACGACGACGACCGGGGCGACCATGGTCCAGGCGTACCAGTGGGTCGACAGGGCCCGCCGGATCCTGCCCGGCGGCGGGGGGTTGCCAGTACCGCGGCTCCGGCCGCGGGCGACGACGTCGTCGCCCGCGGCCTTCGCCACCGACTGGCCGGTGTGGACAGCCATCAGCCGGCCTGCCTTCCTGTTACTTCCAGCCCTTGAGGAGCTTGCGGTAGGAGTCGCCGGTCGTCTTCGTGGCCTTCTCCGGCGTGGTCTGGCCGGTGAGGACCTTGGTGTACTCGGTGACGAGCGGGGCGAAGAGGCTGCCGGTCTCGGGGATCCAGGGGCGCTCGACGGCGGTCTCGACGACGGGCTTGAAGAAGCCGACGATCTCGTTGTCGACGACGTCCTGGCGGGCGTAGGCGGAGGTGCGGGTCGGCAGGAGGCTCAGCTCCTTGGTGACCTTGGCCTGGGTCTCGGCCGACGTCATGTAGTCGACGAAGGCGTAGGAGGCGTCGAGGTTCTTGGAGCCCGCGTAGACGGCCAGGTTGTGGCCGCCCTGCGGGGCGCCCTGCGCGGCGGAGCCGGCCGGGACCGGGGCGATGCCCAGGTTGGCCTTGTCCTTGAACTCCTTGCCGGCGTAGGTGTCGGCGACGGCCCACGGGCCGTTGATCATCATGGCGACCTTGCCGTCCTTGAAGGACGCCTGCATGTTCTCCCAGCCGTCCGTGGCATCGGTCTTGGCGGCCCCGGAGTCGACGAGGTCCTTGACGACCTTCATCGCCTTGACGCCCTCGGGGTTGTCGATGGTGACGGACTTGGTGGAGGCGTCGACCATGTCGCCGCCCTCGCCGTACAGGAAGGAGAGGAACCAGTACGCGTCGTCGCCGCGCAGGTACATGCCGGTCTTGCCGGTCTTGTCCTTGATCTTCTTGGAGACGGTCTTCAGGTCGTCGACGGTCTTGGGGACCTCGACGCCGGCCTCCTTGAAGATCTTCTTGTTGTAGAAGATGCCCATGGAGTCGATGACCTGCGGCACCGCGTACGTCTTGTCCTTGTACTTGGTGGACGCGGCGGCCTGCTTGAGGAAGTCGCCCGGGTTCTTCAGCGCGGCGGTGCCGTCGAGCGGCGCCAGGTAGCCGAGGTCGGCGAACTCGGGGGTCCAGGCGACCTCGGAGCGGATGACGTCGGGGGCGTCGGAACCGGACTGCGCGGCGTTCTTGAACTTGTTCTGCGCGTCGCCGAAGGGGACGTTGACGTACTTGACCTTGACCTTCGGGTGCTTCTTGGTGAAGTCCTCGGCGATCTTCTTGAAGACCTTGTCCTCACTGCCCGCGGTGGAGGTGTCCCACCACGTCACGGTGCCGGCGAGTTCGCCCGAGCTCTTGCTCGTGCCCTCGGACTCGTTGTCGCTGCCGCAGGCGGTCGCCGCGAGCGCCAGGGCCGCGACCAGGGCGGTGGCCGTTATGCCACGTCGCATCTGAACTCCTTCAACTGCCGTACCGCTCCGTCGCGGCGCCGGGTCGACGAGAACGTAACAAGGATGAAAGAACGCCGAAAGAGTTTGCGGAAGATTTCTGCAAGCGCCGACGATCGTTACATTCGCGTGTCCTCACGGTTGCCGTCAAGACCCTTGACGCCCGGCATCACGCCCTGGCAGTCGCAGCCCACAGCCCACGGACCGTGCGGTGCGACGATCCGACCGGAGCCCGCAAGCCCGGCTCGCAAGTCCTTGCAAGATGTTGCCGGTAAACCCTCGCGAACCGGCGCACGGAGGCAGTCGTCCGATTCATGCCCATGGTGGGCAATCCGACATACGCCCGGTACAGTCCACTTCCATGACCGCACGGCTTGCCGATATCGCAACTCAGGCGGGGGTCAGCGAAGCGACGGTCAGCCGTGTACTGAACGGCAAGCCCGGTGTTGCAGCGGCCACCCGTGAATCCGTTCTCGCCGCGCTCGACGTCCTCGGCTACGAACGGCCCGTACGGCTGCGCAGGCGCAGCGCGGGGCTGGTCGGGCTGATCACGCCCGAGCTGGAGAACCCCATCTTCCCCGCCCTGGCCCAGGTCATCGGCCAGGCGCTGACGCGGCAGGGCTACACGCCGGTGCTGGCCACCCAGACCCCGGGCGGCTCCACCGAGGACGAGTTGACCGAGATGCTGGTCGACCGCGGCGTCTCGGGCATCATCTTCGTCTCCGGTCTGCACGCCGACACCTCGGCCGATATGCAGCGCTATGAGCAACTGCGCGCCAAGGGTGTCCCGTTCGTCCTGGTCAACGGCTTCTCGCCCAAGGTCCAGGCGCCGTTCATCTCGCCGGACGACCGGGCCGCGATGCGGCTCGCGGTGACGCATCTGGTGTCGCTGGGCCATCAGCGGATCGGTCTGGCGGTCGGCCCGAAGCGGTTCGTGCCGGTCCTGCGCAAGATCGAGGGCTTCCACGCCACGATGCAGGACCAGTTGGGCCTCGCGCCGGACGCGGTGGAGGAACTGATCCAGCATTCGCTGTTCACTCTTGAGGGTGGACAGGCCGCGGCGTCGGCGCTGATGGAGCGGGGCTGCACGGCGGTGGTGTGCGCGAGCGACATGATGGCGCTCGGCGCGATCCGGGCCGCCCGGCGGCTGTCGATGCAGGTGCCGCGCGATCTGTCGGTGGTCGGTTACGACGACTCGCCGCTCATAGCGTTCACCGATCCGCCGCTGACGACGATCCGTCAGCCGGTTACGGCGATGGGCCAGGCCGCCGTGCGCACGCTCCTGGAGGAGATCGGCGGCACGCCCGCCCCGCACAGCGAGTTCGTCTTCATGCCCGAACTGGTCGTTCGCGGTTCAACGGCAGCCGGCCCCGGGCCCGCTCCGACCACCACCGCCTGACCGCCCCAGGATCCCACGACCGCTCCTGACGCGCATTCCACCGCGCGCTCACGCATTCCACCACGCACTGATGTGCAGCCCGGACCCGACCGGAGGATGATCGGGCGGAAGGGCAATTTCTGGCAGACTCTGTGCCTATGGGTGAATTGAGCGTGACATCGAAGGAAGGCCGGTCGAAGGCCACCCCGTCACCCATCGAGGACGAGGCGGCCCCTGCGGCGAACCCGAAGCGGAACACCGGACGGCGTGACAGCGGCCCGGCGGGACTGCGTTCCCTGCGCTCCCCCCGTCGCCCACGCATCTGGTTCGAAATCCTGCTCGTCGCGGCCAGTTACTGGGTGTACTCGCTGGTGCGCAACGCCGTCCCGGAACAGCGGGCCGAGGCGCTGCGCAACGCCGACCGGATCTGGTCGGCCGAGAACCACCTGGGCATCGCCGTTGAGCAGGCGGTCAACCACGCGGTGAATTCCGCGACATGGCTGATCGTCTCGATGAACTACTACTACGCGACACTGCACTTCGTCGTCACCGTCTGTGTGCTGGTGTGGCTGTTCCGCTGCCACCCCGGCCGTTACGCGGCGGCCCGGCTGGCCCTGTTCGCCACCACGGGCGTGGCGCTGCTCGGCTACTACCTGTATCCGCTGGCACCGCCCCGTCTGATGAACGGCGGCCACTTCATCGACACCGTGCTCGTCCATCACACCTGGGGTTCGATGGCCTCGGGCAACTTCAAGAACATGTCGAACCAGTACGCGGCGATGCCGTCGATGCACATCGGCTGGTCGCTCTGGTGCGGTCTGACCGTCTTCGCGCTGACCTCCGCACCCTGGGCACGGATCCTGGCCCTGCTCTACCCGACGCTCACCCTGGTCGTCATCGTGGCGACCGCCAATCACTTCTGGCTGGACGCGCTGGGCGGCATCGTGTGCCTCGCCTTCGGCTGCGCCGTCTCGTACGCCTGGTACGGCTCGCTGCCGCACCATCTGCCCAGGCGGGTGGCGCCACCGCGCCAGAAGGCCCGGCTGGCAGGCCTCTCCGCGGCGGCGCCGCTGCGGACCCGGCGCCCGACGGCGGACGCGGCGGCGGGCCGCCGCTGAGGCCGCGCCCTCCCGCAGCCGGGGCCACGCCGCCTCAGCCCCGGTGCGCCACGCGCCCCCCGCACACCGTGAGCCGCACCGGCGCCTCACCCAGCTCGTCCGCCGGGGCCGCCACCGGGTCCACCCCGAACGCCGTCAGATCGGCCCGGTAGCCCACCGCGATCCGGCCCGCGACCTGCTGCTCCCCGGCGGCGACCGCCACGTGCGAGGTGCGGCCCTCCAGCGCCATCAGCCCGGTCAGCGCCTGCTCGGCGGTGACCGGCTCGGTGTCGTACGCCCGGGCAGCCACCGCAGCCGGGCCGTGGCCAGCACCTGCCGTACGTCGTAGTGGGCGATCGGCCAGTCGGAGCCCAGTGCCAGGTACGCCCCGGCGTCCCGCAGGTCCCGGCAGCGCCAGGCCCGTCCGGCCGGTGATCCCGGCGCGCTCCAGGGCCGCGCCGCCGGCCAGGGCGGAGTGTCCGTCGTGGAGCCGGATGAAGGCGGGGGCGCCGCCGATGGCGTCCTCGATCAGGGCCCGGTCGACGGGCCGGCCGCCGAAGGCGTTGTGGTCCAGGCCCCAGGCGACGATCCAGCCCTCGGTCCGTGCGCGAACCGGCGGAAGAACAGCGGTACGGCGATCGCGGCGAGCATCAGGCCCGGGCGGGCGGACGCGGCGTTCGAACTGGCGCTGGGCGCGTTCATCGGGCACGCCCGCGCGCTGCTGGATGCGAAGGAGGCGTGACGGGGACGGCCGACGGACCGTCCCGCGCCCGTGTCACGCCCCGTAGAACCGCTCCTCCATCACCGCCCGCGCCCGCCGGGTGATCCGCCGGTAGTCGTCCAGCATGTCCCCGACGTGCCCCGGCTCGTACCCCAGGTACCGCCCGACCGCGAGGAGTTCACGCGGACCCGACGGGAAGGTGTCGCCCGGCCGGCCGCGTACCAGCATCACCGCGTTGCGCACCCGGGTCGCCAGCACCCATGCCTCGTCCAGTGTGGCGGCGTCCTCGCCGGAGATCAGCTCCGCCGCGCAGGCCGCGGCCAGTGCCTCGCGGGTGCGGGTGGTGCGCAGCCCCGGTTCCACCCAGCCGTGCTGCATCTGCATCAGCTGGACGGTCCACTCGACATCGCTCAGCCCGCCGCGCCCCAGCTTGGTGTGGAGCGTCGGATCCGCGCCGCGCGGCAGCCGCTCGGACTCCATCCGGGCTTTCAGCCGCCGGATCTCACGGACCGCGTCCTCCCCCAGGCCCTCCATGGGATAGCGCAGCGGGTCGATCAGGTCGATGAAGTCGCGGCCCAGTTCCGCGTCGCCCGCGACCGGCTCGGCACGCAGCAGCGCCTGGCTCTCCCAGACCAGCGACCAGCGCCGGTAGTACGCCTCGTACGACGCCAGCGAACGCACCAGGGGTCCGCTCTTGCCCTCCGGCCGCAGGTCCGCGTCGATGATCAACGGCGGGTCGGCGGTAGGAAGTTGGAGCAGCCGGCGCATCTCGGCGACCACCGTGTTCGCGGCCCGGCCGGCCTCCTGCTCGTCGACGCCCTCGCGCGGCGAGTGGACGAACAGCACATCGGCGTCGGAGCCGTAGCCGAGCTCGTGGCCGCCGAACCGGCCCACGCCGATGACCGCGAACCGGGTGGGCAGGGTGTCCCCCCACTGTTCGCGGACGGCGGCGCGCAGGGCGCCCGCGATCGTGACGGCGTTCAGATCGGTGACCGCGTTGCCGACCCGGTCGACCAGCGCCCCCGGGTCCTCCTCGGCGGGCCTGTCCTCCGTGCCGTACGAGCCGATGAGGTCCGCGGCCGTGGTCCGGAACAGCTCGCGCCGCCGCACCCCGCGCACCACCGCGACCGCGGTCTCGGCGTCGTCCGCGCGCCCCACCGCGGCCAGCACCTCCTGCTCCAGGTTCTCCCGGGTGCGCGGCCGCAGCCCCTGCGGGTCGCCGAGCAGCGCCACCGCCTCCGGGGCCCGCAGCAGCAGGTCGGGGGCGAGCCGGCCGGCCGACAGGACCCGGGCGAGGTTCTCCGCCGCCGCGCCCTCGTCCCGCAGCAGCCGCAGGTACCAGGGGGTCTTGCCGAGGGCGTCGGACACCTTGCGGAAGCCGAGCAGCCCGGCGTCCGGATCGGCGGAGTCCGCGAACCAGCCGAGCAGCACCGGCAGCAGGGTGCGCTGGATGGCGGCCTTGCGGGACACCCCGGACGACAGCGCCTCCAGGTGCCGGAGCGCGGCGGCCGGATCCGCGTAGCCGAGCGCTTCGAGCCGGTGCGCGGCCGCCTTCGCGCTGAGCCGGGACTCGCCGGGCGCGAGCTGGGCGACGGCGTCGAGCAGCGGCCGGTAGAACAGCTTCTCGTGCAGCCGCCGCACCACGGAGGCGTGCCGCTTCCACGCCTGGTTGAGTTCGGTGATCGGGTCCGTGCGCATCCCGAGGGAGCGGCCGATCCGCCGCAGGTCCGGCGCGTCCTCCGGGACGAGGTGGGTGCGGCGCAGCCGGTAGAGCTGGATGCGGTGCTCCAGGGCGCGCAGGAAGCGGTAGGCGTCGTCCAGTTGCGCGGCGTCCACCCGCCCCACGTAGCCGCCCTCGGCGAGGGCGCGCAGGGCCTCAAGCGTGGTGCCGCTGCGCAGGGTGGCGTCGATGCGGCCGTGCACCAACTGGAGGAGCTGTACGGCGAATTCGACGTCCCGCAGGCCGCCGGGGCCGAGCTTGATCTCGCGGTCGACGCGGTCGGCGGGGATGTTGTCGACGACGCGGCGGCGCATCTTCTGCACGTCGGGGACGAAGTTCTCGCGGTCCGCGGCCTGCCACACGAGCGGCGAGACGGCGTCGACGTACTCCGCGCCGAGCTCGGGGTCGCCGGCCACCGGCCGGGCCTTGAGCAGCGCCTGGAACTCCCAGGTCTTGGCCCAGCGCTGGTAGTACGCCAGGTGCGAGGAGAGGGTCCGCACCAGGGGGCCGTTGCGGCCCTCGGGGCGGAGGTTGGCGTCGACGGGCCAGATGGTGCCCTCGACGGTCGTGTCGGAGCAGATCCGCATCATGTGCGCGGCCAGCCTGGTGGCGGCCTGCACGGCCTCGCTCTCCTCGTAGCCGCCGACCGGTTCCGCGACGAAGATGACGTCGACGTCGGAGACGTAGTTCAGCTCGTGCCCGCCGCACTTGCCCATCGCGATGACGGCGAGCCGGCAGCGGGCGGCGTCGGCGGGCGCCGCCGTACGGGCGATGGCGAGCGCCGCCCGCAGGGTCGCGGTGGCCAGGTCGGCCAGCTCGGCGGCGGCCTCCGCGACATCCGTCGTACCGCACACGTCACGGGCCGCTATCGACAGCAGGCACCGGCGGTAGGAGACGCGCAGCGAGTCCGGGTCGTCGGCCCCGGCGAGCCCCTGCTCGAACTCGGCCACGCCGGGGTGGAGATCGGTGGCCTCGTAGGTGACCAGGGCCTGCCAGTCGCGGGGGTGCCGGGCGAGGTGGTCGCCGAGTGCCTCGGAGGCGCCGAGCACCCCGAGCAGCCGGTCCCGCAGCGGTTTGGCGGTGATGAGCGTGTCCAGCAGGACCTGCCGTTCGTCCGCCTCCTCGGCCTCCACCAGCCGGACGAGCCCGTTCAGCGCCAGATCCGGGTCGGCGGTGGCGCCGAGCGCTTCGAGCAGCACCGGGTCGGAGCGTACGGACGACAGATCGGGCAGGTCGAGCAGCCGCTCGGCGGCGGAGGGGTCGGTGAAGCCGTGCCGCAGCAGTCGGGTGAACGTGCTGCTCCTTCGCCCCGGCACCGTCGTCATTCGTGCTCTCCCGCTCGCCGCTCACACACCATTCAGCGTTCCGAGCCTAGCCTTGCTCCGGGTCTTCCGGAGCAGGTGCGCGGTCCGCATTTCGCGGGCACGATCATTTCCAGGAGCAGACCGGGGAGGCCCTCATGTCCGGATTCGAACCCTACGCCGAGCTGGACGGCGACTACAGCGACAAGGACGCGGCGGCCTGCCCGTGGTCGACGGCGAGAGACCTGCTGACCGGGGCAGAGCTGTACTGGCTGTCCACGGTCCGCCCAAACGGCCGACCGCACGTCACTCCGCTGATCGGGGTGTGGGCGGACGGCGCGCTGCACTTCGCCACCGGCGCCGAGGAGCGCAAGGCCCGCAATCTGGCCGCCAACCCCGAAGTGGTGCTGACGACCGGGACCAACACCATGTCGGAGGGGCTCGACGTGGTGGTCGAGGGCAGGGCGGAACGGGTGACGGACGAGGGCCGGCTGAATCTGCTGGCCACGGCCTGGGAGGCGAAGTACGGCCCGGAGTGGCACTTCGACGTCCGGGGCGGCGCCTTCGTGCACTCGGGCCATACGGCGCTGGTGTTCCAGGTGCGCCCCCGCAAGGCCTTCGGCTTCGGCAAGGGCGCCCGTTTCAGTCAGACCCGGTGGCGGTTCAGCTGACCGTGCCGCTCGCGGACGGGGCGGCCGGGCCGGGTCTGGTCGCGATGACGACGGTCGCGTAGAGCTCCTCGGAGCGGACGATGCGCGGGATCAGGCCGCTGCGGGCGACGGTCTCCTCGGCCCGTGCCGCCTGCCGCTCGCTCGTCTCAACCAGCAGATGCCCGCCGGGTGCCAGCCACCGCGGGGCCTCGGCGGTGACCCGGCGCAGGACGTCGAGGCCATCCGCGCCGCCGTCGAGCGCCACCCTCGGTTCGTGGATACGGGCCTCCGGGGGGAGCAGTTCGACGTCGTCCGTGGGGACGTACGGCACGTTGGCGAGCAGGATCTCCACCCGGCCGCGCAGCGAGGCGGGCAGCGGTTCGAAGAGGTCGCCCTCGTACACCTCGCCCGCGTCGCCGATGTTGCGGCGGGCGCACCGCACGGCGGCGGGTTCGACGTCCGCGGCGTGGAGTTCGGCCCGGCCCAGCGTCGCGGCGAGCGCGGCGCCGAGGGCTCCCGAGCCGCAGCACAGGTCGACGACGACCGCTCCGGGAGCGGTGAGGGCGGCGGCCTGCCGGACCAGGAACTCGGTGCGGCGGCGGGGTACGAAGACGCCGGGGTCGACGGCGATCCGCAGGCCGTCGAACTCGGCCCAGCCCAGGACGTGTTCCAGGGGGAGTCCGGCGACCCGCCGTTCGACCATGGCCGTGATCGCGGCGGGGTCGGTGGCGGTGGAGAGGATCAGTTCCGCCTCGTCCTCGGCGAATACACAGCCGGCGGCGCGGAGCGCGGGAACGATGGCGGAGAGGGTGAGCGGTGAAGCGGTGACCGACATGAGCGGAGCCTTTCGGGAAAGCCGATGGGCGCTCCGCGGTCGACTATGTCGGGTCGACGACGCGTTCGCGGGAACTGAGCACCCAGCCTGATACAGCGTTGATGGGTCTCACCTCCTTGGTCGGCCCCCGTGTGGGGATGCGTCACATTACACCGGCCGTGTCGCACCTGTCGCGCTCCGGACAAGATCCGGCTCAGCCCGCCGATGCCGGGGCCGCCACCGCGACCGGCGACGACCCGCCCTTCACGGCCATGCGGGGCGCCCCCGTCCCGTCCGCGGGCACGGTCCAGATGTCGCTCCCCCGGCCACCTGTGCCCGGCAGCGCGTAGGCGAGCGTGCCGTCGTCCAGCCAGGCCGCCTGGTCGTCGACGCTGTGCTTCTCGGCGAGCGGCGTCTCACGCATGGTGCGCAGGTCGAGGACGTACAGCCGCCAGGGCGCGGCCGCGTCGTCGGAGACCTTCTTCTTGAAGGCGAGCCTGGTGTTGTCGGGCGACAGGGAGGGGCATTCGACGTTCTGCCGCAGCGCCTTCGCCGTCCAGTCCCGCATGTTCCCCTCGACGAGGTAGGTGCGGCCCTTGGTGGAGACGGTCGCGTAGAAGCGGTTGTCGTCGCGGGCGAAGGTCACGCCCCAGTAGTTGACGTCGGGGGCGTGGTAGCGGGCGCCGTCGATGGTGAGCTGGATGTTCTCCATGGACTTGATGAGGTATCCGGTGCGCTGGTCGAGGATGGCGGTGCGGGTGGAGAAGGACGTGGTGGCGTACGAGTCACCGGTCGCGAACACCGTCCAGGACAGC
The DNA here is from genome assembly GCF_042890955.1 of Streptomyces sp. NPDC001933. Taxonomy (NCBI): domain Bacteria; kingdom Bacillati; phylum Actinomycetota; class Actinomycetes; order Kitasatosporales; family Streptomycetaceae; genus Streptomyces; species Streptomyces sp. NPDC001933. Next base: position 656,237 of record NZ_JBIASS010000001.1, on the reverse strand, counting down.
ATCCGCCCGGAGGCGGAGACCCGGGCACGGGTGGGTACGCCCGGCACGGTGATCCGGCGCTTCTCGCGCAACTGCCGGTCGAGGACGATCGCGTACGTCTTCGGCAGCACCCCGGGCCTGGCCCGCAGGCAGAGCGCGCCTTCGCCGGAGGCGTAGAACCGGTCGCAGGCGGGTCCGCCGCGGGTGCGGGCACCGCCGGTGCGGGCGTCGGTGGTCCGGGCGCCGCCGGTCCGGGCCTCGGTGAGCGGCTGGTGCGCGACGCGCCCGCCTGCTGTGTCCCGGAAGTACAGCGCGGGGCCGGCGAGGGTGAACGAGGCGTCGGCCTCGGTGCGTTGGCCCTTCGTCCGCTGTCCGGCGTGCATCACGTACCCGACGGAGCCGCCCGCGAGGAGCAGCACCGCGGCCACCACTACGGCGATCCTCGCGCGGGGGCCCAGCGGGGTCGCGGCTTTCGGGAACCTGGCACTCATGCGGTCCGCCTTCCGGGGATCTGGGCTTGCGGTTCCCCGGGGGCCGGGGCAACGGAGGGGTTGCGCGGCAGCAACGCCCAGCCGCCCGCGAGGGCGGCGAGCAGGGCCGAGAGGGCCGCCCACAGTGCCGGCTTCGGCCCCCACAGGGTCCAGGCGGCGCCGAAGCCCGCCGCGGCGAGCATCCGGGCCAGCGCCTGTCCGGTCTGGAGCACGGCGAGTCCGCCCGCCCTGCCGTCGGCGGGCAGCACGGGCCCGGCCAGGGCCATCAGCACCCCGTCGGTGGTGGCGTAGAAGACCCCGAGCAGTACGAGGACGGGTACCAGGAGGAGCGGGGCCGGGCCGCCGGCCGGGGCGAGGAGCGTGGCGTACACGCCGAGCAGCGCGAGGTGTCCGTACAGGAACGGCAGCCGCCGGCCGACCCGGTCGGCGATCCGGCCCGCCGGGATCGCCAGCAGCAGGTAGCAGGCCGCTGCGCCGAGCGGCAGCAGCGGGAACCAGCTGACGGGGAGGTCGAGCCGGTGCTGGAGCAGGAGGTAGACGAAGGCGTCGCCGACGGTGGCGGCGCCGAGCAGACAGGCCGCCGCCAGGATCCGGCGGAAGGCGGGATCGCGGAGCGCCGCGAACGCCTTGCGCCCGCGGGGAGCCGGGATCACCGGTTTCGGTGCCGGCTGCCGCCCGGGGACGTAGAGGACGAGGAGCAGTACGCCGAGCAGGCCGACGCAGAAGCTGACGACGAACACCGCGTCGTAGGCGTCGGCGGTCGCCCAGAGCAGCGCGAACGCGGCGAGCGGGCCGAGCAGGGCGCCCGTGGTGTCCATCGCCCGGTGCACGCCGAAGGACCGGCCGAGCGCCTCGGGCGGGCTGCTCAGGGTGATCAGCGCGTCGCGGGGTGCCGTGCGGATGCCCTTGCCGACCCGGTCGGCGGCGAGGGCGGCGGCGATCTGGGCGGTGGCGCCGCCCGCGAGCAGCAGGCCGAGCCGGGAGAGGGCGGAAAGGGCGTAGCCGAGCCCGGCGACCCGTTTGTGGCCGCGGCCGCGGTCGGCGGCGTACCCGCCGAGCAGTCGTACGACGGCGGCGGCGCCGTTGAACAGGCCGTCCAGGAAGCCGAACTGGAGGGGTGAGAGACCGAGTCCGAGGACCAGGTAGAGCGGCAGCACCGCGGTGACCATCTCGGAGGAGATGTCGGTGACGAGGCTGACCGTGCCGAGTGCGATTACGGTGCCGGGAACGCCCCGGCCCGCCCCGCCGGAGCGGGGCCGGGCCGGTGCGTCCCGGCGGCCTGTGGTCGCCAGGTACATCAGTGGCAGGTGTACTTCGGGCTGGTGTCCTTGGTCCTGCCGTCGGTGCCGACGTAGTTCCAGCTGTAGCCGGAGTCGGTGAAGTCCAGCTTCAGGACGCCGTATTCACCGCTGATCCGCTTCTGACTGTTGGGCTGTACCTCCTCGATGGGGTAAGGCTCGGCGCCGCCCATCCCGCCGACGATCTCGGTGATCCCGTCGGCGACGGCCTTCCCGTCGGGGTTCTGCGGGGCGAACCGCTCGTAGTGGTGGTCGTGTCCGTTGAGCACCAGGTCGGCCTTGGCCGCGTACAGGAGCTTCCAGACCGGCCTGCTGACCGGGTCGTTGCCGTGTCCGCCCGAGGAGTAGAGCGGGTGGTGCCAGTAGGCGGCGACGCACGCCTTGCTGTTCTTGGCGATGTCGGCCTTGAGCCAGTCGATCTGGGCACTGTTGTCGAAGGAGTTGGAGTCGAGGGCGATGAAGTGCCAGTTGCCCTCGTCGTAGCTGTAGTAGGTCTTGCCCTGGGGGTAGGCGATGGCGCCGAAGTACGCCTTGTAGCCGGCCAGCGAGCCGGCCGGGTCGTACGTCTCGTGGTTGCCCGGCACCGGACGCGTCTTGGCCTTGAAGGCGCCCCAGGTCTTGTCGTAGTAGGCGCGGAAGTCGGCGATCCGGGCGTCGTCGTACTGGCTGTCGCCCATCGTCAGATAGAACTTCGGGTCGATCTTCTGGGCCAGCGCCGCGGTCTTGGGGTGGGCGCAGTCGCTGTCGGACGCGGTGCACTGGGCGGCGATGTCACCGGCGGCGACCACGGTGAAGGCGCCGGTCTGCGGCGGCTCGCTGCCGGGCGTGCCGTACACCTCCATCCCGTACAGCGAGTAGCCGTAGGCGGTGCCGCGCGCGGTGCCGTACACGCGCAGGTAGCGGCCCTTGCCGGTGAGGGAGGCCCAGTCGTCGGTGCCGCCGTCCCCGGCCGTCTCCTCGGCGAGCCGGGTCCAGGTGGTGCCGTCGGCTGAGATCTCGATCCGGTACGCCTTGGCGTACGCGTCCTCCCAGCTGAGCTTGACCCGCGTGACGCCGGCACCGGCGCCGAGGTCGACGCCCAGCCACTGCGGGTCCTTGCCCTCGACGCTCGCCCAGCGGGTGGCCGGGTCGCCGTCGAAGGCGTTCTGGGGTCCGAGGTCGGAGCTTTCGTCGGAGGAGGAGGTGGCGGTCCTGCCGCCCGAGATGAGGGGGTCGGCGGCCGCGCCGGCCCGGTCGGGGTAGGCGAGCAACAGGCCGCCCACGAGAACGAGTACGGCGGCGACGACCACGCCCGCTGTACGGCGCCGCGTGGGCGTGAGGAGCAAAGCTGAGCCGTTCGGGTGCATCCCTGGACTCCTGGCCTTGTGGGGGTGGCGAGAGCTGGGCATCGTTGCGTGGCCCCGCGTCCGGCCCGGGTTCGGGCAGGGGACGGGGTCGTGGTGGCCGGGCCAGAGCTCTCACTGAGCGCGTCATGCCTGCGGAAGCGGGGCACCGCGCCGAGCCACCGCCGGGAATGCTAGCGAACAGTAAACTTTCCTACCAGTCCCCCAACTGGCTTCGTTCCACGGCCTGTTCGGCACCGTCCGCGCGGCTTCTCAGCGGGAGAGGACGTCGAGCAGGAGCGCTCCGACAATCCACAGCGGGATCGCGAGCGCGACCAGCAGGCCGGCCAGACAGCCCGACGTGGTCAGCCGGGCACCGGTTCTCGCCCGGTCTTCGCTCTTTCGCATGCCGGTATTCAACCCGAACGCACTCCGGGCCAGAGGCGCACCGCCTCCGGCCCGGATCGTCGTCGCGTCGCCGCGAAGTGGTTACAGCACCGGCAGCAGCGCCTTCAGCTCGAAGGCGGTGACCTCGGAGCGGTACTCCTCCCACTCCTGCTTCTTGTTGCGGAGGAAGAAGTCGAAGACGTGCTCGCCGAGCGTCTCGGCGACCAGTTCGCTCTTCTCCATCAGCGCGATCGCCTCGCCCAGGTTCTGCGGCAGCGGCTCGATGCCCATCGCGCGGCGCTCCGCGTCGGACAGCGCCCAGACGTCGTCGTCGGCGCCGGCCGGGAGTTCGTAGCCCTCCTCTATGCCCTTGAGGCCCGCGGCGAGGAGCACCGCGTACGTCAGGTAGGGGTTGGCGCCGGAGTCGATGGAGCGGACCTCCACCCGGGCGGAGCCGGTCTTGCCGGGCTTGTACATCGGTACGCGGATGAGCGCGGAGCGGTTGTTGTGGCCCCAGCAGATGTACGAGGGGGCCTCGCCGCCGGCGCCCGCCGCCCGGGAGGAGCCGCCCCAGATGCGCTTGTAGGAGTTGACCCACTGGTTGGTGACGGCGGAGATCTCCGCGGCGTGGGTGAGCAGGCCGGCGATGAAGGAGCGGCCGACCTTGGAGAGCTGGTACTCGGCGCCCGACTCGTAGAAGGCGTTGCGGTCGCCCTCGAAGAGGGAGAGGTGGGTGTGCATGCCCGAGCCGGGGTACTCCGAGAACGGCTTCGGCATGAACGTCGCCTGCACGCCCTGCTCCAGCGCGACCTGCTTCATCACCAGGCGGAAGGTCATGATGTTGTCGGCGGTGGAGAGCGCGTCCGCGTACCGCAGATCGATCTCCTGCTGGCCGGGGGCGCCCTCGTGGTGGCTGAACTCGACCGAGATTCCCATGGATTCGAGCATGGTGATCGCCTGGCGGCGGAAGTCCATGCCGACGTTCTGCGGGGTGTGGTCGAAGTAGCCGGAGCTGTCGGCGGGGGTGGGGCGGCTGCCGTCGACCGGCTTGTCCTTCAGCAGGAAGAACTCGATCTCCGGGTGGGTGTAGAAGGTGAAGCCCAGGTCGGAGGTCTTGGCGAGGATGCGCTTGAGGACGTAGCGCGGGTCGGCGAAGGACGGTGAGCCGTCGGGCATCAGGATGTCGCAGAACATCCGGGCCGTGCCGGGGGCCTCCGCCCGCCACGGCAGGATCTGGAACGTGCCCGGGTCCGGCTTGGCGATCATGTCGGACTCGTACACCCGGGCGAAGCCCTCGATGGCCGAGCCGTCGAAGCCGATGCCCTCGTCGAACGCCTGTTCCAGCTCCGCGGGGGCGACCGCGACGGATTTCAGGTAGCCGAGGACATCGGTGAACCACAGCCGTACGAAGCGGATGTCGCGCTCCTCAAGCGTCCTGAGGACGAATTCCTGCTGCTTGTCCATAGCCACATCCTTGCAGTTCAGACGGTCCGTGCACCACCGCCCGGGGTAGGGGAGGAGCTCCAGTATCACGACCCGGGATTTCACCCAGATTACGCACACGAAGTGAGATGGAGCACCCGGCCACCCACTACGATCGGCGCCCATGGCGCGCAAGGGGTGGAACGCCTTCACGACGGCCCCGCGCGTGCCGGTTCTCCCGGCCTCCGGCCCGTCCGCCCGACCCCTTCCCAGAAGGACCTGACGACATGAGCTTCGACCCCAGGACCCCCATGGCGCAGCAGCACGACGCCCACCGCGCGCGGCAGCGCCGCGACCGTGCCCTGGCCATAGGCCTGAGCGTGCTCGTGGTCGTGGGGCTGGTCGGCTTCGGCTCGTACATGGTGCTGGAGAAGTCCGAGGCGTCCGAGCAGAAGCAGGCCGCCCCGGCGGCGGACGGCAAGGTGGACGACAAGGCGCCCTCGGCACAGCAACAACAGAAGAAGCCCGCCGGTGGGCCGATCGAGGGGCTGCGGACCTGGGACGCGAAGAAGCTGACCCGCAACCACGTCACCGGGGCCGTCGCCTACCCGATGAAGCCGCCGGTCGGCGGCGACCACAACCCCGTATGGATGAATTGCGACGGCCGGGTCTACAAGAACGCGGTCCCCGATGTGAACGCCGTGCACGCGATGGAGCACGGAGCGGTGTGGGTGACGTACACGGGCAAGGCCCCTGCCGCCGATGTGGCGAAGCTCGCCGAGCGGGTCGGCAGGACGCCGTACTCGCTGATGAGCCCGTACGAGGGCCAGTCCGGAACGGTCATGCTGACCGCCTGGGGCAACCAGGTGACCGTGGACGGCGCCGACGACCCGCGGGTCGACCAGTTCTTCTCGAAGTTCGTGCAGGGGGCGCAGACGCCCGAGCCCGGTGCGACGTGCTCGGGCGGGCTGGAGGCGCAGTGACCGCGGGGAGGCGCATCCGGCGCGTCGAGTGGGCGGCGGGCTCCGCCGTGGTGCTCGCGCTGCTGTTCGCGGGGGTGGCGACGGTCGCCTCCGCTCGCGAGGACGGGAGCGGGGCGGACCGTGTCGCGGCCGCGCCGCGCACACCGGCGGCGGACTCGGCGGACGCCGGTTTCGCCCGCGACATGGCGGTCCACCACCAGCAGGCCGTGGAGTTGTCCTTCATCGTCCGTGACCGCACGAAGGACGAGGAGGTGCGCCGGCTCGCGTACGACATCGCCAATACGCAGGCCAATCAGCGCGGCATGCTGCTGGGCTGGCTGGATCTGTGGGAGCTGCCGAAGACGTCCGCCGGGCAGCCGATGGCCTGGATGGCCACCGGGCACGAGGGCCACTCGATGAACGACATGGCCGACATGGCCGACATGGCCGACACGGACGGGATGGCGGGCACGGGGACCGGCTACCGGGCCCACGACGGCTCCCTCATGCCCGGCATGGCCACCAGGACCGAGCTGGACCGGCTCCGGTCGGCGAGCGGCAGGGCGGCCGAGGTCCAGTACCTCCGGTTGATGACCGAGCACCACAAGGGCGGCGTCGACATGGCCCGCGGCTGCGCGAAGCTGTGCACGGTGAAGGCGGAGAAGCGGCTCGCCGGCGGGATGGTCGAGGCCCAGCGCTCGGAGCTGGACGAGATGGCCGGAATGCTCACGGCGCGAGGCTCCGCACCCCGGTCCTGAAACATTCCCCGGATCCGCAGGTGCACCCGAACGGGTGATAGCGGTCGCGTCCCCCGAACGGGCCCATGACGATGGGTTCGCTCGGGGAAGTACGGCATGCCCATCGGCACGCAGGAGGAATCCCTCATGACCACTGCCAAGGACATCATGCACACCGGGGCCACATGGATCCCCGCGCACGAGACGCTCGACCGGGCCGCGCAGCTGATGCGTGAGCACAAGGTCGGCGCGCTGCCCATCTCGGCCAGCGGCGAGAAGGACCGGATGATCGGCATCCTCACGGACCGCGACATCGTGCTCGGCTGTGTGGCGATGGGCCACGATCCGTCGAAGATGACGGCGGGCGACCTCGCCCAGGGCACCCCCCGCTGGATCGACTCGGAGGCGGGCGTGGAGATGGTTCTGGAGGAGATGCAGACCCATCACATCCGCCGGCTCCCGGTCGTCGAGGACAAGATGCTGATCGGCATGATCAGCGAGGCCGACCTGGCGCAGCACCTCACCGCGGAGCAGATCGCCGGCTGGGCGGAGAAGGTCTACGCCCGCGGCTGACCCGCCGCACCGACCCGGCCCGGTACCCCCTTGTACGGACCTTGCCGTTCGGATCCGGCCGAAGCACGGCCCGGTCCGGACGGGAGGTCCCGGGGTGCCGGGCCGTTGTGCTGCCCGCCCCGGCCGCCTCTGCGGCCCGCCCCGCCGGGCCCCGTACCAGCGGAGATACGTTTCCGCGCGCGAGGGATACCCGGCGGGGGTAGGGTGCTCGACATGACCCTGAGTGGATGTGCGACATACGGACAGTTGTTGCTGTTCGTCTCGCTGCTCATCGGGATCCTCCGCCTCCTCAGGGGCGTCGCGGCACGGGACGCACCCCGGCCGGGGCGGGATCCCCGGCCGGACGTGACCCGACCGGCCCCGTTGTCGGTGCTGTGCATATAGAAGGGGCGCCTCCCCCTCCCCCAGCAGACCGAAATACCGACAACACCCCGAGGTGCACCTCCGTCATGCGCACTCCACCCACCCGACGCGCCGTGCTCGGCGCCGCTGTCGCCACCGCCGGTTCGGCTGTGCTGGCCGCGTGCTCCGGCGAATCCGACACGGGCCACGGCGGCAAGAAGACCGGCAGCGCGAACGCCGGTGGCACAAGCCACGGCGGCGTGAACCACGGGGCCTCCCCCGGCAGGAAGCACGGGGTCCCGCCCCGTGCGAAGTCCGAGGGCGAGTACGTCTCCCCCGACGGAAAGGAGGTCGCGGCGGCCGAGGCGAAGCGGAGCTCGGGCCCCCTGCGGAAGGTCCACCTCGTCGCCACCCCGTCCCGGCTCGATCTGGGCGGCGGGCTCGTCGTCGGCTCCTGGGCGTACGAGGCCCGGCTGCCCGGCAAGGAGCTCCGGGTCACGATGGGCGACACCCTGGCGCTCACCCTTGCCAACCACCTGCCCGCGGAAACGACTCTGCACTGGCACGGCCTCAATGTGCGCAACGACATGGACGGCGTGCCCGATCTGACCCAGGCGCCCATCAAGCCCGGCGCGGAATTCGCCTACCGGTTCAAGGTCCCGCACGCGGGGACGTACTGGTTCCACCCGCACACGGGCGTCCAGCAGGACCGCGGACTGTACGCGCCACTGATCGTCGAGGACCCGAGGGAGCCGCTCAAGTACGACAAGGAGTGGGTCGTCGTCCTGGACGACTGGGTCGACGGGGTGGCCGGTTCGACGCCGGACTCGGTGCTGTACGAGCTCAGCGGGGGCAGGGGCGGCATGGACCACGGCAGCGGCGCGCACGGCGCCCCCGCCAAGGGCCGCACCGGCCCCACCCGGATGATTCGGGACTCCTACAGCAAACTGCTCAACAGCCACGGGGGCGACGTCGCCTATCCGTACTACCTGATCAACGGCCGCACCCCGAAGTCCCCCACGTCCTTCATCGCGAAGCCCGGCGACCGGATCCGGCTGCGCATCATCAACGCGGGCGGCGACACCGCCTTCCGGGTGGCGCTCGGCGGCCACCGGATGACGATCACGCACACCGACGGCTACCCGGTCCGGCACACCACCACCGACGCCCTGCTGCTGGGCATGGGCGAGCGGTACGACGTGGTGGTCACCGCCGGCGACGGGGTGTTCCCGCTGACCGCGCTCGCGGAGGGCAAGAGGGCCTCGGCGCTGGCCCTGCTCCGTACCGGGAAGGGGACGGCGCCCACCGCGTCCGTACGGCCCGAGGAACTGTACGGAAGGCTGGTGGAGGCGGAGGAACTCGCGCCGGACGAGTCGGTGGAGCTGTCCTCGCGCAAGCCCGACCGGACGATCCGGTTCAGGATGACCGGCAACATGCGGGACTACGACTGGGCCTTCGACCACGAGCCGTACGACCCCCACCGGCGTCACCCGGTGGAGGCGGGCGAGCGGGTCAGGCTGGAGTTCTTCAACACCACGGAGATGTGGCACCCGATCCATCTGCACGGGCACTCGTTCGGCCTCGTGGGGGCGGCGGGGCCGGACCACCGGGCGACCCGGCGGGGACGGGCCGCCTGGGCGCACAAGGACACCGCGATCATCCGGCCGAACAGCTCGCTCGCCGTCGAGTTCGACGCGAACAACCCGGGGCTGTGGATGCTGCACTGCCACAACATCTACCACTCGGACGTGGGCATGATGACGGTCCTCGGCTACCGCCGCTAGGGCCTGCCCGGCGGGCCGCGGCCATGATTCCGCGGCCCGCCAGGACATTGCGTCAGTCAGACGATTACACTGGTGCGCGTGCCTCAACTACGTCTCGCACTGAATCAGATCGACTCGACCGTCGGTGACCTCGCCGGCAACGCCGAGGCGATCGTCCACTGGACCCGGCACTCCGCCGAACAGGGCGCCCACCTGGTGGCGTTCCCGGAGATGGTGCTGACCGGCTACCCCGTCGAGGACCTGGCCCTGCGCCCGTCCTTCGTCGAGGCCTCGCGGCAGGCGCTGCGCGCGCTCGCCGCCCGGCTCGACGCCGAGGGCTTCGGGGAGCTGCCGGTCGTGGTCGGCTACCTCGACCGCTCGGAGACGGCCCAGCCCCGCTACGGGCAGCCGGCCGGCTCCCCGCAGAACGCCGCCGCGGTGCTGCACCGGGGGCAGGTCGCGCTGACCTTCGCCAAGCACCACCTCCCCAACTACGGCGTCTTCGACGAGTTCCGGTACTTCGTGCCGGGCGACTCGATGCCGGTCGTACGGGTCCACGGCGTGGACGTGGCGCTCGCGATCTGCGAGGACCTCTGGCAGGACGGCGGCCGGGTGCCGGCCGCGCGGGCCGCCGGTGCGGGTCTGCTGCTGTCGGTCAACGCCTCGCCGTACGAGCGGGACAAGGACGACACCCGGCTGGAACTGGTCCGCAAGCGGGCCCAGGAGGCGGGCTGCACCACCGCGTACCTGGCGATGATCGGCGGCCAGGACGAGCTGGTCTTCGACGGCGACTCGATCGTCGTCGACCGGGACGGCGAAGTGATCGCCCGTGCGCCGCAGTTCGCCGAGGGCAGCGTCGTGCTCGACCTGGAGCTGCCGGCGGCCGCCGCCGAGCCGCCGTCCGGGGTCGTCAACGACGGACTGCGGATCGACCACGTGGTGCTCTCCGAGGAGCCGCTCCCGGCGTACCCGGCGGAGCTGACCGGCGGCTACGCGGAGCGGCTGGACGACGACGAGGAGCTGTACTCGGCGCTGGTCGTGGGGCTGCGGGCGTACGCCGCCAAGAACGGCTTCAGCAGTGTGCTGATCGGGCTCTCCGGCGGGATCGACTCGGCGCTGGTCGCCGCGATCGCCTGCGACGCGCTGGGGGCGCAGAACGTGTACGGCATCTCGATGCCGTCGAAGTACTCCTCGGACCACTCCAAGGGCGACGCGGCCGAGCTGGCCCGCCGTACCGGGCTGAACTTCCGCACCGTGCCGATCGAGCCGATGTTCGACGCGTACATGGGCTCGCTGGGGCTCACCGGTCTCGCCGAGGAGAACCTCCAGTCGCGGCTGCGCGGCACGATGCTGATGGCCGTCTCCAACCAGGAGGGCCAGATCGTCCTCGCGCCGGGCAACAAGTCCGAGCTGGCCGTCGGCTACTCGACGCTGTACGGCGACTCGGTCGGGGCGTACGGCCCGATCAAGGACGTCTACAAGACGTCGATCTTCCGCCTGGCGAAGTGGCGCAACCGGGCCGCCGAGGAGCGCGGGCAGACCCCGCCGATCCCGGAGGCGTCCATCACCAAGCCGCCCAGCGCCGAGCTGCGCCCGGGGCAGGTCGACACGGACTCGCTGCCCGACTACGACGTACTGGACCGGATCCTGGAGCTGTACGTCGACCGGGACCAGGGCCTGGACGAGATCGTCGCGGCCGGCTTCGACGCGGCGCTGGTGGCGAAGACGCTGCGGATGGTGGACACAGCCGAGTACAAGCGGCGGCAGTACCCGCCGGGCACGAAGATCTCCCCGAAGGGCTTCGGCAAGGACCGGCGGCTGCCGATCACCAACCGGTGGCGCGAGTCGGGCTGAGCGGGGCGGGGGCGCGGTGACCGGGCGGACCGGTCACCGCGCCCTCGCGTTTCGGCGCGCGTCAACGGTGGCGGAACGGGTCACCGCGTCACAGCTTCACGCGCGCCACGATCGGCAGGTGGTCGCTCTCCGTCGCGCCGAGCGTCCACGAGGACACCGGTTCGACGTCCTTCACCAGGATCTGGTCGATCCGTGCCATCGGGAACGAGGCCGGCCAGCTGAAACCGAAGCCGTCACCGGCCGCGCCCTGGGTGGAGCGCAGCTGGGAGCTGACCGCGTTCAGGGCGCGGTCGTTCATCGTGCCGTTGAGGTCGCCGAGCAGGATCACCCTGTCGAGCCGTTCGTCGGCGATGGCCTCACCCAGGGCGTCCACGCTGTCGTCGCGCTGGTTGGCGGTGAATCCGGCGTGCAGCTTGACCCGTACGGACGGCAGGTGGGCCACGTAGACGGCGATCTCGCCCTTCGGTGTCGTCACCGTGGAGCGCATCGCGCGGGTCCAGCCCATCTTGATGTCGACCGGCCTGGTCGCGCTGATCGGGTACTTGCTCCACAGGCCGACGGTCCCCTGCACCGAGTGGTACGGGTAGCGGTCGGCGAGTGCCGCCTCGTACGCCGCCACCTTGCCGTTCGGCAGCTCCTCCAGGGCGATGACGTCGGCGCCGGAGTCCGCGACCTTCCGGGCGGTGCCCTTGGGGTCGGGGTTGTCGGCGTTGACGTTGTGGGTGGCCACGGTGAGGTCGCCGCCGGTGGTGGACTTGTCGGTGAGCAGGCCGCCGAAGGCGTTGAACCAGACCACGACCGGCAGCAGCAGGGCGATCAGCGCGGTCGCCGAACGGCGCACCAGGCCGAGGACCAGCAGCAGCGGGACGAACGCCCCGAACCACGGCAGGAACGTCTCGGAGAGGCTGCCCAGGTTGCCGATGGTGTTCGGGATCTCGGCGTGGAAGGCCATCACCAGGGTGAGAAGCACCGAACAGAGGGCGAGGACGATGCCGCGCCGCCAGATGCCCGGGTCGCGGGTCAGCCTGTCGCGCAGGCCCCGGAAGCGGGATCCCGGCCCGACGCGCCCCGGCTCCGGTTCCGGTTCCGGTTCCGCACGGTCGTTCCCGGTGTCCGCTCCGTACGCCTGCACCATCGCGCTGTCCTCACTGCCTTGCCGTGCATGTCGCCGCGCCCTCGACCCCAGGGCCTGTCCGGCGGATCATGGCCGGGGCCGCGGCCCTGACCGACCCTGACCCGCCGGACAGACCCTAGGCGATGGGCGGCGTGTTTCCTGCCGTCGACGACGGCCTTACTGCCACGAGGACGAAGGGCGGGGTCCGGCGGGTTCCGGCCGGGCGGGGTCTGTGGGGGCTTGTGACAGAACGCTCACACTCGGGCGGGTCCGGGCCCGGTTCCGGTTCCGCGCCCCGGTCCGGGAGTGTCGGGCGTCGCCGGCCGGGTCAGCTGTCGCCCGACGGGCGGGGTGCCAGGCCCTCGACCAGGACCTGGACGATGCGGTCGGCGAGATCGTCGGGCAGCGGCGCGTCGGGCCGGTGGATGGTGCGTACGAGCATGGGCCCGAGGAACAGGTCGTCCATCAGACCCACGTCCAGGTCCGCCCGGAGTTCGCCGGCGTCGACGGCGCGCTGGACGGCAGCCAGCATGGCGACGCGGCGGGGTGCGATGACGCTGCTGTGGTACTCCTCCCACAGCTTGGGGTGGCTCTTCATCTGCGCGAAGACGTTGTACAGCAGGGCCGAGGAGCGCTGGGCCAGGCCGCGCCTGCGCAGCGAATCCAGCAGCAGTCGCAGGTCGTCGAGCCCGGCGGTGCCCGAGACCGCGGGCTCCGGCGGCTCCATGTCCTTCAGGACGTCGACGAAGAGTTCTTCCTTGCCGCTCCACCGCCGGTAGATCGTCGCCTTGCCGACCCCCGCGGTCCGGGCTATCCGCTCGATGGACAAGGCCGCCAGGGGCTCACCGGCCTCCAGCAGTCCGACGACGGCGTCCAGGATCGCCCGCTCGGCCGCCGCGCTGCGCGGCCGGCCCCGTCGCGGTTCCGGAGCCTGCCCGAGCCGCTGCTCCCGGCCCTGTGCCGGTGCCTGTGCCCGCGCGTCGGTCCACCCCTCGCTGCGGTGCCGGGTCGCCGGTCTCATCGGCCCGCTCCCGCCGCGCGTACCGGCCGGTCGCCCCGGCCGGACCCGTCGGGGCCCTCCTCGGCGGGCGGCCTCCCCGGCAGGAAGAGTGCGACCACGAGGGCGCCCACCAGGGCGATGGTCGCCGAACCGATGGCGGTGACGTGCATGGCCTTCAGGAACGCGTCGTTCGCCGAGGCGATCAGCCCGGCGCCCGCCGGGCCCAGCTTGTCCGCGATGGCGAGCGTCGCCTCGATCGACTCCCCCGCCGCGTCCCTGGCCCCGGCCGGGAGCGCGGCGAGGTGGCCCTCGATGTCGCCCCGGTAGACGGTGGAGAGCACCGAACCGAGCACGGCGACCCCGAGCGCCCCGCCGACCTGCCGGAAGGTGTTGTTGATGGCCGATCCGGAACCGGCCTTCTCCCGGGGCAGCGCCTGCATCACGGAGACGGTGACCGGTGTCATCACATGCGCCATGCCGGTGCCCTGGACGAAGAAGAGCAGGCACAGCACCCAGACCGGCGTGGTCCCGTCGAACAGCGCGAACGCCGCCAGCCCGACCGCGACCAGCAGCATGCCGCCGGTACAGGTGGCACGCGCGCCGAAGCGGTCGACGAGCAGCCGGGCCCGGGGCGCGAAGATCATCTGGGTGGCGGCCAGCGGCAGCAGCATCGCGCCCGCCTGGAGAGCGGTCCAGCCGCGCACGCTCTGCATGTAGAAGGCGGAGAAGAAGGTCACCCCCATCAGCGCGAAGAAGACCAGCGCTATGGCGGCGACGGCCGCGGCGAACGAGGGCTCCTTGAAGTACGCGATGTCGAGAGCCGGGTGGGTGCTGCGCTTCTCGTGCCAGACGAACCCGGCCAGCACGAGCAGCCCGCCGAAGCTCGACAGCAGCACCACGGGGTCGGCGAAGTCGGCGAGCTGGCCGCCGCGGATGATGCCGTACACCAGCAACACCAGGCCGATGATGGAGAGCACTACGCCGATCGGGTCGGTCCGGCCCGGGTTCGGGTCCTTGGAGTCCGGCACCAGCAGCATCATCGCGATCAGCGCCACGATCACCACGGGCACGTTGACCAGGAAGATCGAGCCCCACCAGAAGTGTTCGAGCAGCAGCCCGCCGGTGATCGGGCCGATCGCGATGGCCACACCGACGCTGCCGGCCCACAGGCCGATGGCCCTGGGCTGTTCATCGCGCTCGAAGACGTTCATCAGGACGGCCAGGGTGGCGGGCATGACGAACGCGGCGCCGAACCCCATCAGCGCGCGCCAGGTGATCAGCTGGGTGGGCGAACCGGACATGGCGGCGAGCGCGGAGCCGGTACCGAAGATCAGGATGCCGAAGAGCAGCGTCTTCTTGCGGCCGATGCGGTCGCCGAGCAGCCCGGCGGTGAAGAGGAGTCCGGCGAAGACGAGGGTGTAGGCGTTGATCGCCCACTCCAGCTGGCTCTGGGTGGCACCCAGGCCGGTGGGTGCGGGGCTCGCGATGGTCTTGACCGCGACGTTCAGGATCGAGTTGTCCAGTACGACGATGAGCAGGCTGAACATCAGGACGACGAGGATCGCCCAGCGGCGACGGTGGACCGCCTCCGGAATCTGGGGCGCGGCGGCGCGAGCACCGGACGGCATCGACATGAAACGGAGCTTATCCGATTTCGATACGAGACCGTCTCGTATTGGAAAGCCGTTTGGGGAACCCTTTACGGGCGTGTGCGGGGCCCACTTCCCGTGGACCACCGCGGGATGCCACCATGGAACCGGTCCGGGGACGCCGTCAGGGCGCCTCGAGATGACGAAGGAGCCGTTGGCAATGTCGCTTCAGGCTGCGCAGAATCAGTCCGCAACACCCCCCACGGGTACCCGCACCGACAGCAGCAAGGCGCTGTACGGAGGCAAGAGCACCCGCCGCATCTCCATCCACGACATCGCCGCCGCCACCGAGCGCGGCGAGAAGTGGCCCATGCTCACCGCCTACGACGCGATGACCGCGTCCGTCTTCGACGAGGCCGGGATCCCGGTCATGCTCGTCGGCGACTCCATGGGCAACTGCCACCTGGGTTACGAGACCACCGTGCCCGTCACGATGGACGAGATCGCGATCCTCTCCGCGGCGGTCGTACGGGGCACCAAGCGTGCCCTGATCGTCGCGGACCTGCCCTTCGGGGCGTACCAGGAGGGCCCCGTCCAGGCCCTGCGCAACGCCACCCGGCTGATCAAGGAGTCCGGCGTCGGCGCGGTCAAGCTGGAGGGCGGCGAGCGGAGCCACGAGCAGATCAAGCTGCTCGTCGACGCCGGCATCCCGGTCATGGCCCACATCGGTCTGACGCCGCAGTCCGTCAACGCGATGGGCTACCGGGTGCAGGGCCGCGGCGAGGAGGCCGCCCAGCAGATGCTGCGCGACGCCAAGGCCGTGCAGGACGCGGGCGCGTTCGCCGTCGTCCTGGAGCTCGTACCGGCCGAACTGGCCGCCGAGGTCACCCGCACCCTGCACATCCCGACGGTCGGCATCGGCGCCGGTCCCGACACGGACGCCCAGGTGCTGGTCTACACCGACATGGTCGGGCTGACCGGCGGCAAGGTGCCGCGCTTCACCAAGCAGTACGCGAACCTGCGCCAGGTGCTGGGCGACGCGGCGAAGGAGTTCGCGGAAGAGGTCGTGGGCGGCGCCTTCCCGGCCGCCGAGCACACCTTCCACTAACTCCACCGGTCCCACCGGTTCGTTCCGTCCGAACCACTGCCGGCACCACCGACAGCCCGCCGACATCCCCCATCGGCGGGCTGTCGGCCTGCTGTCGGCGGACTGTCGGTGGCGGCTGGTCCCATGGTGGACATGACGCGAATCGACAAGAACCCCAGGAGCGGCTCGAACGCCGTCGAGGTCCGGGGGCTGGTCAAGCACTACGGCTCGACCAAGGCTCTGGACGGCGTGGACCTCGATGTCCGCGAAGGCACCGTGCTCGGTGTCCTCGGCCCCAACGGAGCGGGCAAGACCACTCTCGTACGCTGCCTGTCCACCCTGATCGTCCCCGACGCCGGACACGCCACCGTGGCGGGCTACGACGTGGTGAAGCAGCCCCGGCAGCTGCGCCGCACCATAGGTCTGACCGGGCAGTACGCCTCGGTCGACGAGAAGCTCTCCGGCTGGGAGAACCTCTACATGATCGGGCGGCTGCTCGATCTGTCCCGCAAGGCCGCCCGGTCCCGGGCCGACGAGCTGCTGGAGCGGTTCTCGCTCACCGACGCGGCGAAGAAGGCCGCGATGGACTACTCCGGCGGCATGCGGCGCCGGCTCGACCTGGCCGCCTCGATGATCGGCAACCCGGCCGTGCTGTACCTGGACGAGCCGACGACGGGGCTGGACCCCCGGACCCGCAACGAGGTCTGGGACGAGGTGCAGCGGATGGTCGCGGAGGGGGCGACCGTGCTGCTCACCACCCAGTACATGGAAGAGGCCGAGCAGCTCGCCAGCGAGCTGACCGTCATCGACAAGGGGAAGATCATCGCCCGGGGCGGGGTCGACGAGCTGAAGGCGAAGGTCGGCGGCCGCACCCTGCAGATCCGGCCCTCCGACCCGGCGCAGCTGGCCGCGATGGCGCAGGCGATCCGCGAGGCGGGGCTCGATGGGGTATCGGGTGCGCAGGCCGTCCCGGACGAGGGACTGCTGTACGTACCGATCCTCAGCGACGAGCAGCTGACCGCCGTGATCGGCCTGCTCGGCACCCGGGGCTTCCCGCTGGCGCACGTCGCCACCGCGCTGCCCAGCCTGGACGAGGTCTTCCTCGCCATCACCGGCGAGAAGTCCGCTTCCGCCACCGACACGATCCCCGAGGAGGTCGCGGCATGAGCACGGCGACTCTGACACCCACGCCCACGCCCACCGAGTCCGCCCGGGCGAGGACGGTCCACGACGAGGGCCGGATAGGGCTGCGGAACAACCTGCGCCACATCGGGGCGCTGGTGCGGCGCAACATGCTCCAGATCAAAAAGGATCCGGAGTCGATGTTCGACGCGCTCCTGATGCCCGTCATCTTCACCCTGCTGTTCGTGTACGTCTTCGGCGGATCGGTCGGCGGCAGCATGGGCGGCGGCCGGCAGGAGTACCTGAACTACCTGATCCCCGGGCTGATGGCGATGATGGGCATGAACATCGCCATGGCGGTCGGCTCCGGTGTCAACGACGACTTCCGCAAGGGCGTCATGGACCGGTTCCGGACGATGCCGATCGCCCGTTCCTCGGTGCTCATCGCGAAGATCGTGGTCGAGCTGGGCCGGATGATGGTCGCCACCCTCATCCTGCTGGCCATGGGCTTCGCGCTCGGCATGGAGCTCCAGGAGTCGGTGCTCGGGCTGGTCGGGGCGATCGCGCTGTCGGCCGCGTTCGGCGCCGCGATCATGTGGATCTTCATCCTGCTCGGACTGACCATGAAGACGGCCCAGGCGGTTCAGGGAATGGGGATGCTCGTGCTGATGCCGCTCCAGTTCGGTTCCTCGATCTTCGCCCCGACCAAGACGATGCCCGGCTGGCTCCAGACGTTCACCGACTACAACCCGCTGTCCAACCTGGCCGACGCCGCGCGCGCCCTGATGATGGGCGGCCCGCTCGCACACTCGGTCCTGGTGACGCTCGGCTGGACCGTGGTCATCACCGCGGTGATGGCGCCGCTCGCGGTCGCCAAGTTCCGCAAGAAGTCCTGACCGGCCGGGTCACTCCCGGTACGCGTCCACGAGGGCGGTGGCCTCCTCCAGACCGAGGCCGCCGCCCTCGGCGTACGCGCTCTCGTAGGCGGCCCGGCCGAGCACGGCGACGGCCAGTTCCTCCACCCGTGCCCAGTCGTCGCGCTCCATCGACGTCGGTACGTGCCCCAGGGGCAGCAGTTCCCGGCCCGCCCCCAGCAGCCGGGCCGCGGTGGTGGCCCGCCGCTCGCCGCCGATGCCGGCCAGCGAGCGGGCGAGGGAGACGAGGTTGATGACGGACATCTGCGGGGCCACCAACTGCGACAGCCGGTCGTGGGACCGCTCCAGCGCCACCAGGCCCCGGGGCAGGGCTTCCGCGTACCGCCCGTCCTGGTTGTCCAGCCAGGCCATCGCGCCCAGCACGACCCCGTCGAAGATCGCCATGGTCTCGGAGTGGAACTCCTCGCGCAGTACGGTGAGTTGCTCGCGCGCCTCGCCGGTGCGGTCGGTGCGCCCCAGCCACATGGCCAGATGGAGCCGGGCGATGGACCTCGTGTCGTGCCGCCCGGCGATCACCTCGCGCAGGATCGCCTCGCCCTCGGCACCGCGGTCCATCTCGGTGAGCACGGCCGCGTATCTGGTGCTCAGGACCGCCACCTGGGAGGCCGCGCCCAGCTCCTTCGCGTACCCGATGGCGACCTGGAAGTCCTCGGCAGCGCGGGCGTACTCGCCCCGGCGCTCGTTGGCCTCGCCCCGCGCCGAGAGCGCTTCGGCGACGCCCCAGTCGTCACCGATCCGGCCGAAGAGCTCCAGGCTCTCGTCGGCGTCCGTGCGCGCGTCGCCCGCCCACTCGGGCCGGTTGGCCAGCACGTTGGCCCGCATCTGGAGGGCCCCGGCGAGCTCCCATTCGTAGCCGAACTCCCGGCAGGCGCGGACCGTTTCGTCCAGCAGCTCGCGCAGCCTGCCGGTCTCCCCGACGAGCATGACCGCGAAGAACCAGAGCGATGCCGGGACCCGGCAGGTCTGCGGCTGGCCGGCCCGGTAGGTGTTCGCGATGACCCGCAGCCGGGCCATGCTCGCCTCGTCGGTCCACCGCTCCGCAGCGTGGTCCATGCTGACCAGCCGGATCAGCCCCGCCTGGCGGCGTGCCTCCTGGAGCAGTTCGGGCCGCATGGGCGGCGGTGCGTCGGTGCAGCGTTCGTGGATGGAGGGCGCGGGCTCGGCGGGCGGGGCGAAGGGGTCGGGGCCCAGCGCGGCGGCGGCGTCGGCCCAGTGCAGCGCGTCGCCGCTCAGGTTGCGCATCTGCCAGTACCAGCACAGCGAGAGCACCATGCAGAGCGCCTCCTGCTCGTCGCGGGCGGCGACGGCACAGCGCAGGGCGGTGCGGATGTTCTCGTACTCGCGCTGGAGCAGTTCGATGGCGGACCGCTGTCCGGCGCCGCGGAGCCGGGGCTCCGTGGTGCGGACCAGTTCCCGGAAGAACACCAGGTGGCGCCGGACCACGGGGTCGCGCTCCGCCGCCTCGTCGAGCCGGGCGGCGGCGTACTCCCCGACGGTCTCCAGCAGCCGGTAGCGCATCTCGCCGTCCTCGGCGGGCGCGGCGACGACGAGCGATTTGTCGACGAGGGAGCCGAGCAGCCCGGCGACCTCGCGCGCGCCCTGCGGCCCGTCCGCGCAGACCGCCTCGGCTGCGGTCAGGGTGCAGCCGCCCGCGAAGACGGAGAGCCTGCGCAGCACGGCGCGTTCGGCTTCGTCGAGCAGGTCCCAGGACCAGTCGACGACGGCGCGCAGGGTCTGCTGCCGGGGCAGTACGGTGCGGGCTCCGCTGGTGAGCAGACGGAACCGGTCGTCGAGCCGGTCGGCGATCTGGCGCGGGGTGAGCATCCGCAGCCGGGCGGCGGCGAGTTCGATGGCGAGCGGCAGTCCGTCGAGGCGGCGGCAGATCTCCGCCGAGGCGGCCGCGGTCTCCTCGTCCGTGTCGGTCCGGAAGCCCGGCCGGGCGGCGGCGCCGCGTTCGGCGAACAGGCGCAGCGCCATCGGGTCGGGCAGCGGTTCGACGGGGCGGACGAACTCGCCCGGCACGCCGAGCGGTTCACGGCTGGTCGCGAGCACAGTGAGCTGCGGGCAGTGGGCGAGCAGGTGGTCGGCGAGGGCGGCGGCCGCGTCGACGAGGTGTTCGCAGTTGTCCAGGAGCAGCAGCATGCGGCGCCGGGAACAGTGCTCGGTGAGGCGGGCGAGGGGGTCGTTCGCGCTTCCCTCGGCGACCCTGATCTCCTCGGCACCGGCGCCGCGCAGCACGGTCTCGCGGGCGCCGAGCGCGGTCAGTACGGCCTCCGGGACCGCCTCGGGGTCGTCGACGGGGGCGAGTTCGGCCAGCCAGACGCCGTCCGGCCAGGCAGGCCCGGCGGATTCGGCGGCCTCCTGGGAGAGCCGGGTCTTGCCCGCGCCGCCGGGGCCCAGGAGGGTGACGAGCCGGGCGTGCGAGAGGTCCTCGCGCAGGGTCTCGATGTCGTCCTCGCGCCCGACGAAACTGGTGAGCCTGGCCCGGAGGTTGCCGTGCCGTGCGGCGGAGGGCGCGGTGCGGGGAGCCGTCAACCGCGCGGCCGGGGCGTCGGGCGCGGGCGGGCGGACCGGGTCCTGGCGGAGCAGTTCGGCGTGGAGCGAGCGCAGTTCGGGTCCGGGGTCGGTGCCGAGGCGGTCGGCGAGCGAGGTGCGGACCTCGTCGTAGGCGGCCAGTGCCTGGGCGGTGCGCCCGGCGCCCCGCAGGGCCCGCAGCCGCAGTGCCTGGAGGGGTTCGTCGATCGGGTGCTCGGCGCACAGGGCGACCAGTTCGGGCAGGGCCTCGTCCGCGCGGCCGAGCGCCAGGACGGCGCGGAGCCGGTTGCGGCGGGCGTCCAGCCGCCGGGCCTCCCAGCGGGCCGAGACGGCGTCGCGGTCGGGCAGATCGGCCAGGACCGGGCCGCGCCACAGGCCGAGCGCGTCGTCGAGCACCGTCCTGGCCTTCGCCGCGTCGCCCTCCTCCAGCGCCCGCGCGCCCTCGCCCGCGAGCCGTTCGAAGCGGTACAGGTCGACGGTGTCCGGCTCGGCGGCCAGCCGGTAGCCGCTCTCGGCGGAGACGACCGCGTCGTGGCCGACGGCGCGCCGGAGCCGGCCGACGAGCGCCTGGAGTGCGCCCACCGCGTCGGCGGGCGGTTCGCCGTCCCACACCTCGTCGACGAGCACGGCGGCGGGGACGGTGCGGCCGGGGCGCATCGCGAGGACGGTGAGCAGGGCGCGCAGCCGTGCCCCGCCGACGGCGACGGCCGTGCCGTCGTCGCTCAGTGCCCGGGTCGTTCCGAGGATGCAGTAGCGCACCGGCCCATTCTCCGTGACCGGGATCGGGAAACGCACACCTGTCCGCGCGTACCCCTGTGCGGTGTGCTCCGGATCGCTCGTCATGCCCCCACCCTGTCCGGAACCACCGCCCCGGCGCGAGACGTTTGTGACGTGTCGGCGGTACGGTCGGGCTCGCCGCCCGCCGCACCGTCCCCCTTCCGGCCGTCCGTCAGGAGTTCGCCGATGACCACCGCAAGCGCCCGCAGCGACCGGCGGATCAGCCCGGTCTTCCTCGGGATCGCCGCCGTGACGGCGGTGTCGGGCTGGGCGGTGTGGACGGACACCGGGTATCCGTACGGGCTCGCGGTCTTCGTCTTCGTCACGGGGGCGTGGGTGGTCTCGCTCTGCCTGCACGAGTACGCGCACGCCCGCACCGCGCTGCACAGCGGGGACCTCTCGGTCGGTGCGAAGGGGTACCTCACCCTCAATCCGCTCGCCTACACGCACGCTCTGCTCAGCATCGTGCTGCCGGTGCTGTTCGTGATCATGGGCGGGATCGGGCTGCCCGGCGGCGCGGTCTTCATCGAGCGGGGGCGGATCCACGGGCGGTGGAAGCACAGCCTGATCTCGGCGGCGGGCCCGCTGACCAACGTGCTGTTCGCGCTGGTGTGCACGGCGCCGTTCTGGCTGCACGCGCTGGACGGTGTCCCGAGGGAGTTCCGGTACGCGCTGGCGTTCCTGGCCCTGCTCCAGGTCACCGCGGCGATCCTGAACTTCCTGCCGGTGCCGGGGCTGGACGGGTACGGGGTGATCGAGCCCTGGCTGTCGTACCGGATCCGGCGCAAGGTGGAGCCGTTCGCGCAGTTCGGGCTGATCGCGGTGTTCGCCGTGCTGTGGATCCCGGGGATCAACCACGTCTTCTTCGACCTGGTCCAGGGGGTGCTGGACTCGCTGGGCGTGAGCGGCCTGGGTACGGAGTGCGGCCGCGCCGCCTACCGGTTCTGGGAGAACTGGAACGAGGAGTATCCGGTCTGCGCCTTCGGCCCGTGACCGGCGGACCGGGCGGGACCGGCGGCCGGACCCGGAGGCGGTCGAGTGGCCTCCGGCAGCCTCAGCCCGCGGTCTGTGCGCGGTGCCGGCGCAGGTAGAACCACGCCATGTTGGACGAGAGCCCGGCCAGCAGCACCCAGACGATCCCGAGCAGGCTGCCCTGGACGAACGAGATCACGGCCGCGACGACGGCCAGGGCACAGACGGTGATGGCGTAGAGAGCGAGTCGGGGCATGGGGGGCGGCTCCTGTCGGGGGTGGTGCACGGTCCCGTCCAGTGTCCCCCATGCCCCTTTTCGCTTGCCGCAGGGTGGGCCCGGGAGCGGCTCGGACCCGGACGGCCGGTGGCGGCCCGGGCCCGGACCCCGGTGACGGTCCGGCTCAGACGTCGGTCGTGCGGAGTCCCGCGTGCGCCTTGTAGCGGCGGTTGACCGAGATCAGGTTGGCGACCAGCGACTCGACCTGGTGCGCGTTGCGCAGCCGGCCGGCGAAGATGCCGCGCATGCCGGGGATCCGGCCCGCCAGCGCCTGCACGAGGTCGGTGTCGGCGCGGGCCTCGCCCAGCACCAGCACATCGGTGTCGATCTCCTCGATGGACTCGTCCTGCAGCAGCACCGCCGAGAGGTGGTGGAAGGCGGCGGTGACCCGGGAATCCGGCAGCAGGGCGGCGGCCTGCTCGGCGGCGCTGCCCTCCTCGGGCTTCAGCGCGTAGGCGCCCTTCTTGTCGAAGCCGAGCGGGTTGACGCAGTCGATGACGAGCTTGCCCACGAGCTCGTCCCGCAGCGACTCCAGGGTCTTGGCGTGCCCGTCCCACGGCACGGCGACGATCACGACGTCGCTGCGGCGCGCGCACTCCGCGTTGTCCGCGCCCTCGACGCCGTGGCCCAGCTCCTCGGCGGCGCCCTTCGCACGGTCGGCGGCCCGGGAGCCGATGATCACCCGCTGCCCGGCGCGGGCGAACCGGTAGGCCAGGCCGCGCCCCTGGGGTCCGGTGCCGCCGAGCACGCCGACGGTCAGCCCGGAGACATCGGGAAGGTCCCAGGGGTCCTTGGCGGGGGGCTTGGCCGCGCTGTCACTGCCATTCGTAGTCATGGCTCCGACATTACTGCCCGCCACGGAACGGGACCCGGTGTCATCCCTTGTTCCCGTACTTGCTCTCGCCCTTGTTCCCGTTCGGCTGGTTCGGGGCCGTTCTCCGGCGCCGGGCAGGGGCCCTCGGGCAGGATGCCGGGCCATGGATGCCGTACGCGTCGCCCTGCTCCGTGAAGTGCTCGCCGGGACCGAGTGGCCCGCCGCGACCCGGCGGTTCGCCGGGGCGCTGCGGTCGTCCGTCGTGCCGCACGGCGGCGGCCTGCTGCTGGTGGGGACGGCGGCGTACGAGCCGTGGCATCTGGCGGCCCATCTGGTCGACGAGTCCACCTGGTCCGGGCTGCCGGAACTGGCCCCCACCCTGGTGCGCCACCGGGTGGAGCCGGGCGGCCCCGCGCATCTGGCCGTGGGCCTCGGCCGGATTGAGGCGGCGGGGCGGGGCGAGACGCTGCTCCTGGTGGCCCCGGAGCGGCCCGGCGCGGGGCTGCTGGAGCGGGTGCACGACGCGCGGCGCGCCGGGGCCACGGTGCTCTCGCTGAGCGACGGTGATCCGGAGGTGCGCGGGCTCGCCCACGAGACGCTCGCGGTGACCGGCGCGGACGACGTGGACCTGGACACCGTGCAGCATCTGGTGAGCGCGGCGGCCGGGGAGAACAGCGCCCCCGCGCCGCGCGGCCGCCGCGGCTTCCGGGACCGGCTGTCCCGGCTCGCCGACCAGCTGACGGCGCCGCCCCCGGCCCGGTGGTGACGGGCTGCCGATCACGGGCAGCGACGCCCGGGGCCGCCGTCGCCGCGGAAATCCCGTTGCGGCACTTCCCACGGCGCCGGAGCATGGCCTCCTGTGACCTCTGCTCCGTCCCCGGCCGCCCGGCTGGCCGCTCTGCTGCCCGACCTCACCCCCCTTCGCGCCTCCGCCGACTTCCGGCTGCTGTGGTTCCAGGGGGTGGTGACGTACTTCGGCAGCTTCATGGCGATGATCGCGCTGCCGCTCCAGATCAAGGAGCTGACGGGTTCACCGCTGGCCGTCGGGGTGATGGGCGCGGTCGAGCTGGTGCCGCTGGTCGTCTTCGGCCTGTACGGCGGGGCGCTCGCGGACGCCGCGGACCGCCGCAAGGTGATCCTGGCCACCGAGGCCGGGCTCGGGCTGCTCGCCCTCGTGCTCCTGGTGAACGCGGCGCTGCCCGGCCCGATGCTCTGGCCGCTCTACCTGGTCGCGGCCGGGGTCTCCGCGCTCGCCGGGCTCCAGCGGCCCGCGCTGGACTCCCTGATGGCCCGGATCGTGCCGCACGAGCAGCAGACCGCGGCCGCCGCGCTGAACTCGCTGCGCTGGCAGTTCGGCGCGATCACCGGTCCGGCGGTGGCGGGGCTCGTGGTGGCCTACGCCGGGCACGCCACGGCGTACGCGGTCACGGTGGCCACGTTCGCCGTCTCAGTGCTCCTGTGTCTGCGCCTCGCGCCGGCGCCGCCCGCCCGGGGCAGCAAGAAGCCCTCGCTGCGCGGCATCGCCGAGGGAGCCGGGTACGCCTGGAGCCGGCCGGTGCTGCTGGGAACGTACGCGGTCGACCTGGCGGCGATGTTCTTCGCCTTCCCGAACACGATCTTCCCGTTCCTCGCGGACGAGCTGGACGCCGACTGGTCGCTGGGCCTGATGTACGCGGCCGGGTCGGTCGGCTCGCTGGTGCTGGGGCTGACCAGCGGCTGGACGTCGCGGGTGCGGCGCCATGGGCTGTTCGTGGTGTTCGGGGCCGCGGTCTGGGGGCTTGCGATCGCGGCGGCCGGCTGGTTCGGCAACGTGTGGCTGGTGCTGGTCTGCCTGGCGGTGGCGGGCGCGGGCGACATGCTCAGCGGCCTGGGCCGCTCCACGATCTGGAACCAGACGATCCCGGAGGAGCTGCGGGGCCGGCTGGCGGGCATCGAGGTGCTCTCGTACAGCGTCGGCCCGCAACTGGGTCAGGTGCGGGCCGGTGCGATGGCGGGCTGGACGGGAACCCGGTCGGCGATCTGGAGCGGCGGTGTGGCGTGCGTGGCCTCGGTCGCGCTGCTCACGGCGGCGCTGCCGAAGCTGCTCACCTACGACTCCGAGACGGACGAGGACGCGCTGCGCAGGCGGGCGGCCAGGGAGGCCAGGGAGGCCAGGGAGGCCAGGGAAACCGCAGCCGGCGAATCCAGCCCCTCCGCGCCCTCGGCCGCCTGAGGAACGCCGGGGACGGGCCCCGGGGACGGGGCCCCGGCGCCCCCGGTCATGCCTGCTGGTCGGGCGGGGTGGCGCCCCCGTCGTGCCACTTGGGGTCGTTCTCCCACTCCAGGTTCCGCTCCCGCGCGGTGTCCATCGCGTGCTGCGCCTCCTCACGGGAGGTGTACGGCCCGAACCGGTCCTTGGCCGGGCACTCGGGGCCCTCCTCGACCTTGTGGTGTTCCAGGCAGTAGTACCACTCGCCCGGCTTGCCGACCGTGCGCTTCTTGAACAGGGCCATCATCGGCTCCTTCCCTCGGAGCCATGCTGCCCCAAGCGCGCTGGTTAGACTCGCTGACATGTCTGGCCAGTCGCTGCTCGTACCCGGGGAGATCACTCCCATTCGCTCCGTACCCGGAAACATCCGGCGCCCCGAATACGTGGGCAAGCCGGCCCCCACCCCGTACACCGGTCCGGAGATCCAGGACACCGACACCATCGAGCGCATGCGCATCGCCGGCCGGATCGCCGCGCAGGCGATGGCGGAGGCCGCGAAGCACATCGCCCCGGGTGTCACGACGGACGAACTCGACCGGGTCGCCCATGAGTTCATGTGCGACCACGGCGCCTACCCGTCGACGCTCGGCTACCGCGGCTTCCCCAAGTCGCTCTGCACCTCGCTCAACGAGGTGATCTGCCACGGCATCCCGGACTCCACGGTGCTGCGCGACGGCGACATCGTGAACCTCGACGTCACGGCGTACATCAACGGTGTGCACGGCGACAACAACGCCACGTACCTCTGCGGCGACGTGGACGAGGAGTCTCGGCTGCTCGTGGAGCGCACCGAGGAGTCGCTGAACCGGGCGATCAAGGCGGTCCGGCCGGGCCGGCAGGTCAATGTGATCGGGCGGGTCATCGAGTCCTACGCCAAGCGCTTCGGCTACGGCGTGGTGCGGGACTTCACCGGGCACGGGATCAACTCCTCGTTCCACTCCGGCCTGATCATTCCGCACTACGACAGCCCGCACGCGACCACCGTGATGCAGCCCGGGATGACGTTCACCATCGAGCCGATGCTGACGCTGGGCAGTCACGACTACGACATGTGGGACGACGGCTGGACCGTGGTGACGAAGGACCGCAGGCGCACCGCCCAGTTCGAGCACACGCTGGTGGTGACGGAGACGGGCGCCGAGATCCTCACGCTCCCGTAACCGCCCGGACCGTTCCTCCGCGAAAGCGGCCGCCCTCCTGGGTGGCCGCTTTCGCGTATCCCGCACGCGGAACCAGGCGTATCGTTTTTACCGACAGGTTGTCGGGAAGCTGTTGACTTAGGTAAGCCTAAGTAGGAAGATCGGAGTTGTCGACAGCGCCACCGCACCACGCGGTCGCTGCCGATTTTTCCGTCTCTTTCAGGACTTCCCGTCCCCTCTCGGTCCCAGGAGGCCCGCCTTGGACGCCACCGCCACCACGCCCTTCTCGACGCTCATCCGTACCGCGTCGCACGAGCAGCACACCGAGGCGGAGACCTCGACCTTCATGAGCGACCTGCTCGGCGGGCGCCTCGGAGTGGAGGCGTACACGCGGTACACGGAGCAGCTGTGGTTCGTGTACCGGGCCCTGGAGGAAGGCGCGCAGGCGCTGCACGGCGACCCGGTCGCCGGTCCCTTCATCCGGCCCGAACTCATGCGCACCGCCGAGCTGGAGCGCGATCTGGCCCATCTGCGGGGTGCGGACTGGCGCGAGGGCCTGGAGCCGCTGCCGGCCACGGCCGTGTACGCCGCCCGGGTCGTCGAGTGCGCCCGCGACTGGCCGGCCGGATACGTCGCGCACCACTACACCCGCTACCTCGGCGACCTCTCCGGCGGCCAGATCATCCGGGACAGGGCGGAGCGGACCTGGGGCTTCGCGCGCAAGGGCGACGGGGTCCGGTTCTACGTCTTCGAGGAGATATCCAACCCCGCCTCGTTCAAGCGGGACTACCGCGAGCTGCTGGACGCGGTGGACGCGGACGACCTGGAGAAGCAGCGCGTCGTCGACGAGTGCAAGCGCGCGTTCGCGCTGAACACGGCGGTGTTCCGGGAGCTGGGCGAGGTGTTCCCGCTCAGCGCGTAGTGGTGCCTCGGGCCCGGTTCAGCGCCGGGCCCGTACGGCGGCCAGTGCCACCCGGCCGCCGACCTCCACCGTGCCGTCGGGCGCGGGGGCGGTGAGGATCTGGGAGCCGCGGCCCTGTCTGATGTTGAGGGCGCGCCCCAGCTCCGCGCTGAGCAGCAGCGCCGCCGCTCCGGTCGCCTCGTCCTCCACGATGTTGTCGTCGCGCCGGGGGAACGCCCGCGCCCTGACCCGGCCGGCCGCCTCGTCCTCCCAGGCCCATACGTACAGCCAGCCCTCCCCCGGCGGCGGCCCGTCCAGCGCCTCGACCTCGGCGACGGACCCGTACCGCTCCAGCGTGCGCGGGGGTGCCCACTCGGGGCGGGCGGTGATCCAGGTGAACTCGCCGTCCTGGCGGGCGAAGATCTCCCCGACCGGAAGCTCCAGGATCTCCAGGTCGAGCAGCCAGGCCGTGCCGACGAGCGGATGCCCGGCGAACGGGAGGCGGAGTCCCGGGGTGTAGATGTCGACCTGTCCGCGCTCGGGGTCGTCGACGAACACCGTCTCGCTGAAGCCGAGCCGGCCGGCCAGCGCCTGCCGGGACGCCTCGTCCGGGTAGGTCCGGCCGTCGCGCACCACGCCGAGGGCGTTGCCGTGCCGCCCGTCGGGGCCGCAGAACACGCGCAGTACGTCGATGCCCTCGGGTACGTCGAAGTCGATGTCGCTCATGTGGGCATTCAAGCACCGCCCGGGTGGCGGCCGTTCGGCCGGTCCACCCGGGCGGTGCCGTCACGGGACCCGGACGGGTCAGACGGTACGGCGACGGCGGGCCGCGATCACGACTCCGGCGCCGGCCGCCACGACCACGCCCGAGGCG
Source organism: Streptomyces sp. NPDC001933 (assembly GCF_042890955.1). Lineage (NCBI taxonomy): Bacteria > Bacillati > Actinomycetota > Actinomycetes > Kitasatosporales > Streptomycetaceae > Streptomyces > Streptomyces sp. NPDC001933. The sequence goes on along the minus strand of NZ_JBIASS010000001.1, from coordinate 627,723 downwards.
GCGAACAGGGCGCCCGCCGGAATGCCGGAGCCGGTGGCGGCGAGGGAGCCCGAACCGCCGACCGAGCCGCCACCGACACTGCCGCCGCCCACGGTCGCTGAGCCGCCCGTCGATCCGGAGCCGCCGGCCGATCCGGAGCCGCCCGCGGAGCCGGAACCGCCCGTGGCGCCCGGGAGTTCGGCGTCCTTGTCGAGGGCGACCGCGACGGTCAGCGCGTCGAGCTGCTCGCCGGCCTTGTACATGCCGCCGAATGCCTTGGTGCCGTCGGCGGTGAGGGTCGCCGGGACGGCGGAGAGGTTCACCACACCGTTCTTGACGGCGAGCTGCCCCTTCGGCAGCTTCAGGTCCGCGACGGCCAGACCGGTGTAGGTGGAGACCTCCTTGGTCTTGCGGTCCTTGCTGGAGACGTCCGCGATCAGGGTGCCCTTCGCGCCGTCGACCTGGATCTCCATGCCGCTCAGGGAGAGGTCGAGGGTGTACGCGCCGTCCTCCTCATGGCCCAGGAAGCGGACCTTGCCGTGGAATTCGGCGTTCAGGCTCTGCTTCGCGGCGTCGAAGTGTCCGCTCGCGTCGGGGAACCGGTAGCCGTCGCCGGACGCGGTGGCGCCTGCCGTCGTCTCGACCCTGCCGCCCGCGATCGGGCCCGTGACGTACGAGCGGAAGGACTTCTTGACGCCCCAGTCCAGAGTGCCGTCGACGATCTCGCCCGGGGTGGCGGCCGGCTTGTCGGTGGCCGTGACCGAGGGGGACGGGGATGCGGGCTTGGTGGGCTTCGTGCCCGGTCCGGTGGACGGGCTGCCGGTGGGCTCGGTGGAGGGCGTGCCGGTCGGTTCGGTGCCGGGCTCCTCGGTGGGGTCGGTGGACGGGGGCGTGACCGCCTTCACCGAGAGGGTGGCCGGGTCGAGCGCGTCGCCTTCCTTGTACTGGCCGTCGAACGCCTCGGAGCCCGCCTTGGTGAGCGTCGCCGGGATGTCCTTGAAGACCATCGCGCCGCCCTCGCCCTTGCCCGGCTTCACCGCCGAGAGGTCGAGGGCCGCGAACTCGACGTCGTCGCTGGTGCCCTTCGGGGTCGTGACGTCGACGGTGATCGCCCCGCCGGTACCGGTCGTGGCGAGCTTCACGTCGGAGAGCGTGATGTCGAGGACTCCCCCGTGGGCGTAGAAGTTCACGCCGCCCCCGAAGGCGGTGTCGGTGCCGTGCGTGGCCGTGTCGTACGTGCCCTTGCCGCCGGAGAAGGTGAACACCCCGTTGTCGGGCGCCTGGACGGCACCGTCCTGGACGGTGATCTTCCCGCCGGAGAACGACGAGGCGAGGTACTTGCGGAAAGACTCCTTGACGCCCCATTCCAGCGTGCCGTCCGTCAGCTCCAGCTTCGGTGCGGCGGCCGTGGCGCCGGTCGCGGCGCCGTCGGCGGCGAGCGCCGGAAGGGCGAACACGGTGGCGCCGAGGGCGGCCGCCGTGGCGACTGCGGCGGTGAGAGCTATGGGGCGGCGGTTGGTTGCTGCCATGGTCGTTGGTCTCCTCAGGAACACAGGAACAGGGGGTGGGATGGGGAAGGTCAGTTGTCGTTCTGCCGGGCGGTGCGGCGGCGGGCCAGATACAGCGCGCCCGCCGCGACGGCGAGGACGCCCGCGCCGCCGAGGACCGCGTACAGGACGGTGCCGTCACCGGTGTCGGACGCCGCTGCCTCGGCGGGCTTCGCCGTGGCCGGGGCGGACGGCGCGGACGAGGGGGCGGGGTCGCTGCCCAGGTCGGGCAGGGCGGGCAGTTCGGCCCCGGAGTCGACGGCGACGGCCAGGGAGACGGGGTCCATGGCGGTGCCCGCCCGGTAGAGCGAGCCGAACGCCTCGGCGCCGTCGGTGGTGAGGGTGGCGGGGGCTTCGGTGAGGACGGCGAGACCGTCCTTCGGTGCGAAGTCCTTCGCGGTGAAGGTGACGAGCGGGACGGCCTCGTCCCGGCCGCCGTCGCGGTGGACGTCGGCCAGGAGCGTGCCCCTGCCCGCCTTCACCCGGACCTTGACGGCCGAGAGTTCCAGGTCGAGCCCGTCGGCCCCGGTGAAGTGGACGCTGCCCGCGAAGCCGGCGTCCAGGGTCTGCTTCTCCGGGTCGTACGTGCCCTCGCCGCGCGGGAAGCGGAAGAGTGCCCCGCCGTCCTGGGCTCCATCGGCGAGGGTCCACTTCCCCTTGCCGATGGAGCCGGTGACGTACTCGCGGAAGGTCCGGCGGACGCCCCAGTCGACGGCGGCGTCCTCGAAGCGCCCGGCGGCCGGGGCGGTCTTCTTCGACTGCGGCTTCTTCTCGGGGGACTTGGTGGCGGCCGGCTTCCCGGCCGGGGCGGCGGTGTCCACGGAGAGGCTGACCGGGTCCAGCGGGGTGCCGGCGGTGTAGTAGCCGGCGAACGCCTTCGCCCCCTGGGCGGTCAGGGTCGCCGGGACGTTGCTCAGGGCGATGGGGGTGGAACCGCCCCTCATGTCGATCCCGGACAGGCCGAGCGTCGCGAGCGGCACCTGGGCGGCCGAGGTCACGCGCCCGCTCCCCCGGTCCTTGCTGACCACGTCGGCGTACAGAGTGCCGCTGCCGCCCGTGATGCGGACGGTGGGACGGCTGATGGTGAGGTCGAGTTCATGGCTGCCGTCGGCCTTCCGGTGGCCGAGGAAGTGGACCCCGCCCGCGAAGGCCGAGCCGAAGGCGCCGGTCGCCGGGTCGTAGGAACCGGTGGCGGAGTGGAAGCGGAACTGGCTGCCGCCGACCGTGGCGGCGCCGCCGGTCAGGCTCCAACTGCCGTTCGCGATCGGGCCGGTGACATAGCTCTGGAAGGAGGACTTGATCCCCCAGTCCAGCCTGCCGCCCTGCACCGTGCGGCCCGCCGCCTGCGCGGCGGTGGCCGGGAGCAGCGCTCCCAGCACGGCCGTGAGAAGCGCGACGGCGAGTGCGCGGGCAGGTCTGGACGGCAGCATGGGACCCCTCCGAGGTCTGGAAAGTCAGGTAAGGCTAACCTAAGTCACACGGGTTTCGCGGCGGCCCCCGGCCCCCGCATCCCTCAGATACCAGGACCAACTGCCTCTCGCGGGCGACAGGAACGACAGGACGGTGCCCCAGTGCGCTTCTCGCAGGACTTCGCCCCACCGGGCCGGGCCGACCGGCGGCCGGGGCGCCGGCGGGCTGCCGGGACCCGTGGACCGCTCGGCATCCTGACCGCCGCCCTCGCGCTGGCCCTCGCCCTGACGGGCTGCGGCGGCGGTACGGACGCGAAGGCTCCCACCACCGCCGCCAAGGCCACCGCCGACCGGATCGAGCCCCTCACCACCGCGCCGGATCCGCAACTGCCCGTCACGGTCAAGTCGGCGGACGGCGCCGAGGTCACCATCGCCTCGACGGACCGGATCGTTCCGCTGACCGGCGGGCTGAGCGAGATCGTCTTCACGCTCGGCCTCGGCAAGCAGGTCGTCGCCCGCGACATCACCGCCACCTTCGAACAGGCCGCGGAACTCCCGGTGGTGACCCGGGCCCATGACGTCTCGGCGGAGAGCGTGCTGTCGCTGAAGCCGACCGTCGTGCTCGCCGAGACCACGACCGGCCCGGCGGAGGCCATCGACCAGATCCGGGACGCCGGCATTCCGCTCGTCGTGGTCGCACCCGCCAAGCAGCTCTCCGATGTCGGCCGCCGGATCGACACCGTGGCCGCGGCCCTGGGTGTGCCGGATTCGGGCACCGAACTGAAGTCGCGCACCCAGTCGCGCATCGACGCCGTACAGAAGTCCGTGCCCGCCCCGGCGGACGGGGAGACGAAGCCCCGGGTCGCCTTCCTCTATCTGCGCGGCTCGGCCTCCGTGTATCTGCTGGGCGGCCGGGAGTCCGGGGCGAGTTCGCTGCTCGAAGCGGCGGGCGCCGTCGACGCGGGCAAGGCGTCCGGGCTGAAGAAGGACTTCACCGCCATCACCAGCGAGGCCCTCGCCAAGGCCGCCCCGGACGCCATCCTGGTGATGTCCAAGGGGCTCGAATCGGTGGGCGGCGTCGACGGGCTCGTGAAGATCCCGGGCGTCGCCGAGACCCCGGCCGGGATGGACCGGCGGATCATCTCCATCGACGACGGCGTGCTGCTGAACTACGGCCCGCGCACGGACCGGGTGCTGAGCGAACTGATCGCACAGCTCTACCCGAAGGACGGGGCGGACAAGTGACCACCTCCTCCCCGGAACGGCCCCGGACCGACACCACGGCCACCGCCACTGCCACCACCACCGGAAAGCCCCGGCGCTCCCCGTCCTTCGCGCTGACCGCCGGGCTGCTCGCCGCCCTCCTGGTGTGCTGCCTGCTCTCCGCCGGGCTCGGCGCGTACAGCATCCCGCTCGGCGACGTCCTCGGCTCCGTCCAGCACCGGCTCGGCCTCGGCGGGGCGGCACTGGACCGGGTCGGCGAGAGCGTGCTGTGGAACGTACGGCTGCCCAGGGTCGTCCTCGCCCTGCTGGTCGGGGCGTCGCTGGGCTGCGCGGGCGCCCTGATGCAGGGGGTGTTCGGCAATCCGCTCGCCGAGCCCGGAGTGATCGGGATCTCCTCCGGCGCCGCGGTCGGCGCGGTCGCCTCGATCGCGCTCGGTCTGAACTTCTTCGGCAACTGGACCGTCACCGTCTGCGCGTTCGCCGCCGGGCTCGCGACGGTGCTGCTGGTGTACGCGCTGTCCCGGTCGGGCGGCCGGACCGAGGTGGTGACGCTGATCCTCACCGGGATCGCGGTGAACGCCTTCGCGGGCGCGCTGATCGGGCTGTTCATCTTCTTCGCCGACAACGCGCAGGTCTCCCAGATCACCTTCTGGCAGCTGGGCTCGCTGGCCCAGGCGACCTGGCCCAAGGTGCTCGCCGTGCTGCCGTGCGCGGTGCTCGGGCTGCTCGTCGCACCGTTCCACGCCCGGAAGCTGGACCTGCTCGCGCTCGGTGAGCGGCCCGCCCGCCATCTGGGCGTCGATGTGGAACGGCTCCGGATCGTGCTCGTGCTCGTCGTGGCGCTGCTGACCGCCGCCGCGGTGGCGGTCGCCGGGATCATCTCGTTCGTGGGGCTGCTGGTGCCGCATCTGCTGCGGATGGCGAACGGCCCCGGCCATCGCTTCCTGATCCCCGGCAGTGCGCTCGGCGGCGCCCTGGTCCTGGTGGTGGGCGATCTCGCGGCCCGTACCGTCGCCGACCCCGCCGAGCTGCCGCTCGGCGTGCTGACCGCGCTCTTCGGCAGCCCGTTCTTCTTCTGGCTGCTGCGCAGGACCCGTCGCAAGCAAGGTGGTTGGGCATGAAGTCTCTGAGGAATCCCTTCCGGGTACGCGTACGGCGCCTGCTGCCCGCTCCCCTCTCCCCCGGCTCCCCCGTCGCCGAGGCGCGCGGGCTGCGGGTGCGGCTGGGGCAGCGGCCGGTGCTCGACTCCATCGACCTGACCGCCCGCGCGGGCGAGGTGCTGGCGCTCGTGGGGCCCAACGGGGCGGGCAAGTCGACCCTGTTGGCGGCGCTGGCCGCAGATCTGCCCGCCGAGCAGGGCGAGGTACGGATCGACGGGCGTCCGGTCACCGACTGGTCGCCCGCCGAACTGGCGCTGCGCCGGGCCGTGCTGCCCCAGTCCGCCTCGCTGTCGTTCCCGTTCCCGGTGGCGGACGTCGTACGGATGGGGCGGGCGCCGTGGGCCGGTACGGAGCGGGCCGACGAGGACGATCCCGCCGTCGCCTCGGCGATGGCGGCGACCGAGGTCACCGAGTTCGCCGAGCGCCCCTTCTCCGCCCTGTCCGGCGGCGAGCGGGCCCGGGTCGCGCTGGCCCGGGTGCTGGCGCAGCGCGCCCCGCTGCTGCTGCTCGACGAGCCGACGGCCGCGCTCGACCTGCGCCACCAGGAACTGGTGCTGCGGATCTGCCGGGAGCGGGCCGCCGCCGGGGACGCGGTCGTCGTCGTGCTGCACGATCTGGGGCTCGCGGCGGCGTACGCGGACCGGGCGGCCGTGCTGCACGGCGGACGGATCGCGGTGGTGGGGCCGCCCGCCGGGGTGTTCACGGGCGAACTGCTCGGCGAGGTCTACCGGCAGCCGGTCGAGGTGTTCCCGCATCCGCGGACCGGGGCACCCCTCGTCGTACCGACAAGAGGCTCTTGACCGTTGCTTGACCTTTCCGTGGGACGCCCATGAGCGGTCCGTGATCAGCCCGTTCCCGAGTCCGCGGGATGAGAGCTGAATCACGGCACGGGTGGGTATCGCTCAGGTAAGCCTCGGTTAAGTTAGGTCCGCCTCACCTGGCTTTGTCCTGTTCTTCTCCCGCTTCTCCTTCGTCCTCATGTGGAGCCCGTATGCGAGCCGTTCGTTTCTCCGTCGTCACCGCTGCCGCCACCGTGGCCGCTCTGACCGCCGTCACGGGCTGCGCACAGAAGAGCGACGGCAAGGGTGACGGCGCCGTCCAGGTCGTCGCGAAGGACGACTCCTGCGAGGTGTCGAAGAAGAAGCTCCCGGCCGGTCACATCGAACTGGCCGTGGAGAACAAGGGATCCAAGGTCACCGAGGTCTACGTCCTGTTCCCGGACGACCGCATCGTCGCCGAGCGCGAGAACATCGGCCCCGGCACCAAGGCCAACATCACGGCCGAGATCAAGGCCGGTTCGTACGAGATCGCCTGCAAGCCCGGCATGAAGGGCCACGGCATCCGGCAGAAGCTGGAGATCACCGGCGCCTCCGCGGCCAAGCGCAGCCCCGAGATGGACAAGGCCGTCGCGGAGTACCGCACCTACGTCCAGGCCCAGGCCGACGAGACGCTGCCGAAGGCCAAGAAGTTCACGGACGCCGTCGCCGCCGGTGACATCGAGGCCGCCAAGAAGGCGTACGCCGACTCCCGGCTCGGCTGGGAGCGCACCGAACCGGTCGCCGAGTCCTTCGGCGACATCGACCCGAAGGTCGACATCCGCGAGGACGGCCTGGAGGACGGCCAGAAGTGGACCGGCTGGCACCGCCTGGAGAAGGCGCTGTGGCAGGACAAGAAGCTGGGCGCCGAGGAGAAGGCCCTCGCCCCCGTCCTCTACAAGGACCTGCTCGACTGGCAGAAGCGGGTCGGCACCGCGGACATCACCCCGACCTCGATGGCCAACGGCGCCAAGGAGCTCCTGGACGAGGTCGCCACCGGCAAGGTCACCGGTGAGGAGGAGCGTTACAGCCACACCGACCTGGTCGACTTCAAGGGCAATGTCGAGGGCGCCGAGAAGTCCTACGAGCTGCTGAAGCCGATCGCCTCGAAGAACGACGCCGCTCTGACCACCACCCTGGACAAGCGGTTCGCGGAGCTCAACACGCTGCTGGACAAGTACCGCGAGGACAAGGGCTCCTACGAGTTCACCTCGTACGAGAAGGTCTCCAAGGCGGACCGCAAGGAACTGTCGGACGCGGTCAACGCGCTGGCCGAGCCGCTGTCCCGGCTCGCCGCCGCGGTGACGAAGTAACGAGCGGAGGGCTCCGGGTCATGTCCGATCAGACACAGGCCGCCGAAACCCCGGCGGGAACCGCCGGCCCCGCCCCGTCCCGCCGGGCACTGCTCGGCTGGGGCGGCGCGGGTCTCGCGCTCGGCGCCGTCGCGGCCGGTGGCGCGGTCGCCGCGGTGCGTCCGGGCAGCGACGCGGTGCCCGCCGCGGACAGTGGTGCGGCGGTGCCGTTCCACGGTGCGCACCAGGCCGGTATCGCCACCGCCGTACAGGACCGGCTGCACTTCGCCGCGTTCGACGTGACGACGAAGGACCGTGCCGAACTGATCGCGCTGCTCAAGGAGTGGACGCGGGCGGCGGAGCGGATGACGGCCGGTCACGCGGTCGGCGACGGGGCGTACGGCGGTCTCGCCGAGGCCCCGCCGGACGACACGGGCGAGGCGCTGGGGCTCAAGCCGTCCCGGCTCACCCTCACCATCGGCTTCGGGCCCTCGCTCTTCGCCAAGGGCCGGTTCGGCCTGGAGGACAAGCGGCCCGAGGCGCTCGTCGACCTGCCGAAGTTCCCCGGCGACAACCTCGACGCGGCGCGCAGCGGCGGCGACCTCTGCGTCCAGGCGTGTGCGGACGACCCGCAGGTCGCCGTGCACGCCATCCGCAACCTCGCCAGGATCGGCATGGGCCGCACCGCGATCCGCTGGTCCCAGCTGGGCTTCGGCAAGACGTCGTCGACGACGCCGGACGCCCAGACCCCGCGGAACATGTTCGGCTTCAAGGACGGCACCCGGAACATCTCCGGCACCGACACCGCCGCCCTGGACAAGCACGTGTGGGTGGGCGGGAAAGACGACGCGGGCTGGATGGCCGGGGGGTCGTACCTGGTGGCCCGGCGCATCCGGATGCACATCGAGACCTGGGACCGTACCTCGCTCCAGGAGCAGGAGGACGTCTTCGGCCGCGACAAGGGCGAGGGAGCTGCGGTCGGCAAGTCCAAGGAGCACGACGAGCCGTTCCTGAAGGCGATGCTGCCGACCGCGCACGTACGCCTCGCCCACCCGGACAGCAACGACGGTGCGACGATCCTGCGCCGCGGCTACTCGTTCACCGACGGTACGGACGGCCTCGGCCGGCTCGACGCCGGGCTGTTCTTCATCGCCTACCAGCGCGATGTCCGCAAGGCGTTCATTCCGTTGCAGCGGCGCCTCGCGGCGCACGACGCACTCAACGAGTACATCCAGCACGTGGGTTCGGCGCACTTCGCCGTCCCGCCGGGCGTCCGTGACAAGGACGACTGGTGGGGCCGGGCGCTGTTCTCGTAACGGGACTCGAAGCAGAAAAGGAGAACCGAGACGTGTTCAGCAACTTCCTGATCGGCCTGCGTGAGGGCCTTGAGGCCAGCCTGGTCGTCTGCATCCTCATCGCGTATCTGGTGAAGACCGGCAACAAGGACAAGCTGGTGCCGATCTGGACCGGCGTCGGGATCGCGATCGTCGTCAGCCTGGCGTTCGGCGCCGGGCTCGAATTCGGTTCGCAGGAGATGACGTTCAAGGCCCAGGAGGCGCTGGGCGGTTCGCTGTCGATCGTCTCCGTCGGCCTGGTCACCTGGATGGTCTTCTGGATGCGGCGCACCGCGCGGCACCTGAAGACGGAGCTGCACGGCAAGCTCGACGCGGCGCTCGCGATGGGGACCGGCGCGCTGGTCGCCACGGCGCTCCTCGCGGTGGGCCGGGAGGGTCTGGAGACCTCGCTGTTCGTGTGGCGTGCGGTGCACGCGGCGGACGACGGCTGGCACCCGATGATCGGCGCGCTCCTCGGGATCGCGGCCGCCGTCGTGCTGGGCTGGCTGTTCTACCGCGGCGCGCTGAGAATCAACCTGTCGAAGTTCTTCACCTGGACCGGCGGCATGCTGGTGATCGTCGCCGCGGGCGTGCTCGCGTACGGCGTCCACGACCTCCAGGAAGCGGAGTTCATCGGCGGGCTCCACAACCGGGCGTTCGACATCAGCGCCACGATCCCGCCGGACAGCTGGTACGGCACGCTGCTGAAGGGCACGTTCAACTTCCAGCCCGACCCGACCGTTCTCCAGATCACGGTGTGGGCGCTGTATTTGATCCCCACCCTCGCGCTGTTCCTCGCCCCGGTAGGGTTCGGACGGTCAGGAGGGGCCCTCTCGCGAGGGGCGACGGATCAGAAGGCGCGGAAAGCAACGGATGAGAAGCCTGAGGCCGATTCGGCTGGCGACGGGGCTCGCGACGGCGACGGTGCTGTCGATGACGGCGAGCGGTTGCGTGACGGTGCACGGCGAGCTGGCAGTGGTACCGGCGGCAACCAGGTCTGAGGCCGCTCAGGCCCTGAAGGCCTTCACCTCCGCGTACAACGCGGCGGACAAGGCCTACGACCCGGCCCTGGACGCGGACCGGGTCACCGGTCCGCTCGGTGCGATCAACCAGGCCGGGCTGAAGGCGCGGCAGAAGAACCATCCGGACGGCAACCCGAACCATTCGCCGCTGGAGCTGACCGACGCCGACTACCTCATCCCCAAGAAGGCCGGCTGGCCGCGGTGGTTCCTCGCGGACACCGACTCCAACCGCGACCAGGACGGCGGGAAGCTGGACACCCGCTGGCTGGTCGTCTTCGTCAAGTCCGGGCCCGGCGCCGGGTGGAAGGCGTCCTACCTGTCGGTCGTCACCCCTTCCCGGCTGCCCGCCCTCGCGAAGGACGACGACGGCCGGGCCAGGCCGGTGGCCGCGGACAGCAGCGGTCTGGCCGTGGCGCCGAAGGACCTGAGCACCCAGTACACCCAGTACCTGCAGAAGGGCGCCCCGGACGTCTTCGCCCCCGGCTCCGCCACCTCGGGCTGGCGGGAGGCGCGCCGGACCACCCGGCGGGCGGGCTTCTCGTACCAGTACATCGACCAGCCGCTGGACAGCGGTACGTACGGCCCGCTCGCCCTGGAGACGGACGACGGCGGGGCGCTGGTCTTCTTCAGCAGCAAGCACTTCGAGCGGCAGACCGCGGCGAAGGGGCTGCGTCCGCCGCTCAACGCCGACGTGGAGGCGCTGCTGACCGGTGAGGTGAAGTCCACCCTCACCAAGGAGCGGGTCTCCAGCCAGCTGGTGTACGTCCCGAAGAAGGGCTCGACGAAGGACGGCGGCAAGGTCGTCCTGCTGAACAGGCTGCCGGGCCTGACGGCGGCGAAGGGCTCGTGACGGAACCGGGGCCGCCCGCGGGCGGCCCCGGTCCTCCGCGGGACGGTGTCCTGCGGACAATGCCTAACGGCTCAGCGGCCAGGCCACCGAGTCGTGGTCGAGATCGCTCTGGTCCGCCGCGTCCGCGTACTGCGCGCACGCGTCGGTGAGCGTCTCCAGCAGGGTCAGCGGGTCGGGCAGCGGGTTCTCCGGCCCGCGCAGCCACTGCACGTCCAGCTCGCCGGGGAGCAGGGCCGGCGGCAGGAGCACGTAGCTGCCCCGGCAGTGCCACCGCAGCCCCGGATGTTCGTCCATGGTCTCGGGATGGCAGTCGAGCTCGCACGGCCACCATTCGTCCTCGTCCTCGGGCGTACCCCGGGTGGCGGTGAAGAAGAGCATCCGGTCGTCGCCGGAGCGGGCGACGGGGCCGACGTCGATGCCGGCGGCGAGAAGGCGTTCCAGTGCCTGGGTGCCCGCGGACAGCGGCACGTCGAGCACGTCGTGGATCATGCCGGTCGCGGTGATGAAGTTGGCCTGCGGCTGGCTGCGGGCCCAGCGCTCGATCTGGGCCCGGTCGGTGGTGGACTGCGTCTGCCAGGCGAAGGAGATCGGGTGCCGGGCGGGGGTGGGACAGCCGATGCGTTCGCACGAACATCGGTATCCGACCGGATGGGCGGCGGGCGCGATCGGCATTCCGGCCTCGGCGACGGCCAGGAGCAGCGCCTCCCGGGCGGTGTCGTCGACCGCGCTCTGCTGCGGTTTGGGTCGGCGTCGCAGCCATTGGGAAAATTTGCTCTCTGAGCCGCGATAACGGCCGAAATCGGCGCCCATCTATCCCCTTACCTTTGCGTTGCCCCTGCCCATGGTCCCATCATCCTGCGCCCCGGGTGGCCGGACTCCCGAAGCGGGGTACGGGCGACGATGCCGTGAGCTGGGGACTATGCCACTTCTTGTCGTGAAATGACGGGTGCGTCTCAGGGCACCGGCCCGCACATCGGGCGTCGGTGCACCGGCCCGCGCACCGCGTGGCCGGCGGCGGCGCCGAACCACCCGATCGGATCACTGTGCGCGGGGCCCTGGAGAGCGGACCATGGGCTCACGCACACACCCGTGCGATGCCCCCCGGCAGGCAACCCCTGCCTTTTCGTGAGGAGCCTCCGTTGCCTCGTGAAGCCCGTGAAGCCACAGCCCGCCGCTACCTGATGTGCGCGCCCACGCATTTCAGGGTGACGTACTCCATCAATCCCTGGATGGACCCCAGCAAGCCCGTGGATCTCCCCCTGGCCCAGACCCAGTGGGAGGACCTGCGCGACCGGTACCGCGCCCTCGGGCACACCGTGGAGCTGCTCGCCCCCCGCCCCGAGCTGCCCGACATGGTGTTCGCCGCCAACGGCGCCACCGTCATCGACGGCCGGGTGCTGGGCGCCCGCTTCGCGTACCGGGAGCGGTACGAGGAGGCCGGGGCCCACCGCGAGTGGTTCCGGGCCAACGGCTTCACCGAGATCCATGAGCCGGACCACGTCAACGAGGGCGAGGGCGACTTCGCGGTCACCGCGTCGTACGTGCTGGCCGGGCGGGGCTTCCGGTCCAGTCCGCTCTCGCACGGCGAGGCGCAGGAGTTCTTCGGGCGCCCGGTGATCGGGCTCGATCTGGTCGACCCGCGCTACTACCACCTGGACACGGCCCTTTCCGTGCTCGACGACGCGGGCGACGAGATCATGTACTACCCGGGGGCGTTCGCGCCGGGCAGCCGGTCGGTGCTGGCCCGGCTCTTCCCCGACGCGCTGATCGCCGAGGAGGCGGACGCGGCGGCGCTCGGGCTGAACGCGGTGAGCGACGGGCTCCATGTGCTGCTGCCGCAGGCCGCGACGGGGCTCTTCGATCCGCTGCGGGCGCGGGGCTTCGAACCGGTGCCGATGGACCTGGGCGAGCTGCTCAAGGGCGGCGGCAGCGTGAAGTGCTGCACGCAGGAGCTGCGGGGGTAGGGCCTGGGCGGCCGTCAGCCGTCCTCCCCGGGGGGCGGCCACTCGTCGCCCCACGCGATGTCCCGGGCGGCCCGGTACAGCTCGCCGTGCCGCTTGGTGACCGTGGCACGCCGCAGCGCCTCGTCGCGGGTGCACAGGTCCAGCAGCACCTGCCCCTTGCGGATCTGCGGCTTGCGGGTGACCCGCGCCGCCACGGGCTGTGTCCGGAAGCGGGTCGCCACCACGTAGCTGAACTTCTCGTCCTCGTACGGCAGCGAGCCGCCCTTGACCCGGCGGTGCAGCGAGGAGCGGCTGACCCGGGCCGAGAAGTGACACCAGTCCGTGCCCGGCTCGATCGGGCAGGCCGCGCTGTGCGGGCAGGGCGCGGCGACCGTCAGCCCGGCGGCGATCAGCCGGTCGCGGGCCTCGATGATCCGGGCGTAGCCGTCGGGGGTGCCCGGTTCGACGACCACGACCGCCTGCGCCGCCGCGGCGGCAGTGTCCACGAGGGCGGCGCGGACGTCCGCGGTCAGCTCGTTGAGTACGTAGGAGACGGTGACCAGGTCCGTGGGGGCGAGTTCGAGGCCCGCGCCGATCCGGGCCCGGCGCCACTCGGCGGCGCGCAGGGCGGGGATGCCGGAGAGCTCCGCCAGTTCACGGCCGAGGGCGAGTGCGGGCTCGGCCCAGTCCAGCACGGTGGTGCGCGGCTCCTCCCCCTCCCAGGCCCCTGCCACGGCCCAGCTCGCCGCTCCGGTGCCGCCGCCGACGTCGGTGTGCGTGACGGGCGCCCAGTCCGGGGCGGCCTCCCGGAGCGCGTCGAGGGCGGACCGTACCGCTTCGAAGGTGGCGGGCATCCGGTACGCGGCGTACGCGGCGACGTCGGAGCGGTCGCGGAGCACCGGCGCGTCGGTCGGGGTGGTCCCGCGGTAGTTGGCGATGAGCCGTTCGACGGCCTGGGCGGCCTGCTTGGGCGGCAGTCCGTCGAGCAGTCCGGCGAGCGTCGCGCGCAGGACTTCCGCGGAGGGGAGGGTGGCGTTCACCGACGAATTGTAGGCAAAGCCGACGGACCCGCCTCCGCCCCGGTATCCGCGCCGAACTGCACGGTAACCGAACTGCCGCGATGCCCACGCAAGTTGCTACGCTGACCGCCGCGAGGTCGGGATTGCCCATCGAGGGGAACCATGAGACAGAAGATCGTGCGCCTGGTTCTGGTCGGCGGAGTGCTCGTGCTGGCCATGCTTCTTCTGCTCGCCACCTGCGGCAGCGGTGAGAAGGAAACGGACGAGCCGGAGAAGCAGGCCAAGAAGAAGAGTCCGGCCGAGGTGACACAGCTCACCGTCCCCTCCGCGTACGCGCCCGAGCGCGGCTGGGAGCTCATCGGGACCTCGCCCGACTACGCGATCTCCCGGACCACGGGCCGCCTCGCCTACCTGGTACGGGAGTCGGAGACCAAGTACCAGCTGCGGACCATCGACTCCAAGACGGGGCAGACCGGCTGGCACGGCGAGAGCTGGCGGCCCCCGTCGCCGCACCAGTTCCCGAAGCTCCTGGCGGTGACCGTCGACGACCACGAGTACTTCGTGACCTGGGCGTACGGAAAGGTCGGCGAGAACGCGCTGACCCCGGCCGACACGATCGTCTCGCTGGACGTCTACGACGTGGAGGACGGCTCCCGGCGGCGCGTCGAGGTGCCGTGGAACTCGGTCCCGACGGTCTCCACCACCGGCCCCGGCATCCTCATCAGCGACGGCCGGACGAACAGCGCGGTGGTCGACCCGGTGACCGGCCGGGTGTCCAAGGTCACGGCGTCCGCGCTCAAGTACCCGAAGGGCTGCAAGACCTGCAAGCAGCTCACCGAGGTGCGCGGGCTGACGCAGAAGGGCCTGCTGGTCAGCGGGTCGAAGGAATTCTGGGTGCAGGGCGGCTGGTTCAGCCGCAATGTCGCCCCCAAGGGCACGGACAAGTTCAGCGGGATGCCGACGTCGGTGGTCCCGGGCCTGATCCTGGCGAAGTGGCAGCTGGACAAGAAGGCGAAGCGCGCCGCCACCCACGACATGTGGGTGGTGCACGACGTGGAGACGGGCAAGCCGCTGGCCTCGGTGGAGTGCAGCAAGCCCGCGATAAAGCCGGGCCAGTACCCGCAGCTCGTCGCCGCGCCCTCGGGTTCCTACCTGGTGGCCGGGCCGCTCGCCTTCGACCTGGCCACGAAGCGGGGGTTCTGCTTCGAGGGCGCGGACGGCACGAAGCCGCTGACCCTGGCCTCGGTGAACGACGAGGGCACCGCGTACGGCGCGGCGAGCGCGCGCAACGCGGCCGACGTCCTGGCCGGCGGCGGTGCCCCGGTCGCGGTCGCCGTCCGCAGCGGTTCGACGGGCGCCCTGCCCTCGAACGTGCGCGTCCCGGGCATGGAGACCGCGGACGGCGTCGGACTGTTCCGCTGGACGGACGAGAAGGACCGCCCGCACCTGATCGGGTACCCGAGGTCTTCGTAACGGCGTGGGGTGCCGGGGCGGAAACTCGTTCGCCCCGGCTCGAACCCCGCTGTTACAAGTGGGACATGGGAATCTGGACCGACGCCTTCATCGCGCCCCCGAAACCCGTTCTCCTGCGGCCGGAGGCGTTCGGCAGCCTCGCGGTCGAGCTGGCGCGCGAGCGTGTGGCCCGCACACCGTGGGCGCTCCTCGCGGGGAAGCTCTGCGTCAACGCCAGTCTCAACTGGGGCAGCGTCAGCGGGCAGGCCCGCTGGGACCGGCCCCCCGTCGGCACATTGCTGCGGACCGAGGAGTACCCGGCGGCGGTGCCGGACGACGACCCGCCGCCCTGGGGCCCCTCGCACGAGGAGGCCCGGCTGCTCGCGTCCGGGGACGCGATCCTCGATGTGCTGCCGGCGCTGCGGGCCGCCCCGTACGGCGCCGAGGACATCGCCGTCGTCTTCGACTGCATGGACTTCGGCAACCGGGCGGTCAGGGACCACCTCTGGTTCGAGGACCACCGCACGATGCTGGTCTGCTTCGCCCTGGCACGTCCGCAGCACCGGCCACTGTCCGCCAATCACTGCGGCAGTCCCGGCGGGCCCACTCATCCGGTGCGGACCTGTGTGGTCCACACCTTCAAGCACTCGATGGAGGAGGGACCGGTACCGGCACTCGCCTCCGTCGCCTCGCGCTGCTTCGGGCCGGACATGATCAGCGGCGAGACCTGGGGCTGAACCACGCCACGGCCCCGCCGCCCGCGTCACGGCATGCACATCACAGCGTGCGCGTCACGCCGCCCGCCGCCAGGGCCGGCACAGCCCCAGGAAGCAGGCCATCGCGCCCACCGCGCACACCAGCTGCACGACGGCCATCGGTACGGCCGTGTCCTCGCCCGCGATCCCGACGAGCGGCGAGGCGATGGCGCCGATCAGGAAGGACGAGGTGCCGAGCAGCGCGGAGGCGGAGCCGGCCGCGTGCTTCGTACGCATCAGCGCCTGCGCGTTCGTGTTCGGCATCGCCATCCCCATCGCCGACATCAGCACGAACAGCCCGGCGGCGACCGGGAACAGGCCCACCTCTCCGAAGACCCCGGTCGTCATCAGCAGCAGTGCGGCCGCGGCGAGCGTGATGACCGAGAGCCCGAAGGTGAGCGCCTTGTCCAGGCTGACCCGGCCGACCAGGATCTTGCCGTTGATCTGGCCCACGACGATCATGCCGACCGAGTTGATGCCGAAGAGCAGGCTGAACGTCTGCGGCGAGGCGCCGTAGATCTCCTGCATGACGAACGGCGATGCGCTCACGTACGAGAAGAGGGCGGCGAAGGCGAGGCTGCCCGCGATCATGTAGCCGGTGAAGACCCGGTCGGCGAGCAGTCCGCGCATGGTGCGCAGCGCGTCGCCGAGGCCGCCGGTGTGCCGGTCCTGCGGCGGCAGGGTCTCGCCCAGCCACTTCCAGACGACGAGGGTGAGCACCAGGCCGACGACGGTGAGGACGGCGAAGATCCCGCGCCAGTCGGTGAACCGCAGCACCTGGCCGCCGATCAGCGGGGCGACGATCGGCGCGACGCCGGAGATGAGCATCAGGGTGGAGAAGAACCTGGCCATCTCCACGCCGTCGTACATGTCGCGCACCACGGCACGGGCGATGACGATGCCCGCCGCACCGGCCAGGCCCTGGAGCAGGCGGAAGCCGATGAGGAGCCCGGTGGTGGGCGCGAAGACGCAGAGCGCGGTGGCGACGACGTAGATCATCATGCCGATGAGCAGCGGCCTGCGCCTCCCCCACCGGTCGCTCAGCGGGCCGACGACGACCTGTCCGAGCGCCAGGCCGGTCAGGCAGGCGGTGAGGGTGAGCTGGACGGTGGCGGCGGGCGCGTGCAGGGAGTCGGTGACCGCGGGCAGGGCGGGGAGGTACATGTCCATGGAGAGCGGCGGAACCGCGGTGAGGCCGCCGAGGACGAGGGTGACGAGAAGTCCGGTGCGCCTGGCCGCTTCGGCAGCGGCCGGCTTTCCGGGGGTCGTGCCGGTGGCTCCGGGCTCTGTGGCCCCGGTTCCGGCGGTCGATATGTGTGTGCGTTCCTGCTGGGCCCGGCTTGCGCCGCTCTCCGGCATTTCCATCTCCATGTCGTTGAATCCGCATCTATGCTCTCAGCTCAGCCGGACTGGTCGAGACCTCTTGGGGAGCAGGCATGACAGGCATGAGCGGCACTGTGCGGTGGGGTGTGCTGGCGACCGGCGGTATCGCCACGACGTTCGCCGAGGATCTCCGGTCGATGCCGGACACGGAAGTGGTGGCCGTCGCGTCTCGGACGGATGCCTCGGCGCAGGCGTTCGCCGAGCGGTTCGGGATACCCCGGGCGTACGGCAGCTGGGCCGCGCTCGCCGCCGACGACGAGGTCGATGTGGTGTACGTCGCCACGCCGCACTCGGCGCACCGGGAGGCGGCGGCGCTCTGTCTGGAGGCCGGGAAGCACGTGCTGTGCGAGAAGGCGTTCACGCTCAACGCCCGGGAGGCGGACGAGCTGGTGAAGCTCGCCCGGGACCGGGGGCTCTTCCTGATGGAGGCCATGTGGACGTACTGCAACCCGGTCATCCGGCGCATGACGGAGCTGGTGCGGGACGGCGCCATCGGTGAGATCCGCACCGTGCAGGCCGACTTCGGGCTCGCGGGCCCGTTCGGGCCCGAGCACCGGCTGCGCGACCGTGCGCTGGGCGGCGGCGCGCTGCTGGACCTCGGGGTCTATCCGGTGTCGTTCGCGCAGCTGCTGCTGGGTGAGCCGGACCGGGTGCAGGCCGACGCGGTGCTCTCCCCCGAGGGCGTCGATCTGCACACCGCGATGCTGCTGGGCTGGTCGGAGGCGGGCGCCTCGGCGCTGCTGAACTGCTCGCTCGTCGCGGACACCCCGCAGACCGCGGCGGTCACGGGCACGAAGGGCCGGATCGAGTTCCCGCGCGGCTTCTTCTACCCGGAGCGGTTCGTACTGCACCGGCCGGGACACGAGCCCGAGGAGTTCACCGCCAAAACCGGAGCCGGAACCGCAGGGCTGCGCGGGATGCAGTTCGAGCAGGCCGAGGTGGTGCGGGCGCTGCGGGCGGGCGAGACGGAGTCGCCGCTGGTGCCGCTGGACGGGTCACTGGCCGTGATGCGGACGCTCGACGCGGTACGTGACCGCATCGGCGTCCGCTACGCGGCGGACGGCATCACGCAGGGGTGAGGCCCTGGTTGCCCACCTCGGTGACGAACGAGGCGGCCGTCGCGAGGGGCGCGCCGGGGGTGGTGACGGCGGACACCGTGCGGTAGTCGGCGCGCGCCTGCTCCCGGCCCAGTGTGACGACGGCGTACCCGCGGCGGCCGTTGAAGAACTTCATGTGCGGGTTGGCCTGCATCTGGTTGTTCCAGCTGCCGGGCTTGTCCGAGCCGTCCTTGCCGCTGCTGATGGAGGTGGCGACGATCTCCGTACCGAGGGTGCGGGAGGCGGGGTCGTCGAAGTCCTTCTTCAGGTCGAAGCCGTAGCCGACGTGCACATCGCCGGTCAGCACCATCAGGTTGTCGACCCCGGCGGCCTCGGCGCCCTTCAGGATGCGGGCCCTGGAGGCGGGGTAGCCGTCCCACGCGTCCATGGACAGCTTGAACGCGTCGGTGGGGACGTCGCGCCGCTGGGCGAAGGTGACCTGCTGCGGTACGACGTTCCAGGTGGCCCGCGAGGCGTGCCAGCCGTCGATCAGCCAGCGTTCCTGGGTGGCGCCGGTCATGGTGCGCGACGGGTCCTCGGACTCCGGTCCGGGCGTCTGCCAGCCGTCGCCGTACGCCTGGTCGCTGCGGTACTGGCGGGTGTCGAGGATGTCGAACTGGGCGAGCCGGCCGAACTGGAGGCGCCGGTAGAGCCTCATGTCGGGGCCGGTGGGGCGCTGCGGGGCGCGCAGCGGCTGGTTCTCCCAGTAGGCGCGGTACGCGGCGGCCCGGCGCAGCAGGAACTCCTCCGGCGGGACGTCGTTCTCGGGGGTCTCGCCCGCGTAGTTGTTCTCGGTCTCGTGGTCGTCCCAGGTGACGACGAAGGGGTGTGCGGCGTGGGCGGCGCGCAGATCGGGGTCGGACTTGTAGAGGCCGTACCGCAGCCGGTAGTCCTCCAGCGTGACCGTCTCCCGGTTGTAGTGGGCGGGGAGCCTGCGGTCGGTGTAGTTGCGGGCGCCGCCGGTCGCGTTGACGGCGTACTCGTAGAGGTAGTCGCCGAGGTGGAAGACGACGTCGACGTCCTCCTGGGCGAGGTGCTTGTACGCGGTGAAGTAGCCGTCGTGGTACGCCTGGCAGGAGACGGCGGCCAGGCTCAGCGAGCTGTTGCGGGCGCCGCGGGCGGGCGCGGTGCGGGTCCGGCCGACGGGGCTGGTCCACGTTCCGGTGCGGAAGCGGTAGTAGAAGACGCGGTCGGCTTCGAGGCCCTTGACCTCGACGTGGACGCTGTGGTCGAACTCCGGGTGGGCGGTGGCCGATCCGCGCCGCACGACGCGGGAGAACCGCTCGTCGCGGGCGAGTTCCCAGCGCACCTGCACCCGGGCCCGGGGCAGTCCGCTGCCGGGCTCGTAGGGGCGCGGCGCGAGTCTCGTCCACAGCAGGACCGAGTCGGGAAGCGGGTCGCCGGAGGCGACGCCGAGGGTGAACGGGTCGTCGCCGATCTTCTTCGCGTCCAGCTCGGCGGCGCTCGCGGTGCCCGCGGCGGGCAGGTTGACCGAGAAGGCGAGCGCGGCGGCCGCGCCGGTGACGGTGAGGAAACGGCGGCGCCCGAGCTGCCTGGCCGCGTCGCGCATCTCCTGCTGGTGCGATGAGTGTGTCATCTGTCCCTCCCCTGGCTGGTGATGTACTGCGGCAGTTCACCGGCCCAGCGCATCGGGCGGCTGTCGTGTTCGCGTCGTCCGGGCGTCGGGGGGATGAGGAGTGCGGCAGCAATGGGTCCCCGGGGACAAAGCGCGCATCCCATGCGCCTCCTCGGCCCCGTGCGACCCTGGGCGGCCTCGCGCACCCTCGGGGCGGCAGGGCGTACGCTGCGGCGTCATGAGCAACAAACTGTTGAATTCCGATCGGGAGTCCGGTCCGGAGTCCGGCCCGAGGACGGCGGTCGTGACGGGCGCGGGCTCCGGCATCGGCCGCGCGGTGGCGCTCGCCCTGACCGGAGCCGGCTGGTCGGTGGCGCTCGCGGGCCGGCGGCCCGGACCGCTCGCCGAGACGGCCGCGCTGGCCGGGGAGCACGCCCGGGTGATCACCGTCCCCGCCGACGTGTCCCGCCCCGAGGACGTGACCGCACTCTTCTCCTCGGCACGGGAGTGCTTCGGCCGCCTCGATCTGCTCTTCAACAACGCGGGTACGTTCGGCCCGCGTTCCGTCCCCGTGGAGGACCTCTCGGTGGCGGACTGGCGAGCGGTGGTGGACGTGAACGTGACGGGCGCGTTCCTGTGCGCGCAGGCGGCGTACCGGCTGATGAAGGAACAGGACCCGCAGGGCGGCCGGATCATCAACAACGGCTCGATCTCCGCCCACGCGCCGCGCCCGCACTCGGTCGCCTACACCACGACCAAGCACGCCATGACGGGGCTGACGAAGTCGCTTTCGCTGGACGGGCGTCCGTACCGGATCGCCTGCGGGCAGATCGACATCGGCAACGCGGCCACGGACATGACCGAGCAGATGCGGACCGGCATCCTCCAGGCCAACGGCGAACTCGCGGTCGAGCCGGTGATGGCGGCGGCGGACGTGGCCCGGACGGTCCTCCACATGGCGGAACTGCCCCTGGAGGCGAACATGCAGTTCGCGACGGTACTGGCGACGGCGATGCCGTACGTGGGGCGCGGCTGACGGGGCGGCCCCGACGAGCAGCCCACGAAGGGCAGTTGCTGCCCGAATGACCGCACCCCGGGCGTAATGAGCACCCGCGCCCCGGGGCGCCGCGCGCTGCCCTTATGCTGACACCCCTTCACCAGAACTCCACACAAGGAACACAGCATGCGCATACGCACCGTGGCTCCCCTCGCCCTGGCGGCCGCCACCGCCCTGGCCGGCTCGCTGCTCGTCTCCGCCCCCGCCTCGGCCGCCTCGCACCAGGGCGGGCTGCACCTCGGCAAGATCCAGTACGACAGCCCCGGCAAGGACACCCGCAGCAACTCGTCCCTCAACGCCGAGTGGGTGGACATCCACAACAACGGCAAGTCGAAGCTCCAGCTCAAGGGCTACAAGCTCAAGGACAACACCGGCTACACGTACACCTTCGGCAGCTACACCATCGGCGCGGGCAAGACCGTCAAGGTCCACACCGGCCGGGGCAAGAACGCGTCGGGCAACGTGTACTGGAACCGCGGTTCGTACGTGTGGAACAACACCGGTGACAAGGCCCGGCTGATCAAGCCGAACGGCAAGCTCCAGGACTCCTGCTCCTGGACGAAGTCCGGCAAGGGCACCAAGAACTGCCACTGAGCCGGGCGACCGCGGCCCGGGGCGCTCCTGCCCCGCTCCGGCCGACCGGTGGGAATGCCCCGGGCCGCGAAACGGTTGACCTATGGCATGAGCCGTCATCCGGATACCCAGGTCCTGCGCTACACCGCGTTCTCCGCCGACCCCGAGGGCGGCAATCCCGCCGGGGTGGTCCTCGACGCGTCCGGACTCGACGACGCCGCCATGCTGGCCGTCGCGGCGGAGCTGGGGTACAGCGAGTCGGCGTTCCTGACCGGGCGGGGAGAACCGGCCGACAACGAACCGAGCGAGGGCAACCGGGACAGTGGCGGACCGGACGGTGCCGGGGCGCCGGGCGCCCGGGAGTACACCATCCGCTACTTCAGCCCCAAGGCCGAGGTCCCGTTCTGCGGCCACGCCACCGTCGCGACGGCCCTCGCCCTGGCCGAGCGCGACGGCCCCGGCGACCTGGTGTTCAACACGCTCGCGGGCACGGTGCCGGTCACCGTCGCCCGGGAGGGCGCCGAGCTCCGCGCCACGCTCACCAGCGTCGAACCGGACGTCATGGACATCGCCCCCGACGACCTGGCCGAGGCGCTCGCCGCGCTGGACTGGCCGGCCGCCGATCTCGACCCGGCCCTGCCGCCCCGGATCGCCTTCGCGGGCGCCCGCCACCTGGTGCTGGCCGCTGCGACCCGTGAACGTCTCGCCGACCTCTCCTACGACTTCGCACGCCTCGAAGCGCTGATGCACCGGCTGGACCTGACGACCCTGCAACTGGTGTGGCGGGCCGCGCCGGACGTCTTCCACGTCCGCGACCCGTTCCCGGTCGGCGGCGTCGTCGAGGACCCCGCCACGGGCGCTGCGGCGGCCGCCTTCGGCGCCTATCTCCGCGACCGGGGCCTCGTTCCCGAAGCTGCCGTCCTCACCCTCCACCAGGGCGAGGACATGGGCCGCCCCGGCACGCTCACGGTCGAACTGCGGACGGACGACGCCCGGGTGCGGGTGAGCGGAACCGGAACCCGCATCGGGGGCTGACCGGTCCTGGCAGGCTGGGCACCATGGACCAGCAGAGCACCCACGCCCACGAGGACCACGACCGCGAGGACCGTGACCACGGCACCTGGCGGACGATCGACGAGCTGCACGGCTGGCTGGACGCGGAGACCGGCATCCCGCCCGAGCAGGATCTGCTGCTGAGGATGCTGAAGCTGTCGGAGGAGGTGGGCGAGGTCGCCCAGGCCGTCATCGGGGCGGCCGGCCAGAACCCGCGCAAGGGCGCGAGCCATTCCTGGCAGGACGTGGAGGCCGAGCTCTGCGACGTCATCGTGACGGCGATGGTGGCCCTGCGCACCCTCACCCCCGACGCGGCAGCCGTCTTCGACCGGCATGTGCGACGCGTCGCGGCACGCCCGCGCACCCCCCTCGCCCCGTCCCCGCAGACCCCCGGCACCGCATCCTGACCCAGGGTCACGGGGCATGGCGGGGCGGCAACAGGTGGCTGAACAACGGGCGACCAGCTCTTGGGGCTACGATCGCGGGCACCGGAGCGAGACCAGGAGTGCCGACCGTGTCCGAACCACGCATCGCCGTATCCGTCATCACCATGGGCGATCGCCCGCAGGAGGTCGAGGCCCTGCTGGCCTCGGTGGCCGGGCAGGACGTCCGTCCGCACCGGCTCGTCGTGGTGGGCAACGGATCGCCCCTCCCCGACTTCAGCACCCTTCCCGGCCTGTCCGATCTGTCCGGCGGGGTGACGACGATCGAGCTGCCCGAGAACCTGGGCTGCCCCGGGGGCCGCAATGTCGCCCTGCAGAGGCTGGCGGAGTTCGGCGACGTGGATGTCGTCATCGAGCTCGACGACGACGGGCTCCTGGTCGACAACGGGGTGTTCCGCAAGGTCCGGGAGCTGTTCGCCGCCGACCCGCGGCTCGGCATCGTCGGCTTCCGGATCGCCGACGAGCACGGCGAGACCCAGCGCCGCCACGTGCCCCGGCTGCGCGCCACCGACCCGATGCGGGGCGGACCGGTCACCGCGTTCCTGGGCGGCGGCCACGCCTTCTCCATGAAGATGCTCGCCCAGACCGGTCCCTGGCCCGCGGAGTTCTTCTTCACCCACGAGGAGACGGACCTGTCCTGGCGGGCGCTCGACGCGGGCTGGAAGATCCTCTACGAGCCCGATCTGCTGCTCCAGCACCCCAAGACCTCCCCGGCCAGGCACTCCGTCTACTACCGGATGACGGCCCGCAACCGGGTCTGGCTGGCCCGCCGGAACCTGCCCCTCCCCCTGGTCCCGGCCTACCTGGGCACCTGGACCCTCCTCACCGTGGCCCGCACCCGCTCGGCGACGGGTCTGCGCGCCTGGGCCGGCGGCTTCGCCGAGGGCGTCCGTACCCCGTGCGGGCGAAGGCAGCCGATGCGCTGGCGCACGGTGTGGCGGATGACGAAACTGGGACGGCCGCCGGTCATCTGATCCGCCGGTCCACGGCTGGATCATGACGCCCGGATCCGCGTCCCGGCCCATGGTCCGGCTCAGCAGCTCGGCATCATGGGCCGCTGCTCCGGTCCTCGTCGTACGGGAGGATCTGCCGCAGCAGGCCCCTGGGGTGGCCGCGTCTGCGCCATTCCCTCGGGTATCCGACGGAGACCTCTTCGAAGCGCACCCCGTCGTACCAGGTCGTACGGGGTATGTGCAGATGGCCGTAGACCACCGCCGCCACGTCGAACCGCCGGTGCCAGTCGGCGGTGAGCCGGGTGCCGCACCACTGGGCGAACTCGGGGTACCGCAGGACGTCCGTCGGTTCGCGCACCAGCGGCCAGTGGCCGGCGAGGACCAGCGGGATCCTCGGATCGTGTGCGGCCAGCCGCCTCTCCGTCTCCGCCACCCGATCCCGGCACCAGGCGTCACGGCTCGGGTACGGGTCCGGGTGCAGCAGGAACTCGTCGGTGCACACCACCCCCGTCCGGTACGCGTAGGCCAGGGACTCCTCCTTGGTCGCCGTGCCCGGCGCCCGGAAGCTGTAGTCGTACAGCACGAACACCGGCGCGACGGCCACCGGCCCGTCCGGCCCGGACCACAGCGGGTACGGATCCTCCGGGGTGACCACCCCGAGGCTCCGGCAGAACCCGACCAGGTGCTCGTACCGCTCCTGGCCCCGCAGCCGGACCGGATCGCTCTCGGGCGTCCACAACTCATGGTTCCCCGGGGTCCAGATCACCCGCTTGAACCGGCCCGCGAGCAGCCGCAACGCCCACTCCACGTCCGCCATGCGCTCCGCCACGTCACCGGCGACGATGAGCCAGTCGTCGTCCGAACCGGGCCGCAGGGACTCGGCGAGGGGGCGATTGTCCGCCATACCCACGTGCAGGTCGCTCACCGCCAGCAGAGAACCGCGGCTTCCATCGGTGCGATCGGACATGCAGAACCCTCCCACGCAGTGACTGAACGAATAGTGCCCCACCGCGGACCGACCCGGCCGGTGGCGGCCGGAACCGGGCTGCCGGAACTGGCGACCGGAACGAGCCGAGAGATGATGGAGACGTCCGTGGACGCGGCGCGGGACCGTCGGCAGGGCAGGGCCGGGAGAGGGAGCTGAGTACGAGGTGGACGGCATGACCCTCCCGGGCGCCCCCGGGCACAACGGGCTCCCGTTCGCGGACGGCGCGGCCGGGGCCCTGCTCGACGGGGACGGACTGATCATCGGCTGGACACCCGCGGCGGAGGAGCTGTTCTCGCTCCCCGCCGACCAGGCCTGCGGCCGTTCCGCCATGGAGCTGCTCGCGGATCCGGACGGCTGGCCCGAACCTCCCGGCGATTACCGGACGAGCTCCTGGTACGGCGAGACCACGGTGCGTACCGGCCGGGGCGAGGAGCTGGGCATCGCCTACCAGGTGCTCCCGCTGACGGGCGACGGCGCCGGGACGTCCGCGGGCACGGCCCGGTTCTTCGTGCTGTGGGCGCCCGCCGGGACGGTCGCCCAGTGGCAGCAGGACCAGGCGTTCACCCGGGAGCTCTTCCTGCAGGACCGGCTGGGTCTCGCCGTGTTCGACCTGGAACTGCGGCTGGTCAGGACCAACACCCATCTGCTGCCGTACACCGGCCTCCCGCCGGATCTGCGCAACCATCGGCTGGGGGACTTCCTGGAGGCGCCGAGCGCGGCGGCGATCGAGCGGCGGCTGCGCGAGGTGCTGCGGACCGGCCGCCCGCTGATCCTGGCGGAGGAGACCGTACGGACCATCGAGGATCCCGGCGGCGGGGTGGTGATGGCCGTCTCGGCGTTCCGGCTCCAGGCGCCGGACGGGCAGGTCTTCGGCGTCACCGCGCTGTTCACGGACATCACCGAGCAGCGCCGCTCCGACGAGCGCCTGGCGATCCTGCACCGCGCCACCGCCGCCGTCGGCGGATCGCTGTCCGTCACCGGCACCGGCGAGGAGCTGGCCGCCGTGCTGGCGCCCGGCCTTGCCGACCTCGCCGTGGTGGAGATCGCCCGAGCGGTGTTCACGGGCGAGGAGCCGGCTCCCGGCAAGGACGGGACGGTGCCGCTCAGGCTGACCGCGGCGGCCGGGGAACGGGCCGGGGAGGTGGCGACCGGCACCGTGGTCCCGGCCGATGCCCGCTGTGCCCCGGCCGTCGGTGACTCCCCCGTGTCGATGACCGCCCCGCTGCGGGCCCGGGGCAGCTTCCTCGGCCGGGTGACCGTACGGCGCGGCCCCGACCGGCCCGCCTACACGTCGGCCGACCTGGACCTCCTGTGCGAGATCGCCGCCCGCGCGGCCCTCGCCCTGGACAACGCCCGCCGCTACACCCGGGAACACCGGGCCGCCATCGGCCTGCAGCGCAGCCTGCTGCCGCCCGCGCAGGCCGAGACCGTCGCCGTGACCACCTCCGGCTTCTACCTGCCGGCCGACACCGCCAGAGGCGTCGGCGGCGACTGGTTCGACGTGATCCCGCTGTCCTCCGCCCGGGTCGCCCTGGTCGCCGGGGATGTGATCGGCCACGGTCTTGGGGCCACCGCCACCATGGGGCGGCTCCGTACCGCCGTCCGCACCCTCGCCGATCTCGATCTGGAGCCGGACGAGCTGATGGTGCACCTCGACGACCTGGTCTCCCAGCTCCGCGACGAGCCCAGACAGCCGGACGGGCTGGACGAGCTGGACGAGCTGGACGGACTGGACGAGCCGGATGGACGGGACGGGCCGGACGGACGGGCCGGGCCAGACGGGCTGGGTGAAGCCTTCGGATCAGGCGGATCGGGTGGATCAGGCGTATCGGGCGCGCCCGGCCGGTACGACGGACCCGATCGGCCCAGCCCGGTCACCCCACCGGACGCAAGCGGGTCGCACAGCGGTCTTCTCCGGGCCGACCCGGTCGGCGCCACCTGCCTGTACGCCGTCTACGACCCGGTGTCACGGCGCTGCGCGATGGTCTCCGCCGGACATCCCCCGCCCGCCGTCGTGGCCCCGGACGGGACCGTCTCGTACGTGCCCCTCAACCCCGGGCCGCCGCTGGGCGTCAACGGTCTGCCCTTCGAGGTGACCGAGGTGGAACTGGCGCCCGGCAGCCTGCTCGCGCTCTACACCGACGGGCTGATCGAGGGCCGCGACAGCGACCTCGACGAGGGCATGGCCGAACTGAGCCGCCGGCTGGCCCGCCCCGGCGCCGCCACCGCACCGTTGCGCGAACTCGGCCAGGAGATCATCTCCGCCCGGCCCGCACACCAACTCGCCGACGACGTGACCCTGCTGCTCGCCCGCACCCATGCGGTGCCGCCCGGCAACACGTCCGCCTGGCCCGTGGCCACCGACCCGGCCGCCGTCGCCCAGGTCCGGCAGGACGCGGCGCAGCAGCTGCGCGAGTGGGGGCTGGAGGAGCTCGTCTTCACCACCGAGCTGGTGCTGAGCGAGCTGGTCACCAACGCCATCCGGCACGCCGGTGGCCCGGTCGAGGTGCGGCTGATCCGTGCGGGGCAGCTGACCTGCGAGGTCTCCGACCCCAGCGCCACGCAGCCCCGCATGCGCCGGGCCCTGCTCACGGACGAGGGCGGCCGCGGCCTGTATCTGGTCGCGCAGCTCACCACGCGCTGGGGCAGCCGCTACACCCGGCGCGGCAAGACGATCTGGGCCGAGCAGCCGATCCCGGACGCCGTGGACGCCCTGGACACCCTGGACGCCGAAACCATCTGACCGGCCCGTCACCTCCGTACCGGCCGAACCGGCCGAACCGGCCGCACGCCCGAACCGGCCGAGCCAGCCGCATGCCCGAACCGGCGGCACACCCGAACCGGCCGATCCGCTTCCCGCCACGCCGATCCGCTTCCCGTCGCGTCGGCCCGCCTCCGCCGCCTCCGTACCGGCTCTCTGAACTCCCGTACCCCTGAAGCCGGTTACCGGTATCCGACGTCCGGCCCACCCGTCAGACGGCTTCCGTCGGCGCGTACGCCCCCTGCGCGCACCGCCCTCGCCGTGCCGTACGGCGACCCGGACGACCCCTTGAGTACCCCAACGCCCCCATGCTAGAAAACGCTTACCACGCTGGCATTCCCGCACTGGCTCACTCTCCCCCGGAGCTTCGATGACAACTGCCTGGTCCCGTCGCGCCCTGCTGGCCACGGGCGGCGGTGCGGCGCTCGCCCTCGGCCTGCCGACCGCCGCGTCCGCCACCGGCTCCGCAGCCCTCCCCGCTTCCGCCGCCTCCACCACCGCCGCAGACGCCGCCGACGAGTTCGCCGCCCTGCGTGCCAAGTGGCGCGATCTGTACCTGGGAACCGGCTTCAGCCCGACCGCCGAGCCCTTCAAGTCCAAGCTCGCCGACCTCGGCGCCCAGGCAAGCGGTTTCCTTTCCACGATGGCCCCCGCGCGCGGCTCCCTCTGGCCGGACCTGGTCCATCTCGACCCCGAACCGGACACCGACACCGAGTCGTTCAACTTCTCCGCCAACATGAACACCGGCTACAACCGGCTGCGCACCATGGCGGAGGCGTACTCCCAGCCCGGCACCGGGGTCACCGGCGACATCGCTCTCAGGGACGCGGTCATCACCGGCCTCGACCACCTGTACGCCGACGTCTTCAACGAGTCGACCGCCCGTTACGGGAACTGGTGGAACTGGCAGATCGGCGCGCCCCAGGCCCTCATGGACACCTGCGTGCTGCTGTATGACGCCCTGTCGGACGCCCAGCGCGCCAACTACTGCAATGCGGTGGACAAGTTCCTGCCCGACTCCGCCGTCGGCTCGTACACCGGCACCAGCACCGGCGCCAACCGCGTCGACCTGTGCCGCGGCATGATCCTGCGCGGCATCGTCGGTGCCGACGCCGCCAAGGTCGCGCTCGCCGTCGACGCGCTCTCGCCGGTCTTCCCGTACGTCACGACCGGCGACGGCTTCTACCCGGACGGCTCGTTCGTCCAGCACACCTCCATCCCGTACATCGGCGGCTACGGCGCGGTCCTCAACGACGGTCTTGGCCGGCTGTTCGCCCTGCTGCGCGGTTCGACCTGGGAGATCACCGATCCGGGCAGCCGGCAGTTCCTCGACACCATCGACGCGGCCATCGCCCCGTTCATCTACGACGGTCTGATGATGGACAACGTCTCGGGCCGCGGCATCACCCGCGTCGGCGCCAGCGACCACACCCGTGCCCACGGCGTGATGGCCTCCATCGTGCTGCTCGGCATGGGCGCCGGCCCCGAGGAGAACGCCCGCTGGCGCGCCATGGTCAAGGGCTGGCTGCAGCGCGACTACTACGCCCCGGCGCTCAAGGCCGGGTCCCTGAGCCTGGTCAACACCGCCCGGCTGCAGACCCTGTTGGACGACACGACCGTCACCGCGTCGCCGGAGCCGGCCGCGCACCGGGTCTTCCACAACATGGACCGGGCCACCCACCGCCGACGCGGCTGGGGCGCCGGTCTGTCGATGGCCTCCGAGCGGATCGCCCACTACGAGTTCGGCAACGGGGAGAACAAGCGCGGCTGGCACACCGGCGCGGGCTGGCTCCAGTGGTGGGGCGACGGCGCGGGTCTCGAACAGTACTCGGACGCGTACTGGCCGACCGTCGACCCGTACCGGCTGCCCGGCATCACCGTCTCCCGGAAGAAGCTCGCCGACGGGCAGGGCGGCGCCTGGGCCAACCCGAAGCCGGGCACGAAGTGGGTCGGCGGCACCGGCGACGGCGAGTTCGGCACCACCGGCCAGCACCTCCAGGGCCTGGCGAGCACGATGCACGCCCGCAAGTCGTGGTTCTGGCTCGACGACTGCGTGGTCTGCCTCGGTTCCGGCATCACCTCCGCCGACGGCGCGGCCGTCGAGACGGTCGTCGACAACCGCTGCCTCGGCGCGAGCGGCACACAGCGGCTGCTGCTCGACGGCGTGGCCCAGCCCGCCACCCAGGGCTGGACCACCACCCGCACCACCACCTGGGCCCATCTCGACCGGCATGCCGGATACGTCTTCCCCGGCGGCACCGAACTGCACGCGCTGCGAGAGGAGCGCACCGGCGCCTGGAAGGACATCAACGACGGCGGCTCGGCCACGCCCAACACCCGCCGGTACGTGACCCTTTGGAAGGATCACGGCACCGATCCGGCGGACAGCTCCTACGCGTACATCCTGATGCCGGGCGCGAGCAGCAGGCGCACCGCCGACCGCGCCGCGGACACCGACTGGCTGCAGATCCTCGCCAATGACGCCGGGCGCACCGGCATCCGCGTTCCCTCCCTCGGCTTCACCGGCGTCAACTTCTGGGCGGCGGGCACGGCGGGCAAGGTCACGGCGAGTGCGCCGGTCTGCGTGCAGATCCACGAGAAGCGCGACGGCACCGCCACGATCAGTGTCTCCGACCCGTCCCGCACCGTCACCGGCCTCACCCTCACCTGGAAGCGGCCCGTCAAGTCCGTCCTGTCCAAGGCGGAGACGGTCACCGGCGTCCAGACCGGTTCGTCGGTGACCATGACCTTCGGCGACCTGAGCCGGAGCCGCGGCGCCACGCACACGGTGCGCGTCCGGGTGCGGTGACCACGGGCCTGATGCGGTGACCACGGGATGGCCCGGCGTGCCCTTCGGGGGCCGCCGGGCCATCCTGGGCTCCGGGGTTGCGGGCTCTGTGGCTCCGTGGCTCCGGGGCTGCGGTTGGCGCAGGGCTTCGGGGTTGCGGTTGCCGCAGCGGCAGCTTCTACCGTCCTGACCAGGGCCGGAGAGACCGGCCCGGTGAGGTGATCGTGAGGGGAGACGGCGATGGTCTGGCCTATCGCGGAAGTCGCCCGGATGTCCGGTGTGACGGCTCGGACGCTGCGGCACTACGACGAGATCGGCCTGCTGCCGCCCGCGGGGACCGGTTCCAACGGCCACCGCTGCTACGGGGAGGGCGAGCTGCTCCGGCTGCAGCAGATCCTCGTGCTGCGGGCGCTGGGTCTGGGTCTGCCCGAGATCGGGCGGATCCTGGCCTCGCAGGTCGATGAGGTGGAGGCGCTGCGCGGTCACCACCGCCGGCTCCTCGCCGAGCGCGACCGGATCGACGCGCTGGCCGGCACCGTCTCCCGCACGATCGCCGAACTGGAGGAATCCAGAAAGGACGGTGGCCCCATGACGGCGATCAACCGACCGGAGAATCTCTTCGAGGGCGTTCGGCCCGCCCAGATCCAGGAGAGCCTGCGCGACTTCCCGGAGCTGGCCGGGGACATCGACCGGCACACCTCGGCGATGAGCGAGGCGCAGATCGAGGCCGGACACCGCGAGCGCACGGCGCAGATGATCCGCCTGGCGGAGCTGCTGGCCGCCGGGGTGCCCGCCGACGCGGGTCAGGTGCAGGCCGAGATCGAGGCCCAGCACCGGGCCCTGACCGGGCTGCGCGCGGTCTCCGCCGAGGAGTACCGGGCGATCGGCCGCTCCTGTGTGGAGAACGAGCAGTGGCGCGCGGCGTACGAGGCGATCGCGCCGGGCCTGGCCGCGTACCAGCGGGACGCCATCGAGGCGTACGTGACGACCCGGCTGACGTAACGGCCGTGCTGACGTAACGACCCGGCCGGGCTGAACCGGATCGAGTGACAGGGGTGCCGCCGCGGACTACCGCGTTCCGGCCGCACCCCGTGTCGGGTTCACACGCTCAAGCTTGGTCCAGCCGGTCCAGCCTCGTTTCGTCAGCAATTCGATCAGCCGACGGGACGGCGGCAGGGTGTCGAACACATGCGTGTCCAGCAGTTGGGCGAACGGTGGCTCGATGTCGGTGTCGTCGACGTAGAACTCGCCCTGCTCGCTGGCCGTCTGCGTGATGTAGGCGGCCAGCTTGTCGGCCAGTTCGACCAGCCGTGGGTCGTCGTCGGTGCGGTCGAGAGCCTGGCTCAGGGTGAGATAGAAGTCGATGATCTGCGGGTCGGCGATCTGCTCCCGCTTGCGTGCCATCCACTCCGGGACGCGCTCGGGTGAGCGCGCGGCCAGCGGGATCCATCCGTCGCGTTCGACCTGGACGATCCGTTCGTCGACCCCGAGCGCCCGCAGCCGGTCGAGGAACTCGACCACCTCCTGGGGCAGTGCCAGGCTGTCCCCGGCGGCGAGGCGGGCGATCCGCTCGCGGTGTTGCTGCCGCTCCCGGATCTCCGCCCGCAGCCGCTCGTCGATATCTGCGACTGCCGCGGCGAACTCCTCCTCGTCGGCCTGCAGCAGCTCCCGTACGCGCGCCAGCGGGACCCCGGCCTCGGCGAGGGTCCGGATCCTGACCAACTCGACCACGGCGCCGGCGTCGTACCTCCGATAGCCGGAGTGGTCCCGCTCCGGCTCCGGCAGCAGCCCCTTGGCGTGATAGTGCCGCACCGCGCGCACCGTCACTCCGGCATACGACGCCAGCTCGCCGATGGTCAGCATCGGACCAGTCTCCTAGTTCGCGGCCCGGGTGCGGTAGAGACGCCGTGACCAGAGGTAGCCGACCAGCCCGATCACCACACACCAGCCGATGGCCCAGCGCACGTCCGAGCCATCCGGTGATCCGGCCAGCAGACCGCGGAAGGCGTTCATGACCGGCGTGAACGGTTGGTACTCGGCGAACCGTCCCAGCCCGGTCGGCATCGACTCGACCGGCACGAACCCGCTGCCCACGAACGGCAGCATGATGAAGATCATCGGCCAGTTGCTCGCGGTCTCAGGGTTTGGGCTGGCCAGCCCCAGCGCCACGGTGAACCAGGTCATCGCGAACGACAGCAGCGCGAGCAGACCGGCCAGGCCCAGCCACTGCATCGCCGAGGCGGCGGTCTCCAGACCGAGCAGGAACGCGACACCAAGGACCGTTCCGAGTGCCAGCGCGGTCTGGACCATCGCGCCGAGCACGTGGCCGGTGAGCACCGAGACCTTGGCGATGGCCATGGTCCGGAACCGGTCGATGATCCCGCCTGTCATGTCGGTGGCGACCGAGACCGCAGTGCTGATGGACACGCTCGCCACTGCCATCACCAGGATCCCGGGAGTGATGAACGTCAGGTAGTCGCCGCGGTCCCCCGCCGGGGCTCCGGGCAGACCGGCCCCCATGGTGCCGCCGAAGACGTACACGAACAGCAGCAGGAACAGCAGCGGCAGGCCGATCAGCATCAGCGTCTGCGACGGGTACCGGGCCATGTGCTTCAGGTTGCGGCGCAGCATGGTCGCCGAATCGCGGACGGCATACGTCGCGCTGTTCATGCCGGCACCTCCTCGGGAGACTCGACGGCGGTGGAGTGGTCGGTGAGAGCCAGGAACACGTCATCCAGGTCCGCGGTGTGCACCGCGAGCCCGGTGACCGCGTCGTCGTCGATCCCGGCCAACAGCCGTCGCAGCGTGGTGAGGCTGCCGTCGTACGGCAGGGTCAGGGTGAGCGCCGCGGTGTTCGGGTTCGCCTCGGGGAACCGGCGTGCCAGCTCGGCCAGCCGTTCACTGTCGGCGGCCTGAAGCTCGACATGACCGCCGGGGACCAGCCGCTTCAGCTCGGCCGCGGTGCCCTCGGCGACCAGCCGGCCTCCGTCGAGCACACCGATCCGGTCGGCGAGCTGGTCGGCTTCCTCCAGGTACTGGGTGGTGAGGAAGACGGTGACCCCGTCGGCCACCAGCTCCCGCACGATCCCCCACAGGTCACGGCGGCTGCGTGGGTCGAGGCCGGTGGTGGGCTCGTCGAGAAAGATGAGCCGTGGCCCGGCCACCAGGGTCATCGCCAGGTCCAGACGCCGCTTCATACCGCCGGAGTACGTCACCGCGCGCCGGTCGGCGGCATCAGCCAGGTGGAACCGCTCCAGCAGTCGCTCCACCACGCTCCCCGCATGGCGCCGGTCGAGGTGACCGAGGTCGGCCATCAGCCGCAGATTCTCCCGCCCGGTCAGTAACTCGTCCACGGCGGAGAACTGCCCGGTCACTCCGATCGACGCACGCACCTGGTCGGCCTCGCGGCGTATGTCGTACCCGGCGACCCGGGCCTCACCGGCGTCCGCGGGAAGCAACGTGGACAGGATCCGGACCGTGGTGGTCTTGCCGGCCCCGTTGGGCCCGAGCAGGGCGTAGACGGTGCCTGCGGGGACGGCCAGGTCGACTCCGGCGACCACCTCGTGGTCGCCGTACGACTTGCGCAGCCCGGCGACCTCGATCGCACTGGTTCTCGTCGTCATGCCCACCATGCTGAGAGGTTGCCCCTGCGTCAGGGTCAACTGTTGCGGCTGCACGGCCTCGCACACTCGGGACATCGGCCTCTGCCTCACACCGGCCACGGTCGGCTGTCGTACGAGCGCGCCGAGTACCTGGTGAGAATGCCGCCACGAAGCACGCCCCTGTGGTCAATTCCTCAGCCCGGAAAGGACCGTTCCCGCGGCGGCACCCTTGCCACTTCCCCCGGCTCACTCGGCGGCGACGCCCGGCCCGCGCCGGAGGGCGGCGTCGAGCAGGGTCACCAGTTGCCCGACCCGTTCCTGTGCCTGCTGCCGGTCGTGCGCGCCGGTCATGAGCAGGTGGTGGACGGTCCCGACCAGGGCGAGGGCCGCGGCGGCGGTGTCGGCCCGTTCCGCGATCCGGCCGCCCCGCCGTTCCGCGTCCAGGTAGTCGGTGATCGCGTCCTGGACCGTGTCGAAGCCCGGCGCACCGCCCGCCAGGGCCTCGCGGATGTGCGAGGAAGCCTCGGGGCGGGTGAGCGCCAGCCCGGCGACGGTGGGACCGGCCGAGGACAGCAGCGCGAGAGCGGTGCCGTGAAGGTTCTCCGCGACGGTGCCCTGCCCCACCCGCCCCCGGAGCTCCTCGGCGTGCCGGGCCACCCGCGCGAACCGGTCCAGGACCAACTCCGCGACGAACTGGTCCAGTCCGCGGAAGTGGGCGTGCAGAAGGCCCTTCGCGCAGCCCGCCTCGCCGGTGATCGCCCTGCTCGTCAGGGCGCCCGGCCCGTCCCGCTCCAGCACCCGCTCCGCAGCGGCGAACAGCCGCTCGCGAACGTCCGGAGTCGTCACACCACGCGGTGACACGGCGTCCCTCCCTCTCAGCCCGTTTACAGTATGGGCGATTGCCCATACCTTGAATGGGCGCCCGCCCATACTAGTTGCTCCGACCTCCGCGGGCGCCTGAATCCAGGGGGAGAGATCCGCATGCGCCACATCGCCAACAAGGACCAGGACCAGGCATGGAACGGTTACGAGGGGAGCTACTGGGCCGCCAACCAGGACCGCTGGGACGGGGTGAACGGAGGGTTCGACGAGCCCCTGCTCGCCGCCGCGGCCATCACCGGACGGGACCGTGTCCTCGACATCGGCTGCGGTGCGGGGCGCCCCACCCGGCTCGCCGCGCGACGGGCGAGCGGCGGGCAGGCGCTGGGCCTGGATCTGTCGGCCCCGATGCTGGCCCGTGCGCGGGAGTCCGCGCGGCGCGAGGGGATCGGCAATGTCGCGTTCGAGCAGGCGGACGTCCAGGTCCATCCGTTCGGGCCCGCGCTCTTCGACGTCGCGATCAGCCGCTTCGGGGTGATGTTCTTCGCCGATCCCGTCGCCGCCTTCGCCAACATCGGGCGGGCGCTGCGCCCCGGCGGCCGTATCGCCTTCGTCTGCACCGCGCGGGCCGACCGGAACGAGTGGCTCCAGGCCATCCGGGGGCTGGACGGCCTCCTGCCCGTCGGCGGGCTGGGCGCCCCGGGCCCCGGCATGTTCTCGCTGGCGGACCCGGAGGCCGTGCGTGACGTACTGTCCCGCGCCGGGTACGAGGCCATCGCCTCGACGCCGGTCGAGGCGTACGGGACCTGGGGCCGGGACGCCGCCGACGCCGCCGCCTTCCTGCTGGGCTCCGGCCCCGGCCGGCACCTGATGAGCCGGGCCGGGGAGGACGACCGGGATCGGGCCCGGCGGCGGCTCGTCGACCTCCTGCGGTCCCACGAGCAGGAAGGCGCACTCCAGCTGCGCAGTGCCGCCCGGCTGGTCACCGCGCGACGGCCCGGGTGAAACGAGGGGCGGCGTCCGCCGCCGGGGCGGACACCCACCCCCGGCAGCGGGCGCCGCCCGGCCGCAGTCGTCGAGGAACACCCGCCCCTTTTCAGGCCGCGGCCTTTTCCGGCCGTTCGCCCCTGCCGTCGCCCGCACCCTCACCCGCGTCCCCGGCGGCGGGTGCGGTGCGCAGGGTCAGCAGGGCGGCGAGACCGCCGACCACCGCGAGGGCCGCGGCGCCGAGGAAGGCGGCGGAGAAGCCGTTGGTGAGCGCCACCGGGTTCCCCTGCTCGCCGGCGCCGTGCGCGGCGGCCAGTGCCGTCATGGCGGCGAGACCCAGCGCGGAGCCGACCTGGTAGCTGGTGTTGACGATCCCCGAGGCGAGACCGCCCTCCTCCGGACGGGCGCTGGAGAGCGCGGTGCCGAGCGACGGTATGAACGCCAGCGACATGCCCACCGCCGAGAGCAGGGAGGCGGGCAGCACGTCGACGAGGAAGTTCCCGTCCGAGCGGGCGAGCGAGAGCCAGAACATGCCCGCCCCGAGCGCGAACAGCCCCAGGACGATGAGGGGCTTGGGCCCGAACCGGGAGATCAGCCGCGGCGCCAGGACGATCATCATGATCATGATGGCGACGGTCATCGGCAGCAGCGCGGAACCGGAGGCGAAGGCGCCCAGCCCCAGGACCTGCTGGAGGTAGAGGTTGAGGAAGAACCACATGGGGATCCACGCGGCGGCCATGAGCAGCTGGGCGATGTTGGCACCGGCCAGGTTGGGCGCCCGCCAGATGCCCAGCCGCATCAGCGGTTCGCGCCGCTTGGCCTGGATCGCGACGAACGCGGCGATCAGGGCCGCACCGGCCAGGAGGACCAGCCAGGTCTCGGCCGAACCCCAACCGGTCTCGGGAGCACGGACGACGGCGTAGACGGCGGCGGCGAGACCCGCCGTGACGGTGACCGCGCCGGCCAGGTCGATCGAGCCGCGCCGCCCCGCCCCCGAAGGCATGACGGCGGGCGTGGCGATCAGGACGACGAGGGCGACGGGGATGTTGATGTAGAACACCCAGGGCCAGCTGGCGTACTGGGTGATGACCCCGCCGAGGAAGACTCCGGCGGTGCCGCCGGCCGGGGCGGCCGCGCCGTACAGCGCGAAGGCCTTCCCCAGCTCCTGGGGCCGCGAGCCGAACAGGGTCATCAGCAGGGTGAGGGCGGACGGCGCGATCAGCGCGGCACCCACACCCTGCAGGGCCCGCCCCGTCAGCTCGATCCAGACCTCACCCGCGAGGCCCGCGGTCAGGGACCCCGCGGCGAGGACGACCCATCCGGCGCTGAACAGGCGCCTGGCGCCGAGCAGGTCCGACAGCCGCCCGCCGAGCAGCAGCAGCCCGCCGAAGGCGACGACATAGGCGTTGAACACCCACGACAGGTTCTCCTGGGAGAACCCCAGGTCGGCCTGCATCTCGGGCAGGGCCACGCCGATGATCGACGTATCCATGATGACGATGAACTGAGCCAGGGCGATCAGCGCGAGCGCGGACCATCTCCGCGAATCGGTTGACGCGTTGGGTGATGCCGACACGGCCATTGCAAGCACTCCTATACGGGAGGGGGGTATCTACGCATGGCGAATATACCCCCTAGGGGTATCCATGACCAGTGCCCGGCGACACGGGGCGGCCGACAGACTCCACCCGGAGCCGGATGCCCCGCCGAACCTCCGCCCGATAACTTGAGCAAGGCAGTTGACAGACCGTCAGGTATCCCGTCAACCAGATGCACCGCATACCGAAAAGGGCAAAAATGACAAAGATGTATCGCGCCGTGGAGTTCTCGGAGTACGGAGATCCCGAGGTCTTACGCGTGGTGGACCGCGAGGTGCCCCGCCCGGGTCCCGGGCAGGTACTGGTGGAGGTCCGCGCCGCCGGGGTGAATCCGCTGGACTGGCAGCTGCGCAGCGGGGCCGTCGCGGAGATGATGCCGGTGGAGTTCCCCTCGGTGCCCGGCGGCGATGTCGCCGGTATCGTCGCGGAGGCCGGTGCGGACGTGACCGGCTTCGCCGTGGGCGACGAGGTCTTCGGCTCGATCGGCTCCGGCGGCTACGCCGAGTTCGCACTCGCGCCCGCGGCGCAGCTCGCACGGAAGCCCGAAGGCGTGCCCTGGGAGGTCGCGGCCGGGCTGCCGGTGGCCGTCAACACGGCGTACCAGGTGCTCACGGACCTCGGGCTGAAGTCCGGGGAGACCGTGGTCGTGGACGGGGCCGCCGGTGGCGTCGGGTCCGTGGCCGTGCAGCTCGCCAGGCATCTCGGCGCGACCGTGATCGGTACGGCGAGCGAGCGCAACCACGCGTACCTGCGCTCACTCGGCGCCGAGCCCGTGACGTACGGCGAGGGGTTCGCCGAGCGGGTCCGCGCCGTCGCCGCGAAGGGCGTGGACGCGGCGTTCGACGCCGCCGGGAAGGGCTCGCTGCCGGCCCTCGTCGAACTCGCCGGCGGCCCGGACCGCGTGGTCACCATCGCCGATCACCGGGCGGCGGAGCACGGCGTGCGTTTCGCGTTCGCCGGCCCCGACGCGATCCGTGAGCGCCTTGAGCAGGCTGCCGCGCTGGTCGTGAGCGGCGGACTCACCCTCTCCGTGGCGAGGACGTACCCCCTGTCCCGGGCCGCCGACGCCCACCGGGAGAGCGCGGGCGGCCATGTACGCGGCAAGCTGATCATCACGCCGAACTGACGGAAGGAGCCGCCCCACCGGCAGGCTGCGGCCATCACGCCTATCGTTAAAGGATGATTAAAACCGAGCATGAGACCGGTCCCCAAGGGGCGCTTGTCTGCCCGGTCTGCAAGCAGCCCGTGACCGCGGTTGTGAAGAGACGGCACAAGAGTCTCGGAATCTTCGTACCCGTGTGGCGCCCCGGCCCCTGCCACAACCCCGAATGCCCCGAATACCTGGAGTCCCCGGCCCCGGAGGCCCCGGCGGCCCCGACCCCGGCCCCGGCCCCGGCCCCGGCCCCGGCCCCGGAGCAACCCGACCACCAGGACACCTGACACGGCCGAGTCCGGTGAGTCGCCCGCCTCCCGGCGTGCGGCTCATCGGGCGCGCCCCGAATCCGGCAGTACGCGCTCCTCCGCCACGTCGAAGCCCTCCGCGAATCCACGGAAGCCGCTTGCCCCGCTTGCCCCTACGGCCTTTTCGAACGGGTGAGCGCAAGATCCTTGAAGGCCACCGAACCACCTTCGACGGTCAAGGTGACCTTGTCCGACACCTTCTTCTTCTCGTTCGTGCCGTCCACCCACTCCCAGTCGCCCTCCACCCATGCATCATTCAAGCCCTCGCACCATTTCGGACGACCCGCTTGCTCCGTGGGGAAAACATAGAATCGG
This sequence comes from Streptomyces sp. NPDC001933, assembly GCF_042890955.1. NCBI lineage: Bacteria > Bacillati > Actinomycetota > Actinomycetes > Kitasatosporales > Streptomycetaceae > Streptomyces > Streptomyces sp. NPDC001933. The sequence goes on along the minus strand of NZ_JBIASS010000001.1, from coordinate 588,468 downwards.
ACACCGCTCTCCAGGATGGAGAATTGCTTCATACGGGCCGAACAATTCGCTTCCCCGAACTCAAGCCGAGATTCATCCTCTGTACGGGTCGGAACACGCAAGGTAACCACCGCCTCCCGCTCCTCGCCGGGCAACTTCGCCTTGGCCGTCCATAGTCCCGTGAAGTCGGAGGGCAACTCCTTGGGGTCTTCCGGTTCGCCGGTTCCGAGGGAGCCGTTGGCGGACATCAAGAAGACGATCAAACAGATCGGGACCCCGATGGCCAGAATGAAAAGAATGGCCCGGAAGATCGGGGGGTTGGGGTTGGGCCGCCAACTTCCGCTCACTCGCCCGGACGGCGATACGCTCCCCCTGAACTCGTAATCGTGCAACGTCGCCGCCTTCAGTCGACTGGTCCGGGTCCCGACGCTCGACGCCCTGCCCGTCGGGCTGCCGGCACGCCATCTCGTCTCGCATCGCCGACCCTTATGGGCAGAACCCAAGGTTCTTCGGACACTTGAGGTCACGGATCGTATTGAGTAACCGACGAGCACACTCGGACCGGTTTCGGCTGCGGCCTAAACCCTGAGGTCGCAGGCGCTGGTCAGCAGTTCAGCAACTGCTGGCCGCGCGGCGTCAGCATGTGCACAACGCGACTGCCCACGCGGCGGCTGTCGACCAGGCCGGCCGACCTGAGGATCTTTACATGCACACTCACTGCGGCACCGGAGACGGCCAGCCGAGCCGCGAGGCCTCCAGTGGTGTGCGTGGTCTTGAGCGCCATGAGCACGCGCGCCCGATTGCGTCCGAGCAGGTCCTCGAGCGCGTCGCTGTGGTGCTGAGGGCTCACCGGCGAGGTGTGGTGATTGACGGGATACACCACGACTGGGGGCAGGTTCGGGTCCACGATCGCCACCGGGTTCGTGTGACAGAAGAAGGACGGGATGAGGCGGAGGCCGCGCCCCTGCAGGTGAATGCTGTGATCCATCGGATACGGAGCGGACAGTACGGGATCGGACCAGGTGAAGGGCCTGATGGCACCCAGCAGAGCCCCCACCCCCTCCTCAAGAGCATTGAGCATGCGCACCCGGTCCACCTCCACCGTTGCCTCGACCTGGCTCCAATCGGGTTTGATCAGGCGGGTGTGGAACCTTTGGACAGCTCCGGCCAGATCCTCCAGGGTTCCGCGGTCACCGGCGGCGAGTCGATGAGTCCACGCAGGCAGGGTGCGCCGACGGGCGGCGTACTTCAGTTCCCTGGCCATCCGGTGTCCAGGCGTCGAGCGCAACGCCTCCAGGCCCGATTCCATGCCGTCGGCCGCCTCGAGCGGGGTCAGGAAGTCGGGGAAGTACGAAGCATCCGCTGGAGCCAGGGCGTTGAGCATGCCACACGCCGAACGCAGCTCGGAGTCGGCCAGTTGACGCCGAGCGCAGGTCCGCCAGACCTGAAGTCGTTCCGGTAGCGCGGAAACAGGTGTGGACAGCACGTGCAGCGCGAGCACCGCCTCCCACATCGGGTCCGGCGACTTCATCAGCTGCACACGACGAAAATCCAGGTCTGCGAAGTGGATGCGTAAGACTCCGACCATGGACCAAGGCTAAGGGCTGTCCCGTAATCCCTGGTGGATCAGCGTGCGGCGTCAGACGCGGTGCATCGCAAGGCGGAGGGACGCCCGAATACTGGATGTATTCGGGCGTTCCGACAACGCGGCGAGGTGCCGTGGCTGTCGTCGCACGCCCACCAGGGATTACGGGACAGCCCTTAGCTCCGCTGAGGGTCCGACCAGTTGGGCCGGCACAAACACCCGAGTTCATCTCTCCGGCCGCGAGCCGTTGCAGGAGATTCGGCGTGCCAATCCCGCAGCCGCCTGTACGCGCTCACGGCGAGTGTCCCCGATCCGACGGAAGAGGGCCCCTGACCAGAAAATTCACTGATCGGGGACCCTTGTGGCAGACGAGTCGGGCTGTACGCCGGGTTCTGTCACCCGGTCGCCTCGCGGCGGCCGGGGAGACGGCCATCCATCTAGGACCGGCATTGCTGCCGGCCTCGTGCGGTCTACCCGCGAACTCGGGCGGGCCGCCCTCGATCATTCGCGCAGGGCCGTCTCGCGACGGCCCCTCTTGACCTTGCTCCGGGTGGGGTTTACCTAGCCGCCTGAGTCACCTCAGGCGCTGGTGGTCTCTTACACCACCGTTTCACCCTTACCGAGGACCGAGGTCCCCGGCGGTCTGTTTTCTGTGGCACTGTCCCGCGGGTCACCCCGGGTGGCCGTTAGCCATCACCCTGCCCTGTGGAGCCCGGACGTTCCTCGGGGAGATCCGAGGATCCCCACGCGGCCGTCCGCCCGGCTCGTCTGCCGTGCCGACCATGCTACCCGTCCGCCGGGGACCGCCGACCGGGCCCGGGTTCAGTTGAGTTCCCCGGTCTCCAGATCGAAGGCGAACGGCGGCGGGAGCGTGAGCCGCTTGCCGAACGGGATCGTGCAGTGCTGACGGTAGTCGTCGCCCTCCGGGTCGCTGAACAGCGTCAGCGAGGACTGCTCACGGTCCACCAGGAGGTAGAGCGGGATGGGTCCGCGGGCGTAGCAGTGACGCCTGTCGGTACGGTCCGCCCGGGGCTTGGTCGAGGTGACCTCTACGACGAGCGCCACCCCCTCGCACGGCATCCAGGGGTCGGCTCCCCGGTACAGACGCAGTTCGGTGGGGGCGAAGGTGCCATCGGGAACGACGTGGTTCTTGGGACTGCGGCCGCCACTCGTCAGCTTCAGCCCTTTGTTCCCGGAAAAGTCCATATCGGTCCGGGCCAGCCTGATCACCTGCTTCATGATCAGGTTGATGGAGTCCTCGTGGTCCCCGTCCGGCGGCGGTATCACGACGATTTCCCCCTCGATCAGCTCGGCCCGGAAGCCCTCCGGCGTATCCAGCGCCAGGAAGCCCTCCAGCAGGACGTCCGCCTGCGTGAGCGGCTCGTGCGGCATGGCAGTCATGTCACGCCGCTTCCTCGGTCGCTCGCCAGATCGGGACATCGATGTACCCGCCGTCCGTGAGATGGGAGTAGGTCTTTCGATCGTGGCACAGGCGGGTCCGGAGTTGTCGGATACGGAGGGGTGCGCGGCGAGCGCTTGACCCTGCCGCAGCGTCAAGGTTTCTACTGGAGCCATGCGCATCGGAGAGATAGCCGCGCTCGTCGGGGTCACCTCGCGGGCGGTCCGGCACTACCACCACATCGGGCTGCTTCCCGAGCCCGTGCGCCGGGCCAACGGCTACCGCGTCTACAGCGTGCGGGACGCCGTGGTGCTGGCCCGGATCCGGCGGCTCACCGAGCTCGGGCTCGGGCTGGACGAGGTGCGGGACGTGCTCGCCGATGCGGAGGGGCACGAGCTCATGGAGGTACTGGCCGGGCTGGACGCGGATCTGGCCCGGCAGGAGGGCGAGATCCGGGAGCGGCGGCGTCGGCTGGCCCGGCTGCTGGACGGGCCGGTCTCCGCCGAGGAGCCCGTGTCGCCGGCCCTCGCCGAGCTGCTGGGTACGGTCCCGACGACCGGCTCCCCCATGGCCGCCAAGGACCGCGAGCATCTCGTGCTGCTGGACACCACGGGCGTCGGCAGCGAGATCTACGCCGCGTTGGCGCCGCTGGCCGAGGAACCGGCCGTGCACGCTCTGTACGAGCGGCTGGACGCGCTGGCCGGGGCGGCCGTGGACGATGCCCGGATTCCCCCGCTCGCCGCCGAACTGGCGGCCGCCGTGCCGGACGGGGTACTGGCGGCGATCCCCTCGGAGGGGCCGGTCATGACGGGGTTCGGCGAGGCGCTGCTCGACGACTTCGCGCCCGCGCAGGCCGAGGTGGTACGCCGGGTGATGGCGGCCCTGGCGGAGCGCGTGGCGAAGAGGGGTGTGGGATGAGGGTGCGTACGCTTGTCGGGCATGGGTCGGACGACGGTGACCGTGGAGCCGGCCGGTCCGGTGGAGTTCGTGCGGCCTGTGGGGTAGCGGGGGCTCGCGCGGGCGGTCCGGTTCCACGCGGATGGTCCGGGGGCCGCCGTGGCCGCGCTCACGCGGGGGCGAAGAGCACCTTCGACGAACCAGGATCCGCCCGGTCCAGCCTGACCCGCAGCCGCTCCCCCAGCGGGAGCTTCGCGTCGCCGCTCTCGATCCGGGCGACGACGGCCGGTTCCTCGATGTGGACGGTGCCGGTGGTTGGTTCCTGTTCCGAGACGTCGACCACGTACGCGTCGAAGACCTCGCCGATCCGGTCCTTGAGCAGCGCGGCCTCGACCAGGTCGACGCACTCGCGCTCGACGGTGTTGGCGCGCCTGGTTCCGTCCGCCATCTCCTTCGGCAGGCCGGGCAGCGCGGCACGGACCCATTCGGGCGGGTCCTGTTCCGCGACGGCGGCGAGGCACAGCTCGGCGGCGTAACGGTCGACGAGGCGGCGCAGCGGGGCGGTGCAGTGCGTGTAGAGGTCGGCGACGGCGGCGTGGACGGCGGGGGTGGGGAGTTCGCCGTGCTCGAAGACGGTGTAGCCGGCGCCGCGCAGGAGGGTGGTGCACTCCTGGAGGAACGCGGCGTGGCCGGCCTTCCTCGGGTCCAGGGAGCGGACGACCTGGGCGTACGGGACGTGGTGCGGCCAGTCGATGTGGAGCGCCTCGGCGGAGCGGCGGAGCCGGGCCACGGCGCCGTCCGGGGCGACCGGGAGGGTGCGCAGGATGCCGGTTCCGGTCTCGGCCATGAGGTGGGCGGCGGCCATGCCGGTCAGCAGGGAGATCTGGGCGTTCCAGCCGTCCGCGGGCAGCGGGGCGCGGTATTCGAGACCGTAGCCGCCGTCGCGCTCGACGATCTCCTGCTCGGGCACGTTGAGGGAGATGCCGCCGCGGGCGACCTCCTGCTCCTCGCGGAGCCGTCCGATGTCGCGGAGCAGGGCCACGGACTCCTCGGCGGTGCCGGTGTCGATCTGCCGCTGAACGCCCGTGTAGTCGAGCTTGGCGCGGCTGCGGACGAGGGCCCGGCGCACCGAGGTGGCGACGACCGCGCCCTCGGTGTCGAGGTCGATCCGCCAGAGCGCGGCGGGGCGGGTCCGTCCCGGCAGAAGGCTGGCGGCGCCCTCGGAGAGCAGTGCGGGGTGGAGCGGCACCTTGCCGTCGGGGAAGTAGAGGGTCGTCACCCGGCGGTGGGCCTCGGTGTCGAGTGCTCCGCCGGGGCGTACGAAGGCCGCGACGTCGGCGATGGCATAGTGCACCCGGTAGCCGTGTCGGCGGCGTTCGAGGTGCATGGCCTGGTCGAGGTCGGTCGAGGTGGTCGGGTCGATGGTGAGGAGCGGCAGGTCCGTCGCGTCCTCGTGGGCCGATACCGCCGGGTCCTTCGCCGCCTGTACCGCTTCGGCGAGGACCTCGGCCGGGAAGTCGTCGGGAAGGCCGAGCTCGGTGCGCAGTTTGCGCAGGGACGCCCCCAGCGGGGTGTCGGCCGGCCCGGTCATACGGAGATGGCGGCGGGGCATGGACCGAGCGTATGGCGGGGCGGGGCGAGCGGCATCCCGGGTGACGGACCGGCCGGTCCCGGGCTGCGGCCGGGGCGGCTCCGCCGTCCCCGTACGCTGGCGCGGGGGGGGCTGGTCCCGTCGCCCCGACCGTGCGTACGAAGGAGAACCGCCGTGCTCGTGCTGTTGCCGCCCTCCGAAGGAAAGGCCGCCTCGGGGCGCGGTGCTCCGCTGAAGCCGGAGTCGCTGTCTCTGCCGGGTCTGGCCCAGGCGCGGGCGGCGGTGCTCGACGAGTTGGTCGAGCTGTGCACGGCGGACGAGGAGAAGGCCCGTGAGGTGCTCGGGCTGAGCGAAGGGCTGCGCGGCGAGATCGCGAAGAACGTGGAGCTCCGGACGGCCGGGACGCGTCCGGCCGGGGAGATCTACACGGGCGTGCTGTACGACGCGCTGGACCTGGCCTCCCTGGACGCGGCGGCCAAGCGGCGGGCCGGGAAGTCGCTGCTGGTCTTCTCCGGGCTGTGGGGCGCCGTGCGGGTGGGCGACCGGATTCCGACGTACCGCTGCTCGATGGGCGTGAAGCTGCCGGGCCTGGGCGCGCTCGGGGCGTACTGGCGCGACCCGATGGCGCGGGTGATGCCGGAGGCCGCCGGGGACGGGCTCGTCCTGGACCTGCGGTCCTCGGCCTACACCGCGGCCTGGAAGCCGAAGGGCGAGGTGGCGGAGCGCACGGCGAGCGTGCGGGTGCTGCACTCCCAGCTGGTGGACGGGGTCGAGAAGCGGTCGGTGGTCAGCCACTTCAACAAGGCGACGAAGGGGCGGATGGTCCGCGATCTGCTGGTCTCCGGTGCGCGGCCGAAGGGGCCCGCGGAGCTGGTGGAGACGTTGCGCGGGCTCGGGTACGTGGTGGAGGCCGAGGCTCCGGCGCGGGCCGGGCGGGCGTGGTCGCTCGATGTCGTGGTGACGGAGATTCACTGAGCCACCGACCGCCTGCGAGTGGGCCACCGATCCCGCGTATTGCATCATGCGCAACGCTCGTTGCGTACGATGCTACTGTCGCGCAAGATGAGCGTATGACCTCCTCTGTGCTGGACCTTGCCCCCGTCGTGCCCGTAGTCGTCCTGGAGGACGCCGCCGACGCGGTGCCGCTCGCACGGGCCCTGGTCGCGGGCGGGCTCCCGGCCATCGAGGTGACCCTGCGCACCGCCGCGGCGCTGGACGCAATCAGGGCGATCGCGGCCGAGGTGCCGGACGCGGTGGTCGGGGCCGGCACGGTGATCTCCGTACGGAATGTCACCGACACCGTCGCCGCGGGGGCCCGGTTCCTGGTCAGCCCCGGCTGGACGGACCGGCTGCTGGACGCGATGAAGGCGTCGGGGGTGCCGTTCCTGCCGGGTGTCTCCACGACGTCCGAGGTGGTCGCACTGCTGGAGCGCGGGGTCACCGAGATGAAGTTCTTCCCGGCCGAGGCCGCCGGCGGCACGGCGTATCTGAAGGCGCTCTCCGCGCCGCTGCCGCAGGCCCGGTTCTGCCCGACCGGCGGCATCTCGCTCGCCTCCGCGCCGTCGTATCTGGCGCTGCCCAATGTCGGCTGTGTGGGCGGCAGTTGGATGGTTCCGGCGGACGCTGTCGCGGCGAAGGACTGGGCGCGGGTGGAGCGGCTGGCGGGCGAGGCAGCGGCGCTGCGCAGCTGATTTCCCCTCCCCGTCCCTTCCCGGAACCGGGGCTCCGCCCCGGACCCCGGTGGGTGTGGGCGAGGATGCGGGGCGACCCTCTGCGGCCCCCGCGCGGGAGCCGCCGCTCACCACCTCACCCCGAATACAACGTGTCGTTCAGCACCCGAACTGTCACGTTCCCATCCACGTACTACCCCACCGCCGAGCCCGGGACCAAGGCCGAGCGACGTTCGCCCGCCCCCGCCCCCGCCTCACCTCAAGTGCGATGTGTCGTTCAGCAGTCGGACCGACGCGTTGCCGTCCGCGTAGTACGCCACCGCCGAGACCGAGGCCGCCGAGAGTTCCATCCGGAACATGGCCTCCGGCGGGGCGCCGAGTGCCAGTCGGATCAGGGTCTTGATCGGGGTCACATGCGTGACCAGGAGGACCGTGCGGCCCGCGTAGCGGGTGGTGAGTCGGTCGCGGGTGGCCGACACTCGGCGGGTGACCTCGGCGAAGCTCTCGCCGCCGCCGGTGGGGGCCGCCTTCGCGGAACCCAGCCAGGCGTCCAGGTCGGGGCCGTAGCGCTCACGTACCTCGGCGAAGGTCAGGCCCTCCCACGCGCCGAAGTCCGTCTCGCGCAGGCCCTCCTCGATCCGGACCTCCAGACCCAGCCGGGCGGCCACCGCGGCCGCCGTTTCGCGGCAGCGGCGCAGCGGGGAGCTGACGATCTCCTCGACCGTGCCGCGGGCGGCCAGGGACCGGGCGATGCACTCGGCCTGGTGACGGCCGGCCGCCGAGAGCTCGGGATCGCTGCCGCCGCTGCCCGAGAACCGCTTCTCGGGGGTGAGGGCGGTCTCGCCGTGCCGGAGCAGTACGAAGGTGGCGGGCGTCCCCAGATCGGGTGCCGCGGCCCAGCCGACCTGAGGTGCCGACGGGGAGGCCGCGGCCGGCCGGGAGGCCAGGGCCGCGCGGGCCTTCGCCGCGCCCGCCGCCGCGTCACCGGGCGGGCCGGAGACCGGCGGCAGCGCGGAGGCCACCGAGGGCCGGGGGGTGTCGAGGGCGGCCGTCGACGCCGACGGCTCCCACTGCTTGCCGCGCTTGCCCGCGTCCATCGCCTCGTTGGCGAGCCGGTCGGCGTGCTTGTTCTTCTCGCGCGGGATCCACTCGTACGTGACGGCGGAGGCCGGCAGGATCCTGGCGGCCTCCGCCGCGAGCGGCTTCATGTCGGGGTGCTTGATCTTCCAGCGGCCCGACATCTGTTCCACGACCAGCTTGGAGTCCATCCGGACCCGCACCTGGACCGCGCCGTCCGCCGAGGCGTCCGGCACCAGCGCCTTCGCCGCCTTCAGGCCCGCGATGAGGCCCTTGTACTCGGCGACGTTGTTCGTCGCGACACCGATGTACTCGGCGGCCTCGGCGAGGGTCTCCCCCGTCACCGGATCGATGACGACCGCTCCGTAACCGGCGGGCCCGGGGTTGCCCCGGGATCCGCCGTCGGCCTCGATGACGAACTGGCGCGGCTGGGTCATTACAGGCCCGACTCCGCCGTACGGACCAGGATGCGGTGGCAGTTCTCGCAGCGCAGGACGGTGTCCGGGGAGGCCGCCTTCACGTCGTTGACCTCGGTGATGTTCAGTTCGAGGCGGCAGCCCTCGCAGCGGCGCTGGTAGAGGCGGGCGGCGCCGACCCCGCCCTGCTGGGCGCGGAGCTTGTCGTACAGCTTCATCAGGTCCGCGGGGACGGAACCGGCGACGACCTCGCGCTCCTTGGTGACCGTCGCGGCCTCCTCGTCGAGCTCCTTGGTCGCGGCGTCGCGGCGGGCGGTCGCGTCGTCGGCCTTGGCCTGGACGGCTGAGACCCGGTCGGACAGCTCGGTGACGCGCTCCTGGGCGGACTCGCGGCGCTCCATCACTTCGAGGACGACATCCTCCAGGTCGCCCTGGCGCTTGGCCAGCGAGGTGATCTCGCGCTGGAGGCTCTCCAGGTCCTTCGGCGAGGTGACCGCGCCGGAGTCGAGACGCTGCTGGTCGCGGGCGGCGCGCTGGCGCACCTGGTCGACGTCCTGCTCGGCCTTGGTCTGCTCGCGGGCGGTGTCGCTCTCCTCGGTCTGCGAGGCGACCAGCAGGTCACGCAGTTGCGCGAGGTCGTTGGTGAGCGAATCGATCTCGGCGTGCTCGGGCAGCGACTTGCGCCGGTGCGCGAGCTGCGACAGGCGTACGTCGAGGGCCTGGACGTCGAGGAGTCGGATCTGGTCGGCGGGCGCGGCGTTCAGTTGGGGGCTCCAGAAGAGTGGTGGGTGGTGGTGGTCCAGGGGTCGGTGACCTGCTTCGAGACGTGGACCCGCAGGTCCCATCCGTGGCGGTCGGAAATCGCGTCGAGCTGTGCCGCGGCCTGTTCGCACCAGGGCCATTCGGTGGCCCAGTGGGCGGCATCGATCAGACCGAGCGGGGAGTGCTGGACGGCTTCGGAGGCCGGGTGGTGGCGCAGGTCGGCGGTGAGGAAGGCGTCGACCCCCGCTGCGCGCACCGCGTCGAAGAGGCCGTCGCCGGATCCGCCGCTCACCGCGACGGTGCGCACCATTGCCGCCGGGTCGCCGGCGAGCCGTATGCCCTGCGCGGTGGCGGGCAGCCGGGCGGCCGCGCGGGCGGAGAAGTCGGCCAGGGTCTCGGGGTGGTCGAGCACGCAGATCCGGCCGAGGCCGCGCCGCCCCTTGGGGTCGGACGGGTCCGGTACGAGGGGGCCTTCGACGCGCAGGTCGAGCGCACCGGCCAGGGCGTCGGAGACGCCCGGGTCGGCGGTGTCGGCGTTGGTGTGGGCGACGTGCAGCGCGATGTCGTGCTTGATGAGGGTGTGCACGACCCGGCCCTTGAAGGTGTCGGCGGCGACCGTCGTCGTACCCCGCAGATAGAGCGGGTGGTGGGTGACGATCAGCTGGGCACCGAGCCGGATCGCCTCGTCGGCGATCGTGTGGACGGGGTCGACGGCGAAGAGCACGCGGTCGACGGGGGTGTCCGGGTCTCCGCAGACGGTGCCGACCGCGTCCCAGCTTTCGGCCCGCTCGGGCGGCCAGAGAGCATCGAGCTCGGCGAGGACATCAGACAGACGGGGCACAAGCAAAGGCTACCTGCCCTCCGTGCCCCGTCGCCCATGGCTGTGGCGGTCCGTGCGGACCGCCACATACTGCTCGGTAACGGTTACTTCACGAGGTCGGCACGGAGGTCGTCGAGGACCAGGTTCGCGGCCGTGACACCGAGGCCGAGGTACCAGGTCTCGTCGGAGACGTTCTTGGCCCGGCCCTCCTTGACGGCCTTGAGGTTCTTCCACAGCGGGTTGGCCTGGGTGGTGTCGCGCTTGGTGGCCTTCACGTCGCCGTAGACACCGGTGAAGATCCAGTCGGCGTCGGCCTCGTCGATCTTCTCCGGGCTGATCTCCGCGGCGAGGTCGTCGATCTGCTGGTTCTTGGGCCGCGGCAGACCGACGTCCTCGAGGATGGTGCCGATGAAGGACGCCTTGGCGTAGAGGCGGATGCGGTCCGGCAGGTAACGGACCATGGAGATGGTCGGCTTGTCGGGGCCGATGTCCTCGCCGAGCTTCTCGGCCTTCGCCTCGTAGGCGCCGAGCTCGCTCTTCGCCTTGGCCGTCTTGTCCAGCGCGGCGGCGTTGAGGAGGTAGTTCTCCTTCCAGGTGAAGCCCGGACGGATGGAGAACACGGTCGGCGCGATCTTGGAGAGCGCGTCGTACTTGTCGGCGGCGCGCAGCTGGCTGCCGAGGATCAGGTCGGGCTTCAGGCCGGCGATCGCCTCAAGGTTGAGGTTGTTGATCGTGCCGACGTTCTTCGGGTTGCCCGCGTCCTTCTTCAGGTACGAGGGGATGGCCGCGTCGCCCTCGGAGGGGGCGTAGCCGACCGGCTTCACACCCAGCGAGACGACGTTGTCGAACTCGCCGACGTCCAGCACGACGACGCGCTTGGGGGCGGACTTGATCTCCGTCTTGCCCATGGCGTGCGTGAGGGTCCGGGGGAACTCGCCGGCCTTGGCGTCCGTCCCGTACTCCGCCGTCTTCTTCGCGGCGTCACCGAAGTCCTTGCCGCCCGTGGCGACGGCCGCCTTCTTGTCGCCGCCGTCCGACTTGGCCGAGCCGCCCGACTCTCCGTCGTCGCTCCCGCAGGCCGAGAGGGAAAGGGCGGCGGCCACCACCAGGCCAACTGCGGCGGTGCCGCGGCGACGAAGGGACATCACTTGCTCCAGTTGTAAGGGACAAACGGGTATTTCTTAGGGCTGCCTTACCTTACCCATCTGCCTCAGGCGCAGCACAGCCACCCCCTCCCCTTCAGGCGAATCCGGGCATCACCACCCTTATGTGTGAAGAGACGGGTCTCGTGTTGTTCGGCAGGAAGTGCGAAAACTAGCTTCGGTTGCCGGAGGTGACCAGCCCATGACTGTCTGTGCAATCGAGAACGGGACCGCGGAGGCGACCGGGGCCACCGGAGACGCCGAGGTCCCCGGGGAAACGGTCCTGGAGGACAGCGCGCCGGACTGCCCGCCGGACGGGGCCGGCGGGCCCGGCGGCGCGCCCCTCGAAGCGGCCCCCGACGCGCTGCCCGCCGCGCCGGCGTTCACGATCTCCGCGGACGGTTCGTACGCGGCCCGGCTCGCGCTCGCGAAAGTGGCGGCGGATCCGCCCGGCGGGGCCGGTGGCGCCGACGGGGCGGGCGAGGCGTGGTTCGTGGAGCGCTGGACGCTCGACGGGCCCGAGCCGTACGCCGTGCCGCTCCCCCTCGACCAGCCGGAGGAGCCGGACTCCGAGGTGCTGCCACTGGCCGACGGGCGGGTGCTGATCCGGCGCCGGGTCGCGGACCGGCACACGGTGTCGCTGCTCTATCCCACCGGCCCCGGGACCGGTGAACTCCCGCTCGGCACCGTCGAATCCGCGGAGCTGACCCTGCTGCCGCCCTCGCCGGACGGCGTGAGCGCGTACGCGCTGTCGGCCGGTGCGCGCGCCACCTCCGTCTGGCTGGTGGCGGGCGGCGCGTTCGGCCCCGAGCTGGTCGCGGAGGTTCCGGGGCGCTGCTCCGGCGGCGTCTGGCTGGACCGGGCGGGCCGGATGCTGGCCCTGGACCGGGAGATGCCGGGCGGCGGCCCGGTCAAGGCGGTCGCCGTGGACCTGGAGCGGGGCGGCGAGGTAACGCCTCTGCTGCAGATCGCACCGGAAAGCAATGACCGGCTGCTGCTCGCCGACCCGGACAGCGGGCTGCTGCTGATCCGCTCGGACGCGCCGGGGCACGAACGGCTGGGGTGGGGGGTGCTCGGCAGCTGCCTGCCGGTGCGCTTCCCGGAGTGTCTGCGCCCGGCCGATGTGGCGATTACACCGTTCGCCGTGCAGCCGGGCCAGATGCTGATGCCGGAGAGCTGCGCGGTGGCGCTGCGGATCGACGGTGCGGCGGGCAGCTGGGTCGGGGTGTGGCGCCCGGCCGGGCGCCGGCTGCACCAACTCGTCGCCCCCGGGGGATGGCAGGCCGGCCACGGGGTGTGGTCCCGGGACGGTGTGCTCGGACTTCCGTACGCCGACGGGGACGTGGCGTGCGGGGTGGCCCTGCTGGAGGCTCCGGCGGACGACGGACGCGGGGTGTGGCCGTCGTCGGCGACCGGCGCGGGAAGCGGTATGCAACCGTCCGCCGGCGTCGCGCCTCTACCCGTGTGCAAGCCGGTTCCACTGGGGCAGGCGGCTCTCACGGGGCGCCTGGTGCCTGGTTAAGATCTGGGGCCCGGGCTACGCAGCCGTGCCCGACGGTCGCCGACGGTGACCGTGCCGGGTGCGGCCGGCGTGATCGGCCCTGGTGACACACATATCTGAGCGATCGCAACGGGGTGACTTCCCACATGTCTGAAGCCCGAACCGACCCGACCCAGACGCGTCCGGCCGACGCCGACCGGGCCGAAGCCGGCGGCTCCGGAAAACACCGAGGGGGTGAGTCGATGGACGACGCGTCCGCACAGCCGCACGGTCGCCATCGCCGCCCCGCCGAGGGGGACAGCCGGGCGGCCTGACCGCGCGGAACATCGACGAGGAGGACGAGGGACGGGTGGGCCCCGGCAGCCGCTTGGCTGCCGGGGCCCACCCGTCCCCCCGTTTCGCGGTCGTCAGCCCCGCTTCAGGCCGAGCACCTCCGCCGCGGCGAAGGTCTCGTTCGGCGGGCGGTCCTCGTAGTACGGCGAGATCAGCTCGTCCAGTTCGTCGAAGGAGAACGTCTCCTTCGAGGAGTCGAACTTCGCCGCCACCCTGGGGCGTTCGACGATCGCGACCATCCCGCCGTGCACCACGAGCAGCTGCCCGTTGACCTTGGCGGCGGCCGGGGAGGCCAGATAGCCGACCAGCGGCGCGACATGCTCTGGGGCGAGCGCGTCGAGCCGGCCGTCCGTCGGTTCCTGGAAGCCCGCGAAGACGTCCTCGGTCATCCGGGTGCGGGCCCGCGGGCAGATGGCGTTGGCGGTGACGCCGTACCTGGCCAGGGCCAGGGCCGTGGAGGTGGTGAGGCCGACGATGCCGCCCTTGGCCGCGGCGTAGTTCGGCTGGCCCGCCGAACCGGCCAGGAACGCCTCGGACGAGGTGTTGATGATCCGTCCGTGGACCGGGCCGCCGGACTCCTTGGAGCGGGTGCGCCAGTGCGCGGCGGCGAAGTGCATGGTGTTGAAGTGGCCCTTGAGGTGGACCCTGATGACCGAGTCCCACTCGTCCTCGGTCATCGAGAAGATCATCCGGTCGCGCAGGATGCCCGCGTTGTTGACCAGGATGTCGAGCTTTCCGTAGGTGTCGACGGCCAGCTCCACCAGGGCACGGGCCTGTTCGTGGTCGGAGACGTCGCCGAGGTGCGCGACGGCCCGGCCGCCCGCGGCCCGGATCTCCTCGGCGACCTCCTCGGCGGGCGTCGCGGACGCCTCGCCGGAGCCGTCGCGGCCCGGCTGCCCGTAGTCGTTGACGACCACGGACGCGCCCAGCCCCGCCAGTTCCAGCGCTTCGGCGCGTCCGAGGCCGCGGCCCGCGCCGGTGACGATCGCGGACATGCCGTCCAGGGGAAGTGACATCGGAATCTCTCCAGTCCTCTCGGGAGGGGGCGGGGCGGTGGTCAGAGCTCGACGCAGGTACGCAGCGACTCGCCGGTCCGCATCTGGTCGAGTGCGTCGTTGATCCCGTCGAGCCGCACCCGGTGGGTGATCATCGATTCGAGGTCGATCCGGCCGGCCCGCCAGAGCGCGATGGCCCGTTCGTACGAGCGGAGCACGTCGCCGCCCCCGTACATGGAGGGCAGGATCCGCTTCTCGTCGAAGAACAGCTCGAACATGTTGACCTGGAAGTTGTCGTCCATCGCGCCCGCGCCGACGACGCACAGGGTGCCGCCGCGCCGGGTGTTCTCGTACGCCGTGCGTGCGGTGGCCGACTTGCCGACGACCTCGAAGACGTAGTCGAAGCCCTCGCCCGCGGTGATCCGCTGCTTGGCGTCGACGAACTCGTCGGGCGACACCGCCTCGGTCGCGCCGAACCGCAGCGCCGCCTCGCGCCGCGAGGCGACCGGGTCCACGGCCACGATCTGGGCGGCGCCCTGCACCCTGGCACCCTGGATGGTGGAGATCCCGACGCCGCCGCAGCCGATCACGGCGACCGACGAACCGGCCTCCACCTTCGCGGTGTTGATGGCGGCGCCGAGCCCGGTGGTCACCCCGCAGCCGATCAGCGCGGCGATCTCGAACGGCACGTCGTCCGGGATCGGCACCGCGCAGCCCGCGCCGACGACGACCTCCTCGGTGAAGGTGCCGGTGCCCGCGAAGCCGAACACGTCGCCGCCCGGGCGCTTGAAGTTGGGGGTGCCCGCGTTCATGAAGCCGGCCAGGCAGAGCTGGGTCTGGCCGCGCTTGCAGGACGGACACGCCCCGCAGGCGGGCAGCCAGCAGACCAGTACCCGGTCCCCGGCGCTCAGCCCGGTGACGCCGTCGCCGACGTCCATGACCTCGCCGGCGCCCTCGTGGCCCGGGATGAACGGGGCGGGCTGCGGCAGCACGCCGCTCATCGCGGAGACGTCGGAGTGGCACAGCCCGGTGGCCCGGATGCGGAGCCTGACCTTGCCGGGGCCGAAGCCCACCGCCTCGACGTCGTCGAGTACTTCGAGTTTCTCCTGGCCTATCTCGTGCAGTACGGCTGCGCGCATTGGTGCGGCTCCCCTCATGGGCGTGTGGAACTGGGCCTGCGGAACCGGGCCTGTGGAACGTGGGCCTGCGGTCCTCGTGGAGTCGGTCCGGAACGGGTCAGGAGTGTTCGACGAAGGTGTCGCCGAGAACCATGGCGTCGTCCCGCTCCACGGCCCTCACCTCGACCCGCACCTGGTTCTCGGACGTCCACATCTCGATGCGGAGGGTCTCGCCGGGGAAGACGATCCCGGTGAAACGGGTGCGGTAGGAGCGGATACGGGTCACATCGCCGCCGAGGACCGTGTCGGTGACGGCCTTGAGCGTGATGCCGTAGGTGCACAGTCCGTGCAGGATCGGCCGGTCGAAGCCGGCGAGCGCGGCGAATTCGGGGTCGGCGTGCAGCGGGTTCCAGTCCCCGGAGAGGCGGTACAGCAGCGCCTGGTCCGGCCTGATGGGGCGCTGCACGATGTGGTTCGGGGCGATCGCGGGGTAGGCGGCCCGTTCGGACGGGCCGCGTTCACCGCCGAAGCCGCCCTCGCCCCGTACGTAGATCTGGGCGTCGTTGGTCCACAGCGGGCCCTCCTCGTCGGCGGCCTCGGTGCGCAGCACCAGCACGGCCGCCTTGCCCTTGTCGTACACCGCGGCGACCTTCGAGGTCACTTCGGCGCTGCCCTTCACCGGGATCGGCCGGTGCACCCGCACGCTCTGCCCGCCGTGCAGGACGGCGGCGAGGTCGATGTCGATGCCGGGCGAGGAGAGTCCGCCGACGACGCCCATGCCGGCGCCCGCGACGGTGGCGAAGGAGGGCAGCACCTGGAGCCGGGACTCCAGTGTGTAGCGCAGCTCGGCGGGGTCGGTCGCGGCATCGGGGCGGTCGGGGCCGAAGCCCGCGCCGATCCCGAGATGGTAGAGCTGGACGTCCTTGTGGCCCCAGCTGATCCGGGTGGAGCGGGGTTCGGCGGCGAGAGCCTTTTCGGCATCAATGGGCATGGGAGAGCTGCTCCTTGATGGTGGGAAGACCTCGGCGCGGCCGTCCGCACCGTCGGCCGCACCGAGGTCGCGCGGGACCGGCCGCCACGCCCGTTCTAGAACGCGTTCTAGCCGATGAACCCATGTATAACGCAGTGCCCAGCGGTTGGGAAGACCACTGCTGACGTAGCGTCAGATTCCTTGGCGGGCCTGCCCCCAGCCCACTCCCCGGCCATGACATATGTCATGGCGAAGTCCGTACGGACACATCTGCCGGGGTCCGTGGCGGTCTCCGTAGCGTCGTGGCCATGACGCAGACAACGGGGAACGGAACCGCGGTGGACCTCACCGGGGTGGTCAAGACCTTCGGCCGGGCGGAGCGCAGCGTACGGGCCGTGGACGGGGTCGATCTGTCCATCGGCCGCGGCGAGACCGTCGCCCTGCTCGGCCGCAACGGCGCGGGCAAGTCCAGTACCATCCGGCTGCTGCTCGGCCTCGACCAGCCGGACTCCGGCACGGTGCGGGTGCTGGGCCGGAGTGCCGAACACGCGGTGCGGGACGGTCTGGTCGGCGCCATGCTCCAGGACGGGCGGCCCATCCAGCGGGTCACCGTCCGCGAGCTGGTCGACTTCGTCGCCTCGACCTACCCGGAGCCGATGCCGGTCTCCGAGGCGCTCGCACTGGCGGGGCTGGGCGACTACGCGAACCGGCGCATCGACAAGCTCTCCGGCGGCCAGACCCAGCGCGTCCGCTTCGCCGTCGCGCTGGCCGGCAATCCGGAACTGATCGTCCTGGACGAGCCGACCGCCGCCCTGGACGTGGAGGCGCGCCGCACGTTCTGGGACTCGATGCGGGCGTACGCCCGGCGCGGCAACACCGTCCTGTTCTCCACCCACTACCTGGAGGAGGCCGACGAGAACGCCGACCGGATCGTCGTGATCGACCGGGGCCGGATCGTCGCGGACGGCACCGGCGACACGCTCCGGGGCTCGGCCGGCCGCGGCCTCGTCTCCTTCGACCTGGCGGGCCGGCCGACCGCGGGCCTGGAGCTGCTGCCCGGCGTGGTCACCGTCGAGGTCTCCGGGGACCGGGCGCTGCTGCACACCGACGACTCGGACGCCACCGTCCGGGAGCTGGCCCGCCTGGACGCGATCCGCGACCTCCGGGTCTCCAGGGCCACGCTGGAGGACGCGTTCCTCTCCCTCACCGCACCGGCCGCCACGACCGCCACGACCGCTTCCGAGAGGGAGAACGTCTGATGTACCGCTACATCGTGCTCGAAATCCGCCGGACCCTGCGTGACAGCTCCTTCCTGATCTTCGGGACCGGGATGCCGGTGATGATGTACCTGCTCTTCACCAACATCGGCGGCGGCACCGACGTCGACGGCTGGAAGACCGCCTCGATGGTCGGCATGGCCGCGTACGGGGCGCTGGGCTCCGCCATGTCGATCGGTACGGGGGTCGCCTCCGACAAGACCCTGGGCTGGCTGGAGCAGTTGCGGGTCACTCCGCTCTCGCCCTCGCAGGCGGTCGTGGGCCGCGCGATCAGCGGTTCGGTGACGGTCCTGCCGACGATCTTCGCGGTGCTGCTGGCCGGCGGGCTGGTCAACGGGGTGCGGCTGGACGCCTGGCAGTGGATCGCGCTGGCGGTGGTGCTGTGGATCGGCGCGCTGCCGTTCACCATGCTCGGCCTCGGCAACGGCTACCGGCTCACCCCGCAGGGCACCGGGGTGGTCAACGTGGCCTGTCTGATGGGCTTCGGGATCGTCGGCGGGCTGTGGTTCCCGCTGGAGCTGCTGCCCGGTTGGCTGCGCTCCATCGGCAGGTTCACCCCGGCCAACCGCTTCGCCGACCTGGGCTGGGCGACCACCGAGGGCCACGCGCCCGGCGTCGGCACGGTCGCGGTGCTCGGCGCCTGGCTCCTGCTGTTCGGCACGTACGCCGTGATCTCGTACCGTCGGTCCGCAAGGACCGTGTGAGTGGACCATGTGACAGGAGGGGACATGGCCAGGAACCGGGCGGATGCGTGTGCGCAGGGGCGGCCGAGCCCGTGGTGGCGCCGGCGCGGGAAGGGTGCGGAGCGGCGCCCCGGCCCACCCGGCCCGTACGCCCTGCTGCCCTGGCTGCTGATGGGGATGGGCTCCTTCTCCAATCTCTTCCAGGGTGAGGCGGCCAACCCCTGGCTCGGCGGTCTCGGGCTGCTCGCCTTCAACTCCCTCTACGTCTCGGTGGTGTTCCGCGCCTTCGACCGGAGGAAGCGCGAGAGCCCGGTGTCGTACTGGCTGCTCGCCGCGATGGCCGCCATCACCCTCGCGCTGGCGATCGGCTACGGCGGGAGCTGGCTGCTGTTCTTCCCGCTGCTCTCGCTGGCCTGCGGCTCCGTCCTGCGCAAGCGGCAGCTGGCGGTCTGCATGCTCACGCTCGCCGCGGTCGCCACCTTCGTGGCGGCGTGGCGCGGCCACGGCGGCTCGGACCCGTGGACGGTCGGTTACGGCACCTTCATCTCGGGTGCGGTGACGGCCGCGCTCCTCACCCTCGCGGAGACGGTGATGGAACTGCGCGCCACCCGGCAGGAACTGGCCCGTACCGCCGTCGAGAAGGAGCGGCTGCGCTTCTCCCGCGATCTGCACGATCTGCTGGGCCACACGCTCTCCGTGATCGTGGTCAAGTCGGAGGCGGCCCGCCGGCTCGCGCCGCGCGACATGGACGCGGCGCTCGCCCAGGTCGCCGACATCGAGTCCGTCGGCCGGCAGGCCCTCACCGAGATCCGGGAGGCCGTCACCGGCTACCGGGAGGGCAGCCTGGCCACCGAACTGGACCGGGCCCGCTCCGCGCTGACCGCCGCCGGGATCGAACCGGTGCTCCGCCGCTCGGGACCGCCGCTCGCCCCGCAGACGGAGGCGCTGCTGGGGTGGGTGGTGCGGGAGGCCGTCACCAACGTCGTACGCCACTCCCACGCGACCACCTGCTCGTTCGTGGTCGAGGGCACGGCCGAACGGGTCCGACTGACGGTCACCGACGACGGCCGCGGCCCCGACCCGGACGCCCCGGCCGCGCCCGGCATCGGCGGCACCGGACTGACCGGGCTCACCGAACGCCTCGCCGCGGCGGGCGGCAGCCTCCGCGCGGGCCCGGGGACGGAGCGCGGCTTCGTGGTCACGGCACAGCTCCCGGTGGACGAGGCGGGCCCGGCGGACGCGGCCGGCACTCCCGGCGCCGCCACGAGCCATACGCTGGGACGGTGAACGAGATGCCGCAGGACCACCGTCCGGCCAAGTCCGTACGTGTGCTGCTCGCCGAGGACCAGGGGATGATGCGGGGCGCGCTCGCGCTGCTGCTCGGTCTGGAGCCCGACATCGAGGTCGTGGCGCAGGTGGCCGCCGGGGACGAGATCGTGGACGCCGCGCTGCTGTCCCGCCCCGATGTGGCGCTCCTCGACATCGAGCTGCCGGGCCGCAGCGGGCTGGACGCCGCCGCCGATCTGCGCGAGGAGGTACCGGACTGCCGGGTGCTGATCCTCACCACGTTCGGCCGCCCCGGTTATCTGCGCCGGGCCATGGAGGCCGGGGCGGCGGGGTTCCTGGTCAAGGACGGTCCGGTCGAGGAGCTCGCCGCCGCGATCCGCCGGGTGCTGGGCGGGGAGACGGTGATCGACCCGGCGCTGGCCGCCGCCGCGCTCAGTGCCGGCCCGAGCCCGCTGACCGCGCGGGAACGGGACGCGCTGAACGCCTCGGTGGACGGGGCGACGGTCGCCGACATCGCGGCGAAGCTGCATCTGTCCGAGTCGACGGTGCGGAACTACCTGTCCGCGGCGATCGGCAAGACGGGGACCCGCAACCGGATGGAGGCGGTACGGGCGGCGCGGCAGCAGGGGTGGCTGTAGGCGTGGCCGCAGCGCCTGCGGCCCCTCGTCTCAGCGCCGGGCCGACCGGGCGCGGGCGGGCCTCTCGCCTCAGCGCCGGACCGACCGGGCGCGGGCGGGCCTCTCGCCTCAGCGCCGGACCGACCGGGCGCGGGCGGGCCTCTTGCCTCAGCGCCGGGCCGACCGGGCGCGGGCGGGCCTCTTGCCTCAGCGCCGGGCCGACCGGGCGCGGGCGGGCCTCTCGCCTCAGCGCCGGGCCGACCGGGCGCGCGGCAGCCAGAGCACCATCAGCAGCAGCCCGCCCAGCAGCACCGTGCCGGCCGTCCGGAAGGCGAGCGCGTACCCGGCCGTGAGCTCCTCCGGTCCGGTGCCGCCCGCGGTGCGGGCCGCCGCGACGGTGGAGAGCGCGGCGAGACCGAGCGCACCGCCCATCGTGCGGGAGGTGTTGACGAGCCCGGAGACCAGACCGGCTTCGCCGGGGGCCGCTCCGGTGATGGCCAGCGAGGCGAGCGGAGTGGACGCCAGGCCCGCACCGGCCATCATCAGGATCCCGGGCAGGCAGACCGAGGTGAGGTACGAACCGTCGGCGCCCATCGTGGACTGCCAGCCGAAACCGGCCGCGGCGACCGCCGTACCGATCAGCGCCAGGTTCTTCGTGCCGGTCACGGCCATCACCCGGGGCGCGCACTTCGAGCCGAGGACGACCGCCAACGACGTGGGCATCAGGGCGAGTCCGGCCTCCAGCGGGCTGTAGCCCAGCACGGCCTGGGCGTACACGGTCATGAAGTACCACATGGAGAACGTCGCCGAACCGATCACGAACATCGCCGCGTTGGCCGATGTCACCGCCCGCGCCCCGAGCACCCGCAGCGGCATCAGCGGCTCCGCCGTCCGGGCCTCCACCGCCACGAAGACGCCCAGCAGGGCCACCCCGCCGAGCAGCGGTGCCAGGGTCGCCGTCGCGGCCCACCCCGACTCCTCGGTCTGCACGATGCCGTACGCGACGCAGGCGAGGCCCACCGTGACCAGTACCGCGCCCAGGAGGTCGATCCGCCGCCGGTCCCCGGCCCGGCCCTCCACGAGCCGGACGGCGGCGCCGGCCAGGACGAGCACCCCGATGGGCACGTTGACCAGCAGCACCCAGCGCCAGGAGAGCAGATCGGTGAGCACCCCGCCGATCAGCCCGCCGGCCGCGCCCCCGCCCGCGCCGACGGCCATCCAGGTGCCGATCGCCTTCGTCCTGGCCGGGCCCTCGGGGACTGCGGTGGTGAGCAGGGTCAGGGTGGCGGGGGCGAGCACCGCGGCGCCGAGCCCCTGCGCGGCGCGGGCGGCGAGCAGCTGCCAGCCCTCCTGGGCGAGCCCGCCGGCCAGGGAGGCGGCGGTGAACAGGCCGAGGCCTATGAGGAACATCCGCTTGCGTCCGTATATGTCCGCGGCGCGTCCGCCGAGGAGCATGAATCCGGCGAACGCGATCGAGTAGGCGTTGAGCACCCACTGGAGTCCGGCGGAGCTCATCCGGAGGTCGGAACGCATCGACGGCAGGGCGACGTTGACGACGGACACGTCGAGCACGACGAGGAACTGGCCGATGCAGGCGGCGAGCACCGCCGCCCAGGTGCGGGTGCTGGTCCGCTCTCGCGGCGGCGCGGGCGTGGTGACGTCAACCATGTCCGTCATAGTCGCACCCGCGCATCGCCCCGTACATCGGTATTCGGGCCTACCGCCGCAGCAGCGTCACCACCGCCGCTCCGCCGAGCCCGATGTTGTGGGCGAGGCCGACCCGGGCGTCCTTCACCTGCCTGTTTCCCGCCTCGCCCCTGAGCTGCCAGGTCAGTTCGGCGGTCTGGGCGATGCCGGTGGCGCCGAGCGGGTGTCCCTTGGAGATCAGCCCGCCGGACGGGTTGACCACCCAGCGGCCGCCGTACGTGGTGGCGCCCGACTCGACGAGCTTCCCGGACTCGCCCTCGCCGCACAGCCCGAGGGCCTCGTAGGTGAGGAGTTCGTTGATGGAGAAGCAGTCGTGCAGTTCGATGACGTCCAGGTCGGCGGCCGAGAGCCCGGACGCCTCGTAGACCTGCCGGGCGGCGGCCTGCGACATCGGCCGGCCCACGGCGTCGATGCAGGTCCCCGAGGCGAAGGAGTCGGTGGTGTCGGTGGTCATGGCCTGGGCGACGATCTCGACCGCCCTGTCGCCCAGTCCGTGGGTCTCGACGAAGCGTTCCGACACGACCACGGCGGCCGCCGCACCGTCCGAGGTGGGTGAGCACTGGAGCTTGGTCAGCGGGCGGTGGATGGTCTTCGCGGCGAGTATCTCCTCGACCGTGTACGGGTCCTGGAACTGGGCGTACGGGTTGTTCACCGAGTGCCGGTGGTTCTTGGCGCCCACCGCGGCGAGCTGCGCCTCGGTCGTCCCGTACCGCTCCATGTGCTCGCGGGCCGCGTTGCCGAATATCTGGGCGGTGGGCGGGCTCATCTCGAAGCCGTGGGCGGCGGCCATGATCCCGTAGTGCCGGGCGACGGGTGACGTCTTGAAGTCGGCGGCACCGCCGTCCGCGCCACCGCCGCCGAGCGCGCCGCGCGTCATCTTCTCGAAGCCGAGCGCGAGGACGCAGTCGCTGCCGCCGCCCTCGACGAACTGCCGGGCCATCATCAGGGCGGTGGAGCCGGTGGCGCAGTTGTTGTTGACGTTGTAGACGGGGATCCCGGTCAGGCCGAGTCCGTACACCGCGCGCTGACCGGCGGTGGAGGGCTGGAAGCAGTAGCCGACGACGGCCTGCTGGATCTGCTCGTACGTGACCCCGGCGTCGTCGAGCGCCGCCGTACCTGCCTCCTTCGCCATGTCCCAGTACTGCCAGTCGCGGGTCTCGGGCTTCTCGAACTTCGTCATTCCGACGCCGATGACGTACGCCTTCATGAGCTTCATGGGCTTCATGGAAAGTCCCTTCAATCGCGCGGGAGGCCGAGGATGCGCTCGGCGACGACATTGAGCTGAACCTGGGTGGTGCCGCCCGCGATGGTCAGGCAGCGGGACATCAGGAAGCCGTGCAGGGCCCGCTCCCCCGGCCCCTCACCGGCCGCGCCCGCCGGGCCGAGCAGTTCGAGGGCGAGTTCGGCGACCTTCTGCTGGTGGGTGGTCTGGACGAGCTTGCGGACGGAGGCACCCGCGCCGGGTTCGAGCCCGGAGACCTGCTGCATCGTGGTGCGCAGCCCGATGCAGCCCAGTGCGTGGGCCTCGGCGGCGAGTGCTCCGATGCGGGCCCGGCAGGCGCCGTCGAGTTCGCCGGAGCGGGCGATCAGCGCCTCCAGGCCGGTGTCGAAGGTCATCTGGTCGGCCATGTGGACGCGTTCGTTGCCCAGGGTGTTGCGGGCGACCTTCCAGCCGCCGGCGGGCTCGCCGACGACGGCGTCGGCGGGCAGCAGGACGTCGTCGAAGTACACCTCGTTGAAGAGGGCGTCGCCGGTGATCTCCTTCAGCGGCCGGATCTCGATGCCCGGGGTGTTCTTCATGTCGACGAGGAAGTAGCCGATCCCCTGGTGCTTGGGGGCGTCCGGGTCGGTCCTGGCGAGCAGGATCCCGTGGTCGGCCCACTGGGCGGCGCTCGTCCACACCTTCTGGCCGTTGATCCGCCAGCCCTCGTCGGTCCGTTCCGCCTTCGTGCGCAGCGAGGCGAGGTCGGATCCCGCGTCGGGCTCCGAGAACAGCTGGCACCACAGGAGTTCGCCGCGCAGGGTGGGCAGCAGATAGCGCTCCTGCTGCTCGGCCGTCCCGTGGGCGATGAGCGAGGGCACCACCCAGGTGGCGATCCCGAGGTCGCTCAGCTTCACCCCCTGTTCCTTCAACTCCTGCTGGATGGCGAGTTGTTGTACGGGGCCGGCGCCCAGGCCGTAGGGGGCGGGGAGGTACGGGGCGGCGTAGCCGGTCGGTGCGAGGGCGCGGCGGGCGGCCTTGGGGTCGAGGCCGCGGGCGGCGGCGACGGCCTCGCGTGCGGCGGCCCGGTGGGCGGCGGCGCCGTCGGGGAGTTCGAGGGCGAGCGAGCGGCGCGCCCCGCCCTCGGCCAGCCGGACGGCCCGCAGCCGGTGGCTGTCGCCGGTCCCCAGCAACTGGCGGGCCACCAGGGCCCGGCGCAGATACAGATGGGCGTCGTGCTCCCAGGTGAAGCCGATGCCGCCGAGGATCTGGACGCAATCCTTGGCGCAGCCGTACGCGGCGTCGAGGGCGTCCGAGGCGGCGAGGGCGGCGACCATGGACCGTACGTCCGGGTCCGCCTCCTCGTCGGCGGCGCGGGCCGCTTCCCATGCCAGCGCACGGGCCCGCTCGACGCGTACGAGCATGTCGGCGCAGAGGTGCTTGACGCCCTGGAACTGTCCGATGGGGCGGCCGAACTGTTCGCGGACCTTGGCGTGTTCGGCGGCGGTGTGCAGTGCCCTGGCCGCGGTTCCGCAGGCTTCGGCGGCGAGGAGGACGGCGGCCAGGTCGCGGACGCGGGTGGTGTCGGTCCGTACGAGGCGGCCGGCCGGGACGAGTACGCCTTCGGCGTGGACCTCGGCGGTGGGCCGGGTCGGGTCGGCGCCCCGGTGCGGGCGCGCGGTCAGCCCGGCGGTGGCGGAGTCGACGGCGAACCAGAGGGTGCCGGTGGCCGATTCGGCGGGCAGGAGCAGCAGGTCGGCCTCGGCGCCGGAGAGGATGGGCGGCGCCGTGCCGTCGAGCAGATGGCCGTCCTCGTGCTCGACGGCGGTGAGGGTGCCGGGGCCCAGCGCGACGGCGCCGATGCGCGCACCGGACGCGAGGTCGCGCACGAGGCCGGGCGGGCCCGCCGTGTGCAGTACGGCGGAGGCCAGGGCGCTCGACAGGTACGGGCCGGGGAGCGCGGCCCGGCCGGCCTCTTCGAGGACCACGGCCAGATCGAGGAGCCGGCCGCCCCCGCCCCCGTGCTCCTCGGGCAGATGGATGGCGAGCAGACCCTGTCCGGCGAGCCCGTCCCAGTACCCGGGGCGCACGCCGTTGGTACCGGGCGGGTCCGCGTCGAGGAGTGCGCGGATCTCCTTCGGCGGTACGGCGCGCGCCAGCCAGCCCCGTACGGACTGCGCCAACTCCCTGTGTTCTTCGGTGATTCCGATGCCCATGCGGATCCTCGCCGGTCGCAGCCACTGGAACGGCGCAAGAGTAGAACACGTTCCATTCTGACGGAAGGTCAGATGACGGAAGGATCTCCCCGCGCTCCGGCCGAGTGCGCCGTAGTGCCCCCGTTCGCACCGCGTTCACCGGAATACCGCGCGCACCGGGAAGGTTTCACGCTGCACACACTTGGCGGTCGGGCGCTGCCCGCCCGTGCCGCCCGCATGCCTGCCCAGAACCTCGATCACGCCGCCCGGAGGCCGCACGTATGCCACAGACGACGAACGGACAGCACACCGGGGAACTCCCCGATCCGAGGCCGCGCAGGGCGGGCGGCGGAGTCGTCCCCGTGCTCGCCTTCGCGGGCATCACCGTCGCGGTGATGCAGACCCTGCTCGTCCCCGTCATCAAGGACCTGCCCGCCCTTCTCCACACCGACCCGTCGAACGCCACCTGGGTGATGACCGCGACGCTGCTCGCGGGGGCCGTCTCCACCCCGATCATGGGGCGGCTCGGTGACCTCTACGGCAAGCGGAAGATGCTGCTCGCCAGCCTCGCCGTGATGGTGGCCGGCTCATTGATATGCGCCTCCACCGACGACCTCGTGATCATGATCGTGGGACGCGCGCTCCAGGGCTTCGCCATGGGCGCCATCCCGCTGGGCATCGGCATCATGCGCGACGAGCTGCCGCCCGAGCGGCTCGGCTCGGCGATGGCGCTGATGAGTTCCTCGATCGGGGTCGGCGGCGGCCTGGCGCTGCCCGCCGCCGCGCTGGTCGCCCAGCACTCCGACTGGCACACCCTGTTCCTCGGCGCGGCCGGTCTCGGTGTGCTGTCGATGGCGCTCACCGTCCTGGTCGTGCCGGAGCCCACGCTGCGCGCCCCCGGCCGCTTCGACCTCGTCGGCGCGCTGGGGCTCTCGCTCGGCCTGGTCTGCCTGCTGCTGCCCATCACCAAGGGCAGCGACTGGGGCTGGACCTCGGGAAGCACCCTCGGCCTGATCGGCGCCTCGCTGGTGATCCTGGTCCTGTGGGGCCTGTTCGAGCTGCGCAGCCCGGCCCCGCTGGTCGATCTGCGGACCACGGCCCGGCGCGAGGTGCTGCTCACCAACCTCGCCTCGATCATGGTCGGGGTCGCCTTCTACGCCGTCTCGCTGGTCCTGCCGCAGCTGCTCCAGCTGCCGGCGTCGACGGGGTACGGCCTCGGGCAGTCGATGGTGGTCGCGGGGCTGTGCGTGGCGCCGCTCGGCCTGACGATGATGTTCGTCGCCCCGCTGTACGCCCGGCTGTCCGCCCGCCGGGGCCCCAAGGTCTCGCTGATGCTCGGCATGCTGGTCATCGCGATCGGTTACGGGGCCGGGCTCGGGCTGATGAGCGCCGCCTGGCAGACCGTGGTGATCGCGGTGATGCTCGGCGCCGGCATCGGGCTCGCCTACTCCTCGCTGCCCGCGCTGATCATCGGGGCCGTCGACCCGTCGGAGACGGGCGCGGCCAACGGCCTGAACACCCTGATGCGGTCGATCGGTACGTCGGTGTCGAGCGCCGTGATCGGCATGGTGCTGGCCAACACCTCGGTGCGCACCGGCGGGGCGGTGCTGCCCTCGATGGAGGGGTTCCGCATCTCGTTCCTGATCGCGACGGGCGCGGTGGTGATCGGGCTGGTGCTGGCCTCGTTCCTGCCGTCGCGGCGCGAGGCGATGCGCCCGGCGCTGCTGGCGAGCAGCGCCGGGGACGCCCAGGACCCGGCCCCGGTACCGGGCGCCTCCCGCCCCGTCGCCGGTTCGGGCGGCTTCCGCGGCCGGGTGCTGGACGGGGACGGCGCCCCGGTGGCCCGCGCCAACGTCACGCTGATCGACCACCGGGGCCGGCAGGCCGGTCTCACCGTGACGGACGAGGACGGCCACTACGCGCTGGCCGCCCCGCACGGCGGGGACTTCGTGCTGGCCGGGTCCGCCACCGGGTACGCGCCGAGCGCCCGCCCGGCCGCGTACCCGGGCGACGGCCTGCCCGTCGACGCCGATCTGGTGCTGGGTGTCAGCGCACCGGAGCGTCGAACCGCGGTGTCGTCGTGAGCAGATGAGAGACGTCCGACCCCGCCGGGAGCTCCTGCGGCTGTGCGCCGCGGGTGAACAGCCGGGCGGGGCGGGCGCCCTGCACCCGGGCCTGGCGCCCGTCGACCCGCAGCCACGATCCCTCGCGCAGGCCGAGCACCGGTACGTCGTTCTCCTCCAGGAATTCGGTGAGCCGCTCCTCGCGGGTCTCGCCCTTGTGGGTGCTGGCCGGGTCCGGGTCCAGATAGTGCGGGTTGATCTGGAACGGGACGAGGCCGAGCGTCTCGAAGGACGGCGGCTGCACGATGGGCATGTCGTTGGTGGTGCGCAGGGTGGGCGCCGCCATGTTCGTCCCGGCGCTGGCCCCCATGTACGGCAGCCCGTTCCGTACCGCCTCGGTGACCGCGTCGCGCAGACCGGTCCGGTACAGGGCGCTCAGCAGGCGGAAGGAGTTGCCGCCGCCGATGAACACGGCGTCGGACGCGCCGAGTTCGGCGACCGGGTCGGCGTTCTCGTGGACCCCGCGGACGGTGATGCCGTGGGGTTCGAGGGCCTCGCGGACGCGTGCGGTGTAGGCGGTGTAGTCGGCGAGCGCGTAGGGGACGAAGGCCAGCCGGGCACCGGCGGGCAGGAAGCCGGTGACGGTGTCGATGGCGTGTTCCAGATAACCGCGGCCGTGCTGGGTGGAGTTGGAGAGCAGCAGCAGATTCATGGGGTTCCTCTTGGTTCTCTTCCGGATCATCAGGCGGTACGGGGGCGACGGGTGCGGGGCTTCGGGCGCTGCGGAGGGTGGGTGAGCCGCCGCTCCAGCAGCTGGGCCGCGTGGCGCAGTGCGTCGAGCCGGTCGTCCGGCGCGTCCCGGAAGAGCTCCGAGGCGCCACCGAGGCTGAGGCTGCCGTACGGTTCGCGGCCCAGGAAGACCGGTACGGCGACGGTCGCGATCCCGGTGTCGTACTCGCCGACCGTCCAGGCGTAACCCTGGGCGCGGATCTTGAGGAACTCCTCCTCCAGCCGGTCCGGGTCGGTGACCGTCCGGTCGGTGAAGCGGGCCATCGGGCGTCCCCGGAAGAGCCGGTGGCGCTGCTCGTCGGGGAGGTACGCGTAGTACGACTTGCTGGTCGCCCCGGCGTGCGCCGGATAGAGCTCGCCGACCAGCGGGTAGTACCGCAGCGGCCCGGCCTCCCCCTCCTCGGCGGCGACGCACCGCATGTGGAAGCTGTCCGGCAGGCAGAAGAGCACGGTGTCGCCGGTGACCCTGCGCAGCTCCTCCAGGACCGGCCCGGCCAGCAGCTCCAGCGATCCGGAGCGCTCCCAGAGCCTGCCCAGGCGCAGCACGGCGGGGCCGATGCGGTAGCGGCGGGTGACCGGGTCGGAGACCAGGAAGCCGCGCCCGGCGAGGGTGGCGAGCAGCCGCTGGGCCACCGAGGTGTCCCAGCCGAACTCCTCGGCGACCTCGGTGACGCCCCAGTCGGGCCGGGTCCGCTCGAAGGCGAGCAGCACCAGGAGCGCCCGGTCGACGGTTTGCAGGGCTCCGGCGGGGGTGCGCCGGTCCAGATCGAAGTCCGCCATCGTCATCTCACCATTCAGACCTGAATTGCAAATAACGGGAAACAGTTGCGTTCAACGCTATCCGATCCCGAATGTGGCCTCAGCACCCCGCCCCGCGCTTCCCCCGCCGGACAGGCCCCAGCGCCGGCCCGGGTGCCCGGATGAGCGAGAAAGGCCCCCCATGTTGAAGTACGTACTGGACATCGTCGATCTTCTGGACGATCCCCAGGTCAATGGCAAGACGGTCGTCGAGTACCTCGACTCCGTGAGCGGGACCGAGGGCTCGTCCGCACAGGTCACCACGGTCGCCGGCGAGCAGGGCTCGACGGACTTCGTGATGGTCCGCATCCCGGGCTCCCACGGACGTACGTCCGGTGGCAGCGCCCGCACGCTGGGCGTGGTGGGCCGGCTCGGAGGCATCGGCGCCCGGCCCGAGGTGACCGGTCTGGTCTCCGACGCCGACGGCGCCGCCTCGGCGATCGCCACCGCCGCCAAGCTGCTCGACATGCGCCGCCGCGGCGATGTGCTGCCCGGCGACGTGATCGTCGCCACCCACATCTGCCCGAACGCGCCGACCGAGCCGCACGACCCGGTGCCGTTCATGGGCTCGCCCGTGGACATCGCCACCATGAACCGCCACGAGGTGACCGGCGAGATGGAGGCCGTGCTCTCCATCGACACCACCAAGGGCAACCGGATCATCAACCACAAGGGCCTCGCCCTGTCGCCCACCGTCAAGGAGGGCTGGGTGCTCCGGGTCAGCGAGCAGCTCGGCGAGCTGCTGGCCGTGGTGACCGGTGAGCCGTTGGTCACGTACCCCGTGACCACGCAGGACATCACCCCGTACGGTAATGGGGCACACCACATCAATTCGATCCTGCAGCCCTCCACCGCGACGGCCGCCCCGGTCGTCGGCCTGGCCATCACCTCGGCCGCCGCGGTGCCCGGCTGCGGTACGGGCGCGAGCCACGAGACGGACATCGCGTCCGCCGCCCGCTACGCCGTGGAGGTCGCCAAGGCCTTCGGCGGCGGTCAACTGGACTTCCACGACGCGGTGGAGTTCGACAACCTCGTCAGCCGCTACGGGTCACTGACGCACCTGCAGACCTTCGGCCGTACACCCCAGGAGTCCTGATGGCAGCCACCCCGCAGGCCGAGGCCGTGGCCCCCGAGGCCAAGAACATCGGCAGCGACGACTACGCGCTCTCCCGTGTGCCGCGCGACAAGCGGTTCGGCTTCTGGTCGATGCTGCTCCAGTGGCTCGCCCAGTCCGGCTCGATCTCGCAGTTCACCCTCGGCGCCACCATCGGTGTCGGCATGACCTTCGGGGACGCCTTCCTCGCCTTCACGCTCGGCGCGGTGATCCTGGAGGTCGTGATCTTCGCGATCGGCCTGGCCGGTATGCGCGAGGGCCTGGCGACCCCGATGCTGACCCGCTGGGTCGGCTTCGGCCGCAACGGCTCGGCGCTGGTCAGCTTCGTCATCGCGGTCAGCCTGGTCGGCTGGTTCGGCGTCCAGAACACGATCTTCGGCAACAGCGTCTCGGCGCTGGTCGGCGGTCCGTCCTGGATGTGGTGCGTGCTGGCGGGCATCGCCATCACCGCGCTGGTGATCTTCGGCTTCAAGTACATGGCCGTCTTCGCCAAGATCGTGACGCCGCTGTTCTTCGCGATGGTCGCCTGGTCGATCGTCTCGACGCTGAAGGACCACTCGCTCAGCGACCTGGTCCACTCGCCGCCGCCCGGCCAGACGATCCCGCTCGCCGTCGCCGCCACCGCCATCGCGGGCGGCTACATGACCGGCGCGATCGTGTCCCCGGAGATGACCCGGTACAACCGCAAGGGCTCGCACGTCTTCCTGCAGAGCGCCTCGTCGATGATCCTCTCCGAGTACATCGTCGGCCTGACCGGCGTGCTCCTGGGCCACCTGGTCAAGAGCAACGAGGTCTCGCACATCGTGCTCTCCACCTCCGGCGCCTTCGGCGTCATCGTGGTCCTGATGTCCACCGCCAAGATCAACGACTGGAACCTGTACGGCTCCTCGCTCGGCGTCGTCAACTTCTTCCAGGTCGTCTTCGGCAAGCGGCTGCACCGCGGCGCGGTCACGATCGTCCTCGGCATCGCGGGCACGGCGCTGTCCGCGGTCGGGATCATGACCCACTTCACCGAGTTCCTCTCGGTCCTCGGCGTCGCCATCCCGCCGATCGGCGGCATCATCGTGGCCGAGTACTGGGTCGTGAAGCGGATGCGCAAGCCGCTGGACGAGACCCGCGAGTCCGAGACCCTGCCGAAGACCTCGCCGACCTGGGTCCCGATGTCCATCGCCATCTGGATCGCGGCGTTCTGCGTCGGCAAGTTCTACGACGGCGGCATCCCGGCCCTGAACTCCCTGGCCACCGCCTTCATCCTGTACAGCGCCCTCGGCCTGCTGGGCTGGGTGAAGCCGTACGGCACCTCCACCCTGGACGACGAGGACGACACCGCCGCCCCCGCCGCCCGCGCGACAACCCCCGTGGGAGCAGCATGACCACCGCCGGTTCCTCCGTCCCCTTCGTCCCGGCCTCCGACCAGGCCCAGGACGAGGTCGTCGAACTCTGCGCCGAACTGATCAGGTTCGACACCTCCAACCCCACCAGCAACGAGCGCGCGAGCGCCGACTGGGTGGTGGGCCGCCTCGCCGAGGTGGGCATCGAGTCCGAGCTGGTCGAGTCCGCCCCGGGCCGCGCCAGCGTCATCGCCCGGATCGCGGGCGCCGACCCCGAGCGCGGCGCCCTGCTGGTCCACGGCCACCTGGACGTCGTCCCGGCCGACGCCTCCGAGTGGCAGGTCCCGCCGTTCTCCGGCGAGATCCGCGACGGCTACCTCTGGGGTCGCGGCGCGATCGACATGAAGGACACGGTGGCCGTCATGCTGGCCACCGCCCGCCACTTCGCCCGCACCGGCACCAGGCCGTCGCGCGATCTGGTCCTCGCCTTCCTCGCCGACGAGGAGGCGGGCGGCAAGTTCGGCGCCCACTGGCTGGTCGAGCACCGCCCGGAGCTGTTCGCCGGGGTCACCGAGGCGATCGGCGAGGGCGGCGGCTTCTCCTTCGCCATCGACGACACCCGCCGCCTCTACCCGATCGAGAACGCCCAGCGCGGCATGGCCTGGATGGAGCTCACCGCCACCGGCCGGGCCGGCCACGGCTCCTCCCCCAACGACGAGAACGCGGTCACCGACCTCGCCGAGTCGCTCACCCGGATCGGCCGCGAAACCTTCCCGATCCGGCTGATCGAGCCGGTCCGCGCCCTGCTGGAGGAGGCGGCCCGCCTCTACGGCGTCGAGTTCGACGAGGACGACATCGAGGGCAGCCTCGCGAAGCTGGGCCCGGTCTCCGATTTCATGCAGGTGGTGCTCCGCAACTCCGCGAACCCCACCATGTTCGAGGCCGGCTACCAGACCAACGTCATCCCCGGAAAGGCGACCGCCCGGGTGGACGGCCGCTTCCTCCCCGGCCACGAGCAGGAGCTGATCGACACCATCGACAAGCTGCTGCTCCCCTCGGTCACCCGGGAGTGGGTCAACCACGACATCGCGCTGGAGACGACGTTCGACGGCCCGCTGGTCGACGCCATGTGCGAGGCCGTGCGCGCCGAGGACCCGGACGGCCACCCCGTCCCGTACTGCAACCCGGGCGGCACCGACGCCAAGGCCTTCACCCACCTCGGCATCCGCTGCTTCGGCTTCAAGGGCCTCAAGCTCCCGCACGACCTGGACTACGGCCGCCTCTTCCACGGCGTGGACGAGCGCGTCCCGCTGGAGGGCCTGCGCTTCGGCGTCCGCGTCATGACCCGCCTCTGGCAGAGCTGCTGACCTCACCGTCACGACCCGGGCTCACCCCTCGTACGCCCCCGCCGAGCACACACTGTGCCCGGCGGGGGCGTACGGCCTTGCGGCCGAGCCCGACGCCACCGACCCGTCACACAGCGGCGGCGGCAGCGACGCAGAACTCGTTGCCCTCCGGGTCCGCCATCATCACGTGGTGCCCGTCGAACTTCTCCAGGACGGTTCCGCCCGCCCGCACCAGGCGTTCGGACTCCGCCTCGATCCGTGCCCATCGCTCGTCGGAACTGCCGTGCCCCGGCACTCGGACGTCGATGTGGAGCCGGTTCTTCGCCGTCTTGGGCTCGAGGACCTTGAGGATGCACAAGCGGGGGCCGACGCCGTCGGGATCGCAGAGCCACGCTCCGTCGTCCACGGAGTCATCCTCCGGCAGGTCGAAGGACGCGAACCACTCCGCGCGTGTTCTGAAGGGGGCCGGCGGTGGCTCGTCGACATAGCCGAGGGCCGTCTTCCAGAAGACGGCGAGGAGTTGTGCGTCCGTGCAATCAAGCGTCAGGTCGATTCCGGCTGCCATGGGGCGACCGTACTGCGCACCTCTGACAGTCGGGTCATGGCCGTACGAAGAGACCTGAAGCCGGTGCCTCAGTCGTCGAGCAGGTCGCCGACCCGCTTCCTGCGGGCACCCTGATCGATCGCGAAGGCCCCTGCCGCGCCCGGCAGGGGCCTCCGTTCAGGAAACATCAGGCAACGGTGTCGCCGGACTTGACCTCATCGACGAACGCCGACCAGGCAACAGCAGGAAAGACACAAGCGCCCTGCCCCGGGTGCCTGAAGCCGATCGGGCCCCTTGAGCGCTGCCGGCGCGGTGAGATCGAGCGAACGCCCGGAAGCCCGGTCACGTTCTGCCGGCACGTCGACTGCGAGAACCCGCAGGGGCTCAGAAGACGGCCCCGCCGATGACAGGCTGACCCGCCGCGCCCCCGCCGACACCTTCGGCGGGGGCGTACGGCACGATGGGGCGCCGCCGAAACGCGCACCCCTCACCACCGTCCCCACCAGGAGGAACCCGTGCCCGCCGAGTCCGCTGTCGAGCCGTCGCCCGAGATTCTCGCCGCCTTCCAGGCCGCCAAGGGCTTCATGCCGGTGGGCGAGGGGCTCGCGCTGTACGCGGCCGCCACCGAGGCCGCCGCGCTGGGGCTGCCCGTCCTGGAGGTCGGTACGTACTGCGGGCGCTCCACGATCCTGCTCGCCGACGTGGCGCGGGCGGCCGGTGTGACGGCCCTCACCGTCGACCACCACCGGGGCAGCGAGGAGCAGCAGCCGGGCTGGGAGTACCACGACCCGACCGTGGTGGACCCGGAGGTCGGGCGGATGGACACGCTGCCGACCTTCCGCCGGACCCTGCACGCTGCGGGTCTGGAGGACCACGTCGTGGCGCTGGTCGGGCGGTCCCCGCAGGTCGCGGCGGTCTGGGGCGGGAAGCTCGGGTTCGTCTTCATCGACGGCGGCCACACCGACGAGCACGCCAACGGTGACTACGAGGGCTGGGCGCCGCATGTCGCCGAGGGCGGGCTGCTGGTGATCCACGACGTGTTCCCGGATCCCGCGCACGGCGGCCAGGCCCCGTACCGCGTCTATCTGCGGGCGCTGGAGTCCGGCGCGTTCACCGAGGTGTCCGTGACGGATTCGCTGCGGGTGCTGCGGCGTACCGGAACCGGCATCTGAGAGCAGCCGTCCGGGTGCCCGGATAGCATCGCGTGGTGCCGTACGACGAGAGTGTTCCCCCCACCCGGCGCCGCCGGTCCCTGCTCGCCGCCACCGCGCTCGTCGCCGTGTGCCTGACCGCCGCGGGCTGCGGCGCGGGCGACGTCGGCGGCGGGACACGGGCCGAGCCCCGGCAGGGCGGTGGCGGTACCTCGGCCCCGCCGCCGTCGAAGAGCGCTCCGGCGCCGCAGAAGGAGAAGACGTCCGCGTCCCCCACACCCTCCGCGAAGACAACGGAGCCGTCGAAGCCCACGGGCGGCGGGGCCACCGGGCCGCTGTCCGGGAAGACCGTCGTCATCGACCCCGGGCACAACCCCAACAACCATCTGCACACCACTGAGATCAACCGCCAGGTGGACATCGGCACCACGCACAAGGAGTGCGACACCACCGGCACGTCCACCAACTCCGGTTACGCGGAGGCCCGGTTCACCCTCGACGTGTCCCACCGGCTGCGCACCCTCCTCCAGGAACAGGGCGCGAAGGTCGTGCTGACGTACGACAACGACCGCGCGTACGGGCCGTGTGTCGACGAGCGGGCCCGGATCGGCAACGAGGCGCGGGCCGATGCCGTGGTCTCGGTGCACGCGGACGGTTCCGCGGTCGGCAACCGCGGCTTCCATGTGATCCTTCCCGCGTCGGTGCGGGGCGGGAAGGCCGACACCTCGAAGATCGTCGAGCCCTCGCGCGATCTCGGAACCAGGATCGCCGGTTTCTTCGTCCGTGATACCGGAAGTGCACCTTCCAATTACGTCGGTGGCAATAGCGGGTTGGACACCCGAAAGGATCTGGGCGGACTTAATTTGTCGACCGTGCCCAAAGTGTTCATCGAATGCGGCAATATGCGTGATCCGAAGGACGCCGCACTGCTGACCAGTTCAGGCTGGCGCCAGAAGGCGGCGCAGGGCATCGCCGATGGCATCAGCAGCTACCTCAACGGGTAGCAAGAGGTAGTTCTGAGGCGATATTGGGGGGAAGTGCGTCCGAGGGCCGGGCATGGGCACAACCCGGCCAGGCAGACGATAGATTCATCCGTACGATGGGGAGCCACCCCCGAGCTTCACGTTGTGCCCGCCGTACCCGTACAGGCGGCAGCGACGACCGCCCCGACGAGACGACCGACTAAGGACCTTCACGTGAATATCCGCTCCCTCACTCGAGGCGACGGCGTGGTGATCGGAGCAGCGGTGGTGCTGTTCATCGCCTCTTTCCTCGACCTCTCCGGCTTCGACTGCCCCGAGGGCATCAACTGCTCCAACTTCAACTCCCCGAACGCCTGGGACTCGCTCGGTGTTCTGATGAGCATCTTCCTGGCCGGGATCATCGGTGCGGCACTGGTCGTTGTCGGCCGTTCCATGCCGGCCCGGAAGGTCGTCGGTCTCGACCTCGGTCAATTCGGTGCCGCCTTCTGTGTCTTCGCGCTGTGGGCGGGCTTCTGGACGACCATCGACGCCCCCGACGCGGGCGCCGGAATGATCCTCGGCCTGCTGGCCACGATCGCGCTCGCGGGCGGCGCGATCGCCACCCCGCTGGTCCCCGCGCTCAAGGCCCCGCTGGTGAGCGCCCCGCGCCCGCAGGCAGTGCAGCCGCCGTACGGCGGCCAGCCGCAGCCCGGCCAGGGATACGGCTACCCGGGCGCCCAGCAGCCCTCGTACGGCGGCCAGCCGGGTCAGCAGCAGCCCTACGGTGCGCAGCCGCAGCCCGGCCAGCCGGAGCCGCAGCCCCAGGGGAACGCCCAGCAGGCTCCCGCCGCGGGTGGTGCGCCGGCCGGTGACTTCACCCCGTTCTGGTTCGCGGTGCCGGTGGCCCGCCCGCTGTACGGGGAGGACGGTTCGCCGTCGCCGATCGCCGAACTGGCGCCCGGCACCTGGTACCTCGCGGTGGAGCAGCGCGGTCCGGGCCTGATCGCCCAGACCCAGGACGGCCGTCGCGGCGTGCTCCAGGACACCACGAACATCCAGCGCGGCTGAGCCCGCCACAGGCAGTACGACAGCGGCCCTCCGCCCCTTCCGGGCGGGGGGCCGCTGTCGTACCCTCCGTCCGTACCTCATTTCCTGACGCAGCGTCAAAACTACTGGGAGGCGGCGGACATGCGGCTCGGACTCGCGCTCGGATACTGGGGCCGCGGCCCGAACCCCGCCCATCTGGAGCTGGCCAGGGAGGCCGAGGCGCTGGGGTACGCGTCGGTGTGGACGGCGGAGGCCTGGGGGTCGGACGCGTTCACCCCGCTGACCTGGATCGCCGCGCACACCTCACGTATCCGGCTGGGCACCGGTATCGCGCAGATGGCGGCGCGCACCCCGACCGCGACCGCCATGCACGCCCTCACCCTCGACCACCTCTCCGGTGGCCGGATGATGCTGGGCCTCGGGCTGTCCGGGCCGCAGGTGGTGGAGGGCTGGTACGGGCGGCCGTTCCCGAAGAGCCCGCTGACCGCGACCCGGGAGTACGTCGACGTCATCCGCCAGGTCCTGGCCCGCGAGGCCCCCGTCGAGCTGGACGGCCGGTTCCACTCCCACCCGTACAACGGTCCGGACGCCACCGGTCTGGGCAAGCCGCTGAAGCCGATCACCCATCCGCTGCGGCCGGGGCTGCCCGTGCTGCTCGGGGCGGAGGGCCCGAGGAACATCGCGCAGACGACAAGGATCGCGGACGGCTGGCTGCCGCTGTACTGGTCGCCGATGCGCACCGATGTGTACGAGGCCTCGCTCACGGACCTGCCCGAGGGATTCATGATCGCGCCGATGGCGCGGGCCCTGGTCTGCGACGACGTCGCCGAGGGGCTGCTGCCGGTGAAGGCGATGCTCGGCTTCTACATCGGGGGGATGGGCCACGCGGCCCGTAACTTCCACGCCGATCTGATGGCGCGGATGGGGTTCGAGGAGGAGGCGCGGCGGATCCAGCAGCTGTTCCTCGAAGGGCGCAAGCAGGAGGCGGTACTGGCGGTGCCCGACGCCTTCGCGGACGAGATCTCGCTCGTCGGCCCGCGTGCACGGATCGCGGAGCGGCTGGAGTTGTGGCGCAAGGGACCGGTCACCGATCTCCTGGTGACGGCACCGGACCCGCACACCCTGCGGGTGCTCGCGGAGCTCAACTAAGCCCCGGGGCCTGGGCGGGCCGGGTCGGTCGGCCAGGTGCCGGTGCCGGCCGGGCGTCCGCTCCGTCGTGTCGCGGTGCGCTCCCAGGGCTGGGGGTCGGGGTAGGTCAGGAGTTGCAGGGTGCTGCCCCACGGGGTGCGCAGATACGCGAACCGGTTGTGCTCCCCCGCCTCGGGGCCCGGCAGCGGCTGCGGTCCGGCGAGCAGCGAGGCACCCGCGGCCACGCAGTCCCGGACCGCCGCGTCCAGGTCGTCGGCGTACAGCGCCACGTGCTGCCAGCCGAAGTCGCTGGGCCGCGCAGGGGGTTCGCGACGGGGGCCCTCGAACTCGCAGAGCTCGATGCCCGGACCGCCGCCGGGGAAGGCCAGCATCCTGATCGCCAGCTGCTGGGTGCCCGCCGGGACGCCGAGCCGGCGCTCGACGTCCGGGCCGCCGTTCGGGCCGTCCTGGCGGCGCAGGGTGTCGTAGAGCACCTCGGCGCCGAAGGCCCTCGCGAGGAAGAGGGTGGCGGTCTCCAGGTCGGGGACCGTGACCCCGATGTGGTCGATGCCTCGCACGCTTGTGGCCGTCATGGCTTCACCGCTCCTGTCCCGGGGCTGCGCCGATGGCCCCGTCCGCCCCGGAGCGGGCCCGCTCCGGGATCGTGCCCCCGCGTGACCAGGCCAGGAGTTCACCGGCCGGCCAGGTGGTGACGACGCGTTCCGCCGGGACCAGGCACTCCTCGGCCCGGGCGCAGCCGTGGATCTGCCAGTCCAGCTGTCCGGGCGCGTGGGCGTCGGTGTCGATGGCGAAGAGGGTGCCCGCCGCGACGGCGCGGCTCAGCAGCCTGCGGGGCGGGTCGAGCCGTTCCGGCCGGCTGTTGATCTCCACCGCGGTGCCGGCCTCGGCGCATGCGGCGAAGACCGCGTCCGCGTCGAACCGGGACTCCGGGCGTTTCCGGTCCGCGACCAGCCGCCCCGTGCAGTGCCCGAGGATGTCCGCCCGCGGGTGGCGGACGGCCGCGATCAGGCGCCTGGTCATCGCGGCCGGGTCCATCCGCAGCTTGGAGTGGGCGGAGACGACCACGACGTCCAGCCGCTCCAGCAGCTCGTCGTCCTGGTCGAGGGAGCCGTCGGGGAGGATGTCGCACTCGATGCCGGTGAGCAGCCGGAACGGCGCCCACCGCGCGTTGAGCTCGGCGACCGCGTCCAGCTGGCGGCGCAGCCGGTCCGGGGAGAGGCCGTTCGCCACGGTCAGCCGGGGCGAGTGGTCGGTGAGGGCCGCCCACTCGTGGCCCAGTTCCGCCGCGGTGCGGCCCATCTCCTCGATCGGGCTGCCGCCGTCCGACCAGTCGGAGTGCAGATGGCAGTCGCCGCGCTGGAGGGCGAGGAGCTCCGCGCCGCCCTCGGCGGGCCGGGCCGTGGCCTCCTCCTCCGCCTCCAGCCGTTCCAGATAGCCGGGCACGTCCCCGGCCACCGCCTCCCGGATCACCTGCGCGGTCTTCGGGCCGATGCCCTTGACCGCCTCCAGCGAACCGGCCGCCGCACGCCGGACCGCCTCGCCGTCCGGCATCGCGGCCACCGCGTCGGCGGCCGCGCGGAACGCCCGCACACGGTAGGTGTCGGCCCTGCCGCGTTCGAGCAGGAAGGCGATCCGTTTCAGGGCGCGGACGGGCTCCATCGGCACCTCCACGGGGCCGCCGGACACTATGGGCTCTCCCATCCAGCTTCGCTCAGCCCGGCCCGGCCCGCACAGCGGCACCGGGTGACGGCTCAGCCGAACGCGGCGCGCTCCAGCCAGAAGTCCAGCAGCTCCGCGTCACCGAGCACCTCGACCCGGTCGCTGTCCGGCGCCAGGCGCCGGTTGAAGACCAGCATGACGTCGGTGAGCGGGCCGCGCAGCGCGACGGTGGCCTTCTCGTGGGCGCTCCGCCAGGCGAAGCCGTCCTCGCCGAACTCGATCAGCCATTCGGCGCCGGGCACGTCCGTGGCGTGCAGATGGATGGAGCGTCCGGCCCCGGTCAGCTCGGCGGCCTCCCTGTCGCCCGCGGCCCGCGCGAAGGCGACGATCTCCAGCCACTCCTCGATCGTGTCGGCGGCCAGCTCCGGCGCCACCTCGTACCCGGTCCGCGCGGTGAGTGCCGCGTCGGCGTGGTGGACGATCGTCTCGTGCGCCATACGGCGTGCCCAGAAGCCGGTGCTCCCCTCCCAGCCCCAGGACCACACCTTCTGTTCCGGGCCCGCGGCCCGCAGCGCCTCGACGGTCCGGGCCGCGCCCTCGGCCAGCCAGGCGTCGAGCGCGGCGGGGTCGTCGCTCCCGGGGGCGGAGTCCGGTACCTGCTCCGGTGGGACCACCTCGGTGGCCCGGGTGCGTACGATCTCGCCGACCCAGCGATGGGCCCGGCCGACGTGGAGAACGAGCTCGCGCAGGGTCCAGTCGGGGCAGGTCGGGACGGTGGCGCCGAGGTCCGCGCCACGGATCGTGGCTCTCAACGCGTCGGTACGGGCGATGACTTCGTCACAGTAGCGGTCGTGCGTGAGTCGGCTCATGCCACGCACCCTAGTTCGATCACGGGCCGAACCCCACCGATTACCCGCCGAGCTGCGAGGAGCTGGGCACCTTGTCCTTCACCTCGGCGCCCGCGCTGCTGCCGGCCGACTTGATGCTGTTGATCACGCCCTCGAAGGCGCCGATGTCACCCGCGCCCGCCTCGCCCTTGCGGAGCTTCTCGCCGAGCCCCTTGAGCGCTTCGATGCCCGCCGTCAGCGGTGCGACCGCCTTGGACAGCAGCGGATCGCCCTTGGCGTTGGCCACCGCCGCCTTCAGCCGGTTGTAGGTGAAGCTGCCCGCGAGTCCGGCCTTGACCAGGGCGAGCGTCCGCCCGTCCGCGCCCTTCTTGAACTTGCCCGCCCGGTACGGCTTCACGATCCACTGGTACGTCGCCCCGGCCGCGAGCCCGGCGTTGGCGACGAACCGCGCCTTGGCGAACTTCTGCGCCTGGGCCGACGACGTGCCGCTCGGGGACGCGGAACTGCTCGCGCTGTTGCCGTCGCCGCCACCGCACCCGGTGGCGCCCACGACCAGGGCGCAGCACAGCAGCAGCGGGACGACGAAACGGCGCAACGGTACGGAACCGGTCACGGCGGAACTGGGCACAGCGGGCCTCCCTGGCCGGGCGCATCAGGGCGATCTCAACGGTGAGTGACGAAGTCGGCCACTCTCGGTAAGGTTCGCCCGGCCCTGGACGGCGTGCCACTCGGGAAACGCCGTCCGGGTCCCGCTCCGCCTCCGCTCGGCCCCCAGGGCCTCTCGTTTGGATCATGCCGGGCTCGCGTGCCCTAACGGCAGCAGTCCGGCTCCAGTCCGCGCGGCAGGTGTGCGCCGCCGAAGACCTCCGCGGTCGCCTCGTCGCCGCCGAGCGCGGCCACGGCGAGCAGCAGCGATCCGGCCGTCCAGGTGGTGAGCTCCTGGGGCCAGAAGTCCCGGTCGCCCTCGAAGACGTAACCGGTCCAGTACATGCCGCCCTCGGCGCGCAGGTGCTGGATGGACTGGAGGATCTCCAGCGCCCGGTCGGACTCGCCCATCATCCAGAGCGCCAGGGCGAGTTCGCAGCTCTC
Source organism: Streptomyces sp. NPDC001933 (assembly GCF_042890955.1). Lineage (NCBI taxonomy): Bacteria > Bacillati > Actinomycetota > Actinomycetes > Kitasatosporales > Streptomycetaceae > Streptomyces > Streptomyces sp. NPDC001933. The sequence goes on along the minus strand of NZ_JBIASS010000001.1, from coordinate 547,356 downwards.
GCCGCCGGTCACCCAGGGGTTGGGCAGCACGCAGCGCACCCCGAGGCCGGGGACGACGAAGCGGTCCCAGCTCTCCTCGATGCGCTCCTTGGCGGCCGCCCCGGTAAGCGCGCCGCCGAGGACCGGGTAGTACCAGTCCATCGAGTAGTGGCTCTTGTCCAGGAAGCGTTCCGGGTGGTTGCGGATCGCATGGCTCAGCGCGCCGGTCGCCAACTCCCAGTCGGGCTGCGGCTCCTCGCGCCGTTCGGCGATGGCGAGCGCGCAGCGCAGGGCCTGGTGGATGGAGGAGCAGCCGGTCAGCAGCGCGTCGTCGACGGGGGTTCCGTCGGCCTCGCGCTTCCAGCCGATCTGGCCGCCGGGCTGCTGGAGCCGCAGGACGAACTCGACGGCGGCGTAGACGGTCGGCCACATCCGGTCGACGAACGCGTCGTCACCGGTGGCGAGATAGTGGTGCCAGACGCCGACGGCCACGTACGCGCAGAAGTTGGTCTCCAGCGAGCGGTCGGTCGGCCGGTCCGGGTCGCCGTCGTGGTACGCGGCGTACCAGGAGCCGTCCTCGTTCTGGTGCCGGGCCAGCCAGTCGTACGCGCGCTCCGCGGCGGCGTGTTCGCCGGCCACGTCGAGGGCCATGGCGGCCTCGGTGTGGTCCCACGGGTCGAGGTGGTGGCCGCGGAACCAGGGCAGGGCGCCGTCCTCGCGCTGGACGGCGAGGAGGGCTGCGACGGTCTCGGCGGCCTGCTCGGCGGTGAGGACCCCGGGCAGTACGAGGTGCTCGGTCTGCTCGGGAACGGTCACGCCTCGGCCTTGGTGAGGTCCTCGGCTGCGGCGGCCACGGGCAGGTGCGGCTTGGTCGCGTACGCCACGAAGCTCTTGCCGACGACCGGGTTGAGCAGCTGCTCGGCGACCCGGGTGGCCATGGGCTTCTTCATGATGTCCCAGACCAGCAGCTTGTGGTACGCGCGGACCGGCAGCGCTTTGTCGTTGTCGACACCGAAGGCGCACTTGAGCCACCAGTACGGCGAGTGCAGGGCGTGGGCGTGGTGGGTGCCGTACGGCTTGAGGCCGGCGCCGCGGATCTTGCCGAGCAGTTCGTCGGCCTTGTAGATGCGGATGTGGCCGCCCTCGACCTCGTGGTAGGCGTCGGAGAGCGTCCAGCAGACCTTCTCGGGGCCGTAGCGCGGCACGGTGATCGCGATCCGGCCGCCGGGCCTGAGGACCCGGACCATCTCGGCGAGTACGCCCTTGTCGTCGGGGATGTGCTCCATGACCTCGGAGATGATCACGACGTCGAAGGACTCGTCGGGGAACGGCAGGTTGAGCGCGTCGCCCTCCATCGCGGTGGCGGTGGCGCCCTCGGGGGCCTCGCCGGCCTCCTTCATCGCGGCGAACCACTTCGCGACCTCGCGGATCTCCTCGCCGTTCTGGTCGAGGGCCACGACCTGGGCGCCGCGCCGGTAGCACTCGAAGGCGTGGCGTCCGGCGCCGCAGCCCAGGTCGAGCACTCGGTCACCTGCGGCGAGCGGGAAGCGGGTGAAGTCCACGGTCAGCACGAATGCCTGCTTTCGCGGTCGGGGGGAGGGCGGGGGCGGGTACGACGGGAACGGTCGGTGGTGTCAACGACGGCGGCCGGGGCGCATGGCTCCGGACCGGGCGGCGATCGCCTCGCGGTAGAGGGCGGCGGTTCCGATGGCGGCCTGCTTCCAGGTGAAGCGGGCGAGCACCCGCTCGCGGCCCGCGGCGCCGAGCCGGGCGCGCAGCTCCGGGTCGCCGAGCAGCCGAGCGAGCGCGTCGGCCAGCGCCCCGGCGTCGGCGGGCGGGACGGCCAGGCAGGTCTCGCCGTCCGGGCCCGCGACCTCGGGGATCGCGCCGCCGGTGGTGGCGACGAGCGGGGTACCGGTCGCCATGGCCTCGGCGGCGGGCAGCGAGAAGCCTTCGTACAGCGAGGGGACGCAGGCGATCTGGGCGCCGCGCACCAGGTCGACGAGCTCGGCGTCGCTGATGCCCTTGACGAACTCGACGGCGTCCTGGAGTCCGTGCCGCTCGATGGCCTGGGCGACCGGACCGTCCTCGGCCCGCTTGCCGACGACCACGAGGTGCGCCTTCGGGTTCCCGGTACGGAGCTTGGCGAGCGCCTCGACGAGGTGGACGAGGCCCTTGAGCGGGACATCGGCGCTGGAGGTGGTGACGATCCGGCCGGGCACCTCGGCGACCGAGGGGTCCGGGGACCAGAGATCGGTGTCGGCGCCGATGTGCACGACGTGGATGCGGTCCCGGCGCACCCCGAGGTGGTCGACGATCTCCTGCTGGGAGGAGCCGGAGACGGTGAGCACCGAGGGCAGCCGTCGGGCGACCCGCTTCTGCATGCGGGTGAAGCCGTACCAGCGGCGTACGGAGGCGCGTCGGCGGCGGGTGTCGGCGGCGTCCAGATCGAGCTGCCGGTCGACGGTGATGGGGTGGTGGATCGTGGTGACGAGCGGGGCGCCGAGGTCCGCGAGCAGTCCGTAGCCGAGCGTCTGGTTGTCGTGGATGACGTCGAACTCGCCGCGGCGGGCGGCGAGATGGCGCCGGGCTCGCAGGCTGAAGGTGAGCGGTTCCGGGAAGCCGCCGGTCCACATGGTGGCGACCTCGGCGGCGTCGATCCAGTCGCGGTACTCGCCGCGCTTCGGGGTGCGGAACGGGTCGGGCTGGCGGTAGAGGTCCAGGCTCGGCAGCTCGGTGAGCGGGACGCCCTCGTCGAGCACCGGGTAGGGCTGGGCGCCTATCACCTCGACGCTGTGGCCGAGGCGGGCGAGCTCGCGGGAGAGGTGGCGTACGTAGACGCCCTGGCCGCCGCAGAAGGGGTTGCCCTTGTAGGTGAGGAGTGCGATGCGCAACGGGCGGTCGTCGGCGGTGCCGGACGTGTCGCTGCCCGTGCGGGGGCCCGACTCTATGGCCTCAGCGGTCACACTCGGCCCCCTTCTCCCTGCGTGTTCGCCGGAGCGTAACCGCTCACGCTAATCTAGAACAAGTTTCAGACTGGAAAGTTCAATGAGCTACGAATCTACCGGCAGGTAGCGTCGGTGCAACGGCCGGATCAGGTGATTCGCGCCACCACCGGGCACGCTGGCATGCTGTGCGCCCCCGGGAGACCGAGCGCCTCCCTCCGGTCGCGGACAGAAGCCATGGATGGGGACACATGACAGCTGAGGCCAAGTCGGCATCGCCGCCCCTGACCGAACGCCAGGAGGCCCGCCGCCGCCGCATCCTGCACGCCAGCGCCCAGCTCGCCGGCCGGGGCGGTTTCGAGGCGGTGCAGATGCGCGAGGTCGCGGAGGAGGCCGGGGTCGCCCTGGGCACGCTGTACCGCTACTTCCCGTCCAAGATCCATCTGCTGGTCGCCACCATGCAGGACCAGCTCCAGCACATGCACACGACGCTGCACAAACGCCCCCCGGCCGGCACGGACCCGGCGCAGCGGGTCGCCGACACCCTGATGCGGGCCTTCCGCGCGCTCCAGCGCGAGCCGCATCTGGCGGACGCGATGGTGCGGGCGCTGACCTTCGCGGACCGCAGCGTCAGCCCGGAGGTGGACACCGTCTCGCGGATCACCACGGCGATCATCCTGGACGCGATGGGCCTGGAGCATCCGACGTCGGAGCAGCTGTCCGCGGTCCGCGTCATCGAGCACACCTGGCACTCGGCGCTGATCACCTGGCTCTCGGGGCGGGCGTCGATCGCCCAGGTGAAGATCGACATCGAGATGGTCTGCCGACTGATCGACGTGACGAAGCCCACGGAAGCCCACTAGCACATACGGACCCCGTTTCGCGGCGTTTTCATCACACTCCTCTCACTGTTCTGACCGAAAGGGCCACAAGCGGCTACTTACCATGGTCATGACCAGTACCGATGGAGAGGAAGACATGGCTGACCAGTCAGTAACCGCAGGTGGCGCAGCGGGCACGCAGGCCCCGGGCGGACCGGGATTCGGCGCCCAGCCGCCGGCCGGTTACGGAACCCCCGGTGGTGCCGTGCTGCCCAGCGGCAAGGCGACCGCCTCGATGGTTCTCGGCATTCTCGGCCTGGTGCTCATCCCGATCATTCCGCCGATCATCGCGCTGTGCCTCGGCATCTCGGCCAAGCGGATGGCCGACCGGGGCGAGGGCAGCGGCCGCGGCCAAGCGGTCGCCGGCATCGTGATGGGCTCCATCGGCATCGCGTTCGCCGTGCTCGGCATCATCGTGGCCACGGTCCAGGGCATCGGCGCGATGTAACGGGCCACCGCCCGGAAATCGCGCACCACGTACCGGCCGCGCCGGGGAACCGTACGATCCGGTTCCCCGGCGCGGCTTCGGCCTTTCCGGGCCCCATGTGCGGCCCCCACATGCGCATCGCGTCAGGTGGGGCGGTCTGCACCATGTCGACGGCTCCACGGTGTTCATACGGTTCGGCGACATCACATGAACACGCCGAGGAGCCGGTCACCATGCGTCGCAGAGCCACAGGCACCGTCCGTCACCGCAGATCCCTCCACGCCGCCGTCGCGCTGGCCTCCGCCGGTCTCGTGCTCGCCGGGTGCACCGCCGCCGGGAAGGCCGGCGAGAACGACTCCGGCGGGGGCTCGAAGGACGGCACCGTAAAGGTGGGTCTGGTGTACTCCCGGACCGGGCTCCTCGCGGACTACGGGAAGCAGTACCGCGACGGGTTCATGGCGGGCCTGGACCACGCCACGAAGGGCACCGGCAAGGTGGCCGGGCACCGGATCGAGGTCACCGAACAGGACGACGCGGGCGACCCCGGCAAGGCGGTCTCCGCCGCCAAGAACCTGATCGGCAAGGGCTACAAGGTGCTGGCCGGCACCACCGATTCCGGCGTGGCGCTCCAGATGGCGCCGCTCGCCGCCCAGAACAAGGTGCTGTACATCAGCGGCCCGGCCGCCACCGACGCCGTGACCGGCATCAACGAGTACACCTTCCGCTCGGGCCGGCAGTCCTACCAGGACATCCTCACCGCCGGGACGATGCTCGGCGAGGCCAAGGGCAAGAAGGTCACGGTGCTGGCCCAGGACTCCACGTTCGGCCAGGCCAATGTCGCCGCCGTGAAGGCAGTCCTCGGCGCCAGGGGCGCGAAGGTCGGCTCCGTACTGGCTCCGCCCAGCGCCACCGACCTGACCCCGTTCGCCCGGCAGGTCAAGGCGGGCGGGCCCGATCTGGTCTTCGTCGCCTGGGCCGGTTCGACCGCGCCCGCGCTGTGGACCGCGCTGGACCAGCAGGGCGTGCTGGAGGCGGGCAAGGTCGTCACGGGCCTGGCCGGAACGGCCTCGTACCCGGTCTTCGGCGACGCCGGTTCCAAGGTGTCGTTCCTGGCGCACTACTTCCCCGGCGCGGGCGGCGGCAACGCCGTGGAGAAGTCCATGATCGACTCGGTCGGGAAGGCCGGCGGCACCCCGGACCTCTTCACCCCCGACGGCTTCACCGCCGCGCAGATGGTGGTGCGCGCGATCGAGGAGGGCGGCGCCACCGACACCGCCGCCATGGTGAAGGCCCTGGAGGGCTGGAGCTTCGACGGGGTGAAGGGCAAGGAGCAGGTCCGGGCCGAGGACCACGCCCTGGTGCAGCCGATGTTCGTCGCGAAGCTCAAGGGGAAGGGCGCCGCTGCCCGGCCGGAGCTGGTGAGCACCGCGCCGATGGACGAGGTGGCGCCGCCCGCCAAGCCCTCGGCGGGCTGACCGGTGGCCGTACCGGACACCACCGCACGGCGCACGGCCGGGGCGCGGAACACCGCCCCGGTGCTCCAGCTGACCGGGCTCGGCTGGGGCGTCGGCGGGGCGACGATCGTCGAGGACGTCACACTCGGCGTCCACGAGGGCGAGTTCCTCGCCTTCATCGGCCCCAACGGGGCGGGCAAGACCTCCCTGTTCAACCTGATCAGCGGGCTGACCACGGCCACCTCCGGCACCATCGCGCTGGACGGCACCGACATGACGGCCGACCCCGCGCACGCACGGGCGCGGCGCGGCATCGGCCGCACCTTCCAGACGTCCAGCCTCTGGCCGGCGATGAGCGTCGCCGACCACGTCCGGCTGGCCGCCCAGGCGGCCCGGGGCGGCTCGTACCGGCTGTGGCGGCGGGCCTCCCGGTACGCCGCCGAGGTGGACGGCGTACTGGAACGCACCGGCCTGGGCCACCGGGCACGGGCGACGGCGGCCGAGCTGTCGCACGGCGAGAAGCGGAAACTGGAGCTCGCGGTGCTGCTGGTGGGCGAGCCGCGCCTCATGCTGCTCGACGAGCCGATGGCCGGGGTCAGCGCGGAGGAGGTCCCCGCGCTCACCGAACTCATCCGCACCCTGCACCGCGACGAGGGCCGCACCGTCCTGATGGTCGAGCACCACATGGACGTACTGCTGGGGCTGGCCGACCGGCTCGCCGTGATGCACCACGGAAAGCTGCTGGCGCTGGACACCCCCGAGGCAGTGACCGCCGACCCGACCGTCCAGCAGGCCTATCTCGGGGAGGGGCTGTGACCACCGGACCCCTGCTCGCCGTACGGGACCTGCGGGTCCTGATCGGCGGCCGGCACATCCTGCACGGCGTCGACCTGGACGTGGCCCGGCACGGCGTGACCGCGCTGCTCGGCCGCAACGGCGCCGGGAAGACCACGACCGTGCGCGGCGTCCTCGGTCTCGTCCCGCGCACCGGCAGCGTACGGCTGGACGGCGAGGAGACCGTGGCGATGCCCACCCACACCGTGGTGCGCCTCGGCATCGGATACGCCCCCGAGGACCGGGGCGTCTTCGCCGGGCTGACCGTCGCGGAGAACCTGCGGCTGGCCGAGCGGCACGGCGCGGACGGGCCCGCGTACGGACTCGTCCATGAGCTGTTCCCCGAACTGAAGCGACGGGAGCGGCAGTTGGCGGGAACGCTGTCCGGCGGACAGCAGCAGATGGTGGCGATCGGCCGCACCCTCCTCAACGGCAACCGGCTGATCATCGCCGACGAACCCACCAAGGGCCTGGCGCCCAAGGTGGTCACCGAGGTCGCCCAGGTGCTGGAGCGGGCGGCCGAGGCGGTGCCGGTGCTGCTCGTGGAGCAGAACCTCGCCGTCGTGCGGCGCCTGGCCGAGCACTGCGCGGTGCTCGCCGACGGCCGGACGGCCCACCAGGGACCGGCCGCCGAGCTGCTGGGCGACGCGGAGACGGCACGGCGGCTGCTGGGTGTCGGACACGGCCCGGCCACCAAAGCACCTTCCGTGGAGGCGGATTCCTGATGTCCACCGTCGTTCTGCTCACCATGACCGGACTCGGTCTGGGAGCCCTCTACTTCCTGATCGCGTCGGGACTCTCGCTGATCTTCGGCCTGATGGACGTGCTCAACTTCGCGCACGGGGCGCTGCTGTCCATCGGCGCGTACGGCACCTGGTGGGCGGCCTCCGGCCATCTGCCCGGCGCCGGTCCCGGCGGGGCGGGCTTCGTCCTCGCGGTCCTGTTCGGTACGGCGGTGGGCACCGCGGCCGCCGTGCTGCTGGAACTCGCCGTCGTCCGCCCGCTCTACACCCGGCCGCGCGAGCAGGTGCTCGCCACCGTCGGGGTGGGGCTCGCCGTCCCGGCCCTGCTGTCGGGCATCTGGGGTTCGGACGCCCGTACCTTCCCGGGCCCGAAGGCGCTGTCCGGCACCTTCGGACTGTTCGGCGCCCAGGTGCCGGTCAACCGGCTGGTCCTGGTCGCGGCGGCCCTCGTCGTGCTCGTGGCGCTGCGGCTCTTCCTGGGCCGCACCCGGCACGGACTGGTCGTACGGGCCGGGGTCGAGGACCGGGCGATGGTCACCGCGCTCGGCATCGACGTACGGAAGGCGTTCACGCTCGTCTTCGCGATCGGCGGCTGCGTGGCCGCGCTCGGCGGGGCGCTCGGCGGCCTGTACTTCGGCTCGGTCGACCCGCGCCAGGGCACCTCGCTGCTGATCTTCGCGTTCGTCGTGGTGGTCACCGGGGGCATGGGGTCGGTGAGCGGCGCCGCCGTGGCGTCCGTCGTCATCGGCCTGGTCCAGCAGTTCGCCAACTACTACACCGCAGCGGGCCTCGGCGACCTGGCCGTCGTCGTCCTGCTCGCCGCGCTGCTGCTCGTACGGCCGCGCGGACTGACCGGGAGGCTCGCGTGAGCACCGCCACCGAGACACAACACCGCACCGGCGAGGAACACCCGGCCGCGCGGGCCCCGGCGAACACCGCCCGGCTGCTGCGCCGCTGGTGGCCCGCCGCCGCACTGCTGGTCCTTGCCCTCGCCCCGTTCAGCGCACTGCCGCTGCCGGGACTCCTGGACGGGCCGCTGGGCAGCCCGGGAAGTCTCCAACTCATAGCCACCTGCCTGCTGTTCGGCGCGCTGGCGACCGGATACGACCTGCTGCTCGGCCGCACCGGGCTGCTCTCCTTCGGGCACGCCCTGTACTTCGCGGCGGGCAGCTACGCCACGAACACGTTCCTGCTGGAGGCGGGCCTCCCGTTCGCCGTGTCCGCACTGCTCGGCGTCTGCTGCGGGATCGCGCTCGCGCTGGTCCTGGGGTCGGTGAGCCTGCGGGTCACCGGCATCGGCTTCTCCATGGTGACGCTGGCGTTCGCCCAGGCCGGGTCGATCCTGGTCTCCCGCAACCCGGGCGGTCTGACCGGCGGCGAGGAGGGCCGGGCCGCCCCCGCCGAGCTGCTGCCGTCCGGGCTGGTGGGCATCGAAAACACCGCGAACCTCTACTGGCTGGCCCTCGCCTACCTCGTCCTGACGCTCGCCGTCGTCCACCGGGCGGTCAACTCCCCCACCGGGCGCGTCTGGGAGGGCATCAAGGAGAACGAGCGCCGGGTGGAGGTGCTGGGGCTGAAGCCGTACGGGTTCAAGCTCACCGCCTTCGTCCTGGCGGGCGCGCTGGCCGCGCTCGGCGGTCTGGTGCACCTGCTGCTCACCGGCGGCTCGACCCCGCAGACCACCACCTCCGACTTCACCCTGTCGCTGCTGGTGATGGTGGTGCTGGGCGGGTCCGGCACCCGGTGGGGGCCGATGGCCGGCGGCATCCTCTACACCTGGGCCGATCACCGGCTCGGCGATCTGGCCGGCTCGGGCGTGGTCGCCGAACTGCCCGCGGTGCTGCGGGTGCCGCTCTCCCAGCCGCTGTTCCTGCTCGGTGTGCTGTTCGTGGCCGTGGTACACCTGCTGCCCGGCGGACTGGCCAGGCTGCCGTCCCGGCTGCGCGCGGCACGCCGTACGCCCGCCGGCGCCGAAACGTCCATGGACAGGAAGTCCCGGAAGGAGAACGGACGCCCGTGATCGCATACGAAGAGGTACGAGTCCCCGTGACCGGGGGCGAGTTGGCGGTGCTGCGGTGGCCGGCCCGGGAACCCGGCGCCCCGGTCGTCGTCGCCCTGCACGGCATCACGGCCAACGCGCTGTCCTGGGGGCCGGTGGCGAGACTGCTGGACGGCCGGGTCACGCTGGTCGCGCCGGACCTGCGCGGCCGGGCCGGGAGTTCGGCGCTGCCCGGTCCGTACGGGATCGCCGCGCACGCCGACGACGCGGCCGCCGTGGCCGCGGCGCTGGGCATGGGCCGGGTGGTGCTGGCGGGCCATTCGATGGGCGCGTTCGTGGCGGCGCTGGCCGCCGTACGGCACCCGGAGCGGTTCGGGCCGCTGCTGCTGGTCGACGGCGGCATCGGCTTCCCCGCCCCCACCCACCTGTCCCCGGACGAGCTGATGACCGCCGTGATCGGCCCGGCGATGGACCGGCTGTCGATGACCTTTCCGGACCGGGCCGCGTACCGCTCGTTCTGGCAGGCGCACCCCGCGTTCGCGGATGCCTGGTCGGACGAGGTGGACGCGTACATCCAGCGCGATCTGACCGGGGACGAGCCCGCCCTGCGCTCCACCTGCCGGATCGAGGCGGTGCGCACCGACGGCATCAACCTCTTCGACGAGGAGGTGCTGTCGGCGGTGCGGAAGCTGCCCGTCCCGGCGACGCTGCTGTGGGCGCAGCGCGGGCTGATGGACGAGGAGCAGGGGCTGTACGACGAGAACCGGCTGGCGGCGGCGGAGCTCGGGGGTACGCGGGTGACCCCGGTGGCGGTCCCGGACGTCAACCACTACACGGTGCTGACCGGGGACGCGGGCGGCAAGGAGATCGCACGCCGGCTCCTGGACCTGTCGGGGGCCTGAGGGGCCGGGGGCCGGGGCGCCACCGGTCGCGGCCGGACTCCGAGGGAGCGAGCCGGGGCGCTACCGGTCCCGGCCGCCGCCCGCCAGCAGGTGTAGCCGCAGGGCGAGTTGCAGTTCCAGGGCGCGCCCCGGCTCGTTCCAGTCGCGCCCCAGCAGCACCTGCACCCGGTCCAGCCGCTGCACCACCGTGTTGACGTGCACGTGGAGTTCGTCCTTGGCGCGGACGAGGCTGCCCCCGGAGCCGAAGTAGGCGCCGAGGGTGCGCACCAGGTGGGTGCCGCGCTGCGCGTCGTACTCCAGCAGCGGACCGAGCGTCGCGGAGACGAAGCCGTCGACGTCCTGCGCGTTGCCCAGCACCACGCCCAGGAAGCCGAGTTCCCCGACGCAGGCCCCTTCGCCCGTGCGCCCGAGGACCCGCATCGCGCGCAGACAGCGGGCGGCCTCCCCGTACGCGGCGGCCAGTTCCCGGGCTCCGCGTGCCGGGCCGGCGGCGGCGACGGTGACGGGGGTCTGGGCGAGCCGGCCGAGCTGGGCCGCCGCCGCGCGCGCCACGTCGCCCGCGGCCGGTCCGGGGTCACCGGCCGCCACCAGCAGCACCACGGCCCCGGCGTGTTCCGCGCTCACCCCGTGGATGCCCCCGCCGAACAGATAGCGCATCGCGGCGGGGGCCAGCCGCTCCCGGGCCCCGCCCTCGGCCACCAGCAGCAGATGCGGGCGGTCGAGGTCGATGCCCAGGCGCCGGCCGCGTTCGGTGAGTCCGGCCGGGTCGCGGTCCGCGTCGGTCAGCAGGTCGGAGACCAGCTCGCCGCGTATCCGGTTCTCGGTCTCGGCGACGGTGCGCCGCAGCAGCAGGAGCAGTCCGGTGACCACCGAGGCCCGCTCGAACAGCCGCCGGTCGGAGTCGTCGAGCTGTCCGCGCCGGTGCAGGACCAGTCCGGCCAGGAGTTCCTGCCCGGCGAGGACGGCGCAGATCCACCGGCCGTCGCGGTGCACGGCGCGGGCGCCGGTACGGGACTCCTCGGCGGTCTCGGCCAGCCATCCGGCGTCCATGCCGTCGGCGGCGAAGTCCGCGCCGTCGGGCCGGACGGCCGCCAGGGGCCGCCCGCCGGGGTCGTGGATGGTCAGCGGGGAGTCCAGCAGCCCCGCGACCGCCGTCGCGACGTCCTTGACGTCCCGGCCGCGCAGCACCAGGTCGGTCAGCCGGTCGTGGGACTCCTCGGCCCGTCGCATGGCCGCCGAGTGCGCCCGTACCGCCGCGTTGGCCTCGGCCAGCTCGGCGTTCGCGCCCGCCAGTTCGTCCAGCGCGGACCGGGTGTCGGCGAGCGCGCGGGCGGTGTCGATGGCGATCGCGGCATGGGCGGCGAGCGAGCAGAGCAGGGCGACCTCGTCGGGGCTGAACACGCGGGGCGACCGGTCGGCGGCGAAGAGGACGCCGATGACCTTTCCGGCCCCGCCGCGGCTGGAGCCGAGGAGGAGCGGCACGCCCAGGATGGCGACGAGCCCCTCGTCCAGTACCCCGGCGTTGATGTTGCGGGTGTGGTGGAAGCGGTCGTCGGTGCGGTAGTCGGGGGTCGCGTACGGTCGCGCGGTCTGCGCCACCAGGCCGCCCAGCCCGTGGCCGAGCTCCAGCCGCAACCGCTGGAAGACCACCGACACCGATCCGTCGGTGACCCGCATGTAGGTGTCGCCCGCCTCCTCGTCGGGGAGGGTGAGGTAGGCGGTGTCGGTGCCGAGCAGCATCCTGGCCCGGCGGACGATCGCCTTGAGCACGTCGTCGAGGTCGCGGGAGGCGGCCAGGTCGCCCGCCGTGTCGAAGAGCGCGGTGAGCTGGAGCTCGCGGCGGCGGTGCTGGCGCAGGGCGCCCCTGATCCGCAGGGCGGTGGCGGTGGCCCGCTCCACCTCCGCCAGGTCGCCGGCGGGCACCCCGGCGGCCCGCGCCTGCGAGGAGACGGCGCCCAGCGCCTCGGCGGGGGCGTCGTCGGCCAGCAGGTCGAGCAGGCGTCGCAGATGGGGCGCGGCGGAAGCGGAGGTGGAGGCGGAGGTGGACGGTTCAGACATGGGCGGCCGGGATTCGTAGGGGGCGGGGGGCGGTCGGCGCTCCGGGCGCCGACCCGGGGGTTCGGTCGGCGGTCCGGCCTCCGCCCCGGGAGGTCAGTTGGCGGTCCAGCCGCCGTCCATGGAGAGCGAGGTTCCGGTGATGTGCCCGGTGCGCGGCCCGCAGAGCCACAGCACGGCCTCGGCGACGTCGGCGGGCTCGATCAGCCGCTTGATGGCGCTGCGTTCCAGCATGACCCGGCCCACCACCTCCTCCTCGGAGATGCCGTGCGTACGGGCCTGGTCGGCGATCTGGTTCTCGACCAGCGGGGTGCGTACGTACCCGGGGCAGACGCAGTTGCTCGTCACCCCGTGCTCCGCCGCTTCGAGCGCGACCACCTTGCTGAGTCCCTCCAGTGCGTGTTTGGCCGTCACATAGGCCGACTTGTAGGGGCTGGCCCGCAGTCCGTGCACAGACGAGATGTTGACCACGCGCCCCCAGCCGCGTTCGTACATGCCCGGCAGGGTCCGGCGCAAGATGCGGAACGGGGTCTCCACCATGACGCGCTGGATCAGTGCGAAGCGGTCCGGCGGGAATTCGTGCACGGGCGCGACGTGCTGAAGCCCGGCGTTGTTGACCACGATGTCCGCGTCGGCGGGCAGGGTGTCCACCACGTCGGGGACGGCGAGGTCGACCACCCACGCCGTCCCGCCGATCGCCGCCGCCAGGCTCTTCGCCGCCTCGGCGGCCTTGTCCACCACGTGCACATGGGCGCCGGACGCCGCCAGGGCCTGTGCGCAGGCCCGCCCGATACCGCTCGCGGCGCCGGTCACCAGCGCGGTGCGCCCGGCGAGCGGCGGGTTCGCGGAGGGCGGGGCGGTGAGCGGGGCGGGCCCGGGGGCCGGGCGCTGAGGAGTCTCCATGGCCGTCACCGTAAGGAGGCCGGGGCCCACGTCACACGGGGTCGGTGCACACACCGCCGTACAGCGGCATGGTGGCGGCACACATGGGGCGGGTCCGGCGGCGGGCCGTCGGGTGCGCCGGACCGGCCCCGGGCGCCGCGCGGTGGCACGAGGGACGCAACGGCGGCGCCGCACACAGCCGGGAGCGGGGAGTTGTCCGCCGGGCCCATGGGCGCGGACTCCCCCGCCCCCTAGCGTCCGCACCGCGGTTCCCCACCCAGGAGCCGGACCACCCCCCACAGGGAGGCACCCGTGCGCCCATCGATCCTGCGACGCCTGCTCCGGCGCGTCGCCTCCACCGCCGCTCTCGCCCTCGTCGCGGCGACGCCGAGCACGGCCGCGGCCGTGCAGCCGGCCGCGGCCGCCGGCGGTCTGCAACAGGTCACCGGCTTCGGTTCGAATCCCGGGAACCTCCAGATGTACGAGTACGCCCCGGCCGGACTGCCCGCGAACGCGCCGCTGGTCGTCGCGCTGCACGGCTGCACGCAGACCGCGAACGACTACTACACCTCCTCGGGCTGGCCGAAGTACGCCGACCTGTGGGGCTTCGCCGTGGTCTTCCCGCAGACCTCGGCCGCCAACAACGCGCTGTCCTGCTTCGGCTGGTTCGATCCGGCCGAGGACAGCAGGGGCCGGGGCGAGGCCGCCTCGATCGTGCAGATGGTGCAGTACGCCGAGCAGCAGTACGGCTCGGACGGCCGCCGGGTGTACGTCACCGGCCTCTCGGCGGGCGGCGGCATGACGGCCGATCTGCTGGCCGCGTACCCGGACGTGTTCGCGGGCGGCTCCGTGGCCTCGGGTCTGCCCGCCCAGTGCGCGACGAGCCAGGCGGGCGCGTCCGGCTGCCAGACCGGGCCGCAGAAGCTGACGCCCGCGCAGTGGGGCGACAAGGTGCGCGGCGCCCACCCCGGGTACGCGGGGCCCTGGCCCCGGGTGGCGATCTGGCAGGGCACCGCCGACCACACCGTGTATCCCGCCAATGCCACGGCCCTGCGCGACCAGTGGACGGACGTCTGGGGCATCGGCCAGACCCCGTCGGCCACCGACACCCTCCCCGGCAGCACCACGCGCAGCGTGTACGAGGACGCCTCGGGCAATCCCGCGGTGGTGACGTACTCCGTCTCCGGCATGGGCCACGGTCTGGCCGTGAGTCCCGGCTCGGGCACCGAGCAGTGCGGGGCGACGGCCGCGTACTTCCTGAACGCCATCTGCTCGACGTACCACACCGGCGTCTTCTGGGGCCTGGACCAGGACGTCCCCGGCGGCGGTGAGCAGCTGCCCGCCCCGTCCGGCCTGCGGGTCACCGGCGTCACGGCGGACAGCGTCTCGCTGGCCTGGGACACGGTGGCGGGCGCGGACTCGTACGCGGTGCACCGTGACGGCGCGAAGGTCGCCACCACCGCCTCCGCCTCGTACACGGACCCGGGTCTCACCGCCGGCACGGCGTACCGCTACACGGTGGCGGCGGTCGACGGATCGGGCACCCCCGGCACCGCCTCGCCCCAGGTGACGGCGACCACGACCGGCGCCGCCCCGGCGCGGTGCTTCACGGCGACCAACTACGCGCAGGTGGCGGCGGGCCGGGCACACACCACCGGCGGTCTCGTGTACGCCAACGGCTCGGACCAGAACATGGGCCTGTACAACGTCTTCGTCACCCATACCCTGCGGGAGTCGCCGCCCGGACACTTCGTGATCGCCGACACGGGGTGCACCGCCTGAGAGGCGCCCGGTCCCGGACCGGCGCGGTCAGGTCCTGCGCAGGTCCGGGGCCCGGCTCCATGTATTCGGCGACGGTGTGGCCGTCGCGCGCGGCCTCCAGGACGGACTCGGTGATCAGGGCTGCGGCTTCGCTGTGGTTGAGCTTGGTCCCCCGGTCCCTGCGGCGGCGGGCCAGGTCCGCGACCACGTAGACGTGAAGTTTGTCGATTTCCCGCGGTGCGAGGTTCATGGCGTCACGTCAGCTTTCTCGAAGGCGTTCATCGAAGGCGTTTTCTCGTAGTTGTTTTCTTGAGTTGTTTCTCGAAGTTGTTTCCCGAAGGAGAACCCGGGCCGGTCCAGAGCCGGAGCGGCTGCCAGGAAGAGCCAGGTCGTCACGGTGAACGGCCAGGTGAAGGGGGTTGTGCCGGACGTCCGGGCGAAGGCTTCCCAGGCGGCGCTGAAGGGGACCGAGGCCACGGCGGCGAGCGCGGCGTACCCGCCGGTCCACGGGGTGGGGGTCAGGAAGGTGGCGGCCAGCGCGATGGCGCAGAGCACCGCGTTGTAGCCGTACAGCCCCTCGGTGATCCTGTCCGCGGGCAGCCCCGCCGCACAGGCGGTGAGCAGCGCGAGAACGCTGCCGCAGACCGCCGCGAGGGCCGCGGTCCGGGAGGCGACGAGGAGCCCGGCGAGCAGGATCAGGCCCGCGTGCCAGTTGTCCAGGAAGAAGATCTGGCCGATGTTGTTGCAGAACGCGTGCCAGGCCTCGGCGGCCGTCAGCTCGGTGAACCCCGGAACCCGGGTGGCCACGCCCGCGGTGACCGGGGCGCCGGGCAGTGCGATCGTCAGCGCCCCGGCGACCAGACAGTAAGGGGCTGTCAGGACCGGCAGCCCGAGCGGAGCGAGGAGCCGCCCCGCGGCAGCGCTCAGCACCGAGCAGACGGCCGCGCCGAGCACGGCCAGCACGGCGGTCTGCCACGAGGCGCCGAGCCGTACGACGAGGGCGATGCCGGTCAGGCAACCGCAGTAGCCCTGAAGCCCTTTGCCCACTCCCTGCCGGTCGGCACCCAGCAGGACCGCAGCCCCGGCGGACGAGGCGGCACCGAGCAGGCCGTACACCCCGATACGCCAGCCGCCGGTGAACAGCGCGAGGGTGAACAGCAGCCCGGACCAGGGACTGGGGACGAGTGCCACCTGGGCGACGCCGCGCAGTTGCACCAGTCCGGCGCGGAGAGAAGGCCGGTCCGGTGCCGGCGCCGCCTGTTCCGCTGCGGGCATGTCATCTCCTTTGAGGACATGGCAAATTGGCTCATATCCCTCCGGCACTCCGGGGGATCGGGATCTTGATCAACAATCTGTTGAGACAGTACGCCCGGTAACAACCCGACAATGGCGCCGGGTTGGCGCATCCCAACGTGACGACACGAACATGTTCAGACATGTCCGCAGATGAGGGGCGCACCTGCGGGGCACCTGGCGGAGTGTTTCGGCCCCGCGTCCGAGGGAACCTTGGTCAGAGGTTGAACGTTTCGCACCCGTTGCTTGACTGATCGTTTGACCGAACCGGGAAGTCGCAGCCACACGCCTTCCGGTACCGCGCACTCAGGCATTTCGACCGGGAACACGCACGCATTGCCGGCACCGGTAAATACCGGGGTCGCCCGGACTGCGGTCTCGCGCTACTTCAACGATAAAGTCATCTCGGCAACATGACACGACCCCGTCGTCGGTGTGCGCGCACTGCACCGCCCACACACCGACGACAGGGTCGGACCGCGGCCACCGAAGCGGGACCGCAGAAATACTCGCCCGGGGGCCGCCATGCTATTCGTTTACATCTTTTCTGCCGCCATCGCCGTAGGCACGGTTTCCTATATCATTCATCTTTCCCTCCGCGACCGAATGATCGATGCACATGGCCGGGACATTCGGGCCCTGGTGGAGGACGTTCGCCGCGTCGCCGAATATGACGGCGGGTCCATCACCATCGAATACCGGCTCTCATGGCACGAGGACGGCGAAACCAAATACGCGGAAGGCAGGGAAACCATCCTTGCCCGCCGCTCGCCGCAGGTACAGAAAGGCTGCGAGGTCGATATCAAGTACCTGGATGACGACCACATTTCGTTCGCCTTCGACAAGTGACCCGCCGGACAGCCCTCGGACCTCAGCCCTCCTCGGCCCCCAGCCCTCCTCGATCCTCAGTCCTCCGGCGGAAAGACGACCTCCCCCGTCCCGATCAGCGTGATCGTGATCGCCTCGACCGGGCACCCCTCGGCAGCCGTGAGGACCTTCTCGTCGGCGTCGGTCTCCGGGTGCGACGGGCGCGACTGCCGGGCGGAGTCCAGCGCGAACCGGCCCGGCGCGTGGTTCAGGCACATCCCGGAGCCGATGCAGATGCTCCGGTCGACCTCGACGGCCCAGCGGTCCCCCATCACGCCCCCTCATATCCGGCCGGCAGGTGGATCATCTTGTGCTCGAAGTACTCGCCGTACCCCTCGGGGCCGAACTCCCGCCCCAGACCGGAGTTCTTGTACCCGCCGAACGGGCCGAGCATGTCGAGGCTGAAGGTGTTCACGCTGTACGTGCCCGTCCTGACCCGGCGGGCGATGTCGATGCCGCGTTCGGTGTCGGCGGTCCAGACGCTGCCGCTGAGGCCGTAGTCGGAGTCGTTGGCGATCCGTACGGCCTCGTCCTCGTCGCCGTACGGCAGCAGGCAGATGACGGGGCCGAAGATCTCCTCGCGGGCGATGCGCATGGAGTTGTCCACGTCTCCGAAGAGGGTCGGTTCGACGTACCAGCCCCGCTCCTGGGACGCCGGACGGCCGCCACCGGTAAGGATCTTGGCGCCTTCGTCCTGCCCGATCCTGATGTAGTCCAGCGAGCGTTGCTGCTGGCGCCGCGCGACCAGCGGCCCGAGTTCGGTGGCCGGGTCGAGCGGATCGCCGACCTTCAGCGCACCCGCCGCGGCGGCGAACGCCTCGGCCGTCTCGTCGTAGCGGGAGCGCGGTACGAGAATGCGGGTCTGGGCCACGCACGCCTGGCCGTTGATCATCCAGGCGAAGGGGACGATACCCGCGACGGCGGCGTCCAGATCGGCGTCGGGGAGGATCACGGCGGCGGACTTGCCGCCCAGCTCCAGGGTGACCCGGGTGAGATTGCGGGAGGCGACCTCCATCACCCGGCGGCCGGCGGCCACCGACCCGGTGAACGACACCTTGTCGATGCCGGGGTGCCCGACCAGGTACTCGCTGACCTCGCGGTCGGCCGGGAGGATGGAGAGCACGCCCTCCGGCAGTCCGGCATCGGCGGCGATCTCGGCCAGGATGTAGGCGTCCAGCGGCGATTCGGGCGAGACCTTGAGCACGGCGGAGCAGCCGGCCAGCAGCGCGGGCGCGAGCTTGGCGGCGGCGGTGAACTGCGGAACGTTCCACGGCACCACGGCCGCGACCACCCCGACCGGCTCCCGCCGCACCAGCAGCGGCCCGAGCGCCCCGGCCCGCCGCTCCTCGTACGCGAATTCGCGGGCAACGGTGATCGCCGAGTCCCACACCATCATCGCGGCGAGGGCCTGCACCATGACGCTCGACGTGTACGGCGTACCGTTCTCCGAGCTGATGACCCGGGCGATCTCCTCGTACCGGACGGCGAACGCGTCCTTGATCCTGGTCACCACCGCGATCCGCTCGTCCAGGCTCATCCTGGGCCAGGGCCCCTCGTCGAACGCCCGCCGCCCGGCGGCGACGGCCGCGTCCACGTCCGCCTCACAGGCATGGGGCACCCGGCCGATGACCTGCTCGGTGTGGGGCGAGACGACCTCGATGGTGTCCCGGCCCAGCGGATCGACCAACTCCCCGCCGATGAACAGTTTTCCGTGTTCGACAAGCTCGGTCATGACTGCTGCCTCCCGCGGCGCGGTGCGTTGCCCGAATCGACGTCCGGTCCGGATCGACATCCGACTCGGTATCCGACCGGGTGCCCGACTCAGGATCTGACTCTGTGTCAGAACTGATACCAGTTCCAGTTCCAGGAGTCCACGTCCGTGACAACACCCCGAACCAGATGGTCGACCGGGGCTACTACTGGAACAAGTTCTCGTTACAGTGGGTGCGACGCACCCACACGCGGGCGCGACGGATCGCAGCCGCACGTCGCCGAGAGAGATGGGGACCTCATGACGCAGGTGACCGACCACGGCGGAGGCGTGCACAGCATCAAGGTGCCCATCCCGGACAATCCGCTGGGCCACACCCTCGTGCACGTCCTGGACACCGATCGGGGACCGGTCCTGATCGACACCGGATGGGACGATCCCGAGGCCTGGGACACGCTCTGCGCCGGACTCGCCGCCGTCGGTACGGAGATGGCCGACATCCACGGGGTGGTCATCACCCACCACCACCCCGACCACCACGGGCTCTCCGGGCAGGTGCGTGAGGCCTCCGGGGCCTGGATCGCCATGCACGCGGCTGACGCCGCGCTCGTGCGCCGTGCCCGGGAGTCCGAACCCGGCAGGTGGCTGACGTATCTCGCGGCCAAGCTCACCGCGGTCGGAGCGCCCGAGGAGCATCTCGCGCCGTTGCGGGCCGCCGCGGCCGACGGGGGCCGGATGCGGACGCTGCCGGGGCAGCGGGCCGCGCTCCCGGACCGCGAGATCGTCCCCGGTGAGCTGCTCGATCTGGCGGGGCGCAGGCTGCGGGCGATCTGGACGCCGGGGCACACGCCGGGGCATGTGTGCCTGCACCTGGAGGAGGAGCACCCGGGCAATCTGCCGGGCCGGGGGCGGCTCTTCTCGGGGGATCACCTGCTGCCGGGGATCAGTCCGCACATCGGGCTGTACGAGGACCCGGACGACGCCGCGGTCACCGACCCCCTCGGCGACTACCTCGACTCGCTGGAGCGGATCGGCCGGCTCGGGGCCGCCGAGGTGTTGCCCGCCCACCAGTACGCCTTCACCGATGCGGCGGGGCGGGTACGGGAGCTCCTCGGGCATCACGAGGAGCGGCTGACCGGGCTGCTCGGGCTGCTGGCGGAGCCGCTGACGCCGTGGGAGCTGGCCGAGCGGATGGAGTGGAACCGGCCCTGGGAGCAGATCCCGCACGGCTCCCGGAACATCGCCGTCTCGGAGGCGGAGGCGCATCTGCGGCGGCTGGTGAAACTCGGGCGCGCGGAGGCGGTGCCGGGGGCCGATCCGGTGGCGTACATCGCGGTGTGAGGAGTGGCGGGCCGGTGAGGTGCGTTGCTGCGTGAGCGGTGGCGGGCCGGTGAGGTGCGTTGCTGCGTGAGCGGTGGCGGGCCGGTGGCGTGCGTTGCTGCGTGAGCGGTGGCGGGCCGGTGGCGTGCGGCGCGGTGTGACGGTCGCGTGCCTCTCGGTGCGAGCGCGGCCTGCGGTGCGGAGCGGGACGGTGTGATGTACGTCTCGGTGTGATCAGGGGCGCTCCTCCCGGCCCGGACCCCGCCAGGACCCGCCCGGTACAGTGTGTGGGTCGTCATCATGCCCGTTCAGGGGGAAGCCGGTGCGAATCCGGCACTGACCACGCAGCCGTGAACCGTCTTCGCAGGCGGTGAGTCGGAATGCCCTGTCCGCGGTCGTGACCGGCTCGGACCACCGGATCCCCCGGTGGTCGGCACCGTCGAGGTATACGGAGCCGGAGCCTGGTGCCTGAGCGTGCCTGTGCCCGGTTCACCCCGCAGGAGAGGCCCCGCCCGCCATGACCGTACGTCGCAGCGCAGCAACGCTCGCCGCCACCGCCGCCGTGCTCTGCGCGGCCGCTGCGCCGGTCGCGGTGGCAGCGCCGTCCCCGTCGCCCTCACCGTCCGTCGCGCTGCCTTCCGGGCTGTACGGCACGGCGGACCCCACCTACGACGGCGTGTGGCGGCAGTCGATGGCCTTCCTCGCCCAGCGGCTCGAAGGGGTCACCCCGGCCGCGAAGTCGGTGGACTGGCTGATCTCCCAGCAGTGCGCCGACGGTTCCTACGCCGCGTTCCGGCCCGATGCCGCCAAGCCGTGCGACGCGAAGACCGTGCGGGACACCAATGCCACCGCGGCCGCCACCCAGGCCCTGGTCGAGGTGGGCGGGCACCGCGAGACCGTGAACAACTCGGTGCGCTGGCTGAAGTCCGTGCAGAACGAGGACGGCGGCTGGGGCTACACCGCGGGCGCGCCCAGTGACGCCAACTCGACCTCCCTGGTGATCGGCGCCCTCGCCCGCCAGGGGCAGCGGCTCGCGGACATCACGACGCCCGGCGGCAAGACCCCCTACGACCCGCTGCTCGCGCTCGCGATCCCGTGCGGCGGGAAGGACGGCGGTGCCTTCGCGTACCAGGCCGACAAGAAGGGCGGGCTCGCCGCCAACGCGGACGCCACCGCGGCCGCCGTGCTCGGCACGATGGGCAAGGCGATGGCGGTCGGGAACAACGCCGCGGGCAAGGCGCCCAGTTGCCGGCCCGGTTCCGGGCTCACGCCCGAGCAGGCCGCCCAGAACGGCGCGCACTACCTCACCGGTGCCCTCGCCGGCAGCGGCCACCTGAACCAGGCGCCTATGCCCGGCGCCACCGACACCACCCCGCAGCCCGACTTCGGCAACACCGCGGACGCGGTCGTCGCGCTCTCCGCGGCAGGCCACCAGGACAAGGCGGCCGGGGCCATCTCCTGGCTGAAGAAGAACTCCGCGGACTGGGCCGCCCGGAGCGGCCCCGCCGCCTACGCCCAGCTGATCCTCGCCGCCCACGCGACCGGCAACAACGCCCGGGACTTCGGCGGCGTCGACCTGGTCGCCCGGCTGAACGCGGCCGGTCCCGAGCCCGCCGCCGTGGTGACGCCCGACCCGTCCGCCGACACCGGGTACGAGCCCACGGAGAAGGACCAGGTCCACAGCGGCGACGACGTGATCGGGGGCGTGTGGTGGTACATCGGCATCGGCCTCGTCCTCGCCGCGATCGCGTTCTTCCTGATCAGCGGTCGCCGGAAGAACAGGCAGCCGTGAGGCGCGCGGGACGGACCACCGCGCTGCTGGTGGTCCTGGGCGCCGTCCTGGCCGTGCTCGGCGCGGGACCGGCCCAGGCGGCCGGCTACCGGTACTGGTCGTTCTGGGAGAGCTCCGGCTCCGACTGGACGTACGCCACCCAGGGCCCGTCCCTGGTCCGGCCGGACGACGGGGCGGTGCAGGGCTTCCGGTTCTCGGTCAGCGAGGACTCCCAGGACTCGGCGAAGCCGCGCCGCGCCCCCGACTTCGCGAAGATCTGCGCGGACACCCCGGCGAAGGACGGCACCAAGCGAATAGCGCTCGTCATCGACCCGGGCACGGCCACGGACGCCCCGGCCGGTGAGACGCCGCCCGCGCCGCGTACCGCGTGTGCCCGGGTCGCCCCGGACGCGAGCGCCGCGGAGGCGCTCGCCTCGGTGGCGAAGCCGCTGCGCTACAGCAGCGACGCGATGCTCTGCGCCATCACCGGCTACCCGGGCTCCGGCTGCGGCGAACAGGTCTCCGGCGACGGGCAGGGCGCGCCTGCCGGATCGGCGTCCGCCTCGGCCACACCGGCCGGGTCCGCCGCGTCCTCCGGCTCCGGCGGCTCCTCCGGCCCGTCCGCCGGGGTGCTCGTCGGTGTCGGTGCCGTGCTTCTGCTCGGCATCGCCGCGGTCGTGCAGTCCCGCCGCCGCCGCGGATGACCGCCCAGGCCGGCTCCGCCGTCCTGGCGCGCCGTCGTCCGCTGCGCGCCCCCGAGGCGACCCGGAGCAACGCCCTGCCCGCCGGGGCGTGGTGGCTCTGGGCGCTCGGCCTCGCCACCGCCGCGTCCCGGACCACCAATCCGCTGCTGCTCGGGCTGCTGATCGCGGTGGCCGGCTATGTGGTCGCCGCGCGCCGTACGGACGCGCCGTGGGCCCGTTCGTACGGGGCGTTCATCCGGATCGGGCTGTTCGTCGTCGGTGTGCGGCTGGTCTTCTCCGTCTTCCTCGGTTCGCCGATCCCCGGTACGCACACGGTGTTCACGCTCCCCGAAGTGCCGCTGCCCGACTGGGCGAAGGGGGTCAGGATCGGCGGCCGGGTCACCGCCGAGCAGCTGCTCTTCGCGCTGTACGACGGGGCGAAGCTGGCCACGCTGCTGATCTGCGTCGGGGCGGCGAACTCGCTCGCCAACCCGGCCCGGCTGCTGAAGTCGCTGCCCGGCGCACTGTACGAGGCGGGGGTCGCCGTCGTCGTCGCGATGACGTTCGCGCCGAACATGGTCGCCGATGTGATGCGGCTGCGCACCGCACGGCGGCTGCGGGGCCGTGCGACCGGCGGCATCAAGGCGGTCCTCCAGATCGGACTGCCGGTCCTGGAGGGCGCGTTGGAGCGGTCGGTCGCGGTGGCCGCGTCGATGGACGCGCGCGGCTACGGGCGCACCGCCCAGGTCCCGCCCGCCGTCCGCCGCACCACGAACGTCCTCACGCTCGGCGGGCTGCTCGGGGTGTGCGCCGGTACGTACGGGCTGCTGGCCGCGCAGGGCGCGGTGTACGGGCTGCCGGTGCTGATCGCCGGGCTCGCCGCCGCCATGGCCGGGCTGCGGCTCGGCGGGGCCCGCTCGGTCCGTACCCGCTACCGGCCCGACCGGTGGGGCGCGCGGGCCTGGCTGGTCGCGGGTTCGGGTGTCGCGGTGGCGGTGGCGATGATCTGGGCGGGCGTCGTCGACGAGGCGGCGCTGCACCCCGGGGTCGTCCCGCTGGTCGCGCCGGTGCTTCCGCTGTGGCCCGCGGCGGCGGTGCTGATCGGGCTGCTGCCCGCGGTGGTGGCGCCGATGCCGCCGCCGGTGGGCGCGCCGGTGGGCGCGGCGAATTCCAAGGAGATCCAGTGATCCGGTTCGAGCAGGTCTCGGTGCGGTACGAGGGGACGGAGCGCCCCACCCTGTCCGGGGTCGACCTGACCGTGCCCGAGGGCGAGCTGGTGCTGCTCGTCGGCCCGTCCGGGGTCGGCAAGTCGACGCTGCTGGGTGCCGTTTCGGGTCTGGTGCCGCACTTCACCGGCGGCACGATGAGCGGCCGGGTCACGGTCGACGGGCGTGACACCCGTACCCACAAACCGCGCGAACTCGCCGACCTGGTCGGCACGGTGGGCCAGGACCCGCTCTCCCACTTCGTCACCGACACGGTCGAGGACGAGCTGGCGTACGGCATGGAGTCGCTGGGCCTGGCCCCCGACGTGATGCGGCGGCGGGTCGAGGAGACCCTGGACCTGCTGGGGCTCGCCGGGCTGCGCGACCGGCCGATCGCCACGCTCTCCGGCGGTCAGCAGCAGCGGGTCGCGATCGGTTCCGTCCTCACCCCGCACCCGAAGGTCCTGGTCCTCGACGAGCCGACGTCCGCCCTGGACCCGGCGGCGGCCGAGGAGGTCCTCGCCGTGCTGCAACGGCTGGTGCACGACCTGGGTACGACGGTCCTGATGGCGGAGCACCGGCTGGAGCGGGTGGTGCAGTACGCGGACCGGGTCGTCCTGCTGCCGTCGCCGGGCGCCGCCCCGGTCGTGGGCGAGCCCGCGGACGTCATGGCCGTCTCCCCGGTCCGCCCGCCGGTCGTCGCGCTGGGCCGGCTGGCGGGGTGGGAGCCGCTGCCGCTCTCGGTCCGCGATGCCCGGCGCCGGGCGGCGGACCTGCGCGAACGGCTGGCGCCGGTGCGTCCGCCCGCCCCGGGGCCGGTGGCCGCTCCCGCCCCGGTGCCGCTGAGCCCCTCCCCCGTGCGGCGCGGTGGGCTGGCCCGGCTGCTGGGGCGCGGCGCGCGGACGGCGGATATACCCGAGCCGGTCGCCGACGTCACGGCCCGGGTCGAACGGCTCGGCGTACGGCGCGGGCGCGTCGAGGCGCTGCGCCGGGTGACGCTCACCGTCGCCCCCGGCGAGACCGTCGCCCTGATGGGCCGCAACGGCGCGGGCAAGTCCACCCTGCTGGCCACCCTCGTCGGCATGGTCGGGCCCACCACCGGCACCGTCCTCGTCGGCGGCCGGGCCCCGCACCGCACCCAGCCGCGCGAGATGGTGCGCCGGGTCGGGCTCGTACCGCAGGAACCGCGCGATCTGCTGTACGCGGACACCGTCGCCGCCGAGTGCGCCTCGGCGGACAGCGACGCGGGCGCCGCCCCCGGCAGCTGCCGGGCCCTGGTCTCCGAGCTGCTGCCCGGCGTACCGGACGACACCCATCCCCGCGATCTCTCCGAGGGCCAGCGGCTCGCGCTCGCCCTGGCCGTCGTGCTCACCGCGCGGCCCCCGCTGCTGCTGCTGGACGAACCAACCCGTGGCCTGGACTACGCGGCGAAGGCCCGGCTGGTCGGGGTGCTCCGGGGCCTCGCGGCCGACGGCCACGCGATCGTGCTGGCCACGCACGATGTGGAGCTCGCGGCGGAACTGGCGCACCGGGTGGTGATCCTCGCCGACGGGGAGGTCGTCGCGGACGGGGAGACCCGGCAGGTGGTGGTCTCGTCCCCGGCGTTCGCCCCGCAGACCGCGAAGATCCTCGCCCCGCAGGAGTGGCTGACCGTGGCCCAGGTGCGCGCCGCGCTGGGAGAGCCGTCATGAGCGGGCGCCAGGTGCGGCCGGTACGGCTCGGGCCGCGCGCGATCGCCGCGCTCGTCATCGTCAGCGCGATCGGGGTGGTCGCGTTCGGCTGGCCGTTGCTGGCCGGCCCCGGTGCCGGCCTTGCGCACTCGCAGGACGCGCCGTGGCTGTTCGCCGCGCTGCTGCCGCTGCTGGTCGGGGTGGTCGTCGCGATGATCGCGGACTCCGGTCTGGACGCGAAGGCGGTGGCGATGCTGGGGGTGCTGGCCGCGGTCGGCGCGGCCCTGCGGCCGCTGGGGGCGGGCACGGCCGGGCTGGAGCCGATGTTCTTCCTGATGGTGCTGAGCGGCCGGGTGCTCGGGCCCGGCTTCGGCTTCGTGCTCGGCTCGGTGACGATGTTCGCCTCCGCGCTGCTCACCGGCGGGGTGGGGCCGTGGATGCCGTTCCAGATGCTGTCGATGGGCTGGTTCGCGATGGGCGCGGGCCTGCTGCCGGGCCCGGACCGGCTGCGCGGGCGGGGAGAGCTGCTGATGCTGGCGGGGTTCGGCTTCGTGGCGTCGTTCGCGTACGGCACGGTGATGAACCTGTACGGCTGGACGATCGTGCCCCCGGCCGGCTCGGGCATCTCGTTCCACGCGGGCGATCCGCTGGCGGACAACCTGGTCCGCTTCCTCGCGTACTGCGCGGCCACCTCGCTCGGCTGGGACCTGGGCCGGGCGGTGCTCACCGCTGTGCTGACGCTGGCCGTCGGTCCGGCGCTGCTGAAGGCGCTGCGGCGGGCCACCCGCCGGACCAACTTCGAGGCCCAGGTCACATTTGACGCTCCCCGCGAGTGAGGGCTCCCACAGGCCCTTGGTCCTCCACTATGCGGGGCAGTAGTCGGCCGTGAATCGTAGGGCCCGCTCGGCGCCCCCTCCGACCTGCCATGACGCCTGCGGGTCGGTCGGGGCGGTCCGGGGTCCTTCGGTCCGGGTACGAGACGGGCTCGTGTCCGGGGTCGTTGCCATGGCTGAACGCCGCCGCTAACACTGGATGAGTCGCCGAGCACCGCAGGGTCCGCCGAACCGGACCGCGGTCGACGAAGACCGGTCCACCCGCACGACCGCACGATCCGGACCGGCCCGCGACTCCCCCGTACCCGACGTCAGGACTCTCTGTGTCGTTCGCCCGCAACATCCTCGCCAAGCCCCGCACCGCCCGCCGCAAGTCCGCCGTCGCCGGCGCCGCCGTACTCCTCGGCGCCACCGGTCTGGGCCTCGGCGTCACGCCGGCCATGGCCGCTCCGGCCGCCGCGCCGACGTCCGTCGGAGCGAGCGCGCAGGCCACGGCGAGGGCGATGATCGGCGACGCCGCGCAGTTCCAGTGCTTCAGCAACATCGTCCAGCGCGAGAGCGGCTGGAACCACACCGCGACCAACGCCTCCTCCGGCGCCTACGGTCTCGTGCAGGCCCTGCCCGGCTCGAAGATGGCCTCCGCCGGTGGTGACTGGAAGACGAACCCCTCCACCCAGATCAAGTGGGGCATGGACTACATGAACTCCCGCTACGGCAGCCCGTGTGGCGCCTGGTCGTTCTGGCAGGCCAACCACTGGTACTGAGCCGACGGCTCGTACGCAGGCAGACCCGTAGACCCCGACCACCGGTCGGGGTCTACTCCGTACCCGGCCCTCACCCGCCCGAGCGAATAGGGCACTTGATATCACTTGGCCAACTTAACGACCCGTTAGTCCATTTAGGCGCTTTTGGCCCGCCCCTCCGTTCCCAGCGGCGGCCGGCGCGTTGTCTCTTCCGTGGAACCACGAGAATTCTGGGAGCGGAACAGCGTCCTGGCGGAAGCTTTCTGCGCCAGCGACGAACGTATGCGCCGCGCACAGGCGGTGCTGGACGAGACACAGGCGGAGCGGAGCCGAACGCTGGCCGCTTTCGCCGTCACGGTCGGCGACGACGGTTCGATCGCTGACTTGATGGGCCTGAACGAACGCGAAGTGCGATTAGCACGACGCACCGTCGGCCGCACCGACGCACGGTCCCTTGCCCAGGAGCTCCTGAGCCAGGCCTCGCCGACGAAGAGCGAACCGACGGGAAAGCCGTCCGCCACACCGGAACGCGCCGTGCCGCACCCGGCCGACGAGACCCCCGCACCGCCGCCGGACGCACCGCGGAACGCCCCGGCCCGGACACCGGCCGTCAACGTGACCGCGGCCGCACCCCCCACTCCGGCCGCGCCCCCGACACCCGCACAGGCTCCGACGCCGATTCCGGCCCCGATTCCCGCCCCGGCTCCGGCCCCGGCGACGACCGGGGTCCTGGCCCACATCCCGGCTCCGTCTCCGCCTGCCGAGGTGGAGCACACCGTCATCTGGTCGCCGAGCATGGACTCCGTGCTGCTGTGGAGCTGGGAGTCCGGCCTCGATCTGCAGACGGTGGCCGCCGAACTCGGCCTGGAGGTACGAACACTGCTGATGCGCGTACAGGAGCTCGCCAACGACGGGCTGATCACGCTCGCGCACCCGGTCGCGGACGTCAGCCGGTCCGGGCGGCACCGCCGCCACGAAGAGGGATACGCGGCACTGTTCAGCCCCACCGCCACCTTCCCCACCCACGTGCCGTACTGAGGCACGCCCCGTCGCCCCGGCGACGCGGGCCCCGGCCGGAGCACTGGCCGGGGTTCCCCCCACACCCCTCACTCCCCCCGCTCTCCCCCTTGACCCCTCCCGCCCCACGGGCCTGCGCGCTCAGCGCCGCGCGGCCACCGTGTCGAACCAGCGGACGATCTGCGGACCCGACTTCATGTACGTGGTGTTGTGGTCGGCCCCGCCCTGGTCGACCACCCGGGCGTCGACACCCCGCGCGGCCAGATCGGCGGCGCAGTGGCGGGCGTTGGCGATCGGGACGTCGGTGTCGCCGGACGAGGAGTGGAGCCGCACCGGAACGTCCGGCTTCCAGGCGCAGTTGCCGTCCTGGGCGCGCGCCGCGGCCAGCAGTCCGCCGGTGGGGTGCTGGAGCCGGCGGTAGTAGCCGTCGGTGAGCAGTTCCTTCAGCGTCGCGGGCAGGGCCGGGATGATCTCCTCCTCGGTGTGGTTCGTGTCGAAGAGGTCGTCGACGATCGCGGCGTACGGCTTCCGGAACGCCTCGGAGGGGTCCTTGTAGAGGGGATGCAGTCTGCTCTGCGCGGTGAGGTAGTACGACATGTAGAAGACGGCGCTGGTGTCGTTGACCCGGCCGCCGAACAGCGCGGGTGTCTCCGCGTGCTCGATGTCGTAGGGGCCCGATACGGGAGCGAGCGCCCGGAGCCTGAAGTGCCGGTCGGCGCCGCCGTCGAGCGCCTTGCCCAGGGCCATCGCGACCTGGCCGCCCTGGGAGAAGCCGCTGGCGTACACATCACCGGTGAGCGGCCGGTCCAGGCGCCGCGCGGCGGTGCGGGCGGCCCTCAGCATGTCGACGGAGGCGGTGACGGCGGACCTGGTGTCCATGTACGGGTGGCGTCCGGGCCCCTTGCCGAGGCCCAGGTAGTCGGGCGCGGCGACGGCACGGCCGGCCGAGGCGTGGAGGTACGGGGCGTAGCGGCCGAAGTCCTCGCCGACGGAGGGTGCGTAGTCGCGGTGGGCCATGGTGCCGTGGGTGTCGGAGACCAGGTCGAGCCGGTGGGGGCCGCCCTCGGGCAGGGCGAGAAGGCCGGTCGCGGTGGTGGGTGCGCCCTGGGGGGTGACGGTGCGGTAGGTGAGGCGGTAGGCGCGCAGTCCGTGGCGGACGGTGCCGGTGTCCATGCCGCCCGAGGCGAGGAACCGGGCGACGTCCGCGCGGTCGAGGTCGGCCACGGGGGTGATGCTCAGCAGGGTTCCTCTGCCGTGCGCGGTGTACGGGTGCTGCGCCCCGCGTGCACTGGGTGCCCCGGCGGCCCCGGGCGTCCCTGCGGGCTGTTGCGCCACGGCCGGTGCGACGCCGAGGGCGGCCAGGACCATCACCGCGGCGGCCGCCGTCGTCCGGCGGGCGATGCGTCGCCGATTGCGTGAAGTCCGGCTTCCCGTACGGATGTTGTCGTTGTCCATGGCCACGACGCTATGCGGCCGGGCACCGCGCCGACATCGGCGTGGGCCCCCGGCCCGGGGTGCACCTGACAACACCCCCGGGCCGGGGGCCACCCTTCCGCGGGCGCTTCCGGTCAGAGCCGCTGGATGATCGTCCCGGTCGCCAGCGCGCCGCCCGCGCACATCGTGATGAGCGCGAACTCCTTGTCCCGGCGCTCCAGTTCGTGCAGCGCCGTGGTGATCAGCCGGGCCCCGGTGGAACCCACCGGGTGACCGAGCGCGATGGCTCCGCCGTTGACGTTGACCTTTTCGAGGTCCTGCTCGAAGACCTGCGCCCAGCTCAGCACCACGGACGCGAAGGCCTCGTTGATCTCGACGATGTCGATGTTCTTGAGCGACATCCCGGCCTTGCCGAGCACCGCGCGGGTCGCGTCGATCGGCCCGTCCAGGTGGAAGTGCGGGTCCGAGCCGACCAGGGCCTGGGCGACGATCCGGGCGCGCGGCTTGAGCTTGAGCGCCCGCGCCATCCGCTTGGAGGCCCACATGATCGCGCAGGCACCGTCGGAGATCTGCGAGGAGTTGCCCGCGGTGTGGATGGCGGTGGGCATGACCGGCTTGAGCCGGCCGAGCCCCTCCATGGTGGTGTCGCGCAGCCCTTCGTCCCGGTCGACCAGCCGCCACATGCCCTGTCCGGCGGCCTGCTCCTCCTCGGTGGTCGGCACCTGGACGGCGTACGTCTCCCGTTTGAACCGCTCCTCGGCCCAGGCGACGGCGGCCCGTTCCTGCGAGATCAGCCCGAGCGAGTCGACGTTCTCCCGGGTCAGCCCGCGCCTGCGGGCGATGCGCTCGGCGGCCTCGAACTGGTTGGGCAGATCGACGTTCCACTCGTCGGGCCAGGGCTTGCCCGGTCCGTGCTTGGAACCGCTGCCCAGCGGCACCCGTGACATGGCCTCGACGCCGCAGCTGATGCCGACGTCGATGACTCCGGCCGCGATCATGTTGGCCACCATGTGGGAGGCCTGCTGCGAGGAACCGCACTGGCAGTCCACGGTGGTCGCGGCGGTCTCGTACGGAAGACCCACGGCGAGCCAGGCGTTGCGGGCCGGGTTCATGGACTGTTCGCCGGCATGGGTGACCGTGCCGCCGACGATCTGTTCGACGCAGTCGGCGTGAATGCCAGTGCGGCCGAGAAGTTCTCGGTAGGTCTCGCCCAGCAGGTAGCCGGGGTGCAGATTGGCGAGCGCTCCTCCGCGCTTGCCGATGGGGGTGCGTACGGCTTCGACGATGACGGGTTCCGCGGCCATGAGCTCGTCCTCTCCTCGCACTTCCGCAGGGGCGTCCCGGCGCCCACGGATGGAACTAGTACGCGTTCTAGTTCTGCAAGCAGTCTTATGAGGCTTACCCCCGGTACGCAAGAGTGCTGCACGCTCCTTGCGCACCACTTCATACCGGCCTCACTCACCCTTCACGCAACAGAACGGACCGCCGCTCTTGCCAGTTGTAGAACTCGTTACTACCTTTCCGTCAACATCTGATGGGTCGTCAGGCAACGTCCGGGCGACCCTCGGACCGACCTGGAGCTGCCGATGTCCTGCCCCCATCTGCCCGCAGGGTTCGACTTCACCGATCCCGATCTGCTCCAAGCCCGCATCCCGCACCCCGAGTTCGCGCAGATGCGGCAGACCGCACCGGTCTGGTGGTGCGCCCAGCCGACCGGCATCTCCGGTTTCGACGACGAGGGCTACTGGGTCGTCACCCGGCATGCGGACGTCAAGTACGTCTCCACCCATCCCGAGCTGTTCTCCTCGAACACCAACACCGCGGTCATCCGCTTCAACGAGTCGATCAGCCGGGACCAGATCGAGGTCCAGAAACTGATCATGCTGAACATGGACCCGCCCGAGCACACCCGGGTCCGCCAGATCGTCCAGCGCGGCTTCACTCCGCGGGCGGTGCGCTCCCTGGAGCAGGCGCTGCGCGACCGCGCCCGTTCGATCGTCGAGACCGCGCTCGCCTCCGCCGACGAGAACGGATCGTTCGACTTCGTCACCAACATCGCCGTCGAGCTGCCGCTCCAGGCGATCGCGGAACTCATCGGCGTACCGCAGGAGGACCGGTCCAAGATCTTCGACTGGTCCAACAAGATGGCCGCGTACGACGATCCCGAGTACGCGATCACCGAGGAGGTCGGCACCGAGGCGGCCATGGAGATCGTCTCGTACTCGATGAACCTGGCGGCCGCCCGCAAGGAGTGCCCGGCCCAGGACATCGTCTCCCAGCTGGTCGCCGCGGAGGGCCGGGGGAACCTCAACTCCGACGAGTTCGGCTTCTTCGTGATCCTGCTCGCGGTGGCCGGCAACGAGACCACCCGCAACGCCATCAGCCACGGCATGCACGCCTTCCTCACCCACCCCGACCAGTGGGAGCTCTACAAGAGCGAACGCCCGGAGACGACCGCCGAGGAGATCGTCCGCTGGGCCACCCCCGTGGTCTCCTTCCAGCGGACCGCCACCCAGGACACCGAACTGGGCGGACAGCAGATCAAGAAGGGGGACCGGGTCGGGCTGTTCTACTCGTCGGCCAACAACGACCCCGAGGTCTTCGAGAACCCTGAGACCTTCGACATCAGCCGCGATCCCAACCCCCACCTCGGCTTCGGCGGCGGCGGGCCGCACTTCTGCCTCGGCAAGTCCCTCGCCGTGATGGAGATCAACCTGATCTTCAACGCGATCGCGGACGTACTGCCCGATCTGCGGCTGGTCGGCGATCCGCGGCGGCTGCGCTCGGCGTGGCTCAACGGGATCAAGCAGCTTCAGGTCAGCACCACCAGGAACTGACCCGCTCCGTCCGTACGCCGGCGACGTAAGCCGGAGACGTAAGCCGGAGACGTAAGCCGGAAACCTGCGCCGGAGAGGCGCCTCCCGCCGAACCCCCGTGCGGGAGGCGCACAACGGCGCGAGGATCATGACGGGCATGCACGCCCTGCTCTCCGCCTTCGCGCCCATCTGGATACTCACCGCGATCGGTTACGCGGTCGGCCGCAGCGGACTGCTCGGTGCGCAGGCGGAGGCGGTGCTCGGCCGGTTCGTCTTCCATGTGGCCATGCCCGCCGCGCTGTTCACCATGGTCTCCGGGGCCCGGCTGGACACCTTCGCCAACTCCTCGATGGTGGCCTTCGCGGCGGGCACCGCGCTGGTCTGCGGTCTCGGGTTCCTGGCGGCCGGGCGGCTCTTCGGACGGGGCACGGCGGACCGGGCGATCGGCAGCATGACGTCGGGCTACGTCAACTCCGCCAATCTCGGCATCCCGGTGGCGGTCCAGGTGCTCGGTGACGCGTCGTTCGTCGCCCAGATCATCCTGTTCCAGGTCCTGTTGGTCTCCCCGGTGATCCTCGCGCTGCTGGACTCGGGGACGGGGGCAGGGGCGGGGACGAAGCCGGGCTCCGGGAAGGCGGTCGTGTTCCGGCGGATGCTGACGATGCCGGTCCGCAACCCCATCATCATGGCCTCGTTGCTCGGGGTGGCCGTGTCCGCGCTCGGGCTGCGGCTGCCGCACGCGCTCGCCCACTCCTGCGATCTGCTCGGCGCCGCCGCCGTACCGACGGCCCTGATCACACTGGGTCTGTCCCTGAACGCCCGCCCGGCCGCCCCCGGTTCGGCGGAACTCGCGCAGCTCACGGCGCGGCCGGAGCGCACGGCGCGTGCCGAGGTCGTCGTGGCGGTGGCGCTCAAGACGCTGGTCCAGCCCCTGACGGCCCTGGCCGTCGGCGGCCCGCTGCTGCATCTGCCGGAGCACCAACTGCTCGCCGTGGTGCTCTGCTCGGCGCTGCCGACCGCTCAGAACGCCTTCATCTACGCCCAGCAGTACGGTCTGGACACCCGGCCGGCCCGCAATGCCGTGGTGGCCTCGACGGTGGTCTCCATGGGCACGCTCTCCCTCGCCACCTGGACCCTGGGAACGACCGGCCCCTGAGCCGTTCGAGTGGCGGACTCGGGCCGGCGGGCGGATGCTGGTCAGGCGGCGATCCACGCCGAAGGGGTGCCAGGACGATGTGTTCGTCCCGGCACCCCTTCGGCCCTCCGGGGCCTCGGCCCGTCGGCGCGGTCAGGGCTGCCTGCTGCCCAGCGCCTCGTCCGTCGCTCTCGGGTCCGGCACCGGCGCCGGCAGCTCCGGGCCGTCCAGCGGCTCGGCCGCCGCCGGTACGGCCACCGGCCGCAGCCTCCGCGGCCCGGCCAGCGCATGGGTGAGCGCGAAGCCGAGCATGACCACGGTCGCTCCGCCCACCGCGTCCAGCACCCAGTGATTGGCCGTGGCGACGATCGCGGAGACCGTGAACAGCGGGTGCAGCAGCCCCAGCGCCTTCATCCAAGCCCTCGGGGCCAGCACGACGACGACCACACCGCACCAGAGCGACCAGCCGAAGTGCAGCGAGGGCATCGCCGCGTACTGATTGGTCATCGCGGTCAGGCTCCCGTAGTCCGGCTTCGCGAAGTCCTGGACGCCGTGGACCGTGTCGATGAAGCCGAGCCCCGGCATCAGGCGCGGCGGGGCCAGCGGGTAGAGCCAGAAGCCCACCAGCGCGAGCAGTGTGGCGAAGCCGATGGTGCTGCGGGCCCAGCGGTAGTCGGCGGGGCGCCGTACGTAGAGCACACCGAGGATCGCCAGCGGCGCGATGAAGTGGAACGTCGAGTAGTAGTAGTCGAAGAAGGCCCTCAGCCGGCCGACGTCCACGACCGCGTGGTTGACCCGGTGTTCGATGTCGATGCGCAGCCACTGCTCGATGGCGTGGATCTGGCGGCCGTGGTGTTCGGCGGTGGCGCGGCCGGCCGTCGCCGCGAGCCTGACCTGGGCGTACGCGGCGTACACGACCCTGATCAGGAGCAGTTCCAGCAGCAGGTTGGGCCGGTTCGGCACCCGCCGCCAGAACGGCAGCAGCGGAATCCGGCTCCAGCGGGCCGGGACCGGGGCGGCGCGGTCCGTGGGAACCGGGTGCTGCCAGTACTCCGAGGTGCGCGGCAGGAACGGCACGGCGCAGGCCGCGGCGAGCGCGGCGATCAGCAGCACGTTGTCGCGCAAGGGGAAGAGCGCCTCGATGTTCGGCAGCAGCATCGTTCCCGGCAGCGTGATGACGAGGACCACGACGGCGGGCCAGACCAGCCGGTCGCGGGCCCGCCTCCCGACCCGGCCGACCACGGCGAGCAGCACCCAGAGCAGCTGGTACTGCCAGGCGGTCGGCGAGACGGCGACGGCGACGCAGCCGGTCACGGCGACGGCGAGGAGCAACTGCCCGTCGCCCGCGTACCGGGCGGCACGGCGCAGCCCGAGGAGGCAGACGGCGGCCGCCAGCACCACGAAGAGCGCCACCTCCAGCGGGCCCGTGAGCCCGAACCGGAGCAGGGCGCCGTGCAGGGACTGGTTGGCGAGGCTGTCCGCGCTGCCGCCGAGCCCGGAGCCCGCGACATGGTTCACCCAGTACGTCCACGAATCGCCCGGCAGCGCGGCCCAGGCGAGCACCGTGCAGACGGCGAACACCACGCCGCCGGTCGAGGCGGCCTGCCGGCGCCCGGTCAGCCGGAGGAGCACGGCGAAGAGCAGCACCG
The DNA here is from genome assembly GCF_042890955.1 of Streptomyces sp. NPDC001933. Classification (NCBI taxonomy): domain Bacteria; kingdom Bacillati; phylum Actinomycetota; class Actinomycetes; order Kitasatosporales; family Streptomycetaceae; genus Streptomyces; species Streptomyces sp. NPDC001933. The sequence continues at coordinate 512,347 of NZ_JBIASS010000001.1, read as the reverse complement.
TCGGCTGAAGCGCGGCCGCCAGCCCGATCAGGACGCCCGAGGCGCGTTCCCCGCGGACCGCGGAACAGCCCAGCAGCACCAGCAGGACCGGCAGGACACTGGTCTGCCCCAGGTGCAGCGCGTTGCGGACCGGCAGCGAGAGCATCAGCAGGCTGATCGCGACGGGCGCGGCCAGCAGCGCGGTGCGGCGGGCCACCGGCCCCGGCAGCGCACGTGCGGCGACGATGCCCAGCGCGGCGACGAGCAGCAGCGAGCCGAAGGTCCAGACGACGCCCAGGTTCTCTTCCGCGCTGCGGATCAGCGGTTTCAGCACCAGCCCGGCGAACGGGGTGCCGGTGAACCGGTCGCTGTCGTACAGCGAACCCGGCACGCGCAGGACGCTCTTCCCGCTGATCCACGCCGTCAGGTCGGTGAGCCGTTCGCCCGGTGGCTGCCCTATCACCACCGCCATCTGCCGTACGGCCAGCGCCGCCACGATCAGCCAGAGCAGGACACGGGCCGCCCCGGTCCTCGCTCCGGTCGCCGGATCTCCACGCACACTGTGCTCCGCATTAGCCACGCCGCGTCGGCCCTCCCGCCGTTCCGGTGCCCGCCCCTCGATTCGATCCGGGCACGCTGTGAAACCATCGCATTACGCTACGAGACAGTCACAATCAGCCTTGTCCGCACCTGACCGCCATGCCGGTTTTATCCGAATACGCGTTCGTACAGTCGAAATCGGAGCCGAAATCGGGGCAGAAACCGGAACCGGAACCGGATCCACGGCCGGTACGTCCTCCCCCGTGTTGTCGATCACGTTGTCGATCACGGGGGAGCCGGACGAAACATGCGGTGCGCGAGGGTGAAGCGGAGTGCGCGGGGCGTGCGGGGCGTACCGGGCAGGGAGCGCGGGTGGCCGGCGCGGGCGCTGTCACTGCTGCTGATGCTGGTTTCGCTGCAGCTGGGGTCGCTGATCAGCCCGGCGTACGCCTGTGGCTGCGGGGCCATGGTCCCGAGCAAGGACGCCCAGGTCTCGGTCGACCGGGAGACGTCGGTGGTGGACTGGGACGGCCGGACCGAGCAGATCGTCATGCGGCTCACGGTGCGCGGGAACGCCCCCGAGGCGGCCTGGATCATGCCGGTGCCGCACCGCGCGAGCGTGGACCTCGGTGATCCCGGGCTCTTCTCCGAGCTCTCCGTCCTCACCGAGCCGGAACTCGTGACCAGGCACTACTTCTGGCCCCGCTCCCACGACTGGCCGTTCGCCGGCTCCGGCGGTGCCGGGGACTCGGCCGCCGCTCCGTCGGCCGGGGCCCCGGCGGTCGAGGTGGTCGGCCGGGAGCGGCTCGGCCCCTTCGATGTGGCACGGCTGGCCGCGACCGACCCGGAGGCGCTGGAGAAGTGGCTGCGGGACAACGGCTTCGACCTGCCCGACCGGCTGGCGACCGCGCTGAAGCCCTACGTCGACCAGAAGTGGGAGTACGTCGCGATCCGCCTCGCGCCCCGGGACAGCGGCACTCCGCTCGTCGGCTCGCTCGACCCGCTGCGGCTGCGCTTCGCCAGCGACCGGCTGGTCTACCCGATGCGGCTGTCGAAGCTCGCCTCGACGCCCCAGCAGCTCGGCCTGTACGTCCTCGCCGAGCACCGGATGGAACCGCGCGGCTCCATCGGCGGCGATGCGCCGGAGGTGACGTACGCGGGCAGGATCGACCCCCGGTCGGTGGTGGACGACACGAGGGCGCTCCGGGAACTGACGGGCGAGAAGCCGGTGTTCCTCACCGCGATCGAGCAGTCGTTCCCGCAGCCGGAGCGGATCCACGACGATCATCAGCTGCGCGCGGCCGCCGCCGACACCCCGTACCGGACGAAGGTGTACGAGAACCAACTGCTGACCGTGGGCGGCATCCCCGTCTGGGTGCTGTCGCTGCTCGCGGCCGTGGTGGCAATCGCCGCGGTGCTGCTGGGGCTGCGGGCCCGGCGGCGACGTGCGGCGCCGGGCGTGGTGCCGCCTTCGGCGCCGGCGAGGTGAGCACCGGGGGATTCGAACGCTTGCATACGGGGTGAAGGGCGGTACCCGCCAAACCATTGGTCCACTTGATCGTGTTCAGGTCAGAATTACCGGCATGACCTGGACGCTGGCCCCCGAACCGTTCGACTCCCCCGACTCCTCGCTCCTGCGCCGCGACTACTACGACGAGGTCGCCAGCCGGTACTGGGGACGGCCCGCCACCGCCGAGGAGATCGACGAGGGGCTCACCGGCGACGGGGCCGACCTGCTCGTGCCGCCCACCGGTCAGTTCGTCGTCGGCCGGTTCGGCGGAAAGGCGGTCGCCTGCGCCGGGCTGCTGGTGGTGGACGCGGACACCGCGGAGCTGACCCGGGTGTTCGTACGCCCCGAGCACCGCGGTAAGGGCGGTGGCGGACTGCTCCTGACGGCCGTCGAGAACGCGGCACGCGCCTTCGGCGTACGCACGCTCCGGCTCGACACCCGCGACGACCTGGTCGAGGCGCGCGGGCTGTACGCCAAGCACGGCTACCGGGAGGTCCCGGCGTTCCACCGGCGGCAGTACGCGGAGCACTGGTTCGCGAAGGAGCTGAGCCCGAGGCCGTAGGGCGCACGGGGCTCGTGGGGTTCAGGCCGCGTGGTCCCGCTTCGGTTCGGGGCTGTGCGGCCGTTCCCTGCTCGACCCGTTCGTCTCCGCGGTCAGCTCCTCCACGAGCCTGACCAGGTCGGTCGGCCGGTCCGGCCCCCACCAGTCGCCCAGCAGCTCGGCCATGGACTCCTCACGTGCCTCCGCGAGCTTCACCACGGCTTCCGAACCCGCCTCGGTGAGCACCAGTTGCACGCCCTCGCGGCGGGCCAGCCCGCGTTCCTCCAGCTGCCGGGCCGCGTCGCTGATCACCCGCAGCGGCACCGGGGTGGTGTCGGCGAGCATGGCCGGTTCGACCGTGCCGTGCCGTCTGATCCGCAGCAGCATCCAGCTCGCCGCGGGCAGCAGGTCGTAACCCGCCCGCGCGGTGATCTTCACGTAGATCTCCCGGCGCCCCGCACGCGTGGCGAGCACCGAGAGGGCGCGGGCGCATTCGTCGTACGAGGACCGCTCGACCGGGTTCGACGCCAGGGTCTCGCTGGCCTCCGGAGCGGTCACCGAGCCGCGCAGCTTGTCCTCCTTGAGGAACCAGGCGAAGGCGAAGGCGATCAGCACGACGGGGGCCGCGTACTGGAACACGTCCGTGATCGACGTCGCGTACGCGTGGAGCACCGCCGGCCGCAGCGCGGGCGGCAGTTGCCCGATGGCGCGCGGGTCGGAGGCCAGCCCGTTCACATCGGCCCCGGGGGGCAGCGGTTGCCCGGCGAGCGCGACGGTCAGTTTGTCGATGAGCCGGTTGGTGAAGATCGTGCCGAACACGGCGACGCCGAACGAGGCGCCGATGGAGCGGAAGAAGGTGGCACCGGAAGTGGCGACGCCGAGGTCCTCGTACGTGACGGCGTTCTGCACCACCAGCACCAGGACCTGCATCACCAGGCCGAGCCCCGCGCCGAAGACGAAGAAGTAGCTGCTCATCACCCAGGTGCTGCTGGTCTCCGTGAGCCGGTGCAGCAGCATGAGTCCGATCGCGGTGAGGCCGGTGCCCACGATCGGGAAGACCTTCCAGCGGCCGGTGCGGCTGACGATCTGCCCGGACGCGGTCGAGGTGATGAGCAGGCCCAGCACCATCGGGAGCATGTGCACACCGGACATCGTCGGTGAGATGCCGTGCACCACCTGGAGGAAGGTCGGCAGGTAGGTCATCGCGCCGAACATCGCGAAGCCGACGACGAAGCTGATGACGGCGACGAGGGTGAAGGTCCTGATCCGGAAGAGCCTCAGCGGGATGACGGGTTCGGCGGCCCGGCGCTCCACGTACACGAAGGCGATCAGCAGCAGGACGCTCAGGACGGCGAGGCCGATGATCTGGGCCGAGCCCCATGCCCAGGTGGTGCCGCCGAGCGAGGCGACGAGGACCATGCAGGTGGCGACGGAGGCGATGAGGAAGGTGCCGAGGTAGTCGATGGTGTGCTTCGTGCCGCGGACCGGGATGTGCAGCGCGGCGGCGATCACCAGGAGCGCCACGACGCCGACCGGCAGGTTGATGTAGAAGACCCACCGCCAGCTGAGGTGCTCGGTGAACAGACCGCCGAGGAGCGGTCCGAGGACACTGCTCGCACCGAAGACCGCACCGAACAGGCCCTGGTACTTGCCGCGTTCGCGCGGCGCGACGATATCGCCGACGATCGCCATCGAGAGCACCATGAGCCCGCCGCCGCCGAGGCCCTGAAGAGCCCGGAAGCCGATGAGCTGGGGCATGTTCTGGGCGATGCCGCAGAACGCCGAGCCGATGAGGAAGATGACGATGGCGGCCTGGAAGAGCTTCTTGCGGCCGTACTGGTCACCGAGCTTGCCCCAGAGCGGGGTCGCCGCGGTCGACGCCAGCAGATAGGCCGTGACCACCCAGGAGAGATGTTCCAGGCCGCCGAGGTCGCTGACGATGGTCGGCAGTGCGGTGGAGACGATGGTCTGATCGAGTGCGGCCAGGAGCATGCCGAGGAGCAGCGCACCGATGGGCACGAGGACCGACCGCGTGGAGGGCTCCTCACCGGGGGCCGGGGTCGGGGCCGGGGGGCTCAGGTGCTGGGCCATGGACATCTCCTCGGGTCCGCTACATCCCCATCCTGGCCTTTTCGTGCCGTTACGGCCTGCCGAGTCGGCGCTACGGGAACGGGCGCCGCGCTGCGGTGCGCGGCGCCGGTGTGCGGCGTTGGGCATTCCGGCGGCGCGCTGCATAATCGCAGGGCATTCAAGGGGAGGGACCCACAATGACCGGACATATATGCCCGGAGTGCGGTACGGACAGCAGACCCGGAGCCGGGTTCGGAGACGGTTCCGGGGCGGGGGCCGGGTGCGTATGTGCGCGGCGGGCCGTCGAGCAGCACCGGGCCGCCGAGCGGTCGGCGGCCGAGAAGGCGGAGATGGCGGCCGCCGAGGACTTCGATCCGTTGCGGATACGTCCGTACGTGACGCTGGGGGTCGACAGCGCCCCGGCGGGCGGCGACGAGACCCCGCAGGAGCGCGGGCCGCACCACCCCCCGCAGGACGCGGCCACGACGATGCCGCTCTTCCTCGGCCCGACCACGGAGGGCCCGCTGCCCGACGCCGTCGGTCCTGACGGCCCCGGCCTTCCCGCCGGGGCGCCCGGCGAGGAGCCCGGCAACCCTCGGCGCCGCCGCCCCTTCGTGGCCGTCGCCGTGGCGGCGACCCTGGCCACCGTGGTGGGCACGGCGGCCTTCGCGACCGGGCTCCTCGGCGGCGGCGACAACGGGGACACGGACCGGCGACAGGCCCTGCCCGGCGCGGCGGTCGACGTGCCCGAGGCGAGCATCCCCGCGACGAAGCCGGCACCGGCCTCCGGGCCGCCCTCGCCCTCCGCGTCGGCCTCCGTGTCACAGTCCGCACCGGCCTCGCCCTCACCTTCGGCAAGCACCTCGCCATCCCCCTCCGCGTCCACCGCCTCCACACCGCGCCGCCCTCCGTCGCACCCTCGCACCCCGCGAGCAGCCCGCCGCCGGCCGAACCGCCCGCATCCCTGGCCGGCCCCACGCTGCGCCGCGGCGACCAGGGTCCCGCGGTGGCCGAGCTGCAGCGCCGCCTGGAGGAGGTCTGGCTGTACCACGGACGCAACGACGGCGACTACACGAACCAGGTCGAGCACGCGGTGAGCGTCTACCAGTCGTACAAGTCCATCGAGGGCGATCCGCCCGGGGTGTACGGCCCCAGCACCCGCCGCGCGCTGGAGGCGGAGACAACCGGCCAGTGACCGGTCGATGGCCGGCCGGTCGCGTTCCGCCGCCTCGCCCGCGTTCCGCCGTACCGGCCACCCGAAACCGACGGAATTGGCTTTCTCGGACAGGTTTTTGTATCGTGATGGAACAAAGTAGCCTCCGCCCGCCACCCCCTGACCGGCGGGCGAGGCTGCTTGTTCTCTTTCCCGCGTCGTCGCTTCCCGGCGTCGTCGCTCCCCCGCGCTCTGGAGCCCGCCCATGCCGGCCACCGTCATCACCGCCCGCGCCCTCCTCCTGGACATGGACGGCACCCTGGTGAACTCCGATGCCGTCGTGGAGCGCTGCTGGCGGCGCTGGGCGCTGCGCGAGGGGCTGGACCCGGAGGCCGCGCTCAAGGTCGTCCACGGACGGCAGGGGTACGCCACCATGGCGGTGCTCCTCCCGGACCGCCCGATGGAGCAGAACCACGCGGACAACCGGGCCATGCTCGCCGAGGAGACCGCCGACACCGAAGGCGTCGTACCTATCGGCGGCGCACCCGCCTTCATGGACGCGATCAGCGGGCTGCCGCACGCCCTGGTCACCTCGGCGGACGAGGCGCTGGCCCGGACCCGGATGACCGCGTCGGGCCTGCGGATGCCCGCCGTCCGCGTCACCGCCGAGAGCGTGGGCGCCAGCAAGCCGGATCCCGAGGGCTTCCTCAAGGGCGCGGCCGAGCTGGGCTTCGACCCGGCGGACTGCATCGTCCTCGAGGACTCGGAGGCGGGCATCGCGGCAGGCCGGGCGGCGGGCATGCGCGTCGTGGGCGTCGGCCCGCGCGCCGGAGCGCTCTCCCCCGACGCGCACGTCGAGGATCTGACGCAGATCCGGGTGGAAGCCGCCCCGGACGGCTCGATCCGACTGCTCATCAGCGCGCGCTGACGTCACTCCCGGTGCAGCCGCCCCCGCGCCACCAGTTCGAGCACCGCCGTGACGGCCACCGCCTGCACGGCCATCAGGGCGACCAGTACGAACAGCTGCACGGCCCCCGCCTGCACCGGTGAGGCGCCGCCCAGCAGCATGCCCACGAAGGCCCCGGGCAAGGTGACGAGCCCCACCGTCCGGGTCTGATCGAGCCCCGGCAGCAACGCGTCCGACGCCGCGGGCCGGGCGATCTCCAGCCGCGCGTCACGGTCGAGCAGCCCGAGCGCCATACCCGCCTCCACCTCCCCGCGCCGGGTCGTCAGCTCGTCCAGCGCCCGCCTTCCGCCGAGCACGGTCGCGGTCAGCGCACCGCCGATGAGGATGCCGGTCACCGGGATCAGCGCGATGCCCCGGACCGGCACGAGCCCGGTGAGCAGCAACAGGGCGACCACCGGAACGACCCCTGCCGCGATCGGCAGCGCCGCCCACCACCAGGTGCGATTGCGGGTGACCCGGCGGCCCGCGGTCCGTACCGCCACGGCGTACATCAGCGCCACGAACCCGAGCAGCGGCGCCACCGAGTGGACCACCCAGCCGATGAGCAGGGAGACGGCGGCGAGTTGGACCGCGGCCCGCAGCCCGGCCAGCAGGATCTCGCGCGACCGGCCGAGCGAGGCCAGAGCGGCGACCGTGGCCCCCGCGGCGAGCAGCAGGGCGAGTACGACCCCGAGCGTGATGTTGACCGGTAGCAGCACGCCGCGACCCTACAACCGGCCCGGCCCGACCGGTCGCGCGAATCAACCGCCCACACCAATGAGCTGTCGCCGCGTCAGCCTGTGCGCCCGCGCAGATGTGGACGTACGCCCCCATGCCCCAGCCCTGTTCGTCAGAACCCTTGATGTGACGTGCCCATGTCGCCACTCTGTTACCTGGTGCCCACCCCACGGAAACCTGGCACGGCCACGATGGCCGGGCTTCATGGGTCACCCGTCCAAGGTCCCCCCACATCAAGGGAGTTCGCATGTCTGGTGTCTACGCGCGTCGCATCGCCGTCCTCGCCGCATCCGCCGCCTTTGCCGCAACCACCGGCCTGCTCACCGCCCCCACCGCGCAGGCAGCCATGCCCACCCCGGTCTCCGCCTCGACCGCCCGCACCTACCTCAGCGAACTGACCGTCGCCGCGGAGGGCTCGTCGAGCGGCTACAGCCGTGACAAGTTCCCGCACTGGATCACCCAGTCGGGCGCCTGCAACACCCGCGAGGTCGTCCTGGAGCGCGACGGCACGAACGTGACGCAGAACTCCAGCTGCGCCGCCGTCAGCGGCACTTGGTACTCGGAGTACGACGGAGCCACCTGGACCGCCGCCGCCGATCTGGACATCGACCACATGGTTCCGCTCGCCGAGGCCTGGCGGTCGGGCGCCAGCAGCTGGACGACCGCCGAACGCCAGGCGTACGCAAACGACCTGACGCGTCCTCAGCTCATCGCGGTCACGGACAACGTCAACCAGTCCAAGGGCGACAAGGACCCGGCCAACTGGATGCCCTCACGCACCGCGTACAAGTGCACGTACGCGCGCGCCTGGGTCCACGTGAAGCACTACTACGACCTGACCGTCGACTCGGCCGAGAAGAGCGCCCTGCAGTCCATCCTGAACAACTGCTGAGCGGAGGTACGGAGCCGTGCGCACCGCACGGCTCCGTACCCGCGGGCGCACCCCTTCCCCACTCCTGCCCCCGGCGCGTTTTCGGCCGAGTACGGCCGGTCCCGGCCGGTGCCCGCGCACCCCGGGATCCCGACGAGCAGCGGTGGCCGGCGCACGGCACCGAGCCGGCCCGCCGACCGCCCGAGAACCCCCTTGCCACCCCGGCCCGCAGAGAGCCGGGGCACGCCGTCGCCGCAGCCCCTGCCGCCACTGGTCCACAGAACGTCGCCGGAGTGTTCGGAGCCGTATCCCCTCCGAACACTCCGGCGACGTTTTGTTCGCCGTCAGGCGATACACCCCATACCTGCGCAGCCGTGCCGCGCACCCCCGCCCAAGCACCGGGCGGCGCCCCGGGACCCGCATCCGGCAGCTGACCTGCCCCGCCCGCGCGCACCTCGCCGCCGGACGCCCCGGAGCCGGTTTCCGCTCCCGCCGGAGCCGGACAGGACGGCGGACCGGCGGGTCGCCCGCACAGCACTGCCGGACGGAGACGCCACCGGCCCAGTGGTACACCACCGGCGGACCACGGCTCGGCAGCGGGCCCACTCCTTTCACTCCGCGTGGCCGGAAAGTTGCGCCGCCATTGGTTCAGGCCAAGACAGCAAGGAGAGGTCCGCAGTTGGATGCGGTGACGAACCGGAGCCTGACTGAGAACCATGGGGCGACTTTCGGCCAGTCGACAGAATGTTGAACTTGCAAGCATTTGTGAGGTTTCCCTAACCTGAGGCACTCAATCGGTTCACGTCCCCCCCAGACCGAAGGAGCCCTCCCCCCATGCACACACGCTTGAACCAGGCTCAGCCCTACGCACTCGGCCTCTTCCGGATCGTCATCGGCCTGTTCTTCACGTGCCACGGCGCCGCCTCACTCTTCGGCGTCCTCGGCGGCGCCATGAACGGCGGCTCCATACCCGCCGGCACCTGGCCCGGCTGGTACGCGGCGGTCATCCAACTCGTCGGCGGCGCCCTCGTGACGGTCGGACTCGGCACCCGCATCGCCGCCCTGGTCTGCTCCGGCTCCATGGCGTACGCCTACTTCAAGGTCCACCAGCCCGAGGCCCTGTTCCCGCTGCAGAACGGCGGCGAGCCCTCGGCCGTCTTCTGCTGGGCGTTCCTGCTGCTGGTCTTCACCGGCCCCGGCGCACTGGCCCTGGACCGGCTGTTCGGCCGGGGCGGCACGGAGCACGACAAGGACCGCGCACCCGAGCAGGCACCGCCCGTAACGGTCTGATCCACACGCTCCCGCACGCCCACCCGCACCCGCCGCCCACGGACCGCTCTCCCGCAGCCGGCGCCGTGCGGACCGCGTCTCACGCACGTACGGCGGACCGCCCTCACGTACGTACAGCGGACCACTCCTCACGTACATCCGGCAGGACACCCGGAACCGATGCTTCCCATTTCCGGATGTACGTGAGGTTCCCAACATCGCTCGTATTTGTGGATCACCGGATGAACGCCAGGCGTACGCTCTACAGCTGACCCTGCCGCTCCTGCCGCTCCCCTGCGACGTCGCGGCGTTGTTCCGAATCGGGGAGTAGTAGGTGCTTGAGAGTGTGGGCGCACTGACCGGCAGCCCATGGATCTACGCCGTGGTCGCCCTTTCGGTGCTCCTGGACGTCTTTCTGCCCCTGCTGCCCAGCGGGGTCCTGGTGATCACCGCCGCCACGGCCGCCGCCGCCGGTTCGACGACCGTCGCGGGCGCGGGCTCCGCGGAACAGGTGACCGAGGTTCCCTCGCTCCTCGCCCTGATCCTCTGCGCGGCCGCCGCCTCGGTGCTCGGCGACCTCGTCGCGTACCGGCTGGCCTGGCGCGGCGGGGAGCGACTGGACCGGGCCATAGCCCGCTCCCGCCGCCTCACCTCCGCGCAGGAGCGCCTCGGCGCCGCCCTCGCCCGGGGCGGCGGCATCCTCGTGATCATCGCCCGCTTCGCCCCGGCCGGACGCTCGGTGGTCTCCCTGGGCGCGGGCGCCGCGCACCGCAAGGTCAAGGAATTCCTGCCCTGGTCGGCCCTGGCGGGCGTGGCATGGGCCGTCTACAGCGTGGGCCTCGGCTACTTCGGCGGCCAGTGGCTCGGTGCTACGTGGGTGGGCACGGCCGTCTCGGTCCTCGCCCTGTTCATGGCGGGCGCCCTGGCCGCATATCTCATGCGCCGCCCGGCGGCGGAGGCGGCCGCCTCCGCATCGGCGACCGCCACGGCCACTACGGCGTCCTGACCGCGCCCCGGACCTCCAGCCCGTCCAGCAGTCTGACGGTCGCCTCGGTGATCTCGTCGACGGCCCGGTCGAACACCTCCTGGTTGTGCGCGGCCGGAGCGCGGAAGCCGGACACCTTGCGCACGAACTGCAGGGCGGCGGCCCGGATCTCTTCCTCGGTGGCCTCTTCGGGGATGGCTGGCGGGCGAAGGGTCTTGATGCTGCGGCACATGACTCAAGTGTGAACCGCACCACTGACAACCACCCGAATCGCCCTCGCTCCCCCGGTCCCCGGCTCCCCGGCTCCCCTCACCGGACCCGTTCGACGGCGGGGAACTCGTACGTACCGTCGAGGATCCCGGCCCCCGGCGCCCGGAGCCCGAGCACGGCCCGGAAGTCCCCGTCGGGCACGGGCAGCCAGTTCGCCGCCGCGACCGGATCGTCCGGCCGCTCCCGCTGGACCCGGACCGTCAGCGAACCGTCCTCCGCATACACCGGGCCGCGCCCCGCCGGATTCTCGCCGATCCGCTGACCGGCCGGGCCGTACCCGGCCATGTCGTACACGGCCAGGGACCAGCCCGCTCCGGCCGGCGGCCGGCCCTCGAAGCGCAGCACGTAGGAGCGGGCCCCGTTCAGCCGCTCGCCCCCGGCGTCACACAGGGTGTGGGCGTACACCGCCTCGTAACCGTGGACGCCCCACAGCGCGCTCCGCGCCGCCACCGCCCTGGTCCGGTAGGACGCCTCCCGGTCGGCGATCCGCCACTGAGGGGAGTCGATGGTCCCGACACCGTAGTGGTCGAGGTTGTAGTCGAAGAGATGCGGCTCCATCACCCAGCCCCCGCGCTCCGCATCGGCCCGGCTCGCCTCCTCCACCCGTGCCCTGCCCCGCACCAGCCCCTCGGTCAGTGCCCGCACAAGGACGGCGTCGGCACGGACGTAGGGCGAGGGCCCTTCCTCCAGCAGCCCCAGCGGCTGGAACCGGTCCTGATACGCCTGGTCGGGCGCGGACGGCGGGAAGTCGGCCATCCACACCCTGAGCTGTTCGAAGAACCGCAGCGCCTCCGGTACGTCGGGGTCGGGCGCGGGCAGCCCCGTGCGGTGGGTACCCGGTTCGACGTACGTGACGGTCAGCTGTTCCTGGAAGGCGCTGACCAGCTCCGGACCGGACGGCCCGCCCGGGCCGTCCGGGCCGTGGCCGCCGCCGGCATCGCAGGCGCTGCGGCCGATGACGGTGACGACGGAGGTGGGCGCGTCGATGACCCCGAGCACGCCGTCGGGCACACGGCCCGCCCAGCCGGGGGGAACGACGAGCCAGTCACCGGCCCGGACAGCGGTGGCGCGCCGGCCGACGTACGCGAAGTTGTCGGTCCACGCGTCGACGAACTGCAGCACGCGGTACGCGCCGTCCGGGCGCCCGCCGTCGGGGTCGGGGACGTGGAGCAGGACCGGCCCGCCGGAGAGGTCGAGATGAGCGACGGACCGGACGGTGTCGTCGCCGACGGACACGAAGGGTGTGTCGGCGGGCACCGGCCGGTCCGCGTGCGCGAAGTGGTTGAAGGGGGTGGGCGGCAGCGGTCCGAAGCCCGTGTACATGGCGCCTTCGACCACCGACAGGTCCCGGACCAGCGGATACCCGTAGACGTACGCCTCGGCGGCAAGAGCGACGAGTTCCACCGCTGCCTCCTCCCGGCCTCCGTACCCCTTCGGCACTCCCCTCAGATGACCGCCTTCGAACGGTCCGTGCACAGGGCCCAGATGACGAACACGTCGATGGCGATGGAGACGACCGCCCAGATCGGCTGGTACGGCAGCCAGACGAAGTTGATGATGATGTTGATGGCGGCCAGCACCACACCCGTGGCACGGGCCCATTCGGCGCCCTTGAGGACCCCCCAGCCGACGACGCCGAGCACGATGCCGAGGACGAGGTGGATCCACCCCCAGGAGGTCACATCGAACTTGAACGTGTAGTTCCTGAGGTGCGCGTAGACATCGTCGGTGGCGAGACCGGAGATGCCCTTGATCACTCCGAGGACACCGTCGACGAGCAACAGGACACCGGCGAAAATGACACCGCTGGCCGCCCAGGGATTGATGTCCCCTTGGCCGGCGGAACCGGCGGTGCCGGGCGTGGGCGCTGTGTGAGCCATCGGAACTCCTTGGGCCTGATCGGGACTGCGGGACAGAACCGACCCTGCGCGCCACCTCCCCGCGCGGCCACCCGGACGCACCCATCCGGGTGGCCTTCCTTCCCGGACAGAAACACCTGCCCACGGCCGTCGCCACGACGAGCGAAGCCGTGTCACGACGAGCGAAACCGCTCACGACAGGGGAAACGGCTCACGCCGAGGGAAGCCGCGTCACCTTCGAGACCTTGCACGTCATCTTGCCCGGAACCTTCCCCAGCCCCTGGGCCTTCTGCACCGACTTCTGCCCCGCCGCCAGATCGGTCGCCGTCGCCAGCCCCGAGGCCCTGCGCGTACCGTCCCCGTCCACGAACTCCACGGACACGATGTAGGAAGCCTGGACGTCGCCGTGGTTCACGATCTCCACATCCGCATCCGGCCACTCGGTCAGCGAGTCCACCTGGCACCGGGTGATCCGCACATCGCCCTCGCCATCCGTGCCCTCCAGGGCCGGCAGCTCCGTGGGCGCATCGGAGGCGTCACCCGGCGCGGGCGCACCGCTCGCAGCAGGAGACCCGCTCTCCGTGGCCTCCGCCCTCGACGGCTTCGACCCGGCCGTCGACGACGTACCGCCCCCGCTCGTCACGGCGACCAGCACGCCGGCCGCCAGCAGAAGGACCACCCCGCCGATCACGGACAAGGTGACGATCAGCCCGGTACGGGACTTCTCGGGCGGCTGCGGATAGCCGTACGCCCCGGGCTCGGGCTGCGGCCAATGCGCATACGGCGACGAGGGCGGCTGCTGACCGGGCTGGGGCGGCGGATAGCCGTACGACATGTATCCCCCCTGGGACGGTGCTGACGTGACCAGGACACGTTACGGCGAGCCGGGGCTTGACTCTCCCGCAGGGGGAGGCCCGAGGGTTACGGACATGAACGGCGACGCACTCCTCCCGATCGGGGATCTGGCCAGGCGGACCGGGCTGACGGTGAAGACCGTCCGCTTCTACTCCGACCGCGGGATCGTGTCCCCTGCCGCCCGCAGCCCCGCGGGCTACCGCCTCTACGGCCCCGACGCCGTGGCACGCCTCCGCCTGGTCCGTACTCTGCGCGAGCTGGGACTCGACCTTTCCACGACCCGCAACGTCGCCGACCGCGAGCTCTCCCTCCCCGAGGTCGCCGCGACGCACGCCCAGGCGCTGACGGTGCAGATCCGTACGCTGCGGATGCGGCGCGCGGTACTGACCGCGGCGGCCGGGCGCGGTTCCACACCCGAGGAGCTGGAAGCCATGCACGAACTGACCAGGCTCTCCGAGGACGAACGCCGTCACCTGATCGACGACTTCCTCACCACCGTGTTCGGCGGCCCGGACGCCGCACCGGCATTCGCCGGAATCATGCGCTCGATGACCCCGGAGCTGCCCGAGAACCCCGGCACCGAACAGGTCGAGGCCTGGATCGAGTTGGCCGAACTGACCCGGACCCCCGACTTCGCCGCCCTCATGCGCCGCCTCGCCACCCACGTATCGACCGACCTCACCCGCCCCGGCCCCACCGCGACGATCCACACCCACGTCACCCCGGCCCTGCGAGCGGGCATCGCCCCGACATCACCCCGGGCCGCCCGGATCATCGAGACGGTCAAGGCCGAATACGCCAACACCACCACGGGCCACGACCTGCTGACCTTCCTGAGAACGGCGAACGACCCCCGCCGCCGGCGCTACCTCCAACTGCTCGCCGTGATCAACTCCTGGCCACCCCCGAACGACCCGGCCCCTGCCTTCACCTGGCTCATCGAGGCCCTCACCGACACAGCTGATGCGGCCGGGACGGGCCGAACCTAAACTGGCGGAGGCCCGGAAACCCCAGGTGAGGGAGGCAGGTCATGGCCAAGCGAGGAAACAAGCGCCGCGCCCGCAAGAAGAAGAACGCCAACCACGGCAAGCGCCCCAACGCCTGAACCGAACCCCCGTGGTGCCCCGAGAAGCGCCCACGCTCCCCAGGGCACCACGGACGCGCCGGTGACGGGTGAGCGGCTACCGGCAGGGCGGCCTCGGGAGGAAATGCCATCCGCCGGGCTCCTGAAGCTCAGGCAAGACTCTCCAGGCCGAGTTTCGCCAGCCGTGACCGAATGGCGCTGGGCTTCCGGCCGAACTGCTTCCCGAGGGTGTCGAGATCGCGTTCACCCTGTTGGTAGAGCGCGAGAAGTCTGGCGTCGTCCTGTTGCGCCCATGGCTGGCCCATCTGCGGGTAGCGGGAGCGCAGTTCGTCCGGCGACGCCCGCCTCCTGCCGGGGTCCGCCTGTGGACAGATCGACTCGATCACGTCCAGCGGGAAATCCCCGACCAGCGTTCCTGTGAGCCAGAGCTCCAGTTGGTCTCCCTCGAACGTGATGCGGTCCGCCAGGACGGTGACCGCTCGCCGGAGGGCGTCGCTGTCGTTCGGGTCCTGCTGGTAGTCGGTGAACGTCACACGGAACGCTGTCTGCGTGCTGGAATCCCCCATGTGGCCATCCTGGCCCCGTGGTCATGGATGCGGAAGATCATTTCTCGCCCGTCCTCGCGACTCCACGCGGTTCGGTCCTACAGAGCGCGGCGGGGGGCGGCACCGACCGCGTCCAGAGCGAGATGCCAGGGAAACCCCTCCGGCCGACGCTCGCCCGGTTGGTTCGGCTCGAAGCCCTGATCACGCTGCCGAGCGGGGCCGCCCCGGTCGGCGGAATGCCGGGCCCCGGCCGGCAAGGGCGACACACTGGAAGCAGCCATCCACACACCGTGTGTTCGCATGCTGTCAGGATGATGCCGCGTCCGCGTACCCCGGGGTCAGGAGGGCCATGACCGCCGACGAGAAGTTCGTTCCCCTGCACCGGCTGGTGTTCGCCGACCCCGGCCCGCCCCGGCACACAACACTGCCCGGCTCCAGCCCTGCCTGGCACTTCACCCGCTACGACGACGTCCGCCAGGTGCTGGCCGACGACCGGTTCATCCGGGCCCTGCTGCCCGCGACGGCCACCTCGCCCCTCACCGAGTCCCCCGACGCCATGACCAAGCAGGACGGCGCCGGCCACCTGCGACTGCGCCACACCGTCAAGGGGGTCCTCACCCCTCGCGGGGTCGCCCGGGTGACGCCCATGGTCGCCGGGGTCACCGACCGGCTCGTCGCCGGGCTCGCCGAACACGGCCCGCCCGCAGACCTCGTCGACCACTACACCCGTCCCCTGCCCATCGCGGTCATGAACAAGCTGCTGGGCGTCCACGACGTCGACGACACCCGGCTGCTGCGCTGGACCGAGCTCGCCTTCCCCGACCCCTTCGTTCCCGAGGACGAAACCGCCGAGGCGGCGAGCGAGTTCACCGAATTCGCCACCCGTCTCATGGCCGATCGCCGAAGCACCCCGGGCCCGGACCTGATCAGCACCCTCGTACAGGCCGCCGACCGCGAAGGCGGCATCCCCGAATCCCAACTCGTCAACTTCGTCAGCACGCTTGTGGTGGCCGGCTACGACACCACCATGACCATGCTGGGCAACGCCCTCCTCTACCTCCTGGACGAACGCCCGGAGGACTGGGCCCGCCTGGGCTCCGACGAAGCGGCCGCCGGCGTACTGGCCGAGCGTCTGACCCACCTGATCCCGCTCAACGACCCCGCGAAACACTTCAACCCGCTGCGGGCCACCGCGGACGTGGAGATCGGAGGGGTGACCATCCGGGCCGGGGACCTCGTCACCCTCGACCGCGGCGCGGCCAACCGTGACCCCGCCGCCTTCCCCGGTGACCCCTTCGCCGACCTGTTCGCCCCGTTGGAACACCCCACCCTCGCCTTCGGCGGCGGACAGCACTACTGCCTGGGTGTCTCGCTGGCCCGTACTGAACTCCGCCTCGCCCTGCACCGACTGGCCGCCCGGCTCCCCGGTCTGCGGCTGACCGTGCCGGTCGACGCCGTCGAATGGCGCACGAGCGCGCTCACCCGAAGCCCCCGGCACCTGCCCGTGACCTGGTAGTCGCCTCCGGCCCGCGAACAAAAAACGGTTGCCTGCGGGCGATGGTGGTGGATCCAATGACCGGCATGATCACCCGGGCGCGCCCGCCGCGGCGAGACTTGACGAACGCGAACCGCCGGCCCCGGCCGGCGCACGATCCGGGCGGACCGCGACCGCAGCACGCCAGGGGGGACGCCGCCCGATGAACACACCCTCGTCGCCGTCCGTAACGGAACACACGGACGGGCCGCCCGTCCGCCTGGGCGCCCTCGTCCCGCTGACACCGCCCGGCTGGGTCGGGGCGGGCCTGCCCCTCGATGCCTGTGGTAGATCGCATTGCTCGTTCGGGTGCGTATCTCGTGCAGGTTCTGGCCCAGATGTCCAGGCTTGGCCTCACGATGTGTCTCCTCGTGAGGATGAAAGAACATGCCGACGTACGTCACCTTGCTGAGCTGGACCGATCAAGGGGTCCGAAACTACAAGGACACCGAAAAACGCTCCGAGGCCTTCGGGTCAGCGGTACAGAAGCTCGGGGCGAAGCTCCTGAGCATCTACTGGACCGTCGGTCCGTACGACCTCGTGGCCATCGTCGAGGCGCCCGACGACGAAACTGCCACGGCAGCACTCCTGCAGCTGGGCGGGGTGGGCAACGTCCGTTCCACGACTCTGCGGGCCTTCGGCCCGGAGGAGATGGAGCGCATCATCGCCAAGGCGGCCGGCTGACGACCCCCGTCGTCCAGGACACACAGCGCGAGGCCGTGAGTCACCTGGACCGGATCCCGAAGCGGCAGCGTCCGACCGTGAGTGACCGCACCCGTTGATGTCAGAAGCAGACGTCGAAGGCCCCCAACCATGATCGGTCGGGGGCCTTCGCACTGGTGGGCGCGGACGGTTTCGAACCGCCGACATCTGCTTTGTAAGAGCAGCGCTCTACCCCTGAGCTACGCACCCGTGGATGAGGCAACAGCGTACATGGACTACGGCCCGTGGTCACAAACGATTCCCGGCAGCAGCGAACAGGAAGCCCCTCGGCGTGCGGGGCGGGGGTTATCCCCACCCCCGCACGGTGGCCGTCCGGATTCTGGTGGAGGCGGGGCGTACGTACGGTGAGGGTCGCAGTATCGGAGCGTCCGCCGTACGACCTGGGGGAAAGATCATCGTGGCAGTCCGTACCCGCACTCTCATCGCGTCCGGTGGCGCCGTGCTCATGGCTCTTGTTCTTTCCGGTTGTGGCAGTACGGATGTCGGCGACGCGCCTGCCGAGCACAAGTCGTTCGCGTTGAGTGGGAAGACGCTGACCATCCGTTCCGGGCATTCCTCGCTGGAGCTCGTGCCGGCCGATGTGCAGAAGGTCGAGGTGACCCGTCGGGTCGACGGTTGGGTGATGTTCGGGGACGGGCCCGATCCCCGGTGGGAGATGCGGGACGGCACCCTCACGCTCGGGGTGAAGTGCGACGCGCTGATCAGTGACTGTGCCGCGGAGCATCAGGTGAAGGTGCCCCGCGGGGTGGCGGTGGTCGTGGAGGGGAACGACGGGAAGATCGTCGCCTCCGGGTTCCGTACGCCGCTCACGCTCACCGCCGACAACGGCGAGGTGACCGTCCGGGACTCCACCGGGCCGCTCGAGCTGGCCAGCGACAACGGTGCCATCGTCGCCGAGGGGATCTCGGCCGGGTCCGTGTCGGCGCGGTCGGACAACGGCAGCATCCGGCTGGGGTTCAGCGCCGTGCCGGATCTCGTGGACACCGTGAGCGACAACGGGGCGATCACCATCGGTCTTCCGGGCGGCTCCGTGAAGTACGCGGTGGACGCCGCCGCCGACAACGGGCGCACCTCGGTGGACGTGCCGCGCGGCAAGGGCAGCGGTCACGTGGTGAAGGCCCGGAGCGACAACGGCGAAGTCACCGTCCGAAGCGTGAACTAACCGGCCCGTGTGTTCGTCCTTACCTGGTGGGAGAATGTACCGGGCAGGGCGAAACGGCACGGGAGAGGGATGTGACGGCGACACACGCGCAGCCGCGGGCGAGAGCGGGTGGGGTTTCCGCCGTCAGGGACGTCTTCGTGCTGATGCTGTTGCCGGTGCCGCTGCTCGCCGCCGCGTTGCCGGCCACCTTCGCGGGTGGTGGTACGAGGCGCTGGTTCGGCGGGCGCGGGGAGAGTCAGCGCGCCGAGGCACAGGCCGCGAAGGACGCCGCCGCCTCGGCCTTCTACGAGCTGGACACGGCCCAGCGCGATCTGCGGATCTCCATCGAGACGATCACCGCGGTGGACAGCTCGCCCGCCGCGCGCAAGGCCGTGGACGACTTCGCCTCTCTCGGGCGGCGGATCGACGAGGTCAGCCATGCGTACATCACGGCAGTCGACGCGCACGACCTGGACCGGGACGAGCTGGAGCACTCGGTCGCCTCCCGCGCACGGGCCGAGCTGACCACGGCCAAGGACGAGCTGGTACGGGTCAAGGCCGAGCTGGACCGGTTCGCGCAGGGGCTCGGTCCGCTGCTGGGCAGTGCGGAGACGCAGCTCGCGCGGCTCGCGCCCGCCGTGGAGCGGGCCCGGCAGGCTCTGCTGGGTGCGAGCAACGCTCTCGACACGGTGCGCGCGTCCGGGCTGCGGGCGGATGATCTCGCCGCCCGGCTGGCGGCTCTCGCCCCCGAGCTGACCAAGCTCAACCAGGGCGCCGGCCGGCACGGCGTCGCGGAGACCCTGCAGCGTGCCGATCGGGTGCTGCGCGATGCCGAAGCGGTACGGGCCGAGGCGGCGAAGCTGCCCGAGCGGGCCGCCGAGATCGACCACCGGCTGGTGTCGTTGCGTACGCGCGCCCAGGCGTTGACGACCCGGGCGGGGTCGGTGGAGCCGGTGCTGAGCGAGTTGCGGCGGCGGTTCTCGGCGGCGTGCTGGCAGGACCTCCAGCCCGTTCCCGAGCAGGCGACCGTCAATGTGCGGCAGGCCGAGGAGAAGCTGAAGGAGGCCGCCCAGGCGCGCGACGAGCAGCGGTGGGCCGATGCGACGTCCCGGCTGAGCACGGTCCGTGCCTTGCTGAACGCGACGGACGAGGCGGTGTCCGCGGCCGGTGACCGGCTGCACCAGCTGGACGGCGTGGCCAAGGATCCGCAGCAGGAGATCCAGCGGACCCGGTTCGCGGTCCGCGACGCACAGCGCCTGGCCATGGACGGCCGGAGCACGCCCGATCCGCGCCATGCCCGGCCGCTGGACGATGCCGTGGCACGGCTGGACCGCGCCGTCGCAGGGCTCGACGGACGTCATCCCGACTACTGGCACTTCCTGACCGAGACCGACGCGGTGCGGCGGACGGCCGCGCGGGTGGTCTCCGAGATCCGTGAGGAGCGCGGGGCGGGCGCCTGAGCGGTGCCGCCGCGCGTGCCGCGGCCCCCCGGGGCTCTGGTGTGCGGTGGCAACGCCTTGGGCGGATCCTGGTAGTACGCCCGAAGGAGACGACCGACATGGCCACCCACGTGCTGCACACCAAGGGGCGACGGGCCCCTCGTTCCCGCAAGGCCACCCGGCTGGACAAGCATCTGCCGGTCGATCACCGGCTCAGCCGCGTCTACCGGGTCGGAGCGGGGCTGATGGGGCTGGTGCTGCTCGCCTTCGGTGTCCTGGGGCTGATCAACAAGATCGGTTTCTTCAACACCGGCGGAGCCACCGTCGCGGGCCTCAACACCAACGGCGCGCTGAGCGTCCTGTCCATCTGCGTCGGCCTGCTCCTGTTCATCGGGATGGTGATCGGCGGCAACTTCGCCTCGACGCTCAACATGATTCTGGGCATCGCCTTCATCCTCAGCGGCTT
Organism: Streptomyces sp. NPDC001933; assembly: GCF_042890955.1. Classification (NCBI taxonomy): domain Bacteria; kingdom Bacillati; phylum Actinomycetota; class Actinomycetes; order Kitasatosporales; family Streptomycetaceae; genus Streptomyces; species Streptomyces sp. NPDC001933. The sequence goes on along the minus strand of NZ_JBIASS010000001.1, from coordinate 491,829 downwards.
CGTCAATCTCGCGCTGCTGGAGACCGACTACAACTTCCTCGCCTTCCGCATCCAGAACGTACTGTTCAGCTTCGTGGTAGGCCTGATGCTGATGGTCTTCGGGATGTACGGGCGGGTCAGCGGCGGTCTTCCGCACGACAACCCGTACTGGCGGGCGCGCCACCCCGAGGAGGCCGCGCAGGAGATGCGGCTGAGCGGGAGGGCGACCACGCCGCCGATGCCGGTCGTCCGGCGTACCCCCTGAGCTGCCCCTGAGCCCGCGGTCGCGGTTAGCCTGGGGCCATGCCTCGTTACGAATTCCGCTGCCGCTCCTGCGGAGACACGTTCGAACTCAGCCGCCCGATGGCCCAGTCCTCCGACCCGGCCTCCTGCCCCGCCGGGCACGCCGACACCGTGAAGCTGCTCTCCACCGTGGCCGTCGGCGGGTCGTCCGCCAAGTCCGCTCCCGCCGCCCCGTCGGCCGGTGGCGGGGGCGGCGGTGGCGGGTGCTGCGGTGGGGGCTGCTGCGGCTGAGCGCGGCGGGATGCGCCGGGCGGGCTCCTAACGCTTGCGGGAGAGGGTCAGGCCGTCGGACACGGTCAGCAGCACGCTGTCCATCCGCTGATCGGCGGCCACGTGCTCGTTGAACTCCTTGATCGCCGCCGCCGCGCCGGTCGCGTCCGGGTCGGTCACCGCGCCGTGGAAGAGCACGTTGTCCGTGACGATCAGGCCGCCCTGTCGCATCCGGGGCACCAGCTCCTCCCAGTACGGGATGTAGTTGCCCTTGTCCGCGTCCAGGTAGGCGAGGTCGATGTGCGGCTCGGCCGACATCGCCCGCAGGGTGTCGAGCGCGGGGGCGATACGGAGCTCGATCCGGTCCGCGACGCCCGCCTTCTCCCATGCCTCCCGGCCGTAGGCGGTCCACTCCTCCGAGATGTCGCAGGCGATCAGCCGGCCGTCGGCGGGCAGGGCCTGCGCCATCGACAGGGCGGAGAACCCGGTGAACGTCCCGACCTCCACGATGTGCCGGGCCCCGGTCAGCCGGACGAGGAAGGCGAGCAGCGGTCCCTGTTCCTCGGCCGACTGCATGCCCGCGTACTCGGGCAGGCGCGCGTACGTGGTCTCGACGAGCTCGCGCTGCACCGGGTCGAGCGGTGGGTTGTGCGCCAGCATGTACGCGTACAGCTCGTCCGTGATCCTGGTTTCGTTGCCCTTGGCCATCCTGCGCTCCTCGTCCGTCGATCGGCCGGCGACCTCGCCGCCCGGCGTCAGGACGATCTTGCCTCGCCGGCGGCCCGGAGGAAGTGCCGGAGGATCTCCTCGCCCGCCGCCACCCCTCGCTCGGCCGTCACCTCGGCGTGCGGGGCGCTCCAGCCGGCGTCGGCCAGTTCGCCGTGGGCCGGGCGCCAGGCGCGGTCGGCGGCGAGGAGCAGATCGGCGTCCAGGAGGCTGTCGCCGGCGGCGAGAGTGAGCGTGGCGCCGGTGCGCCGGGCCACCTCGTTCATGGCGGCGCTCTTGGTGAGCGGGCCCGGAACGGCGTAGATCTTGCGGCCCTGCAGGGAGACCGTCCAACCGCGCGTCAGCGCCCACTCCCCCAGTTCCTTGACCCAGTCCTCGGGCAGCAGCGGGCGTTCCACCACGAGGTAGGCGAAGAGGTCCTCGGCGACCCGTTCCTTGAGCAGCCAGGCGGGGTCGGCCGCGGCCAGGAGGTGGGCGCGGACCTCGGCGAGGGGCGCGGATTCCTCGGCGAGCCTGCGGGCCACCTGCCGCTGCCAGTCGGGGTCGGACTCGCCGTCGACGAGCAGGTGTCCGCCGTTGGCGCAGATCGCGAACCGGGGTGCGGGGCCGGGCAGGTGGATGCGTCCGTACTGCTCGCGGGTGCGGGTGGTGGTCGGGACGAAGACCGTGGTGCGGGCCAGTTCGTCCAGCAGTGCCGCGGCCGTATCCGTCAGGTAGGAGAGCGGCTTGTGGTCGTACACCTCCACGCAGAGCAGCTGGGGGGCCGCGGCGTCCGGCATGGCGAGCTGGAGCGCTGCCGTGGAGTAGATCAGGGTGCGGTCGAGGTCGCTGGCGACGAGCGTGACGGGGGCGCCGGCATCGGCCGTCGCCGGGGGTGCGGGGGTGGTCACTTGGACTCCACCGCCTTGCCGTCCGCGCCCGTCGCGCCCCTGGTGTACTTCGGGTGGATCAGACCGACGCAGCTGTACGGGAGTCCGTCGACCTCCTCCACCGGTACGCCCCGCTGCTCGGCCAGCAAACGGATGTGGTCGAGGTCCGCGCCCGCCCCTCGCCCGGCGAGGATCTTCCACGGGACGCGGCGCAGCAGTACGCGGGTCGTCTCGCCGACGCCCGGCTTGACGAGGTTCACGTCGTGGATGCCGTACTCCTCGCTGATGCGTTCCACGGCGGCCCAGCCCTCCCAGGTGGGCGCCCGATCGGCCGCGAGCAGCTCCTTGACCTCGGCGTCCACGGCGTCGACGACCTCGTCGAAGTGCGCGGCGACGGTGTCGAGGAAGTGGCCCGACACATCGGTGTCCGCAAGCTCCCGGTAGAACTTCGCACCGTGGAAGTCCTCGGGGCCGACCAGGTCGGCGCGCAGGACGGTCCGCGAGATCAGCCCGGAGACGGTGGAGTTGAGGCAGGCGGACGGGATGAGGAAGTCCTCGCGGGTGCCGTAGGTACGGACGCAGCCTCCCGGGTCGGCCAGTACCGCGATCTCCGGGTCGAACCCGTCGAACCCGTCGAGCGCCGCGGACAGTTCGCGGGTGATCGCGCCCTTGCCGGTCCAGCCGTCGACGAAGACGACGTCCGCCGGGTCGTGGTGGGCGGCCAGCCAGCGCAGGGCGTTGGCGTCGATGCCTCGGCCCCGCACGATGGAGACGGCGTAGTGCGGCAGGTCGATGCCGTGCCGGTGCCTGGCCCAGCGGCGCATCAGTACGCCGACGGGCGTGCCGGCCCTGGCGAGCGAGACCAGGACCGGGCGGGGGCCGCGCTCGGCGAGGACCGTCTCGGTGACGGTGCCGACGGCGCGGGCGACGCGGGCAGCCGACAGCTCCAGCGCCGCCTTGAACAGCTCCTGGTACTCGGCGGACGGCTGGTACTCGACGGGCAGCGACTCGGCGTAGTGGGCGCCGCCGCTCTGTATCGCCTCCTCGCGTTCCTCGGTGGGCGCCTCCAGCTCGGTGTCCGAGAGGTCCTGGAGTAGCCAGCCGACCTCGTCGGGCGCGTAGGAGGAGAAGGCGGGGCCGCGGAGGGGCTCGGGCAGCACGGGGGGTTCCTGCCGTTCGGGGGCGTGCGGGTGGGGGCGCGACGGTACGTACGAGGGGACGACCGCGAGCAGGACGTGGTCGGTGTGCGCGGCGAGCTGCGCCAGCAGGCCGTCGGGGGCGTGCAGTTCGGGGGTGTCGGCGGCGGAGTCGACGGCGAGCACCACGGCGTCGAAACCGGCGCCCGCGACGTTGTACGCGTACCGGTCGCCGGGCCCGTCGGCCGGGTTGTCGTGGGCCGGGAAGACCAGCCGGGTCCGTATCGCGTAGCCCGGGTCGTCCACGGCGAGGACGGGGGAACGCGTGGTGGTGGAGTAGCGCACCTCGGCGTCGGTGTGGTCCTCCAGGGCCGTGCCCAGCCGCAGGGGGGCGTACATCAGCTCCTCGAAGCCGAGGACCAGTACGCGGCGGGCGTCGCCCAGGGCTCCGGCTATGCGGGCGGCCATGGCGGGGAGGGCTGGTTCCAGGACGGCCCGGTGGGCGGGGGTGAAGCCGTGCCGTCCGCCGTCGGGCACACCGGCGGGCCACCGGAGGTCCACCCGGGTGCAGGGCCTGAAGCCGGGGGCGGCGGTACCGGCGGAACCGGCCGCTCCGTGCGCCGTGGCACCCGCAGGCCCGGACTCGTGCGCGGCGACCAGTGCCTGGCCCTTCGCCAGCACGCCCTCCGGGAGAATGACCGTGCCCGAGCCGCGCGCCACCAGGTCGACGCGGGCGCCGATCTCCGCGGCGAACCCGGCCAGCCGTCCCCGGTCGGCCGGCGACCTCATGTCCACCAGGGCGACGATGACGTAACGGCTCCGCGGATACCGCTCGTGCAGTGCGCGGATGGTGTTGAGCACGGTGTTGCCCGTGGAGAACTCGTCGTCCACCAGGACCAGCGGCGCGTCCGTGTCCGCGCCCTCCGCGCCCTCCGCGCCCTCCGTGCCCTCCGCGCCTTCCGGACCCGCCGGGCCGCGGTCGCCGGCCAGTAGTGCCGGGTCCTCCGGGAGCAGCAGGTGCGAGGTGGCGTGCGAGTGGGACTCCTCGAAGCCGCCCGCCCTTGCCACGCCCTCGACGGGGCGGCGGGTCGAGTGGAGGTACGGTGCCACGCCCAGCCCGTCGGCGACCGCGTGGCCGAGGCCGGTCGCCGTCTCCGCGTAACCGAGCACGACGGCCCGGCACGCCTCGGCTTCACCGAGGAGTTCGCGCACCCGCCGGCCGAGCTCGAATCCGGTGCCGTAGACCACGGAGGGCTTCTGCGGCACGTGCTTGCCGAGCACGTTCGACACGAGGAGGTGGGCCCGCTTGGGGTTGCGGCGCAGGGCGAGGCCCAGCAGGTCCTTCAGCTCTCCGTCGCCGTCGGACCTCCCGTCGCCGACGAGCTCGACGCCCAGTCGCTCCGCCACCCAGCTGCCCGACCACACCACGTCCGCCGTCTCCTTCTCCTTGGCCGTCCTTGCCGGCTCTTCCGCTGTCCCTGCCGGCTCTTTCGCCGCCCTCGCCGGATGCCCGCTCACTCCGAGAGCCCGGCTCACTCCGCGAGGCCCGCGGCCAGCAGTTCCACGAAGCCGACGTCCTGCCTGGCCACGCCGAAGACGTCGGCCCGCAGCAGGGTCCGCTCGGCCCAGGCCCGGTGCGGCTTCACCTCGTTCATCTTGTTCGTGTACGCGGAGCGCATGACGCCACCGCCGCCGCGCTCCGGCCGCAGGATGTCCTTCGCGTCGCTGTACTCCTCGTGGCTGACCACGGACAGCGCGTGCACGGGCGCGACGTGCGAGGGGTGGATGCAGGTCTTGCCGAGCAGACCGTTGGCCCGGTCGAGCTCGATCTCGCGCAGCAGGCCGTCCAGGTCGTGCTCGATCAGCGCCGTGCGCAGTTCCTCGGCCCGGCCCTCCAGGAAGGGGCTGCGGCGCAGCTGGGGCTTGAACATGCGCTCCTGGAGCCGGAAGTACTCCCACACCGGCCCGGTGATCGTGAAGCCGGTGCCGTCCGCTCGGCCCAGCACATTGACCACATCGGCGATGACGGCGCCGACGATCTGGACGTCGTACGCCGTCATGTCGGGCGCCCTGCGCAGGCCGTACGCCGAGCAGAAATCGGTGACGCCGAGCCGCAGCGCGAGCACCCGGTCACGGTATTTGTCGACGGTGCGGGCAATTCCCTGGAGAGTTTCGCCCCGGGTCTCCAGATGCAGCAGCTCGGGCGATTCGAGAACGGGCATCGCGAACAGGCGCCGCCCGCATGCCTTTTCCGCGTCGGCAAGCGCCTCCATGAAAGGCACGCCACGCTCTTCATTGAACTTCGGAAGTACAAAACCAGACAACATGCGGACGCTGCCACCGAGACGGTGCACCAGGTCGCCTATCTGGCCCGGCTCGCGGACCCGGATGAAGAGCAGCGGCACCTCGACGCTGCTCGCATCGAGATCTGCGAACTGTCTGACCAGGTTCTCCTCGGCCCCGGCGACCTCGGAGTCGTCGATCGAATCCTCCAGGCACAGCACCATCGAGACGACACCGCGCCCGGCCTGCTTGACGATGTCGTCAGCAAGCCTGGAACGGGTGGCAGGGCTGTACAGGGTCGCACCCAGGGCGGCCGACAGCACGCGGGCCGACGAATCCGGACCGAACTCGCACGGCTCCTGGAAGAACAGACCCTTCCTCGTAGCGGGCGCAATATGCCCGAAATGACGCATGTAACTCCCCCGAACTGACTGACCGGCCGGAAAACGCGTGGCCGGTAATAGTACGTACGGACAGGTGTCAACAGTTCCCCACGTGCATGAATTCCGGGTAACTCGTCCATTTCCCGATGGTTCGGAGCGCCTCGGACAGTGTGCTTCCGGCGCACCCCGGAGACATCGGGTACGGCCCCCGCGTTGTCCGCGCGGGCAGCCAGCAGGCAGGATGACGGGCATGACGCACGCGATGGTGAAAGGTTCGAACGTCCCTCTGGACGCCATGGCCGTACGGGCCGTGCTGTGCTGGACCCCGGGCGCCGGAGTTCCCGATGTGGACGCCTCGGCCCTGCTGCTCGGAGCCGGTGGCCGCGTGCGCTCGGACGAGGACTTCGTCTTCTACAACCAGCCCCGCCACCCCTCCGGCCTGGTACGACGGCTGCCGAAGCGCAGCCTCCCCGAGGGACTCACGGACACCATCGAGGCCGATCTGGGCGGGCTGGACGCCTCGGTGGAGCAGGTGGTCGTCGCCGCGTCCTCCGACGGCGCCGCATTCGCTCAGGTGAGCGATCTGCGCATCCTGCTGTACGACGCGGCGTCGGCCGGCGGAGAGCCTCTCGCGGTCTTCGACGTGCGGCCGGAGACCGGCGAGGAGACGGCGATCATCTGCGGCGAGCTCTACCGGCGCGGCGATGGCTGGAAATTCCGGGCCGTGGGGCAGGGCTATCCGACCGGTCTGGTCGGTCTGGCGACCGCCTTCGGCATCTCGGTCGACGAGACGGCGGCCGAACCGGCCCCGTCGCCCGGACCGTCGCACGCGGTGGCCCCCTCGCCCGCGCCGGTGACAGCGCCCGGGTTCCCGCCCGCGCCGCAGTTCCCTCCGGCGACACCCGACCCCGACGCACAGGCCACGGTCCAGCACCAGCAGCCCGCGTACGGCTACCCGCAGCCCGCGTACGGCTATCCGCAGCCCGCTGCGGCCCAGCCCGCTCCCCAGCCCGCGTACGGGTACCCGCAGCCCGCCGCCGCCCGGCCGGCCCACGGCTATCCGCAGCCGGCCGCCGCCGCGGCACCCGCCCCGGACCCGAATTTCGTGCTGCCGCCGCAGGGACCGCAGTTCGTACGGTCCTGAGGCGGAAGCGGAACAGACGAAGCGGAACAGGAGGAGCAGGACAAGAGGCGAAGCGGAAGCCGGGGCCGGTCCACTCAGGTCCGGGACTTGTAGCCGCGTCCCCACTGCATGCCGAAGCCGTACAGCCGGTCCAGCTCCGACTGGAATCCGTAGACGAACCTCACCTCGCGCCGCACGATCAGCTCGTCCTTGATGTTCTCCATCGTGAACACGGCGCAGGAGCGGGCCTCGGGGGCGTGCTCGTCGAGCTCGATCTCGATCCGCGGGCCGTTGCCCGGGTAGAGCGTCACCTTGGCGTGCGTACGGTCGAAGGCCGGTGTCTGGTCGTAGATGTAGACGAAGAACAGCAGCCGTTTGATCTGGTCGCGCTGGTCGAGATTGACGTAGACGGTCTCACCCGACGGCGCCCCGAAGCGGTCGTCCCCGCTGAGCCGGATGTACGGCGGCCCGTTCAGATCGCCCATGAGGTTGCCCAGCGGCTGGACCACGCCCTTGGTGCCGTCCTTCAGCTCGTACATGCAGCCCAGGTCCAGGTCGACGTTGACCATGCCCTGGGTGTGCGCCTGGACCACATCCGGCTGGAAGAGCTTCATCGGCCGCAGCAGCCGGCCGCTCTGCCGCGACCGGCCCATGATGTCCGACGTACGCATCTGCCAGGAGAGGTTGACCCGCAGATTGCCGGTCAGCGCCCCCTGTTTGGTGAGCGAGATCGTGGCGTGCCGCCGGGTCAGCACGATGGAGCTGGTCGCCGCGCCGCCCGACTCGAACTGTGCCTCCCGCCGCGGCCACAGGCCGTCCCAGAACGCCATCCCCAACCCCCATGCATCTCGGTAGAAAAGTGCCCCGGCCCCACGGCCGTCCCGCGCCCAGGGCGGGACCACATCACTGCGGGGCGGCCGTGGGGCCGGGTCCGGATGTCTCCGGAGAACCGTTGCCTCACGGACCGCCCCGCTTGAGAGCGTTCCTCAATCCCTACCGGGTCACACCCCGGACGGGACTTCCGCCTTGGAACCATCGCCGTCGCCGCCTTCGGCTTCCAGCGCCTTGTTGCGCCGGACCGAGGACCAGAAGGACCAGGCGATCAGCAGGACGCCGGTCAGGCCGGTGATGAGCTCGTTGATCTGGTACTGGATGGTGACGAGCAGGAGCACGGCCAGCGCGCCGATGGCGTAGTGGGCGCCGTGCTCCAGGTAGACGTAGTCGTCGAGCGTGCCCTGGCGGACCAGGTAGACCGTGAGCGAACGGACGTACATGGCGCCGATACCGAGGCCGAGGGCCATCAGCACGATCTCGTTGGTGACGGCGAAGGCGCCGATGACACCGTCGAACGAGAAGGACGCGTCGAGCACTTCCAGGTAGAGGAACATGAAGAACGCGGCCTTGCCGGCGAGCACGACGGAGGAGACCTTCTTGCCGCTCCGCTTGGCCTCTTCCTCGGCCTCGTGCTCGCGCTCTTCCTCCTCCTCCAGCTTGTTCTCGAAGAAGCCGGAGAGGCCGCCGACGATGAGGTACGTGATCAGACCGGCGACACCGGAGAGCAGGACCGTCTCCGCCTTGTCCGCGTGACCGCCACCGTGCTGGTGCGCGTTGGTCGCGACGGTCATGGCTGCGACCAGCAGCACGATCAGCGCGATGCAGACCGACAGCATGTCGACCTTGCCGAGCTTGGCGAGCGGACGCTCGATCCAGCGCAGCCACTGGATGTCACGGTCCTCGAAAATGAAGTCGAGGAAGATCATCAGCAGGAACATGCCACCGAACGCGGCGATCGCCGGGTGGGCGTCAGTGACGAGTTCCTGGTAGCGCTCGGGCTGGTTGAAGGAGAGATCGACCGCCTCGATCGGACCGATCTTGGCGGTGATGGCCACGATCACGACGGGGAACACCAGCCGCATACCGAAGACCGCGATGAGCACGCCGATCGTGAGGAAGATCTTCTGCCAGAAGGCATTCATCTTCTTCAGGATTCCGGCGTTGACCACCGCATTGTCGAAGGACAGCGAGATCTCCAGGACGGAAAGAATCGCGACGACCCCGAAGGCTTCCCACCCCCCGTAGATCCAAGCTGCGACAAGGCCGAGCGCGGTAACCGCGAACGACCAGCCGAAGGTTTTCAGAAGCACTGGCTACCCCATCGTGTTATGTAACGGGTCTCCCCTGAGATGTACGGGGCTCCCCCGCGCCGTGCGCGGCTTTACGAAACGTTGACCCCGAAGTCTAGAGCGATGCCGCGCAGCCCGGACGCGTACCCCTGTCCCACTGCGCGGAACTTCCACTCGCCGTTGTACCTGTAGAGCTCGCCGAAGATCATCGCGGTTTCCGTCGAGGCGTCCTCGCTGAGGTCGTAACGCGCGAGTTCCTGACCGTCCGCCTGGTTCACCACGCGGATGAACGCATTGCTGACCTGGCCGAAGGTCTGACCCCTGTTGTCGGCCTCATGGATCGAGACCGGAAAAACGATCTTGTCGCAGTGCGCCGGTACCTGGGTGAGATTCACGATGACCGATTCGTCGTCGCCCTCGCCCTCACCGGTGAGGTTGTCACCGGTGTGCTCCACGGAGCCGTCAGGGCTCGTGAGGTTGTTGTAGAACACGAACCATTCGTCGCCGAGCACCCGGCCCGACTGGCACAGCAGCGCGCTGGCGTCGAGGTCGAAGTCGGCGCCCGTGGTGGATCGTGCGTCCCAGCCGAGCCCGACCAGCACCTGGGTGAGGTTGGGTGCGGCCTTGGAGAGGGAGACATTGCCTCCCTTGGCGAGCGTGACGCCCATGGTGTGTGTCCTCCCCGAGTCGATGAACCGTCTGACGGGCCCGTCGGGCCGTCCGGGCCGCCGAGCCGTCTGTCGAGCGCGTCCGGCGCCGCACGAGGGTGCAGCGCCGGACGGGGTACTGCTTGGGCGTGACCCGGGCCACACCTGGGCGGCACGGCCCGGCCGCGCCTTCTCAGACGTTGACGCCGAAGTCCTGCGCGATGCCGCGCAGCCCCGAGGCGTACCCCTGACCGATGGCACGGAACTTCCACTCCGCCCCGTTGCGGTACAGCTCGCCGAAGACCATGGCGGTCTCCGTCGAGGCGTCCTCGCTGAGGTCGTAGCGGGCCAGCTCGCTGTTGTCGGCCTGGTTGAGCACGCGGATGTACGCGTTGCGCACCTGGCCGAAGCTCTGCTGCCGGGTCTCGGCCTCGTAGATCGAGACCGGGAAGACGATCTTGTCGACATCGGCCGGGACACCGGCCAGGTTCACCTTGATGACCTCGTCGTCGCCCTCGCCCTCACCGGTGAGGTTGTCACCGGTGTGCTCAACGGAACCGTCGGGGCTCTTGAGGTTGTTGAAGAAGACGAAATTCCCGTCGCTGCCGACCTTGCCCTCGGCGTTCGTCAGCAGGGCGCTGGCGTCGAGGTCGAAGTCACCACCGGTGGTGGTGCGGGCGTCCCAGCCGAGACCGACGACGACCGCCGTCAGGTTGGGCGCGGCCTTGGTCAGCGAGACGTTGCCGCCCTTGCTGAGGCTGACTCCCACGAGTCCTCCCATTGGTTTCCTTGGGGGCCGGCAGGCGCCGGCGCCTCCACTTGCGTTGGCATCCGATCAACGACTGGATCCTAGTGACCGGTTCCCGGCGAAGCAGGGCTTTTCACCGGTCGCATGCGGATCCGCCGATGCCGGATCAGAGCGTGCCGAGCGCCTTGACGTAGTCGTTGAGGTCGCGGGCGTCGGGCAGACCGTTGACAACGGTCCAGCGCACCACGCCCTCCTTGTCGATGATGAAGGTGCCGCGCACCGCGCAGCCCTTCTCCTCGTCGAAGACGCCGTAGGCCCGCGAGGTCTCGCCGTGCGGCCAGAAGTCCGAGACCAGCGGGTATTCGAGACCCTCCTGCTCGGCGAAGACGCGCAGGGTGTGGATGGAGTCGTTGGAGACGGCGAGCAGCTGCGTGTCGTCGTTCTCGAACTTCGGCAGCTCGTCGCGGAGCGCGCAGAGCTCACCCGTGCAGACGCCCGTGAAGGCGAACGGGTAGAACAGCAGCACCACGTTCTTCTCGCCGCGGAAGTCGGAGAGCTTCACGGTCCGGCCGTGGTTGTCCTTCAGCTCGAAATCCGGGGCCTTGGTGCCGACCTCGATCGCCATGAGAAGCGTCCCTTCGCTACGTACACCGGGCTGGGCTGTCCGGGTGGCTCCCACCCTACGCAGAGCCCGCAGCGGGCCACGCAGCGCCCGCACGGGGCAAGCCGGCCCCGCCCGCACGGCCCCGGTCGTACGAGATCCGCGCCGCACGGGCCCCGGTCGCACGAAGGCCCCCGGCGGCACGGTGCCGTCGGGGGCCTTCAGGGCGAATGCGGGGCGAGCGTGGTTCAGCGCTTGGCCTTGGCCGCCTTCGGCGTGACCAGGCGGCTGCCCGTCCAGTCCTTGCCCGCGCTGATGCTCTTGGTCTGGGAGAGACCGGCCGTCTGTGCGGCCTCGTTGATGTCGCTCGGTTCGACGTACCCATCACGGCCGGTCTTCGGCGTCATCAGCCAGACCGTACCGCCGTCCTCGATCAGACCAATGGCATCCACCAGCGCGTCCGTAAGGTCGCCGTCCTCGTCGCGGAACCACAGCAGGACGACGTCCGCGACGTCGTCGTAGTCCTCATCGACGAGATCCTGGCCGATTGTGGCTTCAATGCCCTCACGGAGCTCCAGCTCGACGTCGTCGTCGTAGCCGATCTCCTGGACCACCTGTCCGGGCTCGAACCCCAGGCGTGCTGCCGGGTTGGTCCGCTCCTCCGCGTGGTCCGCGGTCGCGCTCACGGGTTGCCTCCTGATCATGTTTCGGAAAATGCTTGAGCCACGCGCGTGCGCGGGGCGTTGGCCGTAGTCCACACGGGAGCGGCGGATCGCGCAAGTACCCGGCGTGCGAGACCGCCTAAACGGTGACGTTCCCTGCCACGTCGCCGCACTGTCGGCAGATCCCCTCCGGGGGCCCGGCGCTACCGTCCACACCCTTTACGTCCTTCCACAGCTTATGCCGTTTCCATCCACCATTCGGAGTCGAACATCCTTTGGGAACGCTTGGACGGGTTGGGCGTATGGTTGCGGTTTGGTCCGACCCATCCCCGCACTCCGGCCGCGATGTCTCGCAACACGGCGGTTACCCCTCGGTAGAGATGACGTTTGCGCCCTCGCGGTACACGATGGTGTTGGCGTACTTGCATACATCCCGGGGGCATGTTCTCCCTCAATCAGGCCCCGTAGAGCACCACCGAACAGCGAAGGAACAGCGTGGCTTCCGGATCCGATCGCAACCCGATCATCATTGGCGGCCTGCCGAGCCAGGTCCCGGACTTCGATCCCGAAGAGACCCAGGAATGGCTCGACTCGCTCGATGCCGCGGTCGACGAGCGAGGCCGTGAGCGGGCCCGCTACCTGATGCTCCGGCTCATCGAGCGTGCGCGCGAGAAGCGCGTCGCCGTGCCGGAGATGCGCAGCACGGACTACGTGAACACGATCGCCACGAAGGACGAGCCGTTCTTCCCCGGCGACGAGGAGATCGAGCGCAAGGTCCTCAACGCGACACGCTGGAACGCGGCCGTGATGGTGTCGCGCGCCCAGCGTCCGGGGATCGGCGTCGGCGGCCACATCGCCACCTTCGCCTCCTCGGCCTCGCTGTACGACGTGGGCTTCAACCACTTCTTCCGGGGCAAGGACGACGGTCTGGGCGGCGACCAGATCTTCTTCCAGGGCCACGCGTCCCCGGGCATCTACGCCCGCGCCTTCCTGCTCGACCGGCTGAGCGAGGCGCAGCTCGACGCCTTCCGCCAGGAGAAGTCGAAGGCGCCCAACGGCCTGTCCAGCTATCCGCACCCGCGGCTGATGCCGGACTTCTGGGAGTTCCCGACCGTCTCGATGGGCCTCGGCCCGCTCGGCGCGATCTACCAGGCCCGGATGAACCGCTACATGGAGGCGCGCGGCATCGCCGACACCTCCAGGTCCCATGTCTGGGCGTACCTGGGCGACGGCGAGATGGACGAGCCCGAGTCGCTCGGCCAGCTCTCCATCGCCGCCCGCGAGGGCCTGGACAACCTCACCTTCGTGGTCAACTGCAACCTGCAGCGGCTCGACGGCCCGGTGCGCGGCAACGGCAAGATCATCCAGGAGCTGGAGTCTCAGTTCCGGGGCGCCGGATGGAACGTCATCAAGCTGGTCTGGGACCGCTCCTGGGACCCGCTGCTCGCGCAGGACCGCACGGGCATCCTGGTCAACAAGCTGAACACCACGCCGGACGGCCAGTTCCAGACGTACGCCACCGAGTCGGGCGCGTACATCCGTGAGCACTTCTTCGGGGACGACCCGCGGCTGCGCGACATGGTCAAGGACATGGCCGACGACCAGATCCTGCACCTGGGCCGCGGCGGTCACGACCACAAGAAGGTCTACGCGGCCTACGCGGCGGCCAAGGCCCACAAGGGCCAGCCTACGGTGATCCTGGCGCAGACGGTCAAGGGCTGGACCCTGGGGCCGAACTTCGAGGGCCGCAACGCGACCCACCAGATGAAGAAGCTCACGGTCGAGGACCTCAAGCGGTTCCGCGACCGGCTGCACATCCCGATCACGGACAAGCAGCTGGAGGACGGCCTGCCGCCGTACTACCACCCGGGCCGTGACTCGGAGGAGATCCAGTACATGCACGACCGCCGCAAGGGTCTGGGCGGTTACGTCCCGACCCGGGTGGTGCGCGCGAAGCCGCTGGTCCTGCCCGAGGACAAGACGTACGCGACCGCGAAGAAGGGTTCGGGTCAGCAGTCGATCGCCACCACCATGGCGTTCGTCCGCATCCTGAAGGACCTCATGCGGGACAAGGAGATCGGCAAGCGTTTCGTGCTGATCGCGCCCGACGAGTACCGCACCTTCGGTATGGACGCCTTCTTCCCGAGCGCGAAGATCTACAACCCGCTGGGCCAGCAGTACGAGGCGGTGGACCGCGACCTGCTGCTCGCGTACAAGGAGTCGCCGACCGGTCAGATGCTGCACGACGGCATCTCGGAGGCCGGCTGCACGGCCTCGCTGATCGCCGCCGGTTCGGCGTACGCCACGCACGGCGAGCCGCTGATCCCGGTGTACGTCTTCTACTCGATGTTCGGTTTCCAGCGCACCGGTGACCAGTTCTGGCAGATGGCCGACCAGCTCGCGCGCGGCTTCGTGCTGGGTGCGACCGCCGGCCGTACGACGCTGACCGGTGAGGGTCTCCAGCACGCGGACGGCCACTCGCAGCTGCTCGCCTCCACCAACCCGGGCTGTGTCGCGTACGACCCGGCGTTCGGGTACGAGATCGCGCACATCGTCAAGGACGGCCTGCGCAGGATGTACGGCGGGACCCCCGAGGAGAACGAGGACGTCTTCTACTACCTCACCGTCTACAACGAGCCGATCCAGCACCCGGCCGAGCCGGAGAACGTGGACGTCGAGGGCATCCTCAAGGGCGTCTACCGCTTCAAGGCCGCCGACCGGGGCGAGATCCCGGCCCAGATCATGGCGTCCGGTGTGGCGGTCCCGTGGGCGGTCGAGGCGCAGCGGATCCTCGCCGACGAGTGGAACGTCCGGGCGGACGTCTGGTCGGCGACCTCCTGGAACGAGCTGCGCCGCGAGGCCGTGGACGTGGAGCGGTACAACCTCCTGCACCCGGAGGAGGAGCAGCGCGTCCCGTACGTCACGCGGAAGCTCTCCGGTTCCGAGGGTCCGTTCGTGGCGGTCTCGGACTGGATGCGTTCGGTGCCGGACCAGATCGCGCGCTGGGTGCCCGGCGCGTACCAGTCGCTGGGTGCGGACGGCTTCGGCTTCGCCGACACCCGTGGCGCGGCCCGCCGGTTCTTCCACATCGACGCACAGTCGATCGTCCTCGCGGTGCTCACCGAGCTCGCGAAGGAGAACCGGATCGACCGTTCGCTGCTGAAGCAGGCCATCGACCGGTACGAGCTGCTCGATGTGAACGCGGCCGACCCGGGCGCGGCCGGCGGCGACGCGTAGGCACGACCGGACAGACCCGAAGGGCGGCGGGGCCAGGTGGCCCCGCCGCCCTTCGGCGTTTCGCGGCCGGGTCCTCCGTGCCCCGGCCCGCGGTCAGTTCTCCCAGATCTTGAAGGCCCTGACCTGGTACGGGGACCGGGGCACCCAGGTGCCGCCGCCCGGGTAGGTCTCGAACTCGCCGGTCTCGGCGCATTCCGCCGACTGGTACGTGGTGACGGGGCGGCCGGTGCGGTTGGCGAGCGCCTGGACCCGGCTGCCCTTCGGCAGCGGGACGCAGCTCTCGATGTCGGTCGTGGACAGCTCGTGGGTCCGGCGGGTGCCGGTGAACTCCGGCTCGTCCCAGAGGCAGAGCTGACCGGCTGCGCAGGATCCGAGCGCGACGGGCGCGGAGTGGGCGTCGGTCTGCGGGATCAGGGCGGTGGCGGCCAGGGAAGCGGCGGCCAGGGTGGTGGCGAGACGAACGGTCGTACGCATGGAAATCATCCCCCGTGGTGGTGCGAATCGGTCGTGCGGATCAGATCTGCGGATCCGTTTCCGATCTGCGGATCCGTTGCATGCACCCTGACCTGCGCGGAAGCATCCGGGGAAGGGGGTGCGGGGGCACACCACCCTGATAGGCGACAGCCCCGCCGGAAGGGTCCGGCGGGGCTGTCGTCCGCACTGTGTTGACGCGTGGGCGCGGGCCCGGGACGGCGTCGTGACGTCCGGTCAGATGTGGCCGACGCCCCCGCCCGCCTCGGCGTTCGCACCGCGCTTGGTGAGCGTGGCGACCAGCGCGGCGACCACCGCGACGATGCCGGCGACCATGAACGCCGTGCTCATCCCTGACACGAAGGTGTCATGGGCGACGCCGGCGATCTTCCCCGCGACCTCCGGCGGGACGTTCCCGCCCACCGGCGGGATGCCGACCTCGACGGCCGAGGACGCCTGGTCCAGCTGCTCCGGGCTCAGCGGCGGAAGCTGGGCCGCCTTCCAGTTGTCGGCCAGCTTGGAGTCGACCTGGGAGGCCATGACGGCGCCGAGCACCGCCGTACCGAGGCTGCCGCCGACCTGCATGGCGGCCTGCTGGAGACCGCCCGCGACGCCGGAGAGCTCCATCGGGGCGTTGCCGACGATGACCTCGGTGGCGCCGACCATCACCGGGGCGAGGCCGAGGCCGAGCAGACCGAACCAGATCGACATGGTCAGGGTGCCGGTGCCGATGTCCAGCTGGGACATGCCGAACATGGCGACCGCCGTGCACACCATGCCGCCGACCAGCGGGACGCGCGGGCCGAACTTGGTGATCATGAAGCCCGCGAGCGGCGAGGCGACGATCATCATGCCGGTCAGCGGCAGCAGGTGCAGGCCGCTGTCGACCGGGCTCAGACCGTGCACGTTCTGGAGGTAGAAGGTGACGAAGAACAGCCCGCCCATGAACGCGAAGGCCATCAGCACCATCAGGACCGCGCCCGCGGACAGCGGCACGGACTTGAACATGGCGAGCGGGATCAGCGGTTCCCTGACGTTCTTCTGGGAGAGCGCGAAGACCACGAACAGGGCCACGGCGGCGCCCAGGAAGCCGAGCGTCTTGTAGTCGCCCCAGCCCCACTCGGCGCCCTTGATGAGCGCCCAGATCAGGCAGAACATCGCCTGCGACAGCAGCACGATGCCGCCGATGTCGAAGGAGCGCGGCGCGTTCTCGGCGCGGTGGTCCTTGAGGATCACCAGGCCCAGCACCAGCGCGAGCACCCCGACCGGCACATTGATGAAGAAGACGGACTGCCAGTTGACGTGCTCGACGAGCACGCCGCCGAGGATCGGACCACCGGCGGTCGAGGCGCCGATCACCATGCCCCAGATACCGATCGCCATGTTCAGCTTCTCGGCCGGGAAGGTGGCGCGCAGCAGGCCCAGCGCGGCGGGCATCAGCAGGGCTCCGAAGAGGCCCTGGAGCACCCGGAACACGATCACCAGGGCGACGCTGTCGGAGAGGCCGATGGCCCCGGATGCCGCGGCGAAGCCCACGACACCTATGAGGAAGGTCTGGCGGTGGCCGAACCGGTCACCGAGTTTGCCCGCGGTGATCAGGGAGACCGCGAGGGCGAGCATGTAGCCGTTGGTGATCCACTGGACGTCTGCGAGCGAGGCGTTCAGGTCCTGCTGGATGGCGGGGTTGGCGATCGCGACGATCGTGCCGTCGAGCGCGACCATCATCACGCCGATGGCCACGGAGAAGAGCGTCAGCCAGGGGTGGCCGCGCAGCCCCTTGGCGGGTGCGGGAGCGGCGGATTCCTGCGGCTCCCGCGACGCCTTGTCGACGGTGGTCTGACTAGTCATGCCGGGGACATTAGTGTCAGTCTCTGACAGTTGACAAACCATTTCACAAGTCGGTAACTGTCACGTAGCTCACAGGTACGCTGAGCTGGACAAAGCAGGAGAAAGAAGGCCAGTTAAGTGACCGATGGGCAGCGGGCCACGCATCCGACCGGGCTGCGCGAACGGAAGAAGCGACGCACCCGGGACGCCCTGCTGCACGCCGCCCTCGACCTCTTCACCACGCAGGGGTACGACGAGACCACCGTCGACGAGATCGTCGAGGCCGTGGAGGTCTCCCAGCGCACCTTCTTCCGCTACTTCGCCAGCAAGGAGGAGGCCGCCTTCGCCATCCAGGAGATGGTGGAGTCGCGCTTCCTGGCGGAGCTGCGCCGGCGCCCAGCCGCCGAGGCCCCGTTCGAGGCGCTGCGCAGCGCGGTCCTGTGCGCCTGGAACAGCATCGGCGAGACGATCGAGGAGATCGTCACGGTAGAGCTCCACATGCGCACGTACCGGATGATCGAGTCGACGCCCTCGCTGCTCGCCGCCCATCTGCGCCGGTGCGCGGTGATGGAGAACCAGATCGCGCTGCTGATCGCCGGGCGCGAGGGGCTCGATGTGGACAAGGACCCGCGGCCGAGGGTCGCCGTGGCCGCGTTCTGCGGGGTGATGCGGGTGACCGGTCAGCTCTGGGGGCGGGGCCGGGACGCCGGCGTGGATTCGCTGCGCGCGCTGACCGAGGCCTACCTGGACCAGCTCGGACCGGCCCTGGCCGGCGACTGGCGGGCGGACACCCGACCGGCGTGACGGCGGGACTCCCGCACGAGTTCTCGGCCCCATGTGCCGCACGACTCACTTCCGTGGCATGACCGACTTCACAACAACCGTGCCCCGACGGCCAGATGTGATCTCCGGAGGCGCTCCGCGCGCCTGAGCGTGCGCGTGACAACCACACAGCGTGAAAAGCGGGCCGCCGAATTCCCCGCAGCGGAGTGATGTGTGTCACCCTCTTCACGGCTGTGGTCGCGCGTCTCCTAATGTGGGCCGAAGTGACTTCCTTCGACTCCTCCCCCACGCTCACCGCATGGCGCGCGCTGCTCGCCGTCGCGGTCGTGTTCGTGATGCTGGCGACCACTGGCTGGACCGCCGTACGTCACCAACGCTCCGACGAGCCACGCACCGTCGCACTCGCCGCCTGGGCGCGGGGTCGGGTAGCGGGTCATGTGCTGCCGGACGCCGACGCGCCGCCGTACCGGCTGGCCCATTTCTTCGCCACGCTCACGGCCGCGCAGCGCACCGCGCTGGCCGACAAGTACCCCTTGGTCGTGGGAAATCTGAACGGCGCCCCGGTGACTCTGCGCTACCGCGCCAATCGGCTGGCCGTGGCGCAGGCGCGGAAGGTCGAGCGGCAGCGCATGCACGATGTGCGGCTCTCCCCCGACGGCCGCGCCGAGGCGGTCCGCCGGATGCACCGCTTCGATTCGATGCTCGCCCGCGGCCGCCACTTCCTCGCCTTCGACCCGTCCGGCAAGGGCCGTGCCGCGGAGGTGTTCGGCAGTCTCGACCGGGCCGAACGGATCTCCGTGGTCGTCCCCGGCGTCGACACCAACCTGCTGACGCTGGAGCGGACCGGGACCAAGGTGAACGCCGCCCCGGTCGGCATGGCGAAGTCGCTGTACGCGGCTGAGCGCGCCGCGCGCCCCAGTATCCGTACCGCCGTCATCGCCTGGGCCGACTACACCACGCCCGCCGGGATCGGCATGGACGCGGCCCTGGGCAACCTCGCCGAGCGCGGGGCGCTGCGGCTGAACGCACTGCTGGGCGCGCTGCCCGGCAACGCCCCGGTCTCGTTGTTCTGCCACAGCTACGGCTCGGTGCTGTGCGGGGTCGCGGCACATGAACTGCCCGCCAGGGTCGGCGACATCGCGGTGGCCGGCAGCCCCGGCATGCGGGTGGAGAACACCGCGCAGCTGCGCACCGGAGCCAGGGTGTGGGCGATGCGCGACCGGGACGACTGGATCGCGGACGTACCGAACCTGGAGCTCGGCGGCCTGGGCCACGGGGCCGACCCGGTCGAACCCGGCTTCGGCGCGCGGATCGTCTCGGCGGGCGACGCGGTCGGGCACAGCGGCTATTTCGAGCCGGGGACCGAGAGCCTCGGCAACTTCGCCGCCATCGGCGTGGGCGCCTACGACTCGGTGAGCTGCGCGGCCGCCGACAACACCTGCCACGAAACAATCACCGGAAGCCGGGCCGTCTGACAGCCGCAAGGCCTGAAGACCCTGGGTGCGCCATCGATCGCGGCCTGCGCCGAGGGGGGACGTGTGGGGCAAGTGCCGCATACGATGAGGCACATGGGTGATGTGCTGGCTGGAATTCATGCCACCTGGGAGTTCGACACCGACTCCGTGCTCATCCGCTTCGAACGGGGGATCCGCACGCCGAAGCTCTTCCAGAGCCTGCGTGAACGCCGCGTCCCGCACGCGGCGCTGTCGTCGGTGACGCTCACCCCGGGCAAGCGGGGCACGGTGGTCCTGCGTGCCGTGCCGAGACACGGTGCCGACCCGCTGGTCGAGGCCGCGGCCGGGCAGCTGAAGGACGGCTGCGATCCGTACCGGCTGGTGCTGCCCGCCGAGCGCGAGACGCTGGCCGAGTACTACGCGGACGAACTGCGCGCCCGGCTGGGCCCCGACGCGGCGGAGCCCGCCGACCGGTTCCTGGTCGCGGCGCCCGAGGCGCCGATGCAGTTCAAGGCGTACGACGGCCGGGCCGGCTTCGACGGGCACCGGGTCTCCTTCCGCTGGTTCTGGACGGGCGCCTCCACGGCGAAGTGGAAGGCCGGCGACCAGACGTTCCCGGTGACGGAGCTGAGCGGGGTCGAGTGGCGCTCCCCGGAGGCGTTCGAGGGTTATCTGCGGCTGGTGCCCAGGGGCCTGGAGAACGCGGTCCCAGGACCGGGCGCGGGCCCCGACCGGAGCGGTGGTCCGGGCCTGGTCGCGGATCCGGGTCCGGGCGCGGCGCACGGCCCGCAGCCGATGGCGCCCCGCCCCACCAGCGCCGATCAGGACCCGGCCGCGGTGGTCTTCGGCCTCGGCTACGGCCCGGTGCACGAGTCGCTGCCGTTCGCCGCGGCCGTGCTGGAATCGGTGCGCAGGAACCATTCAGCTGCCGTCACGCCCGCCTCCGTCCTCGCGGGCGCCGGACGGCGCGACCCCGCGGACATCGCGGAGCGGATACGGCACCTCGGGGAGCTGCACCGGTCCGGCCTGGTGACGGACGACGAGTTCAGCGCCAAGAAGGCCCAACTGCTCGCCGAGCTGTAGAGCGTCGCGGCGTCGCTGCTTTACGGCGTCGCGGCTCTGCGGCGTCGCGGGCTTCCGGCCCGATCGGCCGGTAGTACCCCCGTACGAGAGGCCCGGCGGCGAACCGGAACCCCGGTATGACGCCACCGGGCCGGTCCGCTCCCTACGCTGATGCGGCCATGACCACTCCCCCGCCGTACGTCCCGCCCGAGGCGCCGCCGCGCCCGCCGCCCGCCGCGGACGGCCTGGTGAGCGCCGCCCGCCGCAATCTGCGCGAGATCGCCCACGGGCTCGCCCACCCGTCCCATCCCCCGGTCCCGCCCCTGGCGGGCGCGCGCAAGCGGTGGCGGAGGCTGCTGCCGTACGCGGTCGTCCTCATCCTCGCGGCGATCTTCGTCCCGACCACGCTCACAACGCTCACCAACGAATACGGTGTGGCCGACGGACTGGCGGGTCTGCTGACCGTCGGCCAGACGGCGCCGCTGCTGATGCTGGCGCACCGCCCGTTGCAGGCGTGGTGGATCATCTTCCCCGCCGACATCCTGGGGGCACTGGTCCTGCTCGGGTACCCGGACCCGTCGCAGGGCATCTGGCCGTGGCCCCCGCCCACGCTGATCTGCTACTTCTTCGTGATGCTGGCGGTCGCCCTGCGCGAAACCCGGCAGACCGTGATCTCCGTCTGGGCACTGACCGCCGCGGCGAGCCTGGTCCTGCACGTGAGCGCCACCGACCGCAGCAACGGCACCTCGGCGCTGCTCCCGGCGTTCGGCGCCGTGTTCATGGTGATCGGTGCGGTGATACGGGAACGGGGCGACGTACAGCGCCGGCTCGCCGAGCAGGAGACCATCAGCGAGGCCGAGCGGGCGCAGCGCACGCTGCTGGAGGAGCGCGCCAGGATCGCCCGTGAGCTGCACGACGTGGTCGCGCACCACATGTCCGTGATCACGGTCCAGGCCGACTCCGCGCCCTACCGGATCAGCGGACTGCCCGAGGATGCGCACGAGGAGTTCGCCGCGATCGCGGCGAGCGCCCGGGAGTCGCTGACGGAGATGCGGCGGCTGCTGGCGGTGCTGCGCAGCGACGGCACCCAGGGCGAACGGGCACCGCAGCCGGGGCTCGACCGGGTGCAGCAGCTGGTGGAGGCGACGGTGCGGGCGGGGCTTCCGGCCGAGCTCTCGCTGTCCGCCGGGCTGCCCGACGTACCGCAGGCGGTGGACCTGTCGGCGTACCGGATCGTGCAGGAGGCCCTGGCCAATGTGATCCGCCACGCCCCCGGGGCGCGGACCCGGGTGTCGATCACGTCGGACGGCGCGCATCTGACCGTCCTGGTGGTCAACGACCGTGCGGAGCAGCCCGATTCGCCGCTGGAGACGGCCGGGACCGGGCACGGCCTGGTCGGTATGCGCGAACGCGTACGGTTGACCGGCGGCACGCTGGACACCGGACCGCTGCCCGACGGCGGCTTCCGGGTGGCCGCGCGGCTGCCCCTGGCCCCTGCCACGCCCCCGCCCCCGTCCTCGGAGGACTCTTGACCATTCGCGTGATCATCGTCGACGACCAGGCCATGGTGCGGGCGGGGTTCGCGGCACTGCTCGCGGCGCAGAGCGACATCGACGTGGTCGGTGAGGCGCCGGACGGGCGCCGGGCCATCGAGGTCAGCCGCAGCGTCCACCCGGACGTGGTCCTGATGGATGTCCGGATGCCCGAGATGGACGGCCTGGCGGCGGCCCGCGAGCTGCTGAACCCGCCGGTGGGGGTGGTGCACCGGCCGAAGGTGCTGATGCTCACCACGTTCGACGTGGACGACTACGTGTACGAGGCGCTGCGCGCCGGGGCGTCCGGCTTCCTGCTGAAGGACGCGCCGCCCGCCGATCTGATCTCGGCGGTACGGGTGGTCGCGGCGGGCGAGGCGCTGCTCGCGCCGTCCGTGACGCGCCGCCTGATCGCGGACTTCGCCCGGCAGGGCCCGACCGGGGCCACCCGGAGCGGCCAGTCGCTGCGGCTGAACGGTCTGACTCCGCGCGAGACGGAGGTACTTGAGCTGATCGCACGGGGCCTGTCGAACCAGGAGATCGCGGGGAAGCTGGTGCTGGCCGAGCAGACGGTGAAGACCCACATAGGCCGGGTGCTGGCCAAGCTGGACCTGCGGGACCGGGCGCAGGCGGTGATCTTCGCGTACGAGGCGGGGGTCGTGGTGCCGGGCGAGGGGTGACGGTCCGGCCCCCCACGCCCTACCCCGGTATGACCCCGCACTTGGCTCCCTGGTGTGACGCCCCCGGCCCCGTCCTCTCCCTAACTTCCTCCCCGTCGCGCCGAACGGCGCACGGAAACCGGATCGGCCGGATCAACCGGCTCGACCGGCCCGACCGGAGAGGGAGGACGACGGGATGCGCCGTTACGCGAGGACTCTGGTCGCGGTCGCGCTGGCCACCACCGTGGTGGCGGGAACGGCCGGCTGGGCGTCCGGGAACGCACAGCAGGCCCTCACCGGGCCGCCCCCGGGCACGGCGGCCTGGCGCGCCGATCACGTACTGGGGTGGGAGCTGCCCGATCCCGGACGGAGCACGCCCGCCGAAGTGGCGCGCTTCTTCCGGGTGTTGACCGCCGCGCAGCAACAGGCCCTGGCCG
The DNA here is from genome assembly GCF_042890955.1 of Streptomyces sp. NPDC001933. Classification (NCBI taxonomy): domain Bacteria; kingdom Bacillati; phylum Actinomycetota; class Actinomycetes; order Kitasatosporales; family Streptomycetaceae; genus Streptomyces; species Streptomyces sp. NPDC001933. Next base: position 468,574 of record NZ_JBIASS010000001.1, on the reverse strand, counting down.
TACGCCATCCGCTCGTCGTCGGCAACCTGGACGGCGCTCCGGTCGAGCTGCGCTACCGGGCCAACACCCTTTCCCTGCAGGCGATTCACGACCCCCGGTACGCACACCTCGGACAGGACCGGGGGCGGCAGATCCTCGCGTTCGACCCGCGCGGACGCGGTCAGGTCGCCGAGGTCTTCGGGGACCTGCGCACCGCACGCCATGTCGCGGTCGTGGTGCCGGGCTCGGACATCGACGCCGGGACCTTCGACCGTACGAACGATGTGTACGGCACTCCGGCAGGCATGGCAAAAGCGCTGTACGCCCGGACCGGGCCCGGCAGCGCCGTCGTCGCCTGGGCCGGGTACACCACCCCCGTGGGCCTCGGAGTCGACGCGGCGACGGGGTCGCTCGCCGAGGCGGGGGCCGGCCGGCTGACCCGGTTCACGGACGGACTCGCGGCCGACGGCGTGCCCGCGCCCGCCGTGTTCTGCCACAGCTACGGCTCCGTCGTGTGCGGACTCGCCGCGTCCCGGCTGCGCGCCAGGGACCTGGTGGTCCTCGGCTCGCCCGGGATGCGCGCGGACGACGTCGCCGACCTGCGCACCGGGGCCCGGGTCTGGGCCGCGAAGGACGCCACGGACTGGATCGACGACGTACCGAACGTCGAGGTGGCGGGGCTCGGCCACGGCCCCGACCCGGCCGCCCCGGAGTTCGGCGCGCGCCGGGTCCCGGCCGACGACGCCCGGGGCCACACCGGCTACTTCGCCCCGGGCACGGACTCGCTCCGCGCCTTCGCCGCGATCACCGAGGAGAAGGCGCGGTGAGCGGAGCGGGCAGCGGCTACTCGCGCGCGGTGGCCGTCGAGCTCATGTCCGGGTAACGGTCCCCCGCCACCTGCCCGGCGATCGGCTCAAGCTGCGCCAGCTCCCCCTCGGTCAGCGTGAGCCGGGTGGCGGCCAGGTTCTCCAGCAGCCGGCTGCTCTTGCGGGTGCCCGGGATCGGCACCACGGTCAGCCCGTGCACCTGGGCCCGCTGCTGAACCCAGGCGAGCGCCACCTGCGCGGCCGAGGCCCCGTGTGCCGTCGCGATCTTGTGGACGGGTTCCAGCAGGGCGGCGTTCTTCTTCGCGTTGTCGCCGGTGAAGCGGGGCTGGTGCTTGCGGAAGTCGCCCTCCGACAGCTCCTTGGCCGCGTCCGTGAACGCCCCGGTCAGGAAGCCCCGCCCGAGCGGCGAGTACGGCACGAGAGTCACCCCGAGTTCGACGGCGGCCGGTACGGCGCTGAGCTCGACGTCCCGGCTGAAGAGCGACCACTCCGACTGGAGGGCGGCGATCGGGTGCACCGCGTGCGCCTCGCGCAGCTCGGCGCCGGTCACCTCGCTCAGCCCGAGCTGCTTGACCTTGCCCTGCTGGACCAGCTCGGCCATCGCGCCGACGGACTCGGCCAGCGGGACGGCCGGGTCGCGGCGGTGCATGTAGTAGAGGTCGATGACCTCGGTGTCCAGCCGTCGCAGGCTGTCCTCGACGGCCTTGCGGATGTAGGCGGGGTCGTTGCGCACGCCCCGGTAGTGCGGGTCGTCGTCCCTGCGCTCTATGGCGAACTTCGTGGCGAGCGTGATCTCGTCCCGGTGCGCCCCGACGAACGGGGCGAGGAAGGTCTCGTTGGCGCCGCTGCCGTAGATGTCCGCAGTGTCGAAGAGGGTGACGCCGGCTGCCAGCGCCGTCTCCAGCGTCTCGCGGGCCGAAGGTTCATCGGTGTCGCCGTAGAACTCGCTCATGCCCATGCAGCCGAGTCCCTGCACGCCGACCTGCGGTCCGCCGTTGCCGAGCTCCACGGTGGTGATCTTGTCGTCAGTCATCAGGCACTGGGCCTCTCCGGCGCCCGCCGGGCGCCCGCATAGAAGTCGATCTTGTAGTCGAGCACGGCGAGGGTGTCCTGGAGCTCCGCGATCCGCGTGATCACGTCGCGGCGGGTCGCCTCCAGCAGCTCCTGCCGTTCCTCGAAGGTGTGCTCGCCCTCGCGCAGCAGCTCCGCGTACCGCACCATGTCGGCGACCGGCATCCCGGTCAGCCGCAGCTTGCCGACGAACGCCAGCCAGTCCAGGTCGCGGTTGCTGAAGCGGCGCTGGCCGGTGTGGGACCGGTCGACGTGCGGCATCAGCCCGATCCGCTCGTACCAGCGCAGGGTGTGCGCGGTGAGCCCGGTGAAGGCGACGACCTCGCTGATGGTGTACCGGTCCTGCCCCTCGGGACGCGGGTGCGGCTGCGGGGCCGTGGCGCAGACGTCCACCTTCACTGAAGTGCTCTCCATCACCGTCATGTCCTCCAAGCTAGAACCTTGGAGTGCACTCGAAGCAAGCGCAATCGGAGACGGAATCGGTGCGCGTCCCGTGTCGGGGCCACGCCAGGAGGGAGGGGTACCGGTATGAACCGTGCCGTCAGCCGCGAACGGCGGTGATCAGTCCGCCGAACTGGAGGGTCGGGGCAGCCCTGCCGTGTTGGCCGACGCTACTGGAAGGCCGGAAGATTGCGCGCGACCCACGCACCGAAGGGTCTGGCCGGACGACGGAGGACGTTCTCCACGTCGGGGCTGATCTCCCGCTCGGCCGGCAGCGGGACGCCGAGGACGTCCAGAGTGCCGCCGATGACCCCCTCGGGCATGAACTGCGCCATGCGGGCATGAGCCTCCGCGCGCGAGAGTTCCACAAAGGCCACCTCCTCACCCAGCGCCTCGGAGGTCGCTGCGACCTGCCCGCTCGGGCTGATGACCTCGGGGCCGGTCAGCTCGTACGTACGGCCCACGTGGCCGTCCTCGCGCAGCGCGACGGAGGCGACCTCGGCAATGTCCGCCGGGTCGATGACGGGCAGTGCCACATCCGCGAACGGGGCGAAGACGGTGCGCCGGGTACGAACCGACTCGGCCCAGGCGAAAGCGTTGGAGGCGAATCCACCCGGGCGCAGGATGGTGAAGTCCACGCCGGACTCGTGCACGACGGACTCGAACTCGCGCAGGCGGGCGTGCGAAAGGGCCTCGGGGCGGGTGGAGTTGATCTGGGAGGACAGCAGAACGACCCGCTTGACCCCGGCGGCCCCAGCCGCGTCCAACAGGGCCTTCGGGCTCTCGCCGTGGCCGTTGAGCTCGCCGCCCAGCAGGATGAAGAACGCTTCGGCGCCGGCGAGGACCGGCCGCATGCTCGCGGCGTTCCCGATGTCGGCCCGGGCGCGCCGGACGCCGGCCGGGAGCCCGGAGGGCTGCGACTGCCGCGAGACGGCCACGACCTCCTCGCCCGCCTCGGCCAGCAGTGGCACCAGCGTCCGTCCGATATTGCCGGTCGCACCTGTCACAACGATCATCACGATCTCCTGAGTCAGCCGATAGCGAGTTAGTTAGTTGACTAACTAAGAAGGACCCTAGCACGAGCCCCCGACGCTGCCCATATAGTTAGTCGGGTGACTGACTCAGTGAAGCCCCGGGCGACACGGGCCAACGACAAGCGCCGACGGCTCACCGCCGCGGCGGCCCAGGTCCTGCACGAGCAGGGTGTCGAGCGCACCACCCTCGCCGACATCGCCCGCGTGGCCGACGTCCCGGTCGGAAACGTCTACTACTACTTCAAGACCAAGGACGAGCTGGTCCACGCCGCCCTGTCCGAGCACAGTGCGCACCTGGACCAGCTCACCAGCCGGCTGGACCGGCTGCCCGACCCCCGTGACCGCCTGAAGGCCCTCATCGAAGCCTGGGTCGGCCAGCGCGACATCGCCGCCCGCTACGGCTGCCCCACCGGCACTCTGGCCGTCGAGGTCGACAAGCGCACGGACGGGACCCTGGACACGGAAGCCGGCGCGGTCATCCGGCAGCTGCTCGACTGGGCCGGGCACCAGTTCCGCGCCCTGGGCCTGCCCGACCCGGACGACCTCGCCGTCACCCTCGTCTCCGGCTACCAGGGCATGTCGCTCCTTGCCAACGCGCTGCGCGACCCGGACATCATGACCCGCCAGGGTGCCCGCCTCCTCCATTGGCTCGATTCCCTGCGGACTCCCGACCAGACCCCCTGACCCGGCGAGCGGCCATGGGCCGGGCTCACGCGTCCGCGCAGGCCGCGCGGCCTGGACGGAAGGGAGTGACCGAGGCAGGGAACGAGGCGTTCGACCCCGCCCGTTACGCTCGTACGCATGCAGAGCCTGGCGATGATCGACAACTGGCCCGTCCCCACCGCGGCGACTGCCGTCGTACGAGCGGACGGCACCGTTCTCGGTACGCACGGCCCGACCGCGCACCGTTTCCCGCTCGCCTCCGTCACCAAGCCGATCGCGGCCTACGCGGCGCTGGTGGCGTACGAGGAGGGTGCGGTCGAGCTGGACGAGCCGGCGGGGCCGGAGGGGTCCACCGTGCGGCACCTGCTCGCGCACACCAGCGGGCTCGCCTTCGACGAGCACCGCACGACGGCCGCGCCCGGCACCCGCCGCCTCTACTCCAACGCGGGCTTCGAGGTGCTCGGCGACCACATCGCCAAGGCCACCGACATCCCGTTCCCGGAGTACGTGCGCCAGGCCGTGCTGGAACCCCTCGGGATGACGGCGACCACGATCGACGGCTCGCCCGCCAAGGACGGTGTCTCGACCGTCGACGACCTCGTGCGGTTCGCGGCGGAGGTGCAGGCACCCCGCCTGCTCGACCCCCGTACGGTGCTGGCCGCGCAGACCGTCGTACACCCCGGCCTGAAGGGCGTGTTGCCGGGCTACGGCCACCAGAACCCCAACGACTGGGGCCTCGGATTCGAGATCCGGGATTCCAAGTCGCCGCACTGGACGGGCAGTTCGTCGTCGCCCGCGACCTTCGGCCACTTCGGGCAGTCGGGCACCTTCCTGTGGATCGACCCGGTCGCGGGCGCGGCGTGCGTCGCGCTCACCGACCGGGCCTTCGGCCCGTGGGCGGCCGAGGTGTGGCCGCCGTTCACGGACGCGGTGCTCGCGGAGCTGCGTTCCGCCCGCTGACGCGGAGCGCCGTCGCCGCCCGGCGTCCCGGCTCGCCCCACCCCCACGACTCGGTCAAGACGATCAGCACGCCCGTCGCCACCCGCGCGGGTGACCCGCGATGCGCAACGGAGCGCACTGAACAACGTCATGGTGCTGGAGATGCTCGCGGGGATCACCAAGGCACCCGTTCCGCAGTTCATCGGAGGCGGCGACCTCTCCGCCTACCTGGAGACGCAGCTGATCGCGCGGCTGGAAGAGCTGCTGGACAAGATGCGGAGCCTGCACGGGGACGACGCGATCACCGGTGACGCCCGGCCTTCGCCGACCAAGGGGGACACCCGGGCAGACCTCCCGCCCCAGGCAGATCTCCCGGCCCAGGCCGATGTCCGGGACGTCCCGGGGGACGCCGGGTAGGGCGTGCAGTGCCGCTCGCGGGCGGCCCCTGCTTGTCCGTGGCGCAGAAGAACTCGCTCATCCCCATGCAGCCGAGCCCCTGAGCACCGGCCGGGGCCGCCACGAGCGTCCTCGGCGGCACCGTCACCCAGCTTGATGCCGGACCGAACCGCCTGGGACCCGAGTTCGGATTGTGCGTGCTCGTGCGCGCTCGGCCGCGTACCCTCTCCGCTCGACGTGACACTCACCCCCTCACCTGTCACGTCGTAAAAGGCACACCCACCCTGGCGGTCATGCGCGACCCGCCGACGGAGCGTGCTCATGCCCCGTGACCCGGCGGCGGATCATCGGTCGGCCGCCTTCGCGGCCAGGCACTCAAACCACACCGTCTTGCCGCGCCCGTCCGGGCGCGGCTCCACGCCCCACTTGTCGGTGACGGCGCCGACCAGCACCAACCCGCGCCCGCCCTCGTCGAGTTCGTCCCCCACGACCACCCTCGGCACGTCCGGGCAGCTGTCCGCGACCTCCACGCGCACGCCGCCGGCCGCGAGCAGGAAGATGAACGTCTGGCAGCGACGGCCGGGTACGTACCGCACGACGTTCGCGATCAGCTCGGTCAACGCCAGCTCGGCCGCGTCGGCAACTTCGAGCAGGCCCCAGCCGGTGAGGTACAGGCGCAGGATGCGGCGCAGATGCCGGGCCGAGTGCTCGCCCATCGCGAAGTCGGCCTGGTAGGTCGGCTCCGCCACATCCTCGGCCCGTGGATCAATTACGTGATTCATGTCACCAGCGTGCAGCGGACTGATTACGCTCGGCTACGTACGGAAACGAACGCCGCGAGGCGTTGAACGCCGGAGGTGCCCCGCCGTGGCCAACATCCAGACGCTCGATCCCAACGCCTCCCCACTGGACTACTACGGCTGGGAGTTACGCCGTCAGCGCGAGGCCAACAACCTCAAGCAGGGCCAGCTCGGCGACATCATCTTCTGCACCGGCTCGCTGATCGGCCAGATCGAGACGACGAAGAAGATCCCCACCCGCGACTTCTCCGAGCGGGTAGACGCGGCGCTCGGCACGGACGGTGTGTTCTCGCGGCTGGTCGGCCTGGTCCTGCGCAGCCAGCTGCCCACCTGGTTCCAGCCGTACGCGGACATGGAGGCCAAGGCCGCGTACATCTCCACGTACCAGGCGCAGTTGGTGTACGGGCTGTTGCAGACGGAGAGCTACGCGCGGGCGCTGCTCGGCGTCGATCACCCGGAGAAGGTCGACGAAATGGCGGCGGCCCGCCTGGATCGCCAGAGGATTCTGCGGGGCGAGAATCCGCCTGCGCTATGGGTCGTCCTGAGCGAGGCGGCGCTGCTCCAGGAGGTCGGCGGACGCGACGTCATGCGCGCCCAACTGGCACGGCTGTTGGGCTTCCGCGACGACCCCTGGGTCCAGATCCAGGTGCTTCCGTTCTCCGTCGGCCAGCACACGGGAATGATGGGCTCGTTCACCCTGCTCAGGTTCGAGGACGACCCCGACCTGTTCTACGTGGAGAGCTACGACCAAGGGCACATGACCGCCAATCCCCAGGTGATCAAGGAACGTTCGGTCGGCTACGCTCGATTGCAAGCCACAGCCCTCTCCCCCGAGGACTCGGCGACATTGATCGCTCGTGTGATGGAGGAACGCTATGGGGACCAGTCAGAATCTGACCGGAGCACAGTGGCGTAAGTCGTCGTACAGCGGCACCAGCGGTGGCGAATGTGTCGAGTGCACTGTCACCGGCGGCGCGGCCTGGCGCAAGTCCAGTTACAGCGGCAGCACCGGAGGCGAGTGCGTCGAGGTGGTCGACGGCCTCCCCTGCGCCGTCCCCGTGCGCGACAGCAAGAACCCTGACGGCCCCGTCCTGATCGTCGGGGCCGACGCCTGGCGGGCGTTCGTGGGCGGGCTCGTCTGACGGCACCGCCAAGACCCGTACGGCAAAGGGGGCCGGGACGACCCGAGGTCGTCCCGGCCCCTTCGTCTTCGTCAGACGAGCGGCTCGATCATGTGGGTCCGGTGCTGGGACCGCGTGGCGGCGTCGCCCGACCAGGCCGTCCGGTTCGGGTCGAGACCCACACCGTTGGCGAGGCCGAGACGGGCGATCTCCGCGTTGTGCTCGATGCAGGCCTGCCGCAACGGATCGATGAAATCGCTCTGCAGATCCGCCTGCGCGACCGCCGCTCCGGCGCTGACCTTCGCCTCGATGAAGTCGTAGACCCGCTCCAGCTGTTCGGAGCGGGGCGTGATGGCGCCGTCCTCGGTGAAGTTGAGGTCCGGTCCGCTGCTGCCCGGGTCGTCGTTCCTGACCGCCGGTTCGGGGCCGAGCGCGAAGTTGGCCGGAACGTTCTTCAACGCCTTGGACACCGCGTTGAGTTGGGCGCTGTTGCTCGTGAAAGCTGTCGGGGCGACCGGAGCCAGGGCCGTCACGACGTCGGTGAGCTGGGTCGCGGTGAGGAGCCCGGCGAATTTTTCGAGCAGCGACTTGGGCACGATGTGGTGCAGGGTGTGCACGAGCGCGTTGCCCCGGTTGGCCGCCTTCTCCGTGGCCAGGGCGTTCTTCGTCGGGTTGTTCTTCCAGTCACCGGCGCGCTGGACCGGCGTCGGGCCCGCGCCGTTGCCGGTGCCGGAGGCGGCGCCCTGCCGGAGCAGCTGGACGACGGCGGCGTTGCCGAGGCTGCTCTGAAGGGCCAGCGGCAGGTGCTCGGGGAGTTCCTCCGTCTCCGGCCGCCTCACCGGCGTACGCGCGCGAGCGGAGCCATGCGTGCGGTCGAAGTCGCGTGCGCGCATCAGAAACCTTCCGGAGGGGTGCACGGTGTACCACTCCATGCCTACGTCGAAGGCCCCGATGCGGGCCAGGTACACGGGGGCAGAATCGGTCGGCCCGCCGGACAGAGAGGCATGGCCGACCCGGCACCCGCTACTCTCCTCGGCCATGGCCGACACAGTCCGCGCTACCGCAGCCGACGTCCCCGCCCTCGCCGCCGTGCTCGCCAGCGCCTACGCCGAGGACCCCCTCTGGAGCTGGCTCATGCCGAGCGACCGTGACCGGCGGCTGCGGCTGCTGTTCACCGCGCATCTGGCCCAGCAGGTCCCGGCCGGCCGGGTATGGACCGATCCGGAACGCACCGTCGTGGCAGTGTGGGCGGAGCCCGGGAAGTGGAAGCTGCCGGTGACGTACCTGCTGCGCAACGCGGGGCCACTCGTACGCGCGACGAGGACCCAACTCCCGCGCACCACCGGGCGGTTGTTCACCATGGAGCACCGCCATCCGGCCGGTCCCGAGCACTGGTACGTCGAGCACATCGGCACCCACGCCGACGCGCGCGGCACGGGGCGTGGGGCGCGGGTGCTCGGCGGGCTGCTGGAGCGGGCGGACGCGGACGGGCGGCCGGTCTTCCTGGAGTCCAGCAACCGCCGCAACCTCACCTTCTACCAGCGGCACGGCTTCACCGTGCACGAGGAGATGACGTTCCGGGCCGGGCCGCCGATGTGGTCGATGTGGCGCCGGGACACCGGCCGCTAGGCACCTTCGCCGCAGTGTCCGTCGCCGCCGCCCCCTCGCCGTTCAGTGGCCGCTACGTCTGTGGAGCGTTCAGGAGGGCGATGCCCACGCTCGTCGGACTGTGCGGTGCCCTGTTCCGGTTGCGCATCGTGTGGATGAGACCCGCCTCCCGCAGGCTCGTGGCGTGTTCGCTCGCGCCGGCGGGGGCGATGCCCAGGAGGGCGGCGAGTTGTCTGGTGGTGCAGAACCGAACCAGGGGGAATTCGCTCGGTACGCATACGAGTTGGGATGAATCTCGCTCGGGCACCACCTGCGCGGGTGCGGGACGCCCCCGCAGTCGGGGCGGGGAAACCCCCCGATTCCGGTACCCGGGGGCGGGCATGGCGGCACTCACATGGAGTTCGATGGCCCAGGAACCACTGCTGCCGACGGCCGGTGGGACGGGCGCTGCTAGGTTCGTCCGCCATGCGATCACGTGAGTACGACCTCGACTTCCGCGACCGGGCCACCCGGATACGGGCCTGGGGCATCGGTCTGCTGTCCCTCGCCGGGCTGCTGTGGGTCTGGTGCGCCGTGCTGCTGCTGACGCCGTACGAGGTGGACCAGGAGCCCGACGACAAGTACCCGGCGGAGTGCCAGTCGCGGCTGTTCACCGAGTACGGCACGGCCAACCAGGGCTTGCAGCGCGGGGACTACTGCGCGGACGAGCGCGACTGGCCCGAGGCGGTGGCCGCGCTCGGGCTGTCCCTGCCGGTGTCCGTCGTCGGCGTGGCGCTCTTCACCAGCGGCAGCGTGAGCCGCCGGATGAGCGCCCACTCCGAGGCGATGCGCGAGCTGGACAGGCTCACCGGCACCCCGAAGGCGTAGCCCGTACCCCTGCCCGCCCTCAGCCGCCGAGCTCCCAGAGCAGCACCTCGGCCGCCCCCTCCGCCACCAGCTCCAGCCCTTCCTCGCCGGTGATCCGCACCGAGTCGCCCGGCTCCAGCTCCTCGTCGCCGAGCCGTACGCCCCCGGCCACCACATGGACGTACACCCGCGCCGCGTCCGGTACCACCACCCGCTCCCCCGCGCCCGGCCGGCGCACATGGAGCAGCGCACCGGCCGCCGGGAGGGCGTACGGGGTGGAGTCGGCGATGCCGGGGACGATCGTGTACGAGGGTTCGCCGCCCGGTTCCAGCGGGGCCAGCCACATCTGGATGAACGTCAGCGGGGCGTCGCCGTCGTTGCGTTCGACGTGACGCACGCCGGACGCGGCGCTGAGGTGCTGGAGGTCACCGGGCCGTACGACCGTGGCGTGGCCGGTGGAGTCGCGGTGGGTCAGCTCGCCCTCGACGACCCAGGTGACGATCTCCGTGTGGCTGTGGGGGTGTTCCTCGAAACCCGCACCGCTCTCCAGCCGCTCCGAGTTGCACGCCAGGATCGCGCCGAAGCGCAGATTGTCCGGGTCGTAGAAGCTGCCGAAGGAGAAGGCATGCCGGGACAGGATGCCGGCGTCCTGGTCCCCGCCCTGGAAGCGGTCCTCGGCGCGGTGTACGGAAATCACCCGCCCACGGTAGCCGGGCCGGCGCGCGGCCCGGTCCCCCGACCGCTACCCGCCGGTACGACACCGCGGTCGCCCCGGCCCTCCGTGCACGTCGCCCGATAAGGCAATCTTGTCTCCGTGCCCCGACCCGATCCTGAGCAGCCCGCTGCGAACGACGCCCACCTGCATGCCGCGACCCTGAAACGGCTGGAGCAGTCCTCCGGCCGGCTCGCCGCGAACGCGATCGCCCGCATGGACGAGTCGCTGCCGTGGTACCGGGCGATGCCACCGGAGAACCGGTCCTGGATCGGACTGGTGGCCCAGGCCGGTATCGCGGCGTTCACCGAGTGGTTCCGGCACCCGGACACCCCGCAGGCCATCTCCACCGATGTGTTCGGCACCGCTCCGCGCGAGCTGACCCGGGCGATCACCCTGCGGCAGACCGTCGAGATGGTGCGGACGACGATCGAGGTGATGGAGGCCGCGATCGAGGAGGTCGCCGCGCCCGGCGACGAGTCGGTGCTGCGCGAGGCGCTGCTCGTCTACGCCCGGGAGATCGCCTTCGCGACCGCCCAGGTGTACGCGCAGGCCGCCGAGGCGCGCGGCGCCTGGGACGCCCGGCTGGAATCGCTCGTCGTCAACGCGGTGCTGTCCGGCGAGGCCGACGAGGGCGCCGTGTCGCGCGCGGCGGCGCTCGGCTGGAACTCCCCCGAGCACGTCTGCGTGGTGCTCGGCACCGCCCCGGACGGCGACAGCGAACTGACGGTGGAGGCGATCAGGCGGGCCGCCCGGCACGCCAAGCTCCAGGTCCTGACCGGGGTGCTCGGCAACCGCCTGGTGGTCATCGCGGGCGGCAGCGACAGCCCGATCCATGTCGCGAAGGCGCTGATCGGACCGTACGCGGCCGGTCCCGTCGTCGCCGGCCCGGTGGTGCCGGACCTGCTGGCGGCCACCCGGTCCGCGCAGGCCGCGGCCGCCGGGCTCAAGGCGTGCGGCGCCTGGCAGGACGCGCCCAGGCCGGTTCTCGCCGACGATCTGCTGCCGGAACGCGCGATGGCGGGCGACCCCGCCGCACGGGACCAATTGGTGGAGGAGATCTACAGACCGCTGGAAGAAGCGGGCTCCGCGCTGCTGGAGACGCTGAGTGTCTATCTGGAACAGGCGAGCAGCCTGGAAGGCGCGGCCAGAATGCTCTTCGTCCACCCGAACACCGTGCGCTACCGGCTCCGACGTGTGACAGACGTCACCGGATGGTCACCGTCCGATGTCCGCTCGGCATTCACTCTGCGGATCGCCCTGATTCTGGGGCGCTTGGCCGCGAGAGATCCTCAGTCCTAGACTTTTGTCGGACATCAACAATTCCCCATACGGTTCTTCGTCCCTGTCCCCACGGGTCTTCGGGACCGTTCACAAGAGAGAGTGTGAGGGTGCTCGTACTCGTCGCTCCCGGCCAAGGCGCTCAGACGCCCGGCTTCCTGACTCCCTGGCTCGACCTCCCCGGTGCCACCGACCGCATCGCGAAGTGGTCGGACGCCATCGGGCTCGACCTCGTCCACTACGGCACCAAGGCCGACGCGGACGACATCCGTGACACCTCGGTGGCGCAGCCGCTGCTGGTGGCCGCCGGTCTGCTCTCCGCTGCCGCGCTCAATGTGTCGCCGGACGTCGTTGCAGGTCACAGCGTTGGCGAGGTCACCGCTGCGGCCTACGCCGGAGTCATCGACGACGAGGCCGCGCTGCGTCTCGTACGTACCCGCGGGCTCGCCATGGCCGAGGCCGCCGCGGTCACCGAGACCGGCATGGCGGCGCTGCTGGGCGGCGACCCCGACGTGTCGGTCGCGCACCTGGAGAAGCTCGGGCTGACCCCGGCGAACGTCAACGGCGCCGGCCAGATCGTCGCCGCGGGCACCGCCGCGCAGATCGCCGCGCTGACCGAGGACATGCCCGAGGGCGTGCGCCGCGTGGTGACCCTCAAGGTCGCAGGAGCTTTCCACACGCACCACATGGCCCCCGCCGTCGACCGGCTGCGCGAGGCCGCCGCGGAGCTGAGGCCCGCCGACCCGGCCGTGACATATGTCTCGAACGCCGACGGGAAGGCCGTCGCCACCGGCGACGAGGTCATTTCCCGGCTGGTCGGCCAGGTGGCCAACCCGGTCCGCTGGGACCTGTGCATGGAGACCTTCAAGGAGCTGGGCGTCACGGCTCTCATCGAGGCATGCCCCGGCGGAACCCTCACGGGCCTTGCCAAGCGCGCACTGCCCGGTGTGAAGACGCTCGCGCTCAAGACCCCCGACGACCTCGACGCGGCACGCGAGCTCATCTCCGAGCACGCGGGCGTCTAAGGAGCCCGAGCATGTCGAAGATCAAGCCCAGCAAGGGCGCCCCGTACGCACGGATCATGGGGGTCGGCGGCTACCGCCCGACCCGCGTGGTGCCCAACGAGGTGATCCTCGAGACGATCGACTCGTCCGACGAGTGGATCCGTTCGCGCTCCGGCATCGCCACCCGCCACTGGGCCTCCGAGGAGGAGACCGTGGCCGCGATGTCCGTGGAGGCGTCCGGCAAGGCCATCGCCGACGCCGGGATCACGCCCGAGCAGATCGGCGCCGTGATCGTCTCCACCGTCTCGCACTTCAAGCAGACCCCGGCCATCGCGACCGAGATCGCCCACCTGGTCGGCGCGGGCAGGCCCGCCGCCTTCGACATCTCGGCCGGCTGCGCGGGCTTCGGCTACGGACTGACCCTCGCCAAGGGCATGGTCGTCGAGGGCTCCGCGGAGTACGTGCTGGTCATCGGCGTGGAACGGCTCAGCGACCTCACCGACAAGGAGGACCGCGCGACGGCCTTCCTGTTCGGTGACGGCGCCGGCGCGGTCATCGTCGGCCCGTCCAAGGTGCCGGCCATAGGACCGACCGTCTGGGGCTCCGAGGGCGACAAGTCCGAGACCATCAAGCAGACGGTGGCGTGGGACGAGTTCCACGCCGAGCGCCCGGAGAAGTTCCCGGCCATCACCCAGGAGGGCCAGGCGGTGTTCCGCTGGGCCGTCTTCGAGATGGCGAAGGTCGCCCAGCAGGCGCTGGACGCGGCCGGGATCTCCCCGGAAGACCTGGACGTCTTCATTCCGCACCAGGCCAACATGCGGATCATCGACTCGATGGTGAAGACCCTGAAGCTGCCGGAGAACGTCACCGTCGCCCGCGACGTGGAGACCACCGGCAATACCTCCGCCGCCTCGATTCCGCTCGCTATGGAGCGGCTCCTGGCGACCGGAAAGGCGAAGAGCGGCGACACCGCGCTCGTCATCGGCTTCGGGGCGGGTCTCGTCTACGCCGCGACGGTCGTTACCCTCCCCTAGGCACACCAGGCCTTTTCGGCCCGCAAGCCCCAACCTGCAGATAAACATCGAAGGAGCGCCAACATGGCCGCCACTCAGGAAGAGATCGTCAAGGGTCTCGCCGAGATCGTCAACGAGATCGCCGGTATCCCGGTCGAGGACGTCCAGCTGGACAAGTCCTTCACCGACGACCTGGACGTCGACTCGCTGTCCATGGTCGAGGTCGTCGTCGCCGCCGAGGAGCGCTTCGACGTCAAGATCCCCGACGAGGACGTCAAGAACCTCAAGACCGTCGGCGACGCTGCCGAGTACATCCTCAAGCACCAGGGCTGATCCGGCCCGGCTCTGTGTCGCCACCCGGCGGTGGCGCCGCTGATTCACGACCCTCTACACGTGGAGAAGATTTTCCAGTGAACTCGACCAATCGCACCGTGGTCGTCACCGGTATCGGCGCAACCACTCCGCTGGGTGGCGACTCGGCGTCGACCTGGGAAGGTCTGATGGCCGGTCGTTCCGGCGTCAAGCCTCTCGAGGGCGAACGTTTCGCCGAACTGCCCGTCCGGATCGCCGCCCTCGCGGCCGTCGATCCGGGCGACGTCCTGCCCCGCCCGCTCGCCCGCAAGCTGGACCGCTCGGCGCAGTTCGCGCTGATCGCGGCCCGTGAGGCCTGGGCGGACGCCGGTTTCACCGGCAAGGCCGGCGAGGACGAGAAGATCCAGCCCGAGCGGCTCGGCTCGGTCATCGCCTCCGGCATCGGTGGCGTGATCACCCTGCTCGACCAGTACGACGTGCTGAAGGAGAAGGGCGTACGCCGCGTCTCCCCGCACACCGTGCCCATGCTCATGCCCAACGGCCCGGCGGCCAACGTCGGTCTCGAGGTCAACGCCCAGGCCGGTGTCCACACCCCGGTCTCCGCCTGTGCCTCGGGCGCCGAGGCGATCGGGTACGCCGTCGAGATGATCCGCGCCGGCCGTGCCGATGTGGTCCTCGCCGGTGGCACCGAGGCGGCGATCCACCCGCTGCCGATCGCCGCGTTCGCCAACATGATGGCGATGTCCAAGAACAACGACGAGCCCCAGAAGGCATCGCGTCCGTACGACACCGGCCGTGACGGCTTCGTGCTCGGCGAGGGCGCCGGGGTCGTCGTCCTGGAGTCCGCGGAGCACGCCGCGAAGCGTGGCGCCAAGGTCTACTGTGAGGTGCTGGGTCAGGGTCTGTCCGCGGACGCCCACCACATCGCGCAGCCCGAGCCCACCGGGCGCGGCATCGCCGCCGCGATGCAGAACCTGCTGGACCAGACGGACCTCAAGCCGTCCGAGGTCGTGCACCTCAACGCGCACGCCACGTCGACGCCGCAGGGCGACGTCGCGGAGCTGAAGGCGCTGCGCAAGGTCCTGGGCGACGACCTCGACCATGTCGCGATCTCCGCGACGAAGTCGATGACCGGTCACCTCCTCGGCGGCGCCGGCGGCATCGAGACCGTCGCGACGGTCCTGGCGCTGCACCACCGGATGGCTCCGCCGACGATCAACGTGGAGCACCTCGACGAGGCGGTGGAGGCGGACATCGTGCGCGACGAGCCGCGTCCGCTGCCGGAGGGTTCGATCGCCGCGATCAACAACTCGTTCGGGTTCGGCGGGCACAACGTGGTCCTGGCGTTCCGCAGCGTCTGACCTGCGGTCCGCAGCCCCGGTACGACGATGCCGCCTTCCCCGTGGGGGAGGCGGCATCGTGCGTCGCGCGGGGCGCTCCCGGGGCTCCGCCCCGGACCCCGCTCCTCGATCGCCGGAGGGGCTGATTCCTGCTCCCGCTCGCGGGAAGGGCCACGGGCAGGAGGGCAGGCGCGCCGCAGGCGGCGTCACACCACCTGGTGGAGCCACCGCACCGGCGCGCCCTCGCCCGCGTGGCGGAAGGACTCCAGTTCGTCGTCCCAGGGCTTGCCGAGCAGTTTGGCGATCTCGGCCTCCAGCTCGCTCTCGCCCCGCGCGGACCGTGCCAGCGCGGCCCTCAGCCGGTCCTCGGGGACCAGGATGTCGCCGTGCATGCCGGTGACGGCGTGGAAGATGCCGAGGCCGGGCGTGGAGCTGTAGCGCTCGCCCTCGGACGTGGGGCTCGGCTCCGCCGTCACCTCGAAGCGCAGCAGGTCCCAGCCCCGCAGCGAGGAGGCGAGCTTGGACGCCGTACCGGCGCGGGCCTGCCAGGAGAACTCGGAGCGCCAGGTGCCGGGCGCGGCGGGCTGCCGGATCCAGTCGAGCTGGACCCGCACACCGAGGACGCCGCCCACCGCCCATTCGACATGGGGACAGAGCGCGCGCGGTGCGGAGTGAACGTACAGAACTCCACGTGTCGTCACCGGGACCTCCAGTGTGGGACGAGGTTCGCCTTCCCCAGCTGCATCGCGACCGTACCGTCTCTTCTCGGCCGGATCCCGAGGTTGTCATCAGTAAACAGCATCGGGGTGAAACTCCTGAAAAGGGACAGTATGTGACGTGATGTGATTTCCTGAAAGCCACCCGAGTGGAGCCAGGTGGGGGAAAGCGCCGCTGGTTCGACGAGGAAAAGCTACCGCGCTGCGGGGGCCCAGGTGTGACGTACGGTCGGTCCCGGGCCCATCATCCGTTCAGCTTTCACTCGCTGGAGCGGCCGGGCCTTCCGACCGTTGCCACCAGGGGTTGCCGGGGGCATAACCGAGGGGACCAAGGGATGCAGGATCGTTCCGCCCGCCGCCGTTCGCGTACCTCGGCCGCCGTCCTTGCGGCGGTCTCGGTCCTCGGCACGGCCGTTCTGACGGGCTGTGACTCCGGCCCGCCGGGGACGACGAAGGGGGCGGCCGCGCAGCCTTCTCCCAGGCCGGGTCCGGTCTGGGACCGCGAGCCGGGTTCGGTGGCCGCGGTCGGCGACTCCATCACCCGCGGTTTCGACGCCTGTTCGGTGCTGGCGGACTGCCCGGAGGTCTCCTGGGCGACCGGCACCGACAGCGGGGTGCGCAGCCTCGCCGTGCGGCTGCTGGGCGCGTCGGGGGCCGCCTCGCGCAGCTGGAACCACGCCGAGACGGGGGCCCGGATCGCACAGCTGCCGGAGCAGATGGCGTCGGCCGCGAAGGAGAAGCCGGATCTGGTGACGGTGATGATCGGCGCCAACGACGCCTGCCGGGACTCGGCCCGGTACATGACGCCGGTGGCTGATTTCCGTGCCTCGTTCGAGGCGTCGATGCGTCAACTGCGTGCCGGGGCACCCAAGGCGCAGGTGTACGTGTCGAGCGTGCCGGATCTCAAGCGGCTCTGGGAGACGGGGCGCGGCAACCCGCTGGGCAAGCAGATCTGGAAGCTGGGGATCTGCCAGTCGATGCTGGGCGACGCGGACGACATGCGCGCGCCCGCGATGGCCCGGCGCGCCTCGGTGCAGGAGCGGGTCGTGGCGTACAACAAGGTGCTCCATGAGGTCTGTGCGAAGGACCTGCGCTGCCGGTACGACGGCGGGGCGGTCTTCGACTACCCGTTCACCGGCAAGCAGCTCAGCCAGTGGGACTGGTTCCATCCGGGGCGCGACGGGCAGGCGCGGCTGGCGGAGATCGCCTACCGCAATGTCACCGCGGACCGGCCCCCCGCGTAGGCTTCGTGATCATGGTCACTGGTCCGGGCACGGCGATGCGTACGGAAGAGTTCGGCACCCTCGCGGACGGCACCCGGGTGCACCGCTGGACGCTGGAGCGGGACGGCACGCGGGTGCGGGTGCTGACGTACGGCGGCGTCGTGCAGTCGGTCGAGGTGCCGGACCGGGACGGGGCGCGGGCGGGGATCGCGCTCGGGCTGCCGGATCTCGCCGGGTACCAGGAGTTCACCGGCCCGTACTTCGGCGCGCTGGTCGGGCGGTACGCGAACCGGATCGGCGGGGCCCGTTTCGAGCTGGACGGGCACACGCACCGGCTGACGGCCAACGAGGGCCGCAACCAGGTGCACGGCGGGGCGGTGGGCTTCGACAAGCGCGTGTGGCGGGCGCGGGAGGTGGCGGACGGTGTCGAGCTGTCGCTGGTCTCCGAGGACGACGAGGAGGGCTTCCCGGGCCGTCTGTCGGTGTCGGCCGCCTACACCCTGGACGAGGGCGGGACGCTGCGGATCACGTACCGGGCGACGACCGACGCCCCGACGGTGCTGAACCCGACGAACCACACGTACTGGAACCTCGCGGGCGCCGGCAGCGGCAGCGCGCTCGGGCAGACGCTGCGGATCGCGGCCGGGCGAATCACCCCGGCGGACGAAGAATCGCTGCCCACGGGCGAGTTCCTGCCGGTGGACGGGACCCGGTTCGACTTCCGTGAGCCGCGCCCGGTCGGCGCGGGCTACGACCACAACTTCGTGCTGGACGCGGCGGGAACGGGTCCGGCGGCCGAGCTGTACGACGCGGCCTCGGGCCGCGTGCTGAGCGTGACAACGACGGAGCCGGGGCTCCAGCTGTACACGGCGGACCACTTCGACGGGCGGCCGTTCGGGCCGTGCGCCGGGATCGCGCTGGAGACCCAGCACTTCCCCGACTCCCCGAACCGGCCCGAGTTCCCGAGCACGGTGCTGCGGCCGGGCGAGGAGTTCGTCTCGACGACCGTGTACGGGTTCTCGGTGCGCTGACGGGGCGTGGCAGGGGCGGGGCGCCGCCGCTGGAATTCGCCGGCAGGGGGCGGGACCGGCGCCCCGCTCCCCTGCCGGCCGGCCGTTATTCCTTGATGTCCAGGGTGGCCGTCCGGCGTACGTCGCCGAGCGAATGGGCCGCCTGCACCTCGTACGTGCCGGGGACGAGGACCCAGCCGTACGCTTGCTCGTCCCAGATCTCGTAGGCGCGCCGGTCCAGCGCGATCACCGCCTCGGCGCTCTCGCCGGGCGCCGCCTCGACCCTTGCGAAGCCGGCCAGCCGGCGGGCCGGGCGGTCGGCGGTGTCGTCCTGGGGCGCGAGGTAGATCTGGACCGTCTCGGCGCCGGGCCGGGTGCCGGTGTTGCGGACGCGGACGGTGGCACGGTCCGGTCCGGTCTCCAGGCTCTCGTACTCCCAGGTGGTGTAGCCGAGTCCGTGGCCGAAGGGGTAGGCGGGCGCGGTGCCGGCCTTCTCCCAGGCCCGGTAGCCGACGAAGACGCCCTCGTCGTAGTGGAGTTCGCCGTCGGTGGGGGCGGTGTTCGAGACCGGGACGTCGGCGAGCGCGGCCGGCCAGGTGGTGGGGAGGCGCCCGCCCGGTTCGTCCGCGCCGAGCAGGACGTCGGCGAGCGCGTGGCCGGCCTCCTGGCCGGGGAACCAGCCGAGCAGCACCGCGGCGACCTCGTCGCGCCACGGAAGCTCCACCGGGGAGCCGGAGTTGACGATCACGACGGTGTCCGGGTTGGCGGCGGCGACGGCCCTGACCAGGTCGTCCTGGTTGCCGGGGAGCTTCAGGTCGGTGCGGTCGAAGCCCTCGGACTCGACGCGTTCGGTGGTGCCGACGACCACGATCGCGGTGTCGGCGGCGCGGGCCGCCTCGACGGCCTCCGCGATCAGCTCCTGCGGGTCGCGGCGCGGGCCGAGGTGGCAGAGCGAGAACGAGACGCCGAGGACCGGCTGGTCGTCGCCCAGGGTCTCGGGGACCTGCCGCAGCGAGACCTCGACGGGTTCGCCCGCGGTGAGGGCGATCCGGCCGCGCTCCAGCGGGTTGCCGAAGAACGCCTCGCCGGGGTCGGCGGACCCGGTGACCCGGTGGATCTCGTCGTACAGGGTCTCGCCCGCGACGGTGAGGGTCAGCGCGCCGGTGCCCCGGGTGCCGAAGACGTGCTCACCGCTGTCGCGCGGGACGAAGGTGCCGGTGATCTCGACGGTGTGCAGCGTGGCGCGGGTGACGCCCTCGGGGAGGTCGTCACCGATCCACTGGACGGTGCCGCCGCGCAGCGGTGCGGTGCCGATGACGGTGCCGGCCTCGTCGTAGCAGACGGCCCTGAACTCGAAGCCCTTCTCGGCGGGGGTGAGTTCGGTGTTCGGGTCGGCGCCGACGCGGTAGTCGACGACGCCCTCGGGGAGGGCGGCGATCAGGCCGTCGAGCGGGGAGACGATGTGCTGCGGGAAGACCTGGGCGGAGCCGCCGCCGAGGACCCGGGCGTCCCGGGCGAGGGCGCCGCTGACCGCGACCTTGCGGACGGCCGCCGGGTCGATCGGGAGGGCGGCGCGTTCGTTGCGTACGAGGACGAAGGAGCGGCGGGCGATCTCGCGGGCCAGCGCCTCGCCGTCGACGGCCTCGGGGCGGGCGGCCTCGGCGACGACGGGCGGGGCGCCGTCCAGGATGCCGACGCGGGCGGCCAGCCGCAGCACATTGCGTACGGCGCCGTCGACGACGGACTCCTCGACCTCACCGGCCCGCACGGCGTCGGCGAGCGCCTTGCCGTACACCGTCTTCGGGCCGGGCATCGCGACGTCGAGGCCGCCGCCCACGGCGGCGACGGTGGAGCGGGCGGCCAGCCAGTCGGAGACGATGTAGCCGTCGAAGCCCCATTCGCCGCGCAGCACCGCGTTCTGCAGGTAGCGGTGTTCGGTCATGGTGGAGCCGTTGACCCGGTTGTAGGCGGCCATGATGCCCCAGGGGTGGGCGTTCTTGACGATCCGCTCGAACGGGGCGAGATAGATCTCGCGCAGGGTGCGCGGGGCGACGATGTTGTCGACGGTGAAGCGGTCCGTCTCGGCGTCGTTGGCGACGAAGTGCTTGACCGTCGTGCCGACCCCGCCGTCCTGCACCCCGAGCACATAGCCGGTGCCGATCTCGCCGGTGAGGTACGGGTCCTCGCTGTACGTCTCGAAGTGGCGCCCGCCGAGCGGGGACCGGTGGAGGTTCACGGTCGGGGCGAGGAGGACCTGCACCCCCTTGCGGTGGGCCTCCTGGGCCAGCAGCCGGCCGGCCCGGCGGGCCAGCGCCGGGTCCCAGGTCGCGGCCAGCGCGGTGGGCGAGGGCAGCGCGACGGACGGGTCGTCGGCGCTCCAGGCCACGCCCCGGACCCCGATCGGCCCGTCGGACATCACCAGGGAGCCCAGCCCGACGGCCGGGAGCGCGGGCAGCGACCACATGTCCTGGCCGGCCAGCAGCCGCGCCTTGTCGTCGAGCCCCAGCGCGGCGAGCGCCGCGTCGACCACGGCCTCGCGGGCCGCATCGGGGTTGGTGGGTGTGGACGCGTCTGCCACGGCCGTTCCTCCTCGTCGGATTCTGGACTGAATGCCTCCATACTGACCCCATCACAGGTAGAGCAGTAGGTTTCGTTATCTTTCTGTGATTTTCGGGGATGACGTACGGTCCCCAGTGCGGGACCGATGAAGCGCCGAAAGGGGCCGGGGAGATGGTGCGGGCCAGAAGTACCGAGCGCCGGGCGGAGATCGTCCGGGCCACGCTCGAAGTGATCGCCGAGCGCGGCTACCGCGGCGCCTCGCTGAGCGCCGTCGCCGAGCGGGTCGGCCTCAGCCAGCAGGGGCTGCTGCACTACTTCCCGACCAAGGAGGCGCTGCTCGTCGCCGTGCTGGAGGAGCGCGACCAGTGGGACACCGGGGGCGGCACCAGGAGCGACGGCGTCTGGCGGATCGAGCTGCTGGCCTCGCTGGTGGAGTACAACGCGATGCGGCCCGGCATCGTCCAGACGTTCTCGGCGCTGCTCGGCGAGAGCGTGACGGAGGGGCATCCCGCGCGGGAGTTCTTCACCCGCCGCTACACCCAGGTCCGGTCGAGCATGGCGGCGATACTGCGCGCGGAGTACGGCGACCGGCTGCCGGGCGGGCTGACCCCGGAGCGCGCGGCGCCGCTGCTCGTGGCGGTCCTGGACGGGCTCCAGTACCAGTGGCTGCTGGACCCGGATTCGGTGGACATGCCCGCGGCGTTCGGGGACTTCCTGGCGCTGTTGCGGCCGGCCGGGTCCGGTGCGCCGGAGACCCCCCGGCCGTGAGCCGGCCCGAGGGCTCCGGGACCTCTCGCCCATGAGCCGGACCGGAGGCTCCGGGAACCCTCAACCATGAGCCGGACCAAGGGATTTGAAGAACCGGCAATCATGACATGACCTGCGGCGACGCAGGGCGGAACTTGATCAATGAGCGCCCCCTGCGGGTGATTTCGGGACGGTCTACGCGCGTCCGGGCGCAGGGCACCCCCCGGCGCGCCCCAGGGTTGCCGCATGACTTCCAAGCCCGCCGGATCGTCCTCCGGCCTGCCCTCCCGACGCACCCTGATCACGAGCGCCACCGCCGGTGCCGCCGCGTTGGCCGTCACCGCCGCTTCCGGCACCGCGAGCGCCACCGCGCCCGGCGCCGCCGAAACCGCCGCCGCTTCCGGCACCGCGCTCGCCCCCGCGGCCACCGGCTCGGACTGGGACGCCTGCCTGAACATCGCCCGCGCCATCCTCGTACGCGACGAACACGACCGGCCGCTGGTCCCCCTCTACCGCGACATCCTGCTCTCCAAGGGCCTGCCGCGCAGCCGCAAGACCCCGAAGAAGGTGCTGATCGTCGGCGCCGGGCCGGCCGGGCTCACCGCCGCCCATCTGCTCCGCAGCGCCGGGCACACCGTCACCGTCATCGAGGCCAACGGCAACCGCGTCGGCGGCCGGATCAAGACCTTCCGCAAGGGCGGTCACGAGAACGCGAAGGCGCCGTTCGCGGACCCGAAGCAGTACGCCGAGGCCGGCGCGATGCGGATCCCCGACAGCCATCCGCTGGTCACCGGCCTCATGGACAGCTTCGGTCTGAAGCGCCGCCGCTTCTACCTGGTGGACGTCGACGCCGAGGGCCGGCCCGTCAACCACACCTGGATCCACGTCAACGGCGTCCGGATGCGCAAGGCCGACTACGCGGCGAAGCCCCGGGCGATCAACCGCTCGTTCGGGGTGCCCGCCCAGTTCGAGAACAAGACCGCCGCGTCGATCGTGCGGGACGCCTTCAAGCCCGTGCGGGAGGAGTTCGAGGGCAAGGAGGGCCGGGAGCTCGTCGAGGGCTGGGCCCGGGTGATCCAGAAGTACGGGCACTGGTCGATGTTCCGCTTCCTGACCGAGGCGGCCAAGCTCGACGAGCGCACCATCGACCTCATCGGCACGGTCGAGAACCTCACGTCCCGGCTCCATCTCGCCTTTGTGCACAGCTTCATCGGGGCCTCCCTGATCAGCCCGGACACCGCGTTCTACGAGCTGCCGGACGGCACGGCCACCCTGGCCGACGCGATGTACAAGCGGGTCAAGGACCTGGTGCGGCTGGACCGCCGGGCCACCAGGATCAGTTACGGCCCCGACGGCGTCGAGGTGGAGACCATCTCCGAGGGCCGCGACGGCAAGCCGCTGGTGCGCCAGAAGTTCACCGGCGACCGGGCGATCATCACCGTGCCGTTCTCCGGGCTGCGCCACATCCCCGTCACGCCCCTGCTCTCGTACGGCAAGCGGCGCGCGATCACCGAGATCCACTACGACGCGGCGACCAAGGTGCTGCTCGAATTCAGCCGCCGCTGGTGGGAGTTCGAGGAGAAGGAGTGGAAGACCGAGCTGGAGAAGATCAAGCCCGGCCTGTACGACGCCTACCGGCTGGGCAAGGCACCGGCCGACGGTTCACTGCTGGGCGCCCACCCCTCCGTACCGCCCGGCCATCTCCCGCCCAACCAGCGGGTGCACTACGCCGCGTACCGGGCCACCGCCCGCAACCAGCCCGAGGCGGCGCACGTCATCGGCGGTGGATCGGTCACCGACAACCCCAACCGCTTCATGTTCCAGCCCTCCCACCCGGTCGAGGGCAGCGCGGGCGGGGTCGTCCTCGCCTCGTACAGCTGGGCCGACGACGCACTGAAGTGGGACTCGCTGGACGACGACGAGCGCTATCCGCACGCCCTGGGCGGGGTGCAGGACGTGTACGGGCAGCGCGTCGAGGTGTTCTACACGGGCGTCGGCGCCACCCAGTCGTGGATGCGTGACCCGTACGCGTACGGCGAGGCGTCGGTGCTGCTGCCCGGCCAGCACACCGAACTCTTCGCCGATGTGCGGTCGGTCGAGGGGCCGCTGCACTTCGCCGGCTGCCACACCTCGATCAAGCCGGCCTGGATCGAGGGGGCGCTGGAGTCCGCGGTCAGGTCGGCGCTGGAGGTGCACACCGGCTGACCCGGGTCCGGGGGGCGTCGCTCAGCGGGCCAGGCCCAGGGTGACGCCCAGTCCGACGAGCACCGACCCGATGCCCCGGTTGAGGGCCTTCTGCCACTTCAGCATCGAGGTGCGCAGGCGCGAGTTCGAGAAGAACAGCGCGACCAGGGCGAACCAGCCGAAGTGGGCGGCGGACATGAACAACCCGTAGCCGGCCTGCTGCCACACGCTGGTTCCGGGCCCGACGACCTGGGTGAAGGTCGACACGACGAAGAGCGTGGTCTTGGGGTTCAGCGCGTTGGTGAGGAAGCCGGTGCGCAGGGCCCCGAACCGCGTCAGCTGCGGCTTGGACTCCAGGTCGACGTCGAGATCGCCGCGGGCGAAGAAGGTGCGCAGCCCGATGTAGACGAGATAGGCGGCGCCGACCAGCTTGATCGCGGTGAACAGGGCGGTGGACGAGGCGATCAGCAGCCCGACGCCGAGCATCGTGTACGTGACGTGGACGAGTACGCCCGCGGCGACCCCGGCGGCGGCCATGAGCCCCGTCGTGCGGCCGTAGAGATAGCTGTTGCGGATGACCATCGCGAAGTCCGCGCCCGGACTGATGACGGCCAGGACGGTGATGACTGCGACGGCGATGAGCTCGGTCATGGGCGGATGATCTCCTCGGTCCTCAGTCCTTGTCGAGGGTGTACGGGGCGGGGGCGTCGTCCCGGACCCCGTCCTCGTCCCCGTCCCCGTCGTCGTACTCGTCCGTCGGCACCAGGTCGCGCGCCAGCAGAGTCGCTCCGGCGACGGCACCCGGCATCAGGAGCACGGCGACGAACGGGACCAGGAAGGCGAGCCCCAGCGGCACGCCGAAGCCGAGGGTCAGCATGCGGCGGCCGCGCAGCAGGGCGAGCCGGTCCTTCAGCGCCATGCCGCGGCGCTGGAGCGCGACGGCGGTGAGTTCCTCGGCGAGGAAGTAGCCGGTGACGCAGAAGCCGATCACGGGGACGACGGTCTGGCCGATCACCGGGATGAACCCGAGGCCGAAGAGCAGCAGCGAGTAGAGCCCCACCCGCGCCAGGATGCGGACGCTGTCGCGGGCGGAGATCCACAGCTCCCGCCAGAGCGGCAGCCCGGACTCGGGGACCGCGCCGCCCTCGGTGCGGTCGACCTGCTCGGAGAGCGATTCGTAGAAGGGCTGGCCGACCAGCAGGGTCACGGCGGTGAAGGTGATCACGGCGAGGAAGAGTCCGAGGCCGAAGACCAGCACGGTCAGGGTGTTGCGGAGCAGGCCGAGCCAGGGCGAGGACCAGTCGTCGGCGAACGGGGTCGCCCAGTCCACCAGGTCGTCAGCGCCGTAGCCGAGGCCGACCAGGGCGCCCGCGTACAGGACGAGCGTGACGAGTCCGGGCAGCAGTCCGAAGCCGAACCAGCGTCCGTGCCGGCCGACCCAGCGCTGTCCCTTTACCAAGTAGCCGAAGCCCGCCCCTAGATCACGCATGGCGTCAGCGTACTGGTGGCGAAGGGGCGCCGTCGGGCGGGTGGTTGTCGCGGACACGCCCGAGGGCCGCACTCCCCCCGGGAGTGCGGCCCTCGGCTGTTGCGGGTGGGCGGGCGGTCAGGCGACCGACAGCTCGACCTTGATGTTTCCGCGAGTGGCGTTCGAGTACGGGCACACCTGGTGGGCCTTCTCGACGAGCGACTGCGCGGTGGCCTTGTCGACGTTCGGGATGGTGGCGCTGATCGCCACCTCCAGGCCGAAGCCGCCCTCGGCCGTCTTGCCGATGGAGACCTCGGCGGTCACCGTGGAGCCGGTGATGTCCGCCTTCTCCTGGCGGGCCACCACGCCCAGCGCGCCCTGGAAGCAGGCGCTGTAGCCGGCCGCGAAGAGCTGCTCCGGGTTGGTGCCCGCGCCGCTTCCGCCCAAGGCCTTCGGCGGGTTGACGACGACGTCGAGGTTGCCGTCGTCCGACGAGACGCGGCCGTCACGGCCGTTCTCGGCGGTGGCGACGGCGGTGTACGCAACGGTTATGTCCTGAATGGTCATGCTGGGTGTTCCTCCTGCTGTGCGCCGCGACTCGCGCCCACGATCGCGACGGCCTGTGATTGAGCCTAACCGGTCCGCCGGAACGGCTGTCAGGCGAGGGATACGATCATCTTCCCGGTGTTCTCTCCGCGCAGCAGACCGAGGAAGGCGTCGAAGCCGTTCTCGATGCCCTCGACGAAGGTCTCGCGGTACTTCAGCTCGCCCGAGGCCAGCCAGCCGGCGACGTCCTGGACGAACTGCGGCTGGAGGTCGGCGTGGTCGGCGACGAGCATGCCCTGGATGCGCAGCCGCTTGCCGATGACGAGGGCGAGGTTGCGCGGGCCGGGGGTCGGCTCGGTCGCGTTGTACTGGGCGATCATTCCGCAGACGGTGACGCGGCCGTGCAGGTTGAGCGAGGAGATCGCCGCTTCGAGGTGCTCGCCGCCGACGTTGTCGAAGTAGACGTCGATGCCGTCCGGGGCGGCCTCGCGCAGCTGGTCGGCGACCGGGCCGTTCTTGTAGTTGAAGGCGGCGTCGAAGCCGTACTCCTCGACGAGGAGCTTGACCTTCTCGTCGGAGCCGGCCGAGCCGATGACCCGCGAGGCGCCCTTGATCCTCGCCATCTGGCCGACCTGGCTGCCGACCGCACCGGCCGCGCCGGAGACGAAGACGGCGTCGCCCTCCTTGAAGGAGGCGACGTCGAAGAGGCCCGCGTAGGCGGTGAGCCCGGTCATGCCGAGCACGCCGAGGTAGGCGGAGAGCGGGGCGAGCGAGGCGTCGACCTTCACGGCGTGCTTGGCCGGGACGTCGGCGTACTCGCGCCAGCCGAGACCGTGCAGGACGTGGTCGCCGACCGCGAAGCCGTCGGCGTTCGAGGCGATGACCTCACCGACCGCTCCGCCGTCCATGGGGTGGTCGAGCTTGAAGGGCGGGGTGTACGACTTCACGTCGTTCATCCTGCCCCTCATGTACGGGTCGACCGAGAAGTGCAGATTGCGGACGAGGACACGGCCCTCGCCGGGAGCGGCGACCGGGACCTCACGCAGCGCGAAATCCTCGGCCTTCGGCCAGCCGTGGGGGCGGGCGACGAGGTGCCATTCACGGCCGGACGTGGGAAGTGCTGCTGACATGGGCTCGGGTTCTCCTCAATGTCCTACGAGGTGGGGGAAACTCCGGCCGGGCGGTGGGGGCCGCACCAGGGGGAGCGAAATACTTCAGGTGGTGAAACAACCATGCTCCTGAATATTTCATGTTGTCAAGCAACCGGCTATCCTGGGTGTCATGGCCACCTCCCGCACAGATCCTCTGACTCTCGAAGTCGTCGAGCTCATCGGTACCGTCGTGGCGCGCTACTACGAGGAGTACGACGAGGCGGCGGCAGCCCACTCGCTCACCGGCGCCCAGGCCCGGGTGCTGGGGCTGCTCTCGCTGGAGCCGATGCCCATGCGCAGGATCGCCCAGAAGCTGAAGTGCGAGCCGTCGAACGTGACCGGCATCGTCGACCGGCTGGAGACCCGCGGCCTGGTGGAGCGCAGGCCCGATCCGGCCGACCGGCGGGTGAAGCTGGCCGCTCCCACGGAGCTGGGCGCCCGGACCGCGCGGCAGCTGCGCGATTCGCTCACCTTCGCCCGGGAGCCGCTGGCCGAGCTGTCGGACGAGGACCGGACGATGCTGCGGGACCTGCTGCGCCGGATGCTGGGCGAGCCGGGGCCGTCCGGTGGTCAGGGCGGTCAGGGTCCCGGCGTGGAACCGTTGAAGCCGTGATCGCGAGTGTGGAACCGTTGAGGCCATGACCGCGCCCTTCGGCCCCCGTGAGTTCCAGCTCGTCCTGCTGCGCCGGATGGCCGACCACCAGCCCGGCCTCGTCGAGGACGCCCGGCACGAGCTGGGCGCCTCGACCGCCGAGATGCGGGAGGCCAACCGCCGCTGGCAGGCCATGGTGCGGGCGCCCGGCGGGCGGGGCGCGCTGCGCCGCTACCGTTCGGTGCTCGGCGAACCCGTGTCGTCCGTCCGCCGCACCGTCGGCGACCTGGAGTGCGACGCGCTGCGCTGGCGGACGGTGCTGTGGCCGGACCTGTGGTTCGAGGTGATGGTCGCGCCGGGCGGCGCGGTGTGGAACGAGTGGCTGGTGCGGGCGCCGGGGGCGCCGGGCCCCGAGCTGCGCACGGCCGAGGACCTCCGCCCCTGGTCGGGCACGGTCGACGAGGTGGCGCGGGCCTTCGCGCCGGCCCGTCCGATGGAGGGCGGCGCGCCGGCCCGGTGGGCGCTCGCGATCACCGATCCGGGCACGGGCGAGCCGTACGTCGCCGAGTTCACCTGGGGACTCCTCCAGCGGCTGCTGCCGGGCTGATTCCCGCGTACCGCGCTTCTTCCGCGTGCCGCGCCCCTTCTGCCGGCCCGTCAGCCGGGGACGGTCCCGCAGGCCCCTCCTACGGCGCATCCCAACGCGCGCCATGCCTCCGAACGGCGCACGATTGCGGGACAGAACCGGCTGCCGCCGGTGCCACCTTCCGCGTTCCCGGGAGACCTGCCGTGACCGTCAGTCTTGAGCAGTTGCGCCGCTGCCATGTCGCCGTCGACCTCGGGGCCGCCCGGACCCGGGTGTACGTCAAGGGCCTCGGGCTCGTCGTCGACGAGCCGAGCGTCGCCGCGGTGAACACCCGTACCGGGTCGCTCATCGCTGTTGGCGCGCTCGCCGAACAGATGACGGGCCGCACCCCCGACTACATCAGGGTGACCCGGCCGGTCACCGGCGGGACCGTCATCGACATCGAGATGGCCCAGCGCATGCTCCGCCATCTGCTCGGCGAGAAGCTCCGCCGGCAGCTGCGCCGCAAGCCCCGGCTGCGGGCCGCCGCCTGCACCCCGCACGACAGCGATCCGCTCGCCCAGCGGGCCGCCGTCGAGACGATGGTCGGGATCGGCGCCCGGCGGGTCGAGCTGGTCGACACCCTGATCGCGGCGGCCGTCGGCTGCGGACTGCCGGTCGAGCAGCCGACCGCCACCATGATCATGGTGTGCGGGGCGGCGACCACCCAGATCGCGGTGCTCTCGCTCGGTTCGATCGTGAGCGCCGTACGCATCCCGGTGGGCGGCGACGCCATCGATCACACGGTGATCCAGTATCTGCGTCAGCACCACGAGCTGATGCTGCCGAGCCAGTCCGTGCGCCCCCTGCAGCTGGCGCTCAGCGGCAGCGGCCTGACCTCGAAGGGGCCCGCCACGACCGAGATCCACGGCCGTGACGTGGCGACCGGACTGGCCCGCTCGGTGCACGTGGACACCGCCGCGGTACGGCAGGCCATCCACGCCCCGCTCACCGCGGTGCTGGACGGGCTGGGCACGATCCTGCGCGACTGCCCGCCCGATCTGGTGGCCGACCTCGTGGACTGCGGAATCATGATGGTCGGCGGGAGCGCGCTGCTGCCCGGCCTCGACCAGATGCTGCGGGACGCGACGGGAATGCCGGTCCACATCGCGGAGCGGCCGGACGTCTGCGCGGTGCTGGGGCTCGGTGCGATGCTGGACGGGAAGATCGAGCCGCTGGTCCTCGACCCGATCGCCTGCTGAACACACCCCGGGGGTGCGGCGCATGACCGACGAGACGACGGACGCGGGACCGTCCGGGGCGGCCCCGGCCGCGGCCCCCGCCCCGGAGAAACCGCCGCTGTCGATGCTTCTGGAAGCCGTGCTGAGCATCGGCTCCGATCTCGAACTGCGGGTCATGCTCCAGCAGATCGTGGACACCGCCACGACGCTGACCGGGGCCCGGTACGGCGCGCTCGGCGTGCTCGACCCGGAGCGCGGCACCATCGGCGAGCTGTACACCACGGGGCTCGACGACGCCGAGCGGCAGCGGATCGGCCGGTTCCCGGACGGGCACCCGGGAATGCTCGGCGCACCGGCCGACGGGCCGGACCCGCTGCGCCGCGACGATCTGACCGCCGACCCGCGGACCGGCGGGATGCCGCCCGGCCATCCGGCGATGCGGTCCTTCCTCGGGACACCGATCCGGGTCCAGGACCAGGTCTTCGGCAACCTCTGCCTCACCGAGAAGCACAGCGGCCGCTTCACCGACTCGGACGCGGCGGTGCTGAGGGCGCTGGCCGCCCAGGCAGGCGGCGCGATCGCCAACGCCCGGCTGTACGCGGCGGCCCGGCAGCGGGAGCGCTGGATCGAGGGAGCGGCCGCCGTCACCACCGCGCTGCTGACCGGCGGGAGCGCGGCCGACGCGCTGATGACCGTCGCCGAAGGGGCCAGGAAGCTCGCCGACGCCTGCGCCGGGGTCATCCTCCAGCCCGACGAGGAGGGCGGGATGGAGATCGTCACCGCCGCCACGCTCGACGACCCGGCCGGGATCGTCGGTACGGCCATCGCGCCCGGCTCGGCGGTGCTGGTCCAACTGCTCGGCGGGGAACCGGTGTTCATCGAGGACTCGGCGACCGATCCGCGGATGACGACGCATGTGCGGTCGCGGTTCGGCCCCAGCATGATGCTGCCGCTGCAGAGCGGCGGGCGGCTGATCGGCACCCTCGCCCTGCCCCGGCGGCGCGGCGACCGCCCGTACACGGCCGTGGACCGGCTGCTGGCCACGCAGTTCGCCTCGCAGGCCGCGCTGGCGCTGGTCCTGGCGAACGCCCGGCACGACCGGGAGCAGCTCGCGGTGTACGAGGACCGGGACCGGATCGCCCGCGATCTGCACGACCTCGTGGTCCAGCGGCTGTTCGCGACCGAGATGATGCTGGAGTCGACCCGCCGCAGGGCCGCCGCCCCGGACACCGACGAGCTGCTCGGCAGGGCCGTCGACGAGCTGGACTCCACCATTCAGGAGGTACGAACGGCGATCTTCGCCCTCCAGCAGCCGCCCGCCGAGGCCCCCGCCACCTTCCGCGGCCGGGTGCTGCGGGAGACCGCGGGCGCCGCCGCCGTGCTCGGCTTCCCGCCGTCGGTGCAGTTCACCGGGGCGGTCGACGCGCTGGTCCGGGATCCCGTGGACCGGCAGCTGCTCGCCGCGCTGCGGAGCGCGCTCGCGACCGCGCACCGGCGGGCCGGGGTGTCGGCGATCGAGGTGGCGGTGGACGCGACGGCCGAGCTGGCGGACGGGCGGGCCGCGGTCCGGCTGACGGTCACCGACGACGGCTGCGCCGAGGACGGCTCGGAGTCGAAGGCCGTCACCTGGCAGGCGCCGCTCTGAGCGCGACCCGGGTGTTGGAGTGGGCGACCCCGGCCTCCCGCTTCAGCCTGCGCAGCAGCCCGTCCAGGGCGGCGGTGTCGGCGACGGTGGCCCGTACGAGATAGTCGTGGCCGCCGGTCACATGGACCACCTCGGTGATGCCGGGCAGGGCGAGCACCGCCCGCTCGAACACCTCGTTGGTCGTGTCCATCCGCAGCGTCACGTCGATGAAGACCACGAGGCCGGTCCGGGTGTCCGCGGCCGGGTCGATGATCACTGTGAAGCCGCGGATGACACCGTCGCGGCGCAGCCTGCGCACCCGGTCGGCCGCCGCATTGGCGCTGAGCCCGACCCGTACGCCCAGATCGCGGTACGAGATCCGGGCGTCCTCCTGGAGGATGCCGAGGATTTCTCTGTCCAGCCGGTCCATACTGCGATTGTCGCAGCTTTGTCCGGTTCGTGACTGTGCGAGTCACGTCCGAAGGTACCCCGTCCCCGTACCCGGCCCCCGGGCCGCGGGTGACCCGCATGGCGCATTCCGGCAGGCCCGGGGCGGGTGCCCGCCCTTGACTGAGGGGGTGGATACAGCCGTCAAGCAGTCCCCCGCAACGGTCGACGCGCCGTCCGCGGCTGCCTATCGCAATCTCGTGATGGCCACGATCGGCTTCGGGCTCACCTTCTGGGCCTGGAACCTGATCGCGCCGCTGTCCGGGGACTACAAGGAACGGCTGGGGCTGACCTCGTTCGAGCAGTCGCTGCTGGTGGCGGTGCCGGTACTGGTCGGTTCGCTGGGCCGGATCCCGGCGGGCGCGCTCACCGACAAGTACGGTGCACGGCTGATGTTCCCGCTGGTCTCGGCGCTCACCATCGTGCCCGTACTGCTGCTGATCCCGGCGCGGGACTCCTACGGCGCGATGCTCGCCGTGGGCTTTCTGCTGGGCCTGGGCGGCACCACGTTCGCGATCGGCATCCCGCTGGTCAACTCGTGGTTCCCGCCGGCCAAGCGGGGCCTGGCGCTCGGGATCTTCGGCATGGGGATGGGCGGTGTCGCGCTGTCCGGGTACTTCACCCCCAGGATCGCCGGGCACGGCGAGAACCTGCCGTACCTGGTCGTCGCGGCGGCCCTCGTGGTGTACGCGGCGCTGGCCGCGGTGCTGGTCAGCGACCGGCCGGGCCGCCCGGTGCCGACCGACTCGCTCGGCCACCGGCTGGCCGACGCCGGACGGCTGCGGGTCACCTGGGAGCTGTCCGCGCTGTACGCGATCGGCTTCGGCGGAATCGTCGCGTTCGGCGTCTATCTCCCCACGTACCTGAAGACCTGGTACGACCTGTCGCCCACCGACGCCGGCACGAAGGCAGCCGGGTTCGCCCTGGTCACGGTCGTCTTCCGGCCGATCGGCGGCTGGCTCTCGGACCGCGTGCACCCGGCCGTGGTCACGGCGGCGGCGCTGGGCCTGGCCGCCCTGATGGCGATCGTCCAGGCCTTCGACCCGCGGCTGGCCCCGGGCGGCACGATCGCGCTGCTCTGCATGGCGGCGGGCCTGGGCACCGCGAGCGGCAGCGTCTTCGCCCTGGTCTCGCAGGTGACACCGCAGGCGAAGGTGGGCAGCGTGACCGGGATCGTCGGCGCGATGGGCGGCCTGGGCGGTTTCGTCCCACCGCTGGTGATGGGCGCGATCTACAGCGCGAAGGGCTCGTACTCGATCGGCTTCATGCTGCTGTCCGACCTGGCCCTGGCGGGGTGCGTGTACGCGTATGGCCGCATGCGGGGACTCCAGCGGGACTAGGGTCTTTCGTTTGGCGCAGCCCATAAGGTGCGGTGGGTGACTCCTCTTCTCTCTGTGCCGGATGACGGTTCGACCCGGGAAGCCACCCGGTTCGGCGAACACACCATGACCTACGAGCGGTTGGCCGCTGCCTCCGCCGCGCTCGCCGCGCGCATCGCCGGTGCCGGGCGGGTCGCGGTCTGGGCCACCCCCACCCCCGAGACGGTGGTCGCCGTCGTGGCCGCGCTGCACGCCGGGGTGCCGGCGGTTCCGCTCAACCCGAAGACGGGGACGCGCGAACTCGCCCACATCGTGGCGGACAGCGAACCGGCCATGGTGCTGGCCGGGGCGGGCGACACGCTCCCGCCGGTGCTGGAGGCGCTGGACCGCATCGACGTCGACACGGCCGCCGGGGGCGCCCTCGCCACGCTCCCCGAGCCCTCCCCCGAGTCCCCCGCGCTGGTCGTCTACACCTCCGGCACCACCGGCCCGCCCAAGGGCGCGATCCTGCCCCGGCGGGCGATCGCCGCCTCGCTCGACGCGCTGGAGGACGCCTGGCAGTGGACCGGCGACGACGTGCTCGTGCACGCCCTTCCGCTGTTCCATGTGCACGGCCTGATCCTGGGCGTGCTCGGGCCGCTGCGCCGGGGCGGATCGGTGCGCCACCTGGGCAGGTTCTCCACCGAGGGGGTGGCCCGGGAGCTGTCGTCCGGCGGCACCATGCTCTTCGGCGTGCCGACGATGTACCACCGGCTGGCCGAGGCCCTCGACGGCCCCGGCGCGGAGGGTCTGGCAAAGGCGCTGGCCGGCGCCCGGCTGCTGGTGTCCGGGTCGGCCGCGCTGCCGGTGCACGACCACGAGCGGATCGCGGCGGCCACCGGCCGCCGGGTCATCGAGCGGTACGGCATGACGGAGACCCTGATGAACACCGGCGTCCGCGCCGACGGCGAGCCGCGCCCCGGAACGGTCGGCGCACCCCTGCTCGGCGTGGAGCTCCGCCTGGTCGAGGAGGACGGCACCGTCCTGTCCGGGGACGGCGGCCCCGACACCATCGGCGAGATCCAGGTGCGCGGCCCGAACCTCTTCACCGGCTATCTGAACCGCCCCGACGCCACGGCCGCCGCACTCACCGAGGACGGCTGGTTCCGCACCGGGGACATGGCCACCCGGGACGCCGACGGCTACGTACGGATCGTCGGGCGCAAGGCCACCGACCTGATCAAGAGCGGCGGTTACAAGATCGGCGCCGGGGAGATCGAGAACGCGCTGCTGGACCACCCCGGTGTCCGCGAGGCCGCCGTCACCGGTGAACCGGACCCGGACCTGGGCGAGCGGATCGTCGCCTGGGTGGTGCCTGCCGACCCGGCCGCGCCACCGTCCGAGCGGGAGCTCGCGGACCATGTGGCCGCCCAGCTGTCCCCGCACAAGCGCCCGCGCACGGTCCGCTACCTGGACGCGCTGCCCCGCAACGACCTCGGCAAGATCATGAAGCGGTCGCTCCATGGCTGACCGGATGGGCGCGCGGGCCGCGATCGCGGCCCTCACCACGGAGTTCGAGGAGCTCA
The DNA here is from genome assembly GCF_042890955.1 of Streptomyces sp. NPDC001933. Taxonomy (NCBI): domain Bacteria; kingdom Bacillati; phylum Actinomycetota; class Actinomycetes; order Kitasatosporales; family Streptomycetaceae; genus Streptomyces; species Streptomyces sp. NPDC001933. Next base: position 434,230 of record NZ_JBIASS010000001.1, on the reverse strand, counting down.
CCTCCGGCACCGGTGCTCCGCACAGCGCCGGGGACGGGCCGCTCTCCTGGGCCGGGTACGCGGAATCCCGGGCCCGTGCCGCCGCCCGGACCGGCGAGCAGGAGTCCGTCGTGCACGGCCTCGCCTCGCTCGGCGGCCGGCACTGCGTCCTGGTCTCGTTCGAGTTCGGCTTCCTGGGCGGTTCGCTGGGGCAGCGCACCGGGGACCGGCTGGTGGCCGCGTACGAGGCCGCCCGGAGGCGGGGACTGCCGCTGGTCTCGCTGATCGCGACGGGCGGCAGCCGGATGCAGGAGGGCATGGTCGCCCTGACCCAGCTCCAGCGGGTGGCCCGTGCCTCGGCACGGCTGCGGGCGGCGGGCCCCGCCCAGCTCGCGGTCCTGCGCGACCCGACGACGGGCGGCGGCTGGGCCACGCTGGGGGCGGGCGCCGATGTGATCCTCGCGCTGCCGGGCGCCCAGGTCGGGTTCGCCGGTTCCCGGGTACGGCCGCCGGACGCGGACCCCCACGCGTACACCGCCGAGGGCCAGCTGGCCGCGGGCCAGATCGACGCGGTCGTCCCGCCGGACGAGCTCCCGCAGACGGTGGCCCACTGGCTGCGGGCGCTGCACGCCCCGGACTCCCCCGCAGCGCCCGCCCCGGTGCCGGACGCCCTGTCCGCCACCGGCCTCCCGGTGACCGGCTGGGACGCGGTACGGCAGGCCCGCTCGGCCGCCAGGCCGCGCGCCGAGGCGTATCTGGACGCGTACTTCGACCACCGCCTCCCGCTCGTCGGCGACCGGTGCGGCGGTACGGACCCGGGGCTGCTCTGCGGCTTCGGGCGGCGCGAGGGCCGTTCGATCGCGTACGTGGCCCAGTGCGGCACCGCGACCCTCCCGGCCGGTTACCGCACGGCGGCACGGGCGATACGGCTGGCCGGCCGGCTCGGCGTCCCGGTGCTCACCCTGATCGACACCCCGGGCGCAGCCAACGACGCGGCGGCGGAGCGGGCGGGCGCGGGCGCCGCCATCGCCGACGCCTTCACGGCGATGGCCGAGGCCACGGTCCCCGTCACCACGCTGGTGATCGGAGAGGGCGGTTCGGGCGGCGCGCTGGCGCTCGCGGCACCGGAGAACACCCATGTCACCCGGGACAGCTACTTCTCGGTCATCGCCCCGGAACTGGCCGCGGCGATCCTGAAGCGCGCCCCGGACGAGGTGCGTGCCACGGCCGACCAGCTGCGGCTGCGCCCCCAGGACCTGGTGGAGCTGGGCTTCGCCCGCTCGGTGGTGGGGCCGCCCCGGGAATGAGGCGGGGGCGGGTCAGGGCTGCGGGTTGTGCGCGTCGTACCGGAGGGCGTGGACTGGTCAGGGCTGCGGGTTCTGCGCGTCGTACCGGGCGAACCCGCGCCACCGCAGCCCCAGCAGGGTCACCGCGACGACACAGGCGATCCCGCCCCCGGTCACCGCCAGGCCGGGCGAGGCGAGGTCGGCGACCGATCCCGCCACGAAGTCGCCGAGCCTCGGTCCGCCCGCCACGACGACGATGAACACGCCTTGGAGCCGTCCTCGCATCTCGTCCGGCACGGCCGCCTGGAGCATGGTGTTGCGGAAGACCATCGAGATGGTGTCCGCGCACCCGGCGAGCGCCAGGAAGACCAGCCCGAGCCAGAGCTGCCGGGTCAGACCGAAGACCGCGATGGCGGTGCCCCAGCAGGCGACGGCGACCAGCACGGCGAGACCGTGGCGCCGGACGCGCCCCAGCCAGCCGGAGAACACCCCGCCGAGCAGTGCCCCGAGCGCCGGGGCGGCGACCAGCAGTCCGGTGGTCTTCGCGTCACCGCCGTACCAGAGGACGGCGACGACGGGGAAGAGCGCCCGGGGGTGGGCCAGCACCATGGCGCACAGATCGGTGAAGAAGGTCATCCGGAGATTGGGCCTGGTCCCGAGGAAGCGCAGCCCGTCCGCGACGGACGCCCGCTTGTCCCCCGCGCCCTCCTCCCGCTCCGGCAGCATGGCGGGCAGCCGCCACATCGCGTAGAGCGAGGCGGTGAAGGTGACGGCGTCGACGGTGTACGCGGCCCGGTAGCCCCACCAGCCGACGACGAGCCCGCCGAGCATCGGCCCGACCAGCATGCCGGTGGTGCTGGTCATCGAGGTGAGGGCGTTGGCGGCGGGCAGCTGCTCGGCCGGCAGCAGCCGGGCGATCATCGAGCTGCGGGCCGGTGAGTTGACCGCGAAGCAGGCCGCCTGGAGGCAGACGACCGCGTACAGCAGGCCCACCTGCTCCACGCCCGCGACGGCGATGACGACCAGGGCGACCGAGAGCAGGAACGACCCGGCGGAGCTGGCCAGGCCGAGCTTTCGCCGGTCGATGGTGTCGGCGACGGCACCGCCGTACAGCCCGAAGACGACCAGCGGCAGGAACGAGCAGAACCCGATCAGCCCGACCGAGAAGGCGGACCCGGTGATGTCGTAGACCTGGAGCGACACGGCGAGCGACGTCATCCCCTGCCCGATCCAGGAGACCGTGTTCCCGAACCAGAGCCGCCGGTAGTCGGGGGAGGTCCGCAGCGGCGTCAGATCGGCGAGTATTCGGGTGCGGGGAGCGGGTCCTTCGGTCGTTTCGGTCACAGCGGATGGTAACCACCGGCAGTTCTCCGGCGGTCCGGTCGCCGTCGGGAACCGGCCGCCCCGGCAGCGCCGTAACGGCTCCGTGGCGCCGCCCGGCTATCTCCAGTGGATCCCTGACGGCCGGGCGGACTTGTAGACGGTTCCGTTGTGCGGCCGGGAGCGGCGCTCGAAGAGCGTGGCGTACAGGCCGCTCCGGCCGAGAAGTTGGGTGTGCGTGCCGGATTCCACCAGGCGCCCCTCGTCCAGTACGAGGATGCGGTCGGCGTCCGCGGCCAGGGCCAGGTCATGGGTGATCACGATGGTGGTGCGGCCGCGGGCCAGCCGCCGCAGGGGCTCCAGGATGCGTTCCGCGGCCAGCCGGTCGAGGCCGGTGGTGGGCTCGTCGAGGAGGAGCACGGGGGCGTCGCGCAGCATGGCGCGGGCGATGGCGATGCGCTGCAACTGGCCGCCGGAGAGCCGGGAGGTGCCGGTGGATATGACGGTGTCATATCCATCCGGCAGAACCTCGATGAACGCGTGGGCGTCGGCCGCCCGCGCGGCCCGCTCGACATCCTCGTGGCTCGCGTCGGGGCGTCCGCAGCCGATGTTCTCCTCGATGGTGTCGTGCAGGACGAGCGTGTCCTGCGGCAGCAGCGTGATGTTCCGGCGGAGATAGGTCAGCGGCATCCGGTCCACGGAGACGCCGTCCAGCAGGACGCTGCCGGCGCCCGGGTCGTAGAACCTGAGCAGCAGCGCGGCCAGCGTCGACTTGCCCGCGCCGCTGGGGCCGGTGATGACCAGCAGTTCCCCGGGACTCGCGGTGAACGAGAGGTCCCTGAGCACCGTCTCGTCGCTGCCGGGGTAGTGGAAGAAGACCTGACGCGCCTCCACCTCGCCGAGCGCCCGGCTGCGCTCCGGCACCGGCACCGAGTCGCCCGGGTCGGTGACGGAGGGCTCGGCGTCGAGGATTTCCAGCAGTCGTTCGGCACCCGCGGTCGCGGCGGTGGCCGTCAGACCGAGCTGGCCCAGCGAACGGATCGGCGGGTAGAGGTAGCCGATGAAGGCGGCGAAGGCCAGCAGTTCTCCGAGGGTCATCCGGCCGGCCGAGATCTCCCACGCCCCCAGCCCGATGATGGTGAGGACGCACAGCGTTTCGAGGACTTCGATGAACTGCTCGTAGAACTCCGTGAGGCGGACGGCCTTCACCGCTGTCCTCAACCGGAGCCGCGCCTTGCTGCTGAGCCGGTCCTCCTCGTCCTGCTGCCTGTTGTACGCCTGGGTCATGACGACGTTGACCAGGGTCTCCTCGACCACGGCGGTGATGGCACCGTCCGCCGCCCGGCCGCGCCGGGACACCGCGCGCAGGGGCTTGGCGAACCCGCGGGTGACGAGCAGCAGGATCGGAACCATGACGAAGGTGGCGAGGGCCAGGTCCCAGCGCAGCAGCAGGGCCGCACCGGCGTAGAAGACGGTGCCGAACAGCGCCGACGACGCCCCGACGATGCCGGAGACCACGAGCGCCTCGATGGCCTCCACGTCGCCCGTCAGCCGCTCCACCAGGTCGCCGCGGCGATTGCGCTGGAAGAAGTGCGGCGGGAGCTTCTGGATATGGCCGAAGACGCGGGCCCGCAGCCGCAGCACGAAGCGTTCGGCGGTCCAGACCGCGAGCGAACTGCCCAGGTACCCCACCACGGCACCGGCCACCGCCACGGCGAGCCACTGAGCGGCAGGTTTCCAGAAGGCGCTGACATTGCCGGTCTGCAGTGCGGTGTCGGTGAGTTTGGCGAACAGCAGGACGGTGATGGTCTCGGCGAGGGCGGCCAGGACCGCACACAGGAAGATGATGACGAGCCAGCGCCGATCGCCTCTGGTCAGAGGCCAGAAGCGCCGGAAGGACGCCATGATGCTGACGGGGTCGGTGCGGATCGGAACATCCGTCACCGGGTCCTCGGGCGGCTCCTCGTCACGGGCGGAACGCTGGAGCGGGCTGTGAAAGCGCATGGGCATCACATCGCAGAGGTGCTCGGGCCTATGGGCCGTAGCCATGGAAACAGGTCCCCACACGACGAGGCGGACCCGCGCGCTGCGCGAGCCTGCCTCGAGTTGGTGTCAGGGATCGGGAGTGAAGAGTGTCAGCAACCCCAGCCTCCACCACGGCCGTAGCCGTAGTAGCCGCCGAACCCGCGTCCGCCGTAACCACGGCCGCCGTAACCACGGCCGCCGTAACCACGGCCGCCGTACCCGCCACGACCGCCGTATCCGCCACGGCCACCGTATCCGCCGCGACCGCCGTCCCTGTGGTCGAAGATGCTACGAACCTTCATCTTCGCCTCCTCTGGAGGAGTTCACTGTGCCGCTCCTTGCTCCTGCAGCGGCACTTTCGACACTACGTCCGACCCCTGCGACCAACAAGTCGTAGAAGCCGTAATCAAGGATTAAAAGTGACGAAATACCCTAATCCTTCGGAGCGTTGCCACAGGTGACTCTCCGGGCATGAAGCACAGGCGGGGACGCGCAGGCAGGGGCGAACAGCCCCCGTCGAGGGCCCCGACACCTAAGGGCCGTCCCGTACGTACACGCAGGCCACAACGCTCCTGCCGGAACATCGACGGCGGAGCGGGCAGGACTCGGCACCATCGGATCACCTCCGCATCACAGTGGGCTTCAGAAGCCAGGACGGACCCCTGCACACCACACACAGTTACGCTCCGTAACCATGTGTGGTGTGCAGGCCGGTCCGGCGCCCGGTCCGGCCGACAGGGCGGGGCCGGACCCCGTGGACACGGGCCCCGCCCGAACGGGGATGGGCGATTCGCCGGGAAGGCTCCCTGTGCGGCACGCCGATGCCGCGGTGACAGCGATCCGACCGAATCGCGAACGAACGGCTCAGCTGCCACCGAAGCTCCGCCGGAACAAGCCGAGTTGCGGGGACAATTGCGCCAACTGAGCCTCGACGGAGCTGCAGCGCCTTCCCGGGACGCCGAAGACCCCGTAGTCGGCGAATCGTTTGATCACGCGGGTATCGTGGCGCGCGATTCGGCTGTCTATCAGTACACGGGGTGTGGATCATGTCGTTCGAAGAGGAATGGGGCGCGCTGAAGGCCTCCGCCGCGATGAGGCTGAACACGGCCGGTGGGAACGGCGGTTCCGGGCCCGCGAAGGGGTCGGCCGACTACGTGGTCTCGGACGATGAGCTGGGGGACATAGGCCACGCGGCATTCGACCTGTTCAACGGCCTCGAGGCGACCGGCAAGCACGCGAAGGCGGCGAGCGAGACCGCCGGTACGGGCCTCAAGGGCGACGGGTTCGACACCGGTGCGGCGTTCACCGAAGTGATCGGGACCTGGGAGACGCAGGTGAAGACCCTCCTTCAGGCGTGCGCCCATATCTCCAACCACCTCGACTACACGAAGGCCTCGAAAAAGGCCGACGACGAGTGGGTCGAGACGCAGTTGCGCATCGTCGGTCCCGTCGCCCCGGGAGCGGACGCGGCCGTTCCCGCCTCGCAGATCAGCAAGTACTTCCAGTAAGGAGCAGCCACCATGCCCACCTTCGAGCAGCTCCTCAATGCCAGGCTCGGCCCGCTCGACACCGCGGTGACCCAGTGGACCGAGATGATCGGCAAGCTGACCTCGCCCCTCCAGACCAACGCGTCGGCCATGAAGACCAAGGCCGACAAGTCCAGCTGGAAGGGTGAGAACGCCACCGTCACCAAGGAGTTCGTCACCAAGACCGCCAAGGAATTCGGTGACGCCATCACCGAGGCCGAGTCCGTACGTGACCTCCTCAAGGACGCCCACACTCTTTTCAAGTCGGCCCAGGACGACCTCAAGCGGACGTACGAGAACCCTCCGCCGGGTATCACCATCTACCCCGACGGCGTCCTCAGCCATCGTGTACATCCCGACCGCCGGTCCAAGGACAGCACCGAACCCATAGCCACCGAGGCACAGTTCGAGGCGCTGCGCGGCAAGATCGACGGCATCCTGAAACGCGCGAACGAAGCCGATGAGCTCTGCGCCTGGGGTCTGCGGGCACTGATCCGAAACCACCCCAACGACTTCGGCAGCACCGACCTCGGTGGTGTCGCCGACGCCAAGAAGATGCGCGCCGAGGAGAAGCAGCAGGCGGAGAACGGCCGCGAGGCCGCCAAGCTCTACGCCCGTTGGGAGCACCTCGACGACAAGGAGCGCGAGCGGCTCCTCACGCTCGCCGAGAACGGCAAGGACTCGCCCGCCTTCTCCGAGCAGCTGATGAAGAACCTCAGCTACCGGGGCCGCGACCAGCAGGACGCCGTGCTGCTGCTCGCCAACTCCCTGGAGACGGGCGGCCTCGACGGCCAGCTCTCCAGCACCGACGCCCGCCTCTACAAGGCACTGTCCGGCTCCCTTGCAACCGCCACCGGACCCGACTCCTCGATCGGTACCCCCGGTGGTGTCACCTCGGCCTGGACCGACAAGCTCATCGCCACGGCCCGCGACGGCAACGGCCTCCCCGCACGCCACCCCGGGGCCATCGGGGGCGGCGCCGCGACCCTGAAGGACCTCACGGACCTGATGGCCGCCGACGCCGGCGACAAGGCGTACGACCCGAAGGACGAGAAGGCCTCCCCGTACGACAAGGACAAGGGCGACCCGGTCTACAGCGAGGCCTTCCTGACCGAGGTCGGCGACTCCATTCGCGACTGGGAGACGAACAACGACGACGCCTACGACGGCGTCATGAAGAACTGGCAGGGCACGCAGGAGGACCCGATGAAGGGCCTGCTGAACGCCATGAGCCGCAACCCGTCCGCCTCCACCCACTACTTCGACCCGAACACCACGGACAACCTCAAGTACTTCCTGGAGGACCGGGACTGGCCGGGCGGCGACGTCCAGGACAAGATGCCCGACGACCTGCAGCAGACCTCGGCCCGCACCGAGTTCGGCGCCGCTCTGGAGGCCGCGGCCACCGGCCGCGAGCCGGGCAGCCCGCTGCACGGCGCCGGCGCCCACCACGACGGTGCGGAGACCGCGATCTTCGAGCGGATCGTCAAGGAGTACAGCGGCGAGGACGCGCCGAAGAACCAGAGCTCCGTGCCTCTGCCCATGCGCACGAGCATGGGCAACATGATCGGGGACTACGCCTCGGACGTGCACCAGATCCTCGGCAAGAACATGGACGGGCCCACCGACTACAACAGCCTTGAGATCGAGCGGGGCGACCTCCTGCGCATCATGCGCGGCGTCGCCGAGGACCCCAAGGCGTTCGGTGTCATGCACCACTCGCAGAGCGTGGTGATCGCCGAGGGGATGAACGAATACCCGGCGGACTCGTACCGCAAGGAGGACGAGGGGCTGCGCGCCTGGGTCAAGCAGTCCGCGTCGGTGCTCGGGCACCTCGACGGCGTGCGCGGCGACGTCATCTACGACCTCGGCCAGGCGGAGAAGGACACCAACGGCTGGAACAAGATGATGAACTACCACGTCATCGGCGCACCCCTGACGGCCATCCCCGTCGTCGGCGACGTGGTCCAGCGCTCGGTCGACGTGGGCACGGCCGCGTACATGAACGATCTCAACGCCAAGGTCGACGCGGACACCCGCAAGAACATGGTCGACCACTTCGAGAACGGCGAGAAGCAGATGGACGCCATGATGCGCGAGACGGCGATGAAGAAGGGCCTCACGAAGGAGGAGCTGGACGCGACCCCGGGCGAGTACGAGGACCATCTCCAGACGACTGCCGAGAACTGGTACCAGTACGGCATCGAGGACGCCCAGAAGAAGATGGGGCAGCCGTAGTCGTGAACAAGAAGTACCTGGTCCTGCCGGCCGTGCTCGTCGTCGCGGGAGCGGTCGTCGCGACGCTCGAACTCTGGCCGACGGAACTCAAGAAGCTGCGCGAGCAGAACTTGTGCCTGGGCATGCTGACGGAGCAGACCGCGGGCCTGCTCCAGGACGGCAAGGGAGGGGCCGTCCAGGTCGACGAGTTCATCCCGAAGAGCTCGGGATCCAAGACCGAGCCGGCGGACCCGGTCTTCTCCACCACCTGCTTCGTCAATCGGGAGACCGCCGGGGACAAGAGCAGCAAGCGGCTCCAGTACGCCCTGGACGTGAGGTCCGCCAATGCGCTGAACGACCCCCCGAAGGACGCCAGCCGCATCGGTGACGGCCTCACGGGCTGGGTGGGCCGGCGGCAGAGCGAGGTGCAGCTGCCGGACGGGTGCGCGAAGAAGATGAGGCGGCCCGACGCGCAGTACATCAGCGTCACCCTCAAGGTCTCACCGGTCGCAATCGTCGGACGGGACTGGAACTACGAGTCGCTGATGAAGGACTCGCGCACCGTGATCCTCGAAGCCGTGGAGAGCCTGACCGAGCAGTACGGCTGCGCCGCCTGACCGACGTCGGCTCGCCGGCCGCCGCTTCCCGCTGATCGGGTTCGTGAAACCCGATCAGCGGGGCCCCGGCGGGTACGAGGACCACCTCCGGGCCACCGCTCAGCAGTGGTACCAGAACGGCATGGGGGCGCCGACAAGTGAACGGGACAGTAACCGATGGACAAGAAGTGGCTGCCGCTGACCCTCGTGCTCGGCGTCACCGGAGCGGCCGTCGTGACGGCGAGCCTCTGGCCTGACGGCAACGAGAAGCCGCCGCTGCCGCAGACCCTGTGTCATGGCGCGCTCAGCCGGCAGACGGCGGAGCTGATCGACGACGGCAAGAGGGGCGAGGTCAGCGCGGAGGAGTGGGAAAGCCCGGGCAGGGGTGACCTCAAGGTGTTCAAGGGGTGCGGCGTCATGCGCGCCGACCCCGACAGCGACTACCGCCGAGGCCTCTTCAACCTGATCATCGCGGACGCCCGGCACGACTCCGGCCCCAGGAAGGACTCCGTCCCTCTCGGCCCCGGCTTCAAGGGCTGGGCACTCCCCGACCAGGCCGAGGCCACTCTGCCCGCCGGCTGTGCCGCCCGAATGGGCTCGCCCGCCCCGTACATGACCGTCAGGCTCATCGCTCCCTCGCAGGAGGAGAAGAAGGGCCTCGTCGACCGGGACACCGCGATCCGCAACAGCGCGACCGTGGTGCGGGAAGCCGCCACCAATCTCGTCAAGCGGTACGGCTGCGCCGCCTGACCGTCCAGCCCGCCCGCTGCCACGCCTCGCCGCGGCGGGTGGGCTGGGCGCGCGACGACTTACGCTCGCAGCACCTCTGTGCGGCGTCCGCTGCACGCGAAGCACCCTCACAAAAGTGCGTTCCCCCAGGTCAGAACGATTCTTCCCAAGGTTGTTCGGTGGGGCGGGTGGGACTCGAACCCACGGCCGACGGATTATGAGTCCGCTGCTCTAACCGGCTGAGCTACCGCCCCTTTTCGGCGTGGCGCGTACAAGTGTGCGCGCCGTCTGCCGCAGCATAGCCGGTCATACGATCTCTCGCTCCGGATGGTCGGCTTCGCGTGACCATGAAGACCGCACCGTCGGCCGTCCGGTTCCGGATGGAGCGAAGTACATGCGAAAGAGTCGCATGCGCCCCACACGCACCACGGTGGTGACCGTCGCCGGGCATACGAAAAAGGACCCCTCGGGGTCCTCTTCCGTTCCGCTCCCCCGACTGGACTCGAACCAGTAACCCTCCGGTTAACAGCCGAATGCTCTGCCAATTGAGCTACAGGGGATCGCGCTCCCCCGACTGGACTCGAACCAGTAACCTGCCGGTTAACAGCCGGCTGCTCTGCCAATTGAGCTACAGGGGATTGCTGCGTGTGCACCGAACCCTACCTACCTGGCTGCTGCCGGGCGGCGCTCGTTCGCTGCGACACATACATTAGCGCAAGCAGGGGGGTGCTTTGCCAATCGGTATCCCCCGGGGTGATCTCAGGTGCCCGCGGGTAGGCGGGCAGCACACGTCGCACTGAAGCTTCGCAGTGAGCAAGGAAGGGTGGCAGCCATGCGGTACCGGCTCACGTTCATCGCCGGACTGGCCCTCGGATACGTGATCGGGACACGGGCCGGACGCGAGCGCTACGAGCAGATGAAGAAGTCCGCACGCCAGTTCGCCCAGAACCCGGCCGTGCGCAATACCGCCGAGTCCGCGGCGCAGAGCGGCCGCGATCTGGCCGGCAAGGCGTACCACGCGGTGAGCGAGAAGGTCGGTGAGAAGGTCCCTGCCTCGGTGACCGACCGGGTGCGCTCGCTGCGGGACCGCGGCCGCAACGGCGAGGACGACTGGGGCACCAGCAACACCTAGGCCCTGGGGGCCAGGGGTCCGCGCAACCGGTACGGAAAAGGTCCGGCGGTGCGGCAGAATCTTGGGCATGGGGATAGTCGCCGGCTTGGACAGCTCTTCCGCCTTCACGCACATCGTCGTCTGCGATACGGACACGGGCGCAGTGCTGCGCCGGGGGTTCGCCGCACACCCCGTCGAGGCGAAGGCCACCGAGGTCGACCCGCAGGCCTGGCTGCTCTCGCTCGGCGAGGCCGCAGGCGGCGGGCTGCTCGAAGGGGTGCAGGCCATCGGCGTCTCCGCCCAGCAGCACGGCCTGGTGCCCCTGGACCACCAGGGCAATCTCGTACGCCCGGCGCTGCTCGGAAACGACAAGCGGGCGCAGGCCGCCGCCGCCGATCTGGTCGACGGGCTCGGCGGGCGGCAGGCCTGGGCCGAGGCGGTCGGGGCGGTGCCGCAGGCCGCGCAGCCGGTGGCGAAGCTGCGCTGGATGGCGCGGACCGAGCCGGAGGCGGCCCAGCGGGTGTCCGCGGTGCTCCAGCCGCACGACTGGCTGGTCTGGCAGCTGCTGGGGCGTCCGGCCCGGCGGACCACCGACCGGGGTGCCGCGTCCGGCACCGGCTACTGGTCCGCGGACACCGGTTCCTACCGGCCCGACCTGGTGGAGCTCGCGCTCGGGCACCAGGCGGCGCTGCCCGAGGTGCTCGGTCCCGCCGATGCGGCCGGGACGACGCCCGAGGGGCTGCTGATCTCCGCGGGGACCGGCGAGACGATGGCGGCGGCGTTCGGGCTCGGGGTCGGGGTCGGCGACGCGGTGGTCTCGCTGGGTGCGTCGGGCTCGGTCATGGCGGTGCACCACGAGGCGCTGTCCGATCCGGCCGGGATGATCACTTCTTTCGCGGACGCGACCGGGAAGCACCTGCCGGTGGTGCACACCTCCAACGCGGTGCGGGCACTGCGCGGGACCTCCGAGATGCTCGGCGTGGAGGGTCTCGACGAGCTCTCCGCGCTGGCGCTGAAGTCCACGCCGGGCGCGTCCGGGCTGGTGCTGCTGCCGTACCTGGAGGGCGAGCGGACGCCGCGGCTGCCGCACGCCGCGGGGACGCTCTGCGGGCTGCGGCGCGAGTCGATGAAGCCGGAACATCTGGCGCGGGCGGCGTTCGAGGGGATGCTGTGCTCGCTGGCCGACGCGCTCGACGTGCTGCGCGGCCGGGGCGTCGAGGTGCGGCGGGTGTTCCTGCTGGGGGCGGCGGCCGAACTGCCCGCCGTACAGGGGCTGGCGCCCGCGCTCTTCGGTACGCAGGTGGTCGTGCCGCAGCCCGCCGAGTACGCGGCGCTGGGCGCGGCCCGGCAGGCGGCCTGGGCGCTGGGGGTCTCGCAGGGGACGGCCGATCCGCTCACTCCCCCGGCCTGGCAGGGCGCCGCGGCGCAGGTGCTGGAGCCGGGCGAGGAACTGGCGGTCGGGCAGGCGGTGCGCCAGCAGTACGTGGCGACGCGGGACCAGATCCACCCGGGGGCGTTCGACTCCGCGAGCTGAGTCCGTACGTCTGCGCGACGGGCCGAGTACTCCGAGCGAGGTGAACCCCCTCCACTTGTGTACTCGGTCCGTTTTTTGACCTGGTCTTGAGTAAAACTGCTCGCGGTCACGGCCGTCGGTGCCGGAAAATGGGTCGACCCCTGCCTTCTGCCGACTCCGAGAGACACGCGTGCTCATAAAACTCCTGCGGGCCTATCTCGGTCCGTACAGAAAACCCATCCTGCTGCTGGTCCTCCTCCAACTGCTGCAGACCTGCGCCAGCCTCTACCTGCCCACGCTGAACGCCGACATCATCGACAACGGTGTCGTGCAGGGCGACACGGGCTACATCCTCGAATTCGGCGGCATCATGATCGCCGTCAGCATCGCCCAGGTGGTCTGCAACATGGGGGCCGTCTACTACGGCGCCCGTACCGCGTCCGCGCTCGGCCGCGACATCCGGGCGTCGGTCTTCGACCGGGTGCAGTCGTTCTCGGCCCGTGAGGTGGGGCGCTTCGGGGCGCCCTCGCTGATCACCCGTACGACCAATGACGTCCAGCAGGTCCAGATGCTGGTGCTGATGACGTTCACGCTGATGGTGTCGGCCCCGATCATGTGCGTCGGCGGCATCATCATGGCGCTCGGCCAGGACGTCCCGCTGTCCGCGGTGCTGCTCGCGGTGGTGCCGGTGCTCGGCATCGCGGTGAGCCTGATCGTGCGGCGGATGCGCCCGCTGTTCCGCACGATGCAGGAGCGGCTCGACACGGTGAACCGGGTGCTGCGCGAGCAGATCACCGGCAACCGCGTCATCCGCGCCTTCGTACGGGACGGCTACGAGGAGGAGCGGTTCCGCGGCTCCAACACCGAGCTGACGGATGTGGCGCTGTCCACGGGCCGGCTGATGGCGCTGATGTTCCCCACCGTGATGACGGTCGTGAACGTCTCGTCGATCGCGGTGATCTGGTTCGGTGCCCAGCGCATCGACAGCGGCGGCATGGAGATCGGCGCGCTGACCGCGTTCCTCGCCTATCTGATGCAGATCGTCATGTCGGTGATGATGGCCACCTTCATGTTCATGATGGTGCCGCGCGCCGAGGTCTGTGCCGAGCGCATCCAGGAGGTCCTGGAGACCGAGTCCAGCGTGGTCCCGCCCGTGAAGCCGGTCCGCAAGCTCCTCGCCCGCGGTCATCTGGAGGTGCGCGGCGCGGACTTCCGCTACCCGGGCGCCGAGGAGCCGGTGCTGCGGTCGGTGGATCTGGTGGCCCGCCCCGGCGAGACCACCGCGATCATCGGGTCGACGGGCAGCGGGAAGTCGACCCTGCTCGGTCTCGTACCGCGGCTGTTCGACGTGACGGACGGCCAGGTGCTGGTAGACGGCACGGATGTGCGGACGCTGGAGTCGGCGCTGCTGGCGAAGACCGTGGGTCTCGTTCCGCAGAAGCCGTATCTGTTCTCCGGGACGGTCGCGACGAACCTGCGGTACGGAAACCCGGACGCGACCGACGAGGAGCTGTGGCACGCGCTGGAGGTCGCGCAGGCAAAGGAGTTCGTCACGGCGCTGGAGCACGGTCTGGACGCGCCGATCTCGCAGGGCGGCACCAATGTGTCGGGCGGGCAGCGGCAGCGTCTGGCCATTGCCAGGACGCTGGTGCAGCGCCCGGAGATCTATCTCTTCGACGACTCGTTCTCGGCGCTCGACTACGCCACCGACGCCGCGCTGCGCGGGGCCCTCACCCAGGAGACGGCCGATGCGACCGTGGTGATCGTGGCGCAGCGGGTGTCCACCATCCGCGACGCGGACCGGATCCTGGTGCTGGACGAGGGCCGGGTGGTCGGCTCCGGCACCCATCACGAGCTGATGGACGGCAATGAAACGTACCGGGAGATCGTGCTCTCCCAGCTGACGGAAGCGGAGGCCGCGTAATGGCCGGGCCTGGCGGACGCATGATGGCGGGCGGGGCGCCGACCGACCGGTCCATGGACTTCAAGGGGTCCTCGAAGCGGCTGCTGAAGCGCTTCGCGGCGGAGAAGACCTCGCTCTACGTGATGCTGGTGGCCTGTGCGCTGAGCGTGGGCCTGTCGGTGGTCGGGCCGAAGATCCTCGGCCGAGCGACCGACCTGGTCTTCGCCGGGGTCGTCGGCCGGAAGATGCCGGAGGGGGCGACCAAGGAGCAGGCCATCGAGGGCCTGCGCGGGAGCAACAGCGGCCTGGCCGACATGCTCTCCAGGGTGGACTTCGTTCCCGGTCACGGTATCGACTTCGGCGCGGTGGGCGACGTACTGCTGGTGGCGCTGGCGGTCTATGTCGGCGCCGGTCTGCTGATGCTGGTGGCGACCCGGCTGTCGATCAGCATCATCAACCGGATCGTGTTCCAGCTGCGCGAGGACATCCAGACGAAGCTGTCGCGGCTGCCGCTGTCCTACTTCGACCGGGCCAAGCGCGGCGAGGTGCTCAGCCGGGCGACGAACGACATCGACAACATCTCGCAGACGATGCAGCAGACGATGGGCCAGCTCATCAACTCCCTGCTCACCATCGTCGGCGTGCTGATCATGATGTTCTGGGTCTCGCCGCTGCTGGCGCTGGTCGCGCTGGTGACGGTGCCGCTCTCGGCGTTCGTGGCGACGAAGGTCGGCAAGCGCTCGCAGCCGCAGTTCGTGCAGCAGTGGAAGGTGACGGGCAAGCTCAACGCCCACATCGAGGAGATGTACACCGGGCACACCCTGGTGAAGGTCTTCGGCCGGCAGGAGGAGTCCGCGCGGGACTTCGCCGAGCAGAACGAAGCGCTGTACGAGGCCGGTTTCAAGGCGCAGTTCAACAGCGGGATCATGCAGCCGCTGATGATGTTCGTCTCCAACCTGAACTATGTGCTGATCGCCGTCGTGGGTGGTCTGCGGGTCGCTTCGGGCGCGCTGTCGATCGGTGATGTGCAGGCGTTCATCCAGTACTCGCGGCAGTTCTCGATGCCGCTGACCCAGGTCGCCTCGATGGCGAACCTGGTGCAGTCGGGCGTCGCCTCGGCCGAGCGGATCTTCGAGCTGCTGGACGCCGAGGAGCAGGGCACCGACCCCGCGCCCGGCGAGCGGGAGCGCCCCGAGGAGCTGCGGGGCAGCGTCTCGCTGGAGAAGGTGTCGTTCCGTTACGACCCGGAGAAGCCGCTCATCGAGGATCTGTCGCTGAACGTCGAGCCGGGGCACACGGTCGCGATCGTCGGCCCGACCGGGGCCGGCAAGACCACGCTCGTCAATCTGCTGATGCGGTTCTACGAGGTGACGGGCGGCCGGATCACGCTGGACGGGGTCGACGTGACGAAGATGTCGCGCGACGAGCTGCGCCAGGGCATCGGCATGGTCCTCCAGGACACCTGGCTGTTCGGCGGTTCGATCGCGGACAACATCGCGTACGGCGCTTCGCGCGAGGTCACCCGGGAGGAGATCGAGGAGGCGGCGCGGGCGGCCCACGCCGACCGGTTCATCCGCACCCTGCCGGACGGTTACGACACGGTGATCGACGACGAGGGCTCCGGCGTCAGCGCGGGCGAGAAGCAGCTGATCACCATCGCGCGGGCGTTCCTGTCCGACCCGGTGATCCTGGTGCTCGACGAGGCGACGAGCTCCGTCGACACCCGTACCGAGGTGCTGATCCAGAAGGCGATGGCGCGGCTGGCCCACGGCCGTACGAGCTTCGTGATCGCGCACCGGCTCTCCACCATCCGGGACGCCGACATCATCCTGGTGATGGAGAACGGCTCGATCGTCGAACAGGGCACCCACGAGGAGCTGTTGGACGCCGAGGGCGCCTACGCACGGCTCTATTCGGCGCAGTTCGCGCAGGCGGTCGCCGAAGTCGACTAGGGACGCTGCCCGTTCGTACGTACGCGAGGGCCCGTACCGCTGTCCGGCGGTGCGGGCCCTCGCGGCGTCAGTCGAGGTAGCCGCGGAGCTGGTCGGCGAAGGCGTGGTCCCGCAGTTTGCTGAGGGTCTTGGACTCGATCTGGCGGATGCGTTCGCGGGTCACCCCGAAGATCCTGCCGATCTCCTCCAGGGTGCGGGGCCGTCCGTCGTCCAGCCCGTAGCGCAGCTGGACCACCTTCCGTTCGCGCTCGCCCAGGGTCGAGAGCACCGCTTCCAGGTGCTCGCGCAGCAGCAGGAACGCGGCGGACTCGACCGGGGACGCGGCGTCGCCGTCCTCGATCAGGTCGCCGAGGGCGACGTCCTCCTCCTCACCGACCGGGGCGTGCAGCGAGACGGGTTCCTGGGCGAGCCGCAGGACTTCACCGACCCGTTCCGGGGTGAGGTCGAGCTGGCCGGCGACCTCCTCCGCGGTCGGTTCGTAGCCGCGCTCCTGGAGCATCCGGCGCTGGACGCGTACGACCCGGTTGATCAGCTCGACGACATGGACCGGGACCCGTATGGTCCGCGCCTGGTCGGCGAGGGCGCGGGACATGGCCTGGCGGATCCACCAGGTCGCGTACGTGGAGAACTTGTAGCCCCGGGCGTAGTCGAACTTCTCGACGGCCCTGATCAGCCCGAGGTTGCCCTCCTGGACCAGGTCCAGCATGGTCAGCCCGCGGCCGACGTAGCGCTTGGCGACGGAGACGACGAGGCGGAGGTTGGCCTCGATGAGGCGGCGTTTGGCCATCCTCCCCATGACGACGAGGCGGTCCAGGTCGACGGCCAGCCGGGTGTCCGGGTCGGGGGCGCTCGCGAGCCGTTCCTCGGCGAAGAGCCCGGCCTCGACACGGCGGGCGAGCTCCACCTCGTCGGCGGCGCTGAGCAGGGGGATCCGGCCGATCTCCCGCAGGTACTGGCGGAAGAGGTCGGAGGACGGACCGGCGGCCTCCGGGCGGCTCCTCGGCCCGGACCGCTCCGGCGCCCTGGGCGGCTCCTCCATGAGCACTTCGGGCGGATCGGGCGGCTCGTTCGGTATCGGCGGCTCCACCGCGCCCTCCGGATGGTGCACGGCCCGGTTCTGCGCGGGGACGGCCGAGACGTGCTCGGTTTTGGTCAGGGTCCGGGTCTGCACGGGGGCGACCTCCAGGTGATCGCTGCCGGACCGCGGGGATGGAGGACCACCGTTCGATGGGCCGGCCGCGCTCCGATGTCTCAGGCACCGCACCCCAGTGTGGGGTAAGACACATCGCTGCCACGAGGGGCGTGCGGGGACTTTCTGAGTCCGGTCCGTGACCGGCCGGTTACGCGGGGGCGCTCCCGCTGCCGGGCCGGCGCGTCAGAGCGCGTCGGCCCCGTTGTTGCGCAGGGACTGGGCGTACTGCTGGAGGACCCAGACCTCGTTCTGCGCCGCCGCGAGGTGGTCCGGGGCGACATTGCTGCCGAGGCGGGCGAGGCTGCCCTGTACGTCGTTGATCCGGCGGTCGACGGCGCGCAGCCGGACCTGGACGAGCTGCATGCCCGCGTAGGTCTCGTCGATGGTCTTGCCGTGGAAGACCTCGACGGCGAGCTCGGTGACCAGATTGCGCACCGTGTCGTTGGGTGCCGCGTCCAGGACCTGGACCAGGTATTCGCGGGTCTCGGGCACGCCCAGCTCGGCGCCGCCGGCCTCAGCGATGCACTGCCGGACGGCGGCGTACGGCGGGGCGGTGAACTCGTCGGCCCCGTAGGCGTCGAAGGCCGGGGAGACCAGGGCGGGCTTCTGCAGGGCGAGCTTGAGCAGCTCGCGCTCGGTGCGGTGGGCGGGGCTGCGGAGGTTGAGCGCGGGGCCGGAGGGGGCGGCGGGGGGCGCCTGGACCTGCTGGTGCCGGGGGCCGCCGCGGGAGGGGGTCTGGCCGGGGCCCCGCTGGTCGCCCCGCTCGCGGGCCCAGCGGGCGAGCTGGCCGACGCGCTTGACGACGAACTGGGTGTCCAGGATGCCGAGCATGCCGGCCAGCTGGACGGCGACCTCGTGCTGCGAGGAGCTGTTCTTGATCCGGGCGACGACGGGTGCCGCCTCGTCGAGCGCGGCGCCGCGGCCGGCCGGGGTCTCCAGGTCGTACCGGCCGACGATCTGGCGGAGCGCGAACTCGAAGAGCGGGGTGCGGGGTTCGACCAGGTCGCGGACCGCCTCGTCGCCCTTGACCAGGCGCAGGTCACAGGGGTCCATGCCGTCCGGGGCGATCGCGATGTACGTCTCGGCGGCGAACTTCTGGTCGTCCTCGAAGGCGCGCAGGGCGGCCTTCTGCCCGGCCGCGTCACCGTCGAAGGTGAAGATCACCCGGGCGCTGCCGTTGTCCATCAGGAGCCGGCGCAGGATCTTGATGTGGTCGCCGCCGAAGGCGGTGCCGCAGGTGGCGATGGCGGTGGTGATCCCGGCGAGATGGCAGGCCATGACGTCGGTGTAGCCCTCGACGACCACGGCCCGGCTGGCCTTCGCGATGTCCTTCTTCGCCAGGTCGATGCCGTAGAGCACCTGGGACTTCTTGTAGATCGCGGTCTCGGGGGTGTTGAGGTACTTCGGTCCGTTGTCGTCGTCGCGCAGCTTGCGGGCGCCGAAGCCGACGACGTCGCCGGAGGTGTCGCTGATCGGCCACATCAGCCGGCCGCGGAAGCGGTCGATGGGTCCGCGCCTGCCGTCCTGGGAGAGGCCGGAGGCGATCAGCTCCTTGTCGCTGAAGCCCTGGCCACGCAGATAGCGGGTGAGGTGGTCCCAGCCGGCCGGGCTGTAGCCGACGCCGAAGTGGGCGGCGGCCGCCTGGTCGAAGCCGCGCTCGGCGAGGAACTTCCGGCCGATCTCGGCCTCGGGGCCGTCCAGCTGCTCGACGTAGAACCGGGCGGCCGCCTTGTGCGCCTCGACCAGCCTGATGCGCTCGCCGCGCTGGTGGGAGGGGTTGTAGCCGCCCTCCTCGTACCGCAGGGTGATGCCCGCCTTGGCGGCGAGCCGCTCGACGACCTCCGCGAACGTCAGATGGTCGATCTTCTGCACGAAGGCGATCGTGTCGCCGCCCTCCTGGCAGCCGAAGCAGTGGAAGAGACCCTTGCTCGGGCTGACCTGGAAGGAGGGGGACTTCTCGTCGTGGAACGGGCAGAGCCCCTTGAGGTTGCCACCGCCCGCGTTGCGCAGCTGGAGATACTCGGAAACGACGGCGTCGATCGGGACCGCGTCCCGTACCGCCTTCACATCGTCGTCATTGATCCTGCCTGCCACGGGTGAAGTCTACGGGTGGGCTACGACAGCCGTGGAGCGCGCCGATGTGATCCGTGGAACCGGTGGGACCGCGCGGACCGGCCGGGTCGGTCCGGGAGCGGCTCAGCCCAGGGGGTGTCTGATGAATGGACGCCGCGACGCCGCAGGCATTTGTCAGACAGCCCTTAGGGATTCCAGCGGCACCGACGGGTCCGCCAGCGCGTCCGGGTCGATCTGCCGGCCGGACCGGATCAGCCCCTGCACGGTCTCGGTGACGTCCCACACGTTGACGTTCATCCCGGCCAGCACCCGGCGGTCCTTCAGCCAGAAGGCGATGAACTCCCGCTTCCCCGCGTCGCCCCGGATGACCACCTGGTCGTAGCTGCCCGGCGGCGCCCATCCCGAGTATTCGAGGCCGAGGTCGTACTGGTCGGAGAAGAAGTACGGCACCCGGTCGTAGCTGACCTCCTGGCCGAGCATGGCGCGGGCCGCGGCCGGGCCGCTGTTCAGCGCGTTCGCCCAGTGCTCCACGCGCAGCCGGGTGCCGAGCAGCGGGTGCTCCACGTTGGCGACGTCACCGGCCGCGAAGATGTGCGGGTCGCTGGTGCGCAGCGAGGCGTCGACGGCGATGCCGCCGCCGACCGCGCGGGGAGCCATGGCGAGCCCGGCGGTCTCGGCGAGGGCGGTGCGGGGCGCGGCGCCGATCGCGGCGAGCACGGCGTGGGCTGGGTGCTCCTCGCCGTCGTCGGTGCGGACGGCGAGCACCAGGCCGTCCTGGCCGATGATCTCGGTGAGGCGGAGGCCGAAGTGGAAGCGGACCCCGTGGTCGCTGTGCAGATCGGTGAAGATCTGGCCGAGCTCGGGGCCGACGACCTGGTGCAGCGGGGTCGGCTCCGGTTCGACGACGGTGACCTCGGCGCCGTACCCGCGGGCCGCCGCCGCGACCTCCAGGCCGATCCAGCCGGCCCCGGCGATCACCAGATGGCCGTTGTCGCGGCCGAGTGCGGTCAGCACGTTGCGCAGCCGGTCGGCGTGGGCGAGGCGGCGCAGATGGTGGACGCCGGTCAGGTCCGTGCCCGGGACGGCGAGGCGGCGCGGCTCGGCCCCGGTGGCGAGCAGCAGTTTGTCGTAGTGGACGACGGTGCCGTCGCCGAGCTTCACGGCGCGGGCCTCCCGGTCGAGCGAGGTGACGGGCTGCCCCAGGTGCAGCTCGATGTCGGCGCCCGCGTACCAGGCGGTCTCGTGGACGAAGACGCTGTCCCGCTCCTCCTTGCCGGCGAGATAGCCCTTGGAGAGCGGAGGCCGTTCGTACGGGTGGTCGCGTTCGTCGCCGAGCAGGATCACCCGGCCGCTGAAACCCTCCGCCCGGAGCGTCTCGGCCGCCTTCGCTCCCGCCAGTCCTCCGCCCACGATGACGAACGTGCGATGTGCGTCGACCACTTGGTGCCTCCTCGGTGCTTGCTTCGCGGCGCCGCCAACTGCGAGCGTCCCGCACGCAGCGTGATGGCGAAAGAGGGTGTACCCCGATCAGGTCACACCCGGTGTCTGCGCTCCGTGAGCGACGCGTGCAGCGAGCGGGCCGAGGCGTCGGTCAGGGCGGCGATCTGGTCGACCAGGACCCGCTTGCGGGCCCTGTCGTCGCGGGCGGTGTCGAACAGCGCCCGGAACTGCGGCTCCAGTCCCTCCGGGGCGCGGGCGGTCAGGGCGGCGGCCAGCTCGGCGATGACGATCCGCTGGTCGGCGCGGATCGCCTCCTGCTCGGCGCGCTGCATGACGTAACGGTCGGCGACCGCCTTGAGCACCGCGCATTCGTTGCGGGCCTCGCGGGGGACGACCAGCTCGGCGGCGTACCGGCCGAGGCGGCCCGTGCCGTGAGCCTGCCGGGTGCTGCTCTCGGCGGCTAGGCAGAACCGGCCGATCAGCTGGCTCGTCGCGTCCTTCAGCCGGGCCTGGGCGACGGCGGATCCGTCGTAGCCGTGCGGCCACCAGTCCTGGGCGACGAGCCGGTCCAGCGCGTCGGCCAGCTCCTGGGGGTCGGTGTCCGCCGGGACGTAGCGGCCGATGGCGACCGCCCAGATCGCGTCCCGCTCCGGTTCGGAGTAGAGGCAGTCGGGGTCGATGTGCCCGGCGTGCAGCCCGTCCTCGAAGTCGTGCACGGAGTAGGCGACGTCGTCGGACCAGTCCATGACCTGGGCCTCGAAGCACTTGCGGTCCCTCGGTGCCCCCTTGCGGGCCCAGGCGAAGACCGGCAGGTCGTCCTCGTACACGCCGAATTTCGGCGAGCCGGGGTCGGTGGGGTGCTCGCCGCGCGGCCACGGGTACTTGGTGGCGGCGTCCAGGGCGGCCCGGGTGAGGTTGAGCCCGACGCTGACCAGCTCGCCGGTGCGGGTGTCGGGCACGAACCGCTTCGGTTCGAGTCTGGTCAGCAGCCGCAGCGACTGGGCGTTGCCCTCGAAGCCCCCGCAGTCCGACGCGAAGTCGTTGAGCGCCTGCTCGCCGTTGTGTCCGAACGGCGGGTGGCCCAGGTCGTGGGCGAGGCAGGCGGTCTCGACGAGGTCGGGGTCGCAGCCGAGCGCGGCCCCGAGCTCGCGGCCGACCTGGGCGCATTCGAGGGAGTGGGTGAGCCTGGTCCGGGGGCTGGCGTCCCAGGCGTGGCCGCGGGTGCCCGGGGTGACGACCTGGGTCTTCCCGGCGAGCCGCCGCAGCGCGGCGGAGTGCAGCACCCGGGCACGGTCGCGCTGGAACGCGGTGCGGCCCGGCCGTTTGTCCGGCTCGGTGTCCCAGCGCTCGGCGTCGGCCGCGCCGTAGGGGCCGGTGCCGTGGTCGTGCGTGCCGTGGTCCTGCATGCCGTGCGTGCCGTCCATGGTCCGACAGTAAACGGCCGGACCGACAAGAAGGCTCAGGCAGGCGCCCGGAAATGTCCGTTCATCAGGTTTTCACTGCGGGCACTGTGGATGGTGCGGATGGTGCGGACATGCTCTGAGAGCTGTCCGGTGGCCGGGAGCGGGCCGGCTGGGCCGGTGCGGCCTTTCGGGTTCCGTTCCGCGTGACCAGTCCGAGCTGGGTGCCGAGCTGCGCGGTGATGCGGGTCAGCAGTTGCGCCGTGCTGTCGAGGGGCAGGGACTCCTGGGCCTGGGCCGGTGCCGGCTGCGTCATGGCTCGATGGTGCGGGAGGGAGGTTGCCGCGCCGTTGCGAGCGGGTGACGGGTGGCGTGCCGCCGGGTCAGCGGGCGGGTCCGAAGAGCCGCTCGATGACGTCCGCGACCCCGTCCTCCTCGTTGCTGAGCGTGTGCGTCGGTATCGCGGCCAGCACGCTCGGGTGGGCGTTGCCCATCGCGTAGCCGGTGCCGGCCCATTCGAGGACGGTCAGGTCGTTGGGCATGTCGCCGAAGGCGATGACCTCCGCGGCTTCGATGCCGCGCCCGGCGCACAGCACCGAAAGCGTGCCGGCCTTGGTCACGCCGGACGCGCTGATCTCCAGCAGTCCGCGCCCGCCGGAATGGGTGAGCTGCACCCCGTCGACCGCCCCCGCCTCGGCCGCCGCCAGCAGTGCGTCCGCGTCGAGCCGGTCCGACCAGGCGAGGAGCTTGGTGACGGGGACATCGGCCAGCCAGAGGTCCGCGAGCGCCGGTACGGGCAGCTCGGCGCCGGCGTCCTCGGAGAGCCGCAGGCGGTAGGCCGGTTCGTACAGGATGTGGTTGCCGGTCTCCAGGGCGAAGCCGATCCCGGGCACGGCGGCGGCGAGCGCGGTGGCCACGCGGCGGGCGGTGGTGAGCGGCAGGGCACGGGAGGAGACGACGGTGCGCGTCCCGATGTCGTAGACCATCGCCCCGTTGCTGCACACCGCCGTGCCCGCGAAGCCGGCGGCGTCGGCGAGCCGGTCGACGAACCTGGGCGGCCGGGCGGTGACGAGGACGATCTCCGCGCCGGCGCTCTCGGCGGTGCGCAGGGCGCGCAGGGTGCGGGGCGAGAGGGTGCCGTCGTTGCGCAGGAGGGTGCCGTCGAGATCGGAGGCGATCAGTCGTGGACGCAGCATTGGGCGATGGTATTGGCCTGACCGCCCGGCGGTCCGCGCGGCCCCGGACCGGTGAGGCCGGACCTGAGCGGCCGTGCGGCATTCGTCCCGCCTGTCGGAGAACTCTTTCGGCCTCCGGTTCGTCCGATCAAGTGGGACGACGGAGCACGGCACGGAAAGAGGGGGCTCCCATGCGGGTGAAGTGGCCGGGACGGCAGGTGCTCGGGCGGTTGCGGCCGCGATGGCCGCGCACGCGGCGCGGGCAGCGGCGGGCCGTGCAGGGGGTGATGCTCGCGTGTGTGGCCGGGCTGGCGCCCATGACCTGGATGTACTCCGTGGCCGACGCCCGGGTCAGGACGACCGCGGACGCGCCCGCGCAGCAGGTGGCCGTGGTGTTCGGGGCGGGGCTCTGGCAGGGCAGGCCGTCGCCGTATCTCGCCAACCGGCTGAAGGCCGCCGCCGAGCTGTACCGGGACGGGAAGGTGAAGGTCGTGCTCGTGACCGGTGACAACAGCCGGAAGGAGTACGACGAGCCGGATGCCATGCGCACCTATCTCACGGAGCACGGGGTGCCGGACGAGCGGATCGTGAGCGACTTCGCGGGGTTCGACACCTGGGACTCGTGCGTGCGGGCCAAGAAGATCTTCGGGGTCGACCGCGCGGTGCTGGTGAGCCAGGGGTTCCACATCCGCCGGGCGATCGCCCTGTGCCGGACCGCGGGGATCGACGCGTACGGGGTCGGCGTGGACGCCAAGCACGACGCGACCTGGTACTACGGCGGGACGCGGGAGGTGTTCGCGGCGGGGAAGGCGGCGCTGGACGCCGTCTTCAAGCCCGATCCGCACTTCCTGGGGCCCCAGGAGACGGGGATCGGGGAGGCACTGGCGGCCGGGGAGCGGTAGACCCGCAGCCCGGGAGGGGCCCGCGACTGCGGCCCGTCCGGCCCCCGGGCCGCCCTACAGCGAGGTGACCGGAGCGGTCTCGGCCGAGACCCAGGCGAGGTAGCGGGCGCTGCCCCGTACCACCGGGACCGCGATGATCTCCGGGGTCTCGTAGTCGTGCGCCGCCTCCAGATGGGCCTCCAGTTCGTCGTACCGCTCCGCTGTCGTCTTGAACAGCAGCTGCCACTCCTCGTTGGTCTCGATGGCGTTCTGCCAGCGGTAGACCGAGGTGACGGGCGCGGAGATCTGTACGCAGGCGGCGAGCCGCGCCTCCACCGCGCCCTGCGCCAGGGCATGGGCCTTCTCCTCGCTGTCCGTCGTGGTCAGTACGGTCAGCCATGCCGGCGTCGTCACTTTCGGCTCCTGCGGGGTCGGGTGGCGGGGTGTCCCGGTACCCGTCGATTGTCGGGGACGCCGCGGCGTGGCGCAGCGCTCCCGGGTCAGGCGCCGTACGGGCGGACCGCCTTGGCCTCGCGCAGGGCGTGTCCCCACCAGACCAGCTGGTCGAGCAGCACCTTGGCCGCCGCGTCGCAGCCCGCCGGGTCCCGGTGCCTGCCCTCGTCGTCGAACAGGGCGCCCGCGTTGTGGAAGGACACGGTCTCGCGGATGCCGACGGTGTGCAGCTCCGCGAAGACCTGCCGCAGCTGCTCGACGGCGCGCAGCCCGCCGGAGACCCCGCCGTACGAGACGAAGGCGACGGGTTTGGCCTGCCACTCGTCGCGGTGCCAGTCGATGAGGTTCTTCATCGGGGCCGGGAACGAGTGGTTGTACTCGGGGGTGACGACGACGAAGCCGTCGGCCGCCGCCAGCCTGGACGCGACGGCCGCGAGCCGGGCCTGCGCGTCGGCGTCGGGCCGGAAGGAGAGCGCGACCGGGAGGTCGAGTTCCGCGACGTCGATCAGATCGGTCTCGATGTCGGGGCGGGGGCCGGTGTGCGAGAGGAACCAGTCGGAGATGACGGGGGCGAACCGCCCCTCGCGGTTGCTGGCGAGGATGACCGCGATCTTCAGGGGCGTGGTGGACGAGGGCGAGGAGGATGCTGTGGTGAGGTCCATGCCGAAAGGCTCGTATGTCAACCGAGGTTGAGGTCAAGCGACTTCCGTCGGTCCGTACCGTCGGGCGTCGCGGCTACGGTGGAGGCATGGTGACTCCCCCGCCCGCGCCCTTCCCGTACGCCGAGTTCGACGGCCGTCCGGCCACCGAGGCGGACCTGCGGATTCCGGCCTTCCTCGGCTACGGCCATTTCACGGCCATGCAGGTCAGGGACGGAAAGGTGCGCGGCCTCGATCTGCATCTGGCTCGGCTGGACGCCGCGAACCGGGAGTTGTTCGAGCGCCCGCTGGACGGGGAACGGGTCCGCGGGCTGGTCCGGCACGCGCTGGACGGTGCCGGGGCGCGGGACGCCTCGGTCCGGGTCCACGGCTATCTGCCGCCGGGTGACCCGGAGACGACCGTCATGGTCACGGTGCGCGGACCGGCCCGGAAGTCCGCCGAACCGCACGCCCTGATGTCCGTCCCGTACGCCCGTACCGTGCCGCACATCAAGCGGCCCGGGGAGTTCGGCCAGACGTACTACGCGCGGCTGGCCGCCCGCGCCGGGTTCGACGAGGCCCTGCTGACCGCGCCGGACGGCTCGGTGACGGAGGGCGCGATCACCAACGTCGGCTTCTGGGACGGGACTTCGGTGATCTGGCCGGACGCGCCGTGCCTGATCGGCATCACCATGGCGCTGCTGGAGCGGGAACTGCCGGGCGCGGGGCTGGAGTCCGTACGGCGTCCGGTGGCCCTGGACGGGCTGGGCGCGTTCCGGTCGGCGTTCCTCACCAACTCGCAGGGCATCGCGCCGGTCGGGCGTATCGACGACATGGAATTCGTGGTGGACGAGGAGCTGATGCGGCGGATCGGGCAGGCGCACGACGGCGCGCGGTGGGACACCGTCTGACGCACCCCGGCCCCGGCTGTGTACGGGGCGCGAGCTGCTGTCGGTTTGCTGAGCTCGAGTGCGTTGCAGTGAGCAGGAAGTGGGTCCTGGCGGTGGCTTCGCGGAGTGGAACGGGGGTTCTGGGGCCGAATGGGTGACCTTGGCGGCTGCTGCTCATTGGGCTGGGCAGTGGGTGTCCGGCCTTGGGGGGAGGGGGTGTTGTACGGGAGTTGGCGGCGCCGTCCGTGGTGCCCGGCCCCTGCGGGGTGGCGGTCCGGGACCGTCTCAAGCACCTCACACCCCAGGACGAGAAAGTCCTGCGTGCGGTGGGTGAGCACCAGGGGCGTCTGGCCTCGCGTGATCTGAAGGCCCGTTGTGCGGACGGTCTGGGGCACGGTGCGGAGTCCTGGGCGTCGCGGAAGCGGGGATTGACCGGGGCGTCGTCGTCGCGGATCGCGGGTGCGATCACCAAGGCCACACACGACCAATGGGCACTCGCCCGCCGCTGCCAGACCGCCCACATCCAGACACTCGAAGCCGGGATCAGGGCCCTGCGGCACCGCCTGTCCCTCCCCATCGGGCAGAAAGGCACCAGGCGGGCAGCTGGTGGCTGTCGCTCCCGGGGTGAGTGGTTCCACAAGTCCCGCCGCCTCAAAGCCCTGGAAGCCCGGCACGATGCCGCAGCCCGTGACCGGCGGACCGGACGCGTCCGGGTCGTGCGGGGCGGCAAGCGTCTATGTGCGGCGAGGGCTTTCTGGGTACGGAGCGTGCACGAACGGGCGCCATCCGCTTCCGGCCCGCTTCCCCGCCGCGCGAATCCGCCCTCACCGGGCCCGGGGGGGGTGGGCCCGGTGAGGGCGGCGGCCGGGGGCGGCCTCGTACACCGTCCCGTGGGGGGTGACAGACGTGTGCCCGGCACCCGCGAGGTCATGCGTGTGACGTGCGCCACTTTCCTCCGGGCTCCGGTCACCCGATCGGCACCGGGCGGCAGAGGGTCGGCTCCACCTGCACCGATCACCGCTGTGACCTGCACGGTCACCTCTTGGCAAGAGGGCCACGCCGGTCCGTTCGAGTGAAAGCTGACTCGGTGTCAGCAGGCATGGGTGGCGGGCGGCCCGTTAGCTCAGGGGCAGGACACACCTACTCGTGCCATCGCCGGAGGAACCCCCCATGCGTCCTGTCCGCCTAGTGACCGGTACCGCCGCATCCGCGGTCACCATAGCCACGCTCGGCTTCCTCACCGCCGGCCCCTCCGCGTACGCGGACGAGGCCGGCGCGCAGCGGATCAGCTCGGCCGATGCCGTGTCGCGGGCCACCGGGGACGAAGCCTCGGACAACGGGGCCTCGGGCGACGAGTCCGGGTCCGGGTCCGGTGCGGACACCACGTTCAGTCTGGACAACCTCTCCAACCTCATCGCGCCCTCGCTGCTCGACTCCGCCGGCGGGTTCACCGCCCCGGGCAGGGACGAGGGCACGGGCCAGGACGAGGACACGGGCCGCGACGAGGGCACGAACCAGGGCGAAGGCACGGACCGCGGCGAGAAAACGGACCAAGGCGAAGGCACGAACCAGGGCGAAGGCACGGACCAGGGCGAGAAAACGGACCAGGACGAAGGCACCGACCGCGGCGAGAAAACAGACCAGGACGAAGGCACCGACCGCGGCGAGAAAACAGACCAGGACGAAGGCACCGACCGCGGCGAGAAAACAGACCAGGACGACAGCTCCGGCGGACGCGAGAGCGGGAGCCCGTCCAAGGAAGGGGGCTCGGGCAAGCACGACGGCTCGTCCTCCGGGAACCGCCCCGATGGCCCCACCGGCCACGTCAAAACCGGAGTCGGCGGCAGCGTCCGGCCCGACACCACCCAAATCGCGGCGGGCGCCGGCGTTCTCGCCGCGACCGCCGTCGGCGGAGCCTGGCTCCTGCGTCGCCGGGCGAGCGGCACGCAGGCAGCCGGCTGACGGAGACGGATTCACGTCTCCGTACCGCCTGGTTTCCGTCCCGGTGGCCGCGCGCCACCGGGACGGGACCGTCCCCGTTCCATCACCCGGAGGACGACCGTGACCCAGAAGGCCAAGGGCTGGCTGCTGGTCATCGCAGCGCTGGCAGGCGTCTGGCTGATCCGCAACGGCGCCGGCGCCCAGCTTGTCCCGCCCCGGCCGACCGCCGCCCAGGCGTTCACCGGCGGCCCGGAGCCCCAGCCAGGATCGCCGGTCGCCGAACCCCTGAGGCCTTCCGCCCCCGTGCGCATCCGCATCCCCAGCATCCGGGTGGACGCCCCGGTGATGCGTCTCGGCCTGGGGACGGACGGCAGTCTCGACGTGCCCCCGGCCGGCAACCGCAACATCGTCGGCTGGTACCGGGACGGCACTCCCCCGGGCTCCAAGGGCAGCGCGATCGTCGCCGGCCATGTGGACAACGCCCAGGGCCGGTCGGTCTTCTACGACCTGGGCGCCCTGCAGAAGGGCAGCACGGTCGAGGTGGTCCGCCAGGACGGGCGCACCGCCGTCTTCTCCCTGGACGCGATCGAGGTCTACGAGAACAAGGACTTCCCCGACAAGCGGGTGTACGGCGCCGCCTCCTTCGCCTCGCTGCGGCTGATCACCTGCGGCGGCGGCTTCTCGAAGGAGACGGGGTACCAGGGCAATGTGGTGGCGTACGCGCATCTGACCGCCGTCCACTGAACCCGGTTGCCGGGCACGGGCCGTTCAGGCCGTCCACTGGTCGAAGCCCAGCTTCGCGACCAGCGAGAACACCACGACCAGCAGCACGCCGCGGACGAACTCGCTGCCCTTGCGCAGCGCCATCCGCGCCCCGATGAGCCCGCCCGCCAGGTTGAACACCGCCATCAGCGCGGCCAGTTGCCACAGCACGCTGCCCTGGTAGGCGAACATCGCCAGCGCGCCGCCGTTGGTGCAGACGTTGACGATCTTGGCGGTGGCGGACGCCGTCACCAGGTCGAGGTGGAGCACCGCGGTCAGCGCCAGCACCAGGAACGTGCCCGTGCCGGGGCCGAACAGCCCGTCGTAGAAGCCGATTCCGCCGCCGACCAGCACGATCGCGGTGACGGTGCGGGCCCGGGTGACCCGCTGCCGCGCACCGTCGTCCGTGTCCTTGCCGAACGAGGGCCGCAGCATCACGAACGCCGCGACGGCCAGCAGCACCACCATGATCACCGGCCGGAGCACCTCGCTGCTGATCCCGGCGGCGAAGAACGCGCCGGCCATCGATCCGGCCAGCGCCGCGAGCCCGATCCGCAGCGCGGTCCCGATCTTCACCGGCGCCTTGCGTACGTACGTCACGGCCGCCCCCGACGTACCGACGATCGCGACCGCCTTGTTGGTGCCGAGCACCTGCGCGGCCGGGACGTGCGGCAGGCCGAGCAGCAGCGCGGGCAGCAGAAGCAGTCCGCCGCCGCCGACCACCGCGTCGATCCAGCCCGCCGCGGCCGCCGCGAGACAGAGGATGATCAGAGTGGTGAGCGCTATGTCCGGCATGATCATGACCTTATGGACACGATCTGCGCGCCGTCCAACGTCCTCGGCCGGATCACAGAAAAGTTGAGCGACTCCTGAGGTTCACGCGCCCCCCGCACCCCCGTACCGCCGGTGCTCACCGGCCCTGGATCCGGACCGGCCCGACCGGTCCGGGCGGCACACCGCGGTCGTACGCTGGGCCCATGAGCCACGGCTGGAGCGCGAACGACATCCCGGACCAGAGCGGCCGTACGGCCGTGGTCACCGGAGCCAACAGCGGCATCGGTCTGCACACCGCGCGGGAGCTGGCCCGGCACGGTGCGCGGGTCCTGCTCGCCTGCCGTGACGAGGCACGCGGCAAGGAGGCCGAGTCCCGTATCCGGAAGGCCGTGACCGGCGCGGACGTGGCGTTCGTACCGCTCGATCTGGCCGATCTGGGCTCGGTGCGCGAGTTCGCCGCCTCCCGTGCGCCCGAGCGGATCGATCTGCTGATCAACAACGCGGGCGTGATGGCCCTTCCGTACGGGACGACGGCCGACGGCTTCGAGAGGCAGTTCGGCATCAACCACCTGGGGCACTTCGCCCTGACCGGGCTGCTGCTCCCCCGCCTCCTCGACACCCCCGGGGCGCGTGTGGTGACCGTCTCCAGCGGGATGCACGCGCTGTCCGACATCGACATGGGGGATCTCAACAGCGAGCGCGACTACCGTCGCTGGATCGCCTACGGCCGCTCGAAGACCGCCAATCTGCTCTTCGTCCACGAGCTGGCGCGACGGCTCACGAAGGCGGGCTCCCGGCTGGTGGCCGCCGCCGCGCACCCGGGATACGCGTCGACCAACCTTCAGTCCGCCGCGGCCCGGATGGAGAACCGGCGGGCGGTGGAGCGGTTCTTCGAGCTGGGCAACCGGATCGTCGCCCAGCCCGCTTCGGCCGGTGCGCTGCCCACGCTGCACGCGGCCACCGCGCCCGGCGTGCGCCCCGATTCGTTCACCGGGCCGGGGCTGCTGGGCTGGCGCGGCGCCCCGGCCCCGTCCTGGCGTGCGGGCTGGACCCGGGACGACGTCACGAGCGAGCGGCTCTGGATGGCGTCCGAGCAGCTCACCGGCGTGACGTATCCGGGCCTCGCCCCCTGATTCCGGGTCAGCCCTACTGGGCCTCCACCGCGGCCGGGTCCATCCACATGACCTCCCAGGTGTGGTTGTTCGGGTCCTGGAAGGAACGGCCGTACATGTGGCCGAAGTCCATCGGCTCGTTGGCGGGCGAGCCGCCGGAGGCGAGGGCGGTGTCGACCAGCTCGTCCACCTTCTCCCGGCTCTCGGCGCTCAGGGCGAGGATCACCTCGGTGGACTTGGAGGCGTCGGCGATCTCCTTCTTGGTGAACTCCTTGAAGCGCGGCTCGGTGAGGAGCATCGCGAAGATGGTGTCGCTGATGACGAGGCATGCGGTGTTCTCGTCGGTGAACTGCGGGTTGCACGAGAAGCCCAGCTTGCCGAAGAAGGCCTTGGTCGCTTCGAGGTCCTTGACCGGCAGGTTGACGAAGATCATCTGAGGCATGGCCGCTTCGCTCTCTCTCTGTTGTTCGAACGTGTACGACAGGTAGACGGCGGGGCGTCGCGGAACTCATCGCCGCCCGGACAGAAAAATTTTCGCCGCTCCCGCGCCCGTCCGCCCGCCGTCGCGTCCGCCCGGCTCAGGACAGCGCGAGCGGGGCGCCGCCCCTGAGCAGCGATCCGCCCAGCGGCGTCAGCGTGTGCAGGACCGAGCCGCCGTGCCGCAGGGTGTGTATGAGGCCCGCCTCGCGCAGCACACAGGCGTGCTGGCTCGCCGAGGCGAGGGACACCCCGGCCCGCAGTGCGAGCTCGCTCGTCGTACAGCCGTTCCCTATGGCGCTCAGGACCGTCGACCGGGTGCTGCCGAGGAGCCGGCCGAGCCAGGGGCCCGGTTCGGCGAAGACCGGGGCGCGGGAGTGGGTGACCGGGTAGACGAGGACCGGCGGGAGCCCCGGGTCGCGGTAGACGACCGGGGTGACGCGGCAGAAGAAGGACGGCTGGAGCAGCAGCCCCCGCCCGTCCAGATGGACGTCCCGGTCGACGGGGTAGTCCGCCTCCAGCACGGGGGCCCGCCAGCGGATCATCGGCGGGAGGGAGGCGAGCAGTTCGTGCGCGCCGCCGTCCAGGAGGGCGCGGCCTCGTACGGCGCGGTCGGCCTCGACGCTGGCCCGGATGTGCGGCCAGTACGGCTCGATGGCGGCACGGTGGTAGCTGCGCAGCGCGTCGACGAGGCGGCCGAGCGGTTCGGCGCGGCCGTCCGGGGCGAGGCACGCGTCGCGGCGTTCGGCGCCGAGCAGCGCGAGTTCGGCCCGGACCCGGCCGGGCGGGGTCTCGCGCAATGCCTGCATTCCCGCGTCGATGCCGTACGGTTCGCCGCATTCCTGAGAAGGCGTCAGGAAATCCGGGAAATAGCCGCGCGGTGGAATCACGGCGGACAGCAGGCGTACTTCACCATTCAACCGAGGCCGGGTTTCCGTACGCCATTTCCCGAACACCGCGGAACCGCGCCGGTCCCGCAGCCGGTGGAAACTCAGAGCGGTTTCCCACAGCGCGTCGGGCCGGGTGGCCATCCGCACCTGGGAAAGGTCCACTCCGGACATATGGATACGCAGCACCGGTCCCCCACCTGTTGCACCTGCAATTACCCCCACCCCAGGGTAGGTGATCCGTAACAGCACGTCACCACGGGGTTTCGGCCAGAGGTGAAACGCCTCGCACCCGCACACCGTGAACCGAAAAGCTGTACGGCGTCGGGTACGAATCCGGCGCCACCGGAAGGGTGAGTGAAGGCCGTGGGGGGTTTCGCTCACCCGGCGGCGGTGGACGACGGTGCGGCTCCGTGCCCGATGGGGTAACCCGGGTGCGGCCCATGGATGGGGATCCATGGGCCGCATCCCGGTCCGTTCCAGGCCCGTGCCGGGCCCGTTCTTTGCGTATTGAACGAACTTTGCGTAATGCGCGAAGAAACGCGAAGAAAAAGGCACAACGCCGCACAACGATTTTCCCCAGAACGAAACGGGACGGCGGCACCCCCGCACAGGGTGCCGCCGTCCTCGGGTGTTCCGGAGTTGCCGTCGAGCCGGTGAGGGTCGTTCCCGGCCGACGGCGGCTCCAGGTCAAAGGGTCATGCGGTCAGGGGTGTCCGGCGCCGGCTCAGCGGCTGTCGCTGCCGGTCGAGCCCGCCGCCGCACGGCCCGCTTCGAGCCGGGCCACGGGGATGCGGAACGGGGAGCAGGACACGTAGTCCAGACCCACCTCGTGGAAGAAGTGCACCGACTCCGGGTCTCCGCCGTGCTCGCCGCAGATGCCGAGCTTCAGGTCCGGGCGGGTGGCCCGGCCGGCCGCGACGGCGCTGCGGACCAGCGAGCCGACGCCGTCCTTGTCGATCGTCTCGAACGGCGACACCCCGAAGATGCCCTTCTCCAGGTACGCGGTGAAGAACGAGGCCTCCACGTCGTCGCGGGAGAAGCCCCACACCGTCTGGGTCAGGTCGTTCGTACCGAAGGAGAAGAACTGCGCGGCCTCGGCGATCTGGCCCGCGGTCAGCGCGGCGCGCGGCAGCTCGATCATCGTGCCGATGGTGAGCTTCAGCCGGGTGCCGGTGGCTGCCTCGACCTCGGCGATGACCTGGTCGGCCTCCTCGCGGACGATCTCCAGCTCCTGGACCGTGCCCACGAGCGGGATCATGATCTCGGCGCGCGGGTCACCCTTGGCGTTCTTGCGCTCGGCCGCGGCCTCGGCGATCGCCCGTACCTGCATGGCGAACAGGCCGGGGATGACGAGCCCGAGGCGCACACCGCGCAGGCCCAGCATCGGGTTCTGCTCGTGCAGCTTGTGCACGGCCTGGAGCAGGCGCAGATCGTTCTCGTTGGCGTCCTTGCGGGACTCGGCGAGCGCGACCCGCACCGAGAGCTCGGTGATGTCGGGCAGGAACTCGTGCAGCGGCGGGTCGAGCAGCCGTACGGTGACGGGCAGACCGTCCATCGCCTCGAACAGCTCGATGAAGTCGGCCTTCTGGAGCGGGAGCAGCTCCTCCAGCGCGGTCTCGCGCTCGGCGTCGGTGTCCGCGAGGATCAGCTTCTCGACCATCTCGCGGCGCTCACCGAGGAACATGTGCTCGGTGCGGCACAGGCCGATGCCCTGGGCGCCGAAGCGGCGGGCCCGCAGCGCGTCCTCGGCGTTGTCGGCGTTGGCCCGCACCCGCAGCCGGCGCACCCGGTCCGCGTACGCCATGATCCGGTGCACGGCGGCGACCAGCTCGTCGGCGTCGTCGGCGCCGGCGTGCATCCGGCCCTCGAAGTACTCGACGACCGGCGACGGCACGACGGGGACCTCACCGAGGTACACCTTGCCGGTG
This sequence comes from Streptomyces sp. NPDC001933, assembly GCF_042890955.1. NCBI lineage: Bacteria > Bacillati > Actinomycetota > Actinomycetes > Kitasatosporales > Streptomycetaceae > Streptomyces > Streptomyces sp. NPDC001933. The sequence goes on along the minus strand of NZ_JBIASS010000001.1, from coordinate 400,047 downwards.
GAGCCGTCGATGGAGACGACGTCACCCTCCTCGATGACCCGGCCGCCCACGGTCATCCGGCGGCGCTTGGTGTCGACCTCCAGGTCCTCGGCGCCGCAGACACAGGTCTTGCCCATGCCGCGGGCGACGACGGCCGCGTGCGAGGTCTTGCCGCCGCGCGAGGTCAGGATGCCCTCGGCCGCGATCATGCCGTCGAGGTCGTCGGGGTTGGTCTCGCGGCGGATCAGGATGACCTTCTCACCGGACCGGGACCACTTGACCGCGGTGTACGAGTCGAAGACGGCCTTGCCGACCGCGGCGCCCGGGGACGCCGCGATGCCACGGCCCAGCAGCTCGGTCTTCGCGTCATCGTCGAAACGCGGAAACATCAGCTGCGCCAGCTGCGCGCCGTTGACCCGCTGGAGCGCCTCGGCCTCGTCGATCAGGCCCTGGTCGACGAGCTGGGTGGCGATACGGAACGCGGCACCGGCGGTGCGCTTGCCGACCCGGGTCTGGAGCATCCACAGCTGGCCGCGCTCGATGGTGAACTCGATGTCGCAGAGATCCTTGTAGTGGGTCTCCAGCGTCTTCATGATCTGCATCAGCTGGTCGTACGACTTCTTGTCGATCGACTCCAGCTCGGCGAGCGGCACCGTGTTGCGGATACCGGCGACGACGTCCTCGCCCTGCGCGTTCTGCAGGTAGTCGCCGTACACGCCCTGGTGGCCGCTGGCCGGGTCACGGGTGAACGCGACGCCCGTACCGGAGTCGGGGCCGAGGTTGCCGAAGACCATCGAGCAGACGTTGACGGCCGTGCCCAGGTCGCCGGGGATGCGCTCCTGGCGGCGGTAGAGCTTGGCCCGGTCGGTGTTCCACGAGTCGAAGACGGCCTTTATGGCCAGGTCCATCTGCTCGCGCGGGTCCTGCGGGAAGTCGCGTCCGGCGTCCCGGGCGACGATCTTCTTGAACTGCTTGACCAGCTTCTTCAGGTCGGACGCGTCGAGGTCGACGTCGACGGTGACGCCCTTGGCCTCCTTCGCCGCCTCCAGCGCCTCCTCGAAAAGGTCGCCGTCGACGCCGAGGACGGTCTTGCCGAACATCTGGATGAGGCGGCGGTAGGAGTCCCACGCGAACCGCTCGTCGCCGGCCTGGGCGGTGAGACCGACCACGGACTCGTCGGAGAGGCCGATGTTGAGGACCGTGTCCATCATGCCGGGCATCGAGAACTTCGCGCCGGAGCGGACGGAGACCAGCAGCGGGTCGTCGGCCTGGCCGAGCTTCTTGCCCATCCGCGCTTCGAGGGCGTCGAGGTGGGCGCTGACCTCGGCACGGAGCGCGGTCGGCTCCTCGCCGCTTTCGAGGTAGACCTTGCACGCCTCGGTGGTGATGGTGAATCCCGGAGGGACGGGAAGCCCGAGGTTGGTCATCTCGGCGAGGTTCGCGCCCTTGCCGCCGAGGAGATCCTTCAGATCCTTGTTGCCCTCGGTGAAGTCATAAACGAACTTCTCGCCCTTGAGCTCCGGGGATTCCGGGGTGGCTACCTGGGGATCTTTGTTTTCCGACACGGGTCTCGACTCCTCGAGGACGCGGTGGCTGCCCTGACGGCGAGGAACATACCCAGATCGAAGGTGTCTGGGTACGTCCACTTGCGCGTCATGAGGCCTCAACCACCCGTCCGCCAGCAGATCGAAAGTGACGCGACCTGTAGCCCGATCAGCAGTATGTGTTCATTTCTTGAACACATAAACACCGAGAGCCACCAACAACCGCCATTTTGATGACACTGTGCAGCGGAAGCGTCGATCGATCAAAGTGGAGACCCTTGGCACCCAGTGCCATTATTTGAGAAATGCAGCCCTTAAAATTGCGCTCATCTGAGCACACAAGCCCTCAGGGTGGCGAGAATCACTTCGCGATCGGCGCTCAGATGTCACCATCCGGACTCCCGATCGGCGACTGCGCGTCACACCATGATCACCGAGGTGCACCCAGGACGGGCCGGAGTCACCACACGACGCCCGTTTCCGACTCGTTCGAGCCACCTGCCGACCGAACCGTCACCGAATCCGGCCGAATGCAACGCCCGAAGGTGCTCAGATGAGCGAGCCAAAAGAAGAGGCACGCGGTGCCTATGGCGCCGCGTGCCCACAGAAGGCCGGAAGACCTCAGCCGCCCGAGGTGTCCAGCTCCGCGTCCGGGCTCACGCCCGCGCAGTCGTACGGGTCCTTCAGCCAGCCGTCCGGCAGCACCACGCGGTTGTTGCCCGAGGTGCGCCCGCGCGGCCCGTCCGCGCCGTCCGGCCACGGCTGGTCCAGATCCAGCTCCTGCAACTGCCCGCCGAGCTCCTCCAGCGACGAGGTGACCGCGAGCTTCTTGCGCATCTCCGAGCCGACCGCGAAGCCCTTGAGGTACCAGGCGACGTGCTTGCGGAAATCGATCACACCGCGCGTCTCGTCGCCGATCCACTCCCCCAGCAGCGTCGCGTGCCGCAGCATCACGTCGGCGACCTGCCGCAGCCCCGGCGCCTGCCGCGCCTGAGAGCCCTCGAACTCGCTCACCAGGTCGCCGAAGAGCCAGGGACGGCCCAGACAGCCGCGGCCCACGACCACACCGTCGCAGCCGGTCTCGCGCATCATCCGGCGGGCGTCGTCCGCGCACCAGATGTCGCCGTTGCCGAGGACGGGAATCTCCGGGACGTGCTCCTTGAGGCGGGCGATGGCGTCCCAGTCGGCGGTGCCGCCGTAGTGCTGGGCGGCCGTCCTGCCGTGCAGGGCGACGGCCGTGACGCCCTCCTCGACCGCTATCCGGCCCGCGTCCAGATAGGTCATGTGGTCGTCGTCGATGCCCTTGCGCATCTTGATCGTGACCGGCAGCTCACCCGCGTTGGAGACCGCCTGGTTGAGGATCGCGCGCAGCAGCGGCCGCTTGTACGGGAGCGCCGAGCCTCCACCCTTGCGGGTCACCTTGGGGACCGGGCAGCCGAAGTTCAGGTCGATGTGGTCGGCGAGGTTCTCGTCGACGATCATCCGGACGGCCTTGCCGACGGTGACCGGGTCCACTCCGTACAGCTGGATCGAACGCGGGGTCTCGCTCGCGTCGAAGTGGATCAGCTGCATGGTCTTCTCGTTGCGCTCGACCAGCGCCCGCGTGGTGATCATCTCGCTGACGAACAGCCCCTTGCCGCCGGAGAACTCCCGGCACAGGGTGCGGAACGGGGCGTTGGTGATGCCGGCCATGGGGGCGAGCACCACCGGCGGCTGCACCGTGTGCGGGCCGATCCGGAGCAGGGGAAGAGAGGGGGCGAGCGTGGTCATTGCTCCATTGTCGCGTACCGGACGGGTCTCCCCGGCAGCGGAGTTCGTTAGTTATCCGTACTATCCATGTATGCCCGAGCTCAGTCACCGCCGACGGCAGTTGGTACTGGCGATCTGCTGCATGAGTCTGCTGATCGTCAGTCTCGACAACACCGTGCTCAATGTCGCCCTGCCGTCCATGCAGAAGGAACTGCACGCCACCGTCGCGGGCATGCAGTGGACGATCGACGCCTACACCCTGGTCCTGGCCTCGCTGCTGATGCTCGCGGGCTCCACCGCCGACCGGATCGGGCGCCGGAAGGTCTTCAAGACCGGGCTCGTCCTGTTCACCCTCGGTTCGCTGCTCTGCTCCGTGGCGCCCAACCTGGAGTCGCTGGTGGCGTTCCGGATGGTGCAGGCGGTGGGCGGCTCGATGCTCAACCCGGTCGCGATGTCGATCATCACCAACACCTTCACCGACCCGCGCGAGCGGGCCCGCGCCATCGGGGTGTGGGGCGGTGTCGTCGGCATCTCCATGGCCGCCGGACCGGTGGTCGGCGGTCTGCTGGTGGACTCGGTGGGCTGGCGGTCGATCTTCTGGATCAACCTGCCGGTCGGCCTGGCCGCGCTGCTGCTCACCTGGCGCTACGTCCCCGAGTCGCGCGCCCCGAAGCCGCGCCGCCCCGACCCGGTGGGGCAGCTGCTGGTGATCGGGCTGCTCGGTTCGCTGACGTACGCGATCATCGAGGCGCCCTCGCAGGGCTGGGACTCACCGCTGATCCTGCTGTTCGCCACGCTCGCCGGATGTTCCCTGATCGGGCTGCTGCTGTACGAGCCCCGGCGTACCGAGCCCCTCATCGAGCTGCGGTTCTTCCGCAGCGCCCCGTTCAGCGGCGCCACGGTCATAGCGGTCAGCGCCTTCGCCGCGCTGAGCGGGTTCCTCTTCCTCAACACCCTGTACCTGCAGAACGTGCGCGGGCTGAGCGCGCTGCACGCCGGGCTGTACATGCTGCCGATGGCCGCCCTCACCTTCGTCTGCGCGCCGCTGTCCGGGCGGCTCGTCGGCAGCCGCGGGCCCCGGCTCCCGCTGCTCGTGGCGGGCGTGGCCATGACGGCGTGCGGGCTGCTGTTCGCCGCGTTCGACGCGGAGACGGACAACGTCCTGCTGTTCACCGGCTATGTGCTCTTCGGCCTCGGCTTCGGCATGGTGAACGCGCCGATCACCAACACGGCCGTCTCCGGGATGCCGCGCTCGCAGGCCGGGGTGGCGGCCGCGGTGGCCTCGACCAGCCGGCAGATCGGCGGGACGCTCGGGGTCGCCGTGATCGGTGCGGTGCTGGCGGCGGGGGTGGCCGGCACCGGGTCGCCGCGCGGCGCCGCCTACGCCGAGGCCTTCGTGGACGCGAGCAAGCCCGCCTGGTGGATCCTCGCCGGGTGCGGGCTGTCCGTCCTGCTGGTGGGGGCGCTGACGAGCGGGCGCTGGGCGCGGGAGACGGCGCGCCGGACCGCCGAACGGCTGGAGCGGCCGACGGACGCCCCGGCCGGAGGTCAGACGTCGGCGAGCTCCAGGGCCTGAAGCCGCTCCAGACGCTCCCGGATCTCCTCGTCGGCGGGGGCGTACGTCACCATGCGCGGCCCGCTCGACGGGCCGAGCCACAGGTCGGTGTGTTCGAGGCGGAGCACGGGCATGCGGGACGCGCTGGCCGTGACGCTGCTGGTGCAGCTGGCCGCGGTGGTGCTGACGACGCTGCTCGGTCTGCGGCTGCCGCGCAGGGTGGCGTGAGCGCGGGCGGCGACGGGGCGTGGGCCCGGATCACGGGGTGATCCGGGCCCACGGTCGTACGGGTGGTGGGGCGGCGTCGGCTCCCCGAGGAGGCATCAACTCCCCGAGGAAACATCAGCCCCGAGGGGGCGTCAGCTCTGGGCCGGGGCGTCCTGCTCGGGCGCGTCCGCGGCTCCGTCCGCCGGGGCCGCCCCGGGGGCGGCGCCGGACTGCGCGCGCTCACGCATCTTGCGCAGCAGCTCCTGCTTCTGGTCGGCCGCCGCCTTGCGGTCGGTGGTGCGGGCAGCGCCCACGCCCTGCTGATCGGCGCGGGACAGCTTCTTGCGCTGTCCGCCCACACCGAGAAGGTTGTTACGGCTCTTGGCCATGGCGTTCTCCCGTTCGTATGGCGAAGTGAGGTCTGAAGCGACCTTGATCGGTCCGGTGGACGGCGGGTGGTCGGACCCGCCGCGCGCTCACTCGTAGATCTGGAAGAACGAATACATGCCGGAACCGTACCCCGGCCCGATCGGCCGTCGCACCCATTTTCCGCCCGGTCGGGCGCGCGTACGGCGAAGCCCCCGGTTCCGTACGGGCAACCGGGGGCTTCGTCAGTACGAGCGATACGTCAGCAGCCGAGCAGGCGGGCGCCGAGGTAGGCCTGGATCTGGTCCAGGGAGACGCGCTCCTGCTTCATGGTGTCGCGCTCGCGCACGGTCACCGCGTTGTCGTCGAGGGTGTCGAAGTCGACGGTGACGCAGAACGGCGTACCGATCTCGTCCTGGCGGCGGTAGCGGCGGCCGATGGCGCCCGCGTCGTCGAACTCGATGTTCCAGTTCTTCCGCAGGTCGGTCGCGAGGCCCTTGGCCTTCGGCGACAGCTGCGGGTTGCGGGACAGCGGCAGGACGGCGACCTTGACCGGTGCGAGGCGCGGGTCGAGACGCATCACGGTGCGCTTCTCCATGACGCCCTTGGCGTTGGGCGCCTCGTCCTCGATGTAGGCGTCGAGGAGGAAGGCGAGCATCGCCCGGCCGACACCGGCCGCCGGCTCGATGACGTACGGCGTCCAGCGCTCGCCGGCCTCCTGGTCGAAGAAGGACAGGTCGGTGCCCGAGGCCTTGGAGTGCGCCTTGAGGTCGTAGTCCGTGCGGTTGGCGACGCCCTCCAGCTCGCCCCACTCGCTGCCGCCGAAGCGGAAGCGGTACTCGATGTCGGCGGTGCGCTTGGAGTAGTGGGAGAGCTTCTCCTTCGGGTGCTCGAACCAGCGCATGTTCTCCTCGCGCATGCCGAGGTCCGTGTACCAGTTCCAGCGCTGGTCCATCCAGTACTGCTGCCACTCCTCGTCCTCGCCCGGCTTGACGAAGAACTCCATCTCCATCTGCTCGAACTCGCGGGTGCGGAAGATGAAGTTGCCCGGAGTGATCTCGTTCCGGAAGGACTTGCCCATCTGGGCGATGCCGAACGGCGGCTTCTTGCGCGAGGTCTGCAGCACCTGGCCGAAGTTGGTGAAGATGCCCTGGGCGGTCTCGGGGCGCAGATAGGCGACCGAGCCGGAGTCCTGGGTCGGGCCGAGGTGGGTGGAGAGCAGACCCGAGAACTGCTTGGGCTCGGTGAAGGTGCCCTTGTTGCCGCAGTTGGGGCAGTTGAGCTCGGTCAGGCCGTTCGCGGGCGCGTGGCCGTGCTTCTCCTCGTACGCCTCTTCCAGGTGGTCGGCGCGGAAGCGCTTGTGGCAGGAGGTGCACTCGGTCAGCGGGTCCGTGAACGTGGCGACGTGACCGGAGGCGGACCAGACCTCGGGGGCGAGGATGACCGACGAGTCGAGACCGACCACGTCCTCGCGCGAGGTGACCATGTAGCGCCACCACTGGCGCTTGAGGTTCTCCTTCATCTCGACGCCCAGCGGCCCGTAGTCCCAGGCGGCGCGCTGGCCGCCGTAGATCTCACTGCACGGGTAGACGAAGCCACGGCGCTTGCTCAGGCTGACGATGGAGTCGATCTTGTCGGCGGCCACGGTGCTCTCTTCATTACGACGAAATTGGACAGGGGCGGCGCGAAGCGCCTCAGTGGGGGGGTGGTGGTCGGGAGACGGGCGGGCGAATGCTTCAGATTACCGGCGGGCACGGGCCCTGGATCAAATCGGTATCGGCGCGGTCGGCGGCAAAGTCATCTCATAGGTCTTGTTGACAATCGTTTCCAGTTTTGTTGAAAATGACTGTCATGAACGTCAGCCGCCGCCTCATACCCACCGCCGCCGTCGCCGGAGCAGTCGTCCTCGGCCTCACCGCCCTCACCGCCTGTTCCTCCTCGGACGCCGCGGACCACAAGAACGGCGACAAACTGGATGTGGTGGCCTCGTTCTATCCGATGCAGTTCCTGGCCGAGCGGATAGGCGGCGAGCACGTCTCCGTCACCACGCTGACCAAGCCGGGCGTCGAGCCGCACGACCTGGAGCTCAGCCCGCGGCAGATCGGCGGACTCACCGACGCCGACTACATCCTGTACCTCAAGGGCATCCAGCCCGCCGTGGACGACGCCATCGAGCAGTCCGGCGCGAAGGACGCCGTCGACGCCGCGAAGCTCACCACGATGGAGGACCACGGCACCGAGGCCGGCGGCGAGGAGCACGGCCACGAGCACCACGGCGACGAGGCCGGCGCCGACCCCCACATCTGGCTGGACCCGGTGAAGTACGCCGAGGTCGCCAAGGGCGTCGGGAAGTCCCTGGAGAAGTCCGACCCCGACCACGCCGCGGACTACCGGAAGAACACGGCCGCGCTGGTCACCGAGCTCGACGGGCTGGACAAGGCGTACACGGACGGCCTGAAGACCACCGCCACCAAGACGTTCATCACCACCCACTCCGCCTTCGGGTACCTCGCCGAGCGCTACGGCCTCACCCAGGAGGGCATCGCCGGCGTCGACCCCGAGGCCGAGCCCAGCCCCGCCCGGATCAGCGAGATCCACACCATCGCGGAGAAGAACGGGGCCACCACCGTATTCTTCGAGACGCTCGCCAGCGACAGGACCGCGAAGACCCTCGCCAAGGACACCGGCCTGAAGACCGACGTCCTGGACCCGCTCGAAGGAATCACGGACAAGTCCAAGGGCGCCGACTACATCGAGGTCATGCGGTCCAATCTCGCCGCCCTGCAGAAGGCGCTCGGCGCGAAGTGACCCCCGCGAACCCCGCAACACCCGCAACACCAGCGACACCCGCCACAGCAACACCGGAGGCGCACATGCCCGAGACCGGGAGCACCACGACCGACCCCGTGATAGCCCTGCGGGGCGCCACGGCCACGCTCGGCGCGCGCCCGGTGCTGCGCGGCATCGACCTGACCGTCCACCGCGGCGAGGTCGCCGCCCTGCTCGGCGCCAACGGCTCGGGCAAGTCGACCGCCGTCCGCTCCGTCATCGGGCAGGTCCCGCTCACCGGCGGCTCCGTCGAACTGTTCGGCACCCCGCTGCGCCGCTTCCGCTCCTGGGCGCGGATCGGCTACGTGCCCCAGCGCACCACGGCGGCCGGCGGCGTCCCCGCCACGATCCGCGAGGTCGTCACCTCCGGGCGGCTGTCCCGCACGAAGCTGGGCCTGCTCCGCAGGGCCGACCGGGCCGCCGTCGACCGGGCCATCGAGCTCGTCGGCCTCGCCGACCGCGCCAGGGACTCGGTGGACGCGCTCTCCGGCGGCCAGCACCAGCGGGTGCTGATCGCCCGCGCGCTGGCCGCCGAACCCGAGCTGCTGATCATGGACGAGCCGATGGCCGGCGTCGACCTGGCCAGCCAGGAGATCCTCGCCACGACCCTGCGCGAGCAGGTCGCGGCCGGCACCACGGTGCTGCTCGTCCTGCACGAGCTGGGCCCGCTGGAGCCGCTGATCGACCGCGCGATCGTGCTGCGCGACGGCTGTGTCATGCACGACGGGCCGCCGCCGAAGGCGCTGGGCCAGCACGCCCTGCCCGGACACGACCACGTACACCCCCACGCGGCCTCCGAGCCCGTCCGGACGGGACTGCTGAGCTGACCATGGAATTCCTCACCCCTCCCTTCATGCAGCGGGCCCTGCTCGCCGCCGTGCTCGTCGGCGTCATCGCGCCCGCCGTCGGCATCTACCTCGTCCAGCGTCGCCAGGCCCTGATGGGCGACGGCATCGGCCACATCGCGATGACCGGTGTCGGCCTCGGCTTCCTGCTCTCCACCAGCCCGGTCTGGATGGCCACCGCGGTCGCCGTCGCCGGTGCCGTCGTGATGGAGCTGATCCGCTGGTACGGGCGCACCCGCGGCGACATCGCGCTGGCCATGCTGTTCTACGGCGGCATGGCGGGCGGTGTGCTGCTGATCAACCTCTCCGACACCGGTTCCAACGCCAACCTCACCTCGTACCTCTTCGGCTCCCTGTCCACGGTCTCCTCCGAGGACATCACCTCGATCTGTGTGCTGGCCGCCTTCGTGCTGCTGGTGACGCTGGGGCTGCGCCGCCAGCTGTTCGCGGTCAGCCAGGACGAGGAGTTCGCCCGGGTCACCGGGCTGCCGGTGCGGGCGCTGAACCTGCTGGTCGCCGTGACGGCGGCGGTGACCGTCACCGTCGCGATGCGGGTCGTCGGACTGCTGCTGGTCAGCGCGCTGATGGTGGTGCCGGTCGCGGCCGCGCAGCAGATCTCCCGGTCCTTCAAGGTGACGTTCGTGCTGTCGGTCGTCATCGGTACGGCGGTCACCCTGGCCGGCACCGTCACCTCGTACTACCAGGACGTCCCGCCCGGCGCGACGATCGTGCTGCTGGCCATCGCGGTCTTCGTCGCCCTTACGCTGCTGGCGACCCCGCTGGCCAGGAGCCGCGCCCGCCGCAGCGAAGCGGCGTCCGGGGGATGCACCCTGGAGGTACCGGCCTCCCGTCCGGCCCCGGACGAGCTCCGGGTTTGACCGCGGCGTCCGGACGGGCTGGCACAATGGCCCGACACAGGTACGGGCGACACGAGGAGGCTGCTGTGGCGACGGCGCCGATCAGTGGAACGAACGCGGCCCCGGTACGCGGCCGGTCGACCCGGCAGCGGGCGGCGGTGGCGGCGGCGCTCGACGAGGTGGACGAGTTCCGCAGCGCCCAGGAGCTGCACGACGTGCTCAAGCACCGCGGCGACTCGGTCGGGCTCACCACCGTCTACCGCACCCTCCAGTCCCTGGCCGACGCCGGCGAGGTCGACGTGCTGCGCACCACGGACGGCGAGTCCGTGTACCGGCGCTGTTCGACCGGGGACCACCATCACCATCTGGTGTGCCGGATGTGCGGCAAGGCCGTGGAGGTCGAGGGGCCCGCGGTGGAGCAGTGGGCGGAGACCATCGCCGCCCAGCACGGGTATGTGAACGTGGCCCACACGGTGGAGATCTTCGGCACCTGCGCGGAGTGCGCGGCCGCGAAGAAGTAGGAAGTGACGGGTGAGGGCCCGGGGGCGGCGCCCCCGGGCCCTCACCCGTCACGGAACCTTCGTCTCGAAGCCTTCGTCTCAGAGCCTTCGTACGTTGCGGTCGAGCACGCTCCGCAGCCGGTCGAGGTCGTCCGGCCCGCGCACACCGCGCTTGGGCAGCATGGTGATCCCGGTGGCCTGCTTGTCGCCGCTGAACAGCACGAAGAGCTGCGGCGTCTCCCGGTAGCGGGGCACCATCGACCAGTTGACGGTCGTGGTGCTGTGGTCCGTGGCCACCTCTATGCCGGTCTCGCGCACCACCGTGCGGCAGGTGCCCTGGCGTGCGGCGAACCGGTACAGCTGCCGGGCCTGGAGCCAGGGCGTCAGGACCACGGTCAGCATCACGAAGACGAGCCCCACCCAGACGGGCGCCCCCGGGCCGTGCCGGCCGCTCGCGATCGTGATGCCCATCAGCACGGCCAGCGCCGGCATCAGGATCAGCAGCTTGCGCTGCATGCGGCCGCTCGTACTGATCTTCGCGCGGGCGTTCAGCGCCTCCGCGAAATCGGCCGTGGTCGGCTGGTACTCCAGCTCGACCACGGCACTCTCCACGTCCCACCCCTGACTCGTCATGGGGCGGAATCGTAACGGCAGGGTCAGACGGCCGGCCCGGCGGTCCCCGCCTCCACCGCGCCACCGAAGCGCCGGTCGCGCTGGGCGAACTCCAGGCAGGCCCGCCACAGGTCGCGGCGGTCGAAGTCCGGCCAGAGCACGTCCTGGAAGACCATCTCGGCGTAGGCGCTCTGCCAGATCAGATAGTTGGACGTGCGCTGCTCGCCGCTGGGGCGGACGAAGAGGTCGACGTCCGGCATGTCCGGGTAGTAGATGTACTTCGCGAAGGTCTTCTCGTTGACCTTGGACGGGTCCAGCTTCCCGGCCGCGACATCCTGCGCGATGCGCTGCGCGGCGTCGGCGATCTCGGCCCGGCCGCCGTAGTTGACGCAGAAGTACAGCGTCATTTTGTCGTTGTCCTTGGTCTGCTCCTGGGCGACCTGGAGCTCCTGGACCACGGACTTCCACAGCTTGGGCATGCGGCCGACCCAGCGGATGCGGATGCCCAGTTCGTCCATCTCGTCGCGGCGGCGGCGGATCACGTCCCGGTTGAAGTTCATCAGGAACTTCACCTCCTCCGGGGACCGCTTCCAGTTCTCGGTGGAGAACGCGTACAGCGAGAGGTTCTTGACGCCCATCTCGATGCAGCCCTTGAGGACGTCCATGACGACACCCTCGCCGACCTTGTGCCCCTCGGTGCGCGGGAGGCCGCGCTCCTTGGCCCAGCGGCCGTTGCCGTCCATCACGACGGCCACGTGCTTGGGCACCAGCTCGCCGGGGATCTTCGGGGGCGTGGCACCGGAGGGGTGCGGCTCCGGGGTCTTGTAGTCGCGCCGGTTACGGCCGCCGAGCATCCCGCGTACTGCCATGAACTGTCTCGCTCCCTGTGCCTGATCTGCCTGTGTCACTTCTCTACGTACCGCAGTGAGCGCAGCCCGCGCTCCAGATGCCAGTGCAGATAGGCGGACACCAGCCCGCTCCCCTCCCTGACATGACGCGGCTCGCACGCGTCCGCCGTCTCCCAGTCGCCGCTGAGCAGTGCGCTCAGCAGCGTGACGGCCTCAGCCGAGGGTACGACGCTGCCGGGCACCCGGCAGTCGCCGCATATGACGCCCCCCGCCGCGACCGAGAAGAACCGGTTCGGTCCGGACATTCCGCACTTGGCGCAGTCCTCGAAGCTGGGTGCGTAGCCGTTGACGGCGAGCGAGCGCAGCAGGAAGGCGTCGAGGATGAGATGCGGCTCGTGTTCGCCGCGGGCGAGGGTGCGCAGCCCGCCGACGAGCAGCAGGTACTGCTGGACGGCCGGCTCGCCCTCGTGGTCGGTGAACCGCTCGGCGGTCTCCAGCATCGCGGTGCCCGCGGTGTAGCGGGCGTAGTCGGTGACGATGCCGCCGCCGTACGGAGCGATCGTCTCGCTCTGGGTGCAGAGCGGCAGCCCGCGGCCGACCAGTTCGCTGCCCCGGGCGAAGAACTGCACGTCGACGTGGGAGAAGGGTTCCAGCCGCGCCCCGAACTTGGACTTCGTGCGGCGCACCCCGCGCGCGACGGCGCGTACCCGGCCGTGGCCGCGGGTCAGGATCGTGATGATCCGGTCGGCCTCGCCCAGCTTCTGCGTGCGCAGCACCACGCCGTCGTCCCGGAACAAGCTCATGCGTCCATTGTCCGGTACGGGGACGGCCCGCGGGGCCCCCGGCCCCGTCCGGGGCCGTCAGGAGGGCGTGCGCGCCGCCTCGGCGAGCAGTCGGGCGGTGTCCTGGGCGCAGAGCTGGAGCGCGCCGCCGACCGCGGTCAGCACCTCGCGCTCGGCCGGTCCGTACGGGCCGTCGGCGAGGGCGATCCGGGCGCCCTGGAGCAGAATCGATTCACGTCCGGCGGGGGCCAGGTGCGGGGCGAGGGGTTCCAGCGCCTCGTGCAGTTCGATGGCGAGGGCCGCTCCGCACGCCTCGGCCGCGGGGTCGAAGGCGGAGCCGTGGCCGGTGTCGGGGGCGAGGACCTCGACGACGGTGCGGAGCTGTTCCTCGGTGCAGTCCTCGAACCCGGCGCCGCGCACGATGACGGCCGCGGTCTCCAGCACCGTGCGGGAGGTGGTGCCGCCGGCCGCGAGGACGCCGAGCGCGACGGTGTGGACGGCGTCCCGGAGCATGGCGGAGAGCCGGGTGGTGGTGGGGTGGCCGAGCGCGTCGGTGCCGAAGTGCTCGCGGCAGGCGGCGCATTCGACGACGGGGCCCACGGTGCCGCGCCGCAGCATCGGCACACCGAGCACCGCGAAGCGCCGACGGCCGGTGAGACGGCGGTAGTTGCGGTCGCCGCCGCAGCCGGGGCAGAAGAACTCCCCGTCGCCGACGGGGTCCCAGACGGTGCGGATGCCACAGATACGCAGCTTCATGGCGCGTTGTCCCAGGCCTGGCCGCACGTCGCACACCTCCGTAACTCCCCCGTAGCCCTAAAAGCACGGGAGGTGCCCCCTCCGGCAACATTGCCGTGTGGACGTGATGTTAACCACAGTCGTGATGTGACGTCAGTACCTCGCTCGTCACAACCGCCCGGAGATGGCCGAACCCCGCCCCCCGGAAGCGGGTGGACGGGGTTTTCGGCCGTGCGGACGCGCGCCCTCGCGGGCGCCGGATCAGCGGGTGGCGCGGTTGACCGCGGAGACGACCGCCTTCAGCGAGGCCCGGGTGGTGTTGGCGTCGATGCCGATGCCCCACAGGACCTTTCCGTCGATCGCGCACTCGATGTACGAAGCGGCCTGGGAGCTGGCGCCCTCGCTCATGGTGTGCTCGGTGTAGTCCAGCAGACGGGCGTCGATGCCGATGGCCTGCAGCGCTTCGAAGAACGCGGAGATCGGTCCGTTGCCGGTGCCGGTCAGCACAGTGTCCGTGCCGTCCACGGTCGCCTCGACGGTGATCGTGTCCTTGCCGTCGGAGCCGGTGGTGGACTGGCCGGTGCGGATCTGTACGCGCCCCCATCGAGCCGCAGCGTTCTCCGGGTTCGGCAGGTACTCGTCGCGGAACGTGGACCAGATCTGCGTCGGCGTGACCTCGCCGCCCTCGGCATCCGTCTTGGCCTGAATGATCCGGGAGAATTCGATCTGCATCCGGCGCGGCAGGTCCAGCTTGTGGTCGTTCTTCAGGACATAGGCGATTCCGCCCTTGCCGGACTGCGAGTTGACCCGGATGACGGCCTCGTAGCTGCGACCGACGTCCTTCGGGTCGATCGGCAGGTACGGCACCGCCCACTCGATGTCGTCGACCGTCTTGCCCTGGGCGGCCGCGTCGGCCTCCATGGCGTCGAAGCCCTTCTTGATGGCGTCCTGGTGGGAGCCGGAGAAGGCGGTGTAGACCAGGTCGCCCGCGTAGGGGTGGCGCGGGTGGACCTCCATCTGGTTGCAGTACTCGCTGGTGCGGCGGATCTCGTCGATCTGCGAGAAGTCGATCTGCGGGTCGACGCCCTGCGAGAACAGGTTCATGCCCAGGGTCACCAGGTCGACGTTGCCGGTGCGCTCGCCCTGGCCGAACAGGCAGCCCTCGATCCGGTCCGCACCGGCCATGATGGCCAGCTCGGCGGCGGCGACGGCGGTGCCGCGGTCGTTGTGCGGGTGGACCGACAGGCAGACGAACTCGCGGCGCGACAGATTGCGCGACATCCACTCGAACCGGTCCGCGTGCGTGGACGGCGTCGAACGCTCCACGGTGGCGGGCAGGTTGAGGATGATCTCGCGGCCCTCCTCGGGCTGCCAGACGTCACAGACCGCCTCGCAGACCTCCAGGGCGAAGTCCAGCTCGGTGTCGGTGAAGATCTCGGGGCTGTACTGGTAGCCGAAGGTCGTCTCGGGGCCCAGCAGCTTCTCCGCGTACTCCATGACCAGCCGGGTGCCGTCCACGGCGATCTGCTTGATGTCGTCCTTGGAGCCGCGGAAGACGACCCGGCGGAAGGTGGGTGCCGTCGCGTTGTACAGGTGCACGGTGGCGCGGCGGGCGCCGACGACGGACTCGACGGTCCGCTCGATCAGGTCCTCGCGGGCCTGCGTCAGGACGGAGATCGTCACGTCCTCGGGGATCGCTCCCTCTTCGATGATGGAGCGGACGAACGCGAAGTCGGTCTCACCGGAGGACGGGAAGCCGACCTCGATCTCCTTGTAGCCCATGCGTACGAGCAGGTCGAACATCTCGCGCTTGCGGGCCGGTGACATCGGGTCGATCAGGGCCTGGTTGCCGTCGCGCAGATCGGTGGAGAGCCAGCGGGGAGCGACCGTGATCCGGTTGTCCGGCCAGGTGCGGTCCGGGATGTCGACGGCCTCGTAGCTGCCGTACTTGTGGATCGGCATCCCGGACGGCTTCTGCAGCTGAGTCGCGTTGGTGATCGGCGTCGGACGGCCGACAGCGGTTTCAGCGGGGGACTGAGCGGGATTTGCGGCGGTCATGGCGTACGGCTCCTCGGGATCCAACCAATGGGTCGGCCGACTGTGTCGCTGCAACACAAGACTCCGCGGGGAGGGGGTCGGCCTACGACTACAGGCCCTCGCCGCGGCAGCTAAGAAGAAGCAGCCCGAAACGCATGATGCGACGAGACTAACCGAGTGGCGCCTGATACGTCGGTCCCGTATCAGTATGCGGGACCGGGCGCAGGAAACGCCCAAGCGTGATCGATCACTCCATTTCGTCAATCCTGATCGCAACCAGTGACAACGCGATTACCTGCTGCCACAGTCGGCGGTATGCACCCTCAGTCACAGCACGGGTTCCGCCCCGTCTTCTGCACGATCGTGCCGCCCCAGGTCCTGGACAGGCTGTCGCAGTCCGACAACCCCGATCTCTCCGGTCCCGCCCGCCGCACCCTGGAGGGCGACGCGGCCCGCCGCACCCGCCGCCAGATGGCCACGGTCGTCACCGTGCCCGTCGCCCCCGCGCCCGACGGGGAAGCGTCCGACAAGCCCGAGCGCGTCCTGTACGACTGCCGCCACCGCACCAAGCTGCCCGGCACCAAGGTCCGCTCCGAGGGCCAGGACCCGACGAAGGACGCGAGCGTCAACCGCGCGTACGCGGGACTCGGCGCCACCTTCGAGCTGCTGCTCAAGGCGTACGGCCGCAGTTCGATCGACGGCAACGGACTGCCGCTGATCGGTTCCGTGCATTACGACGAGAAGTACAACAACGCCTTCTTCGACGGCGAGCAGATGGTCTTCGGCGACGGGGACGGCGAGATCTTCCTGGACTTCACCGTCGCCATCGACGTGATCGGCCACGAGCTGACCCACGGCCTGACCCAGTACACCGCCAATCTGAGCTACTACGGCCAGTCCGGAGCGCTCAACGAATCCATGTCCGACGTCTTCGGCTCCCTGGTCAAGCAGTACTCGCTGGGCCAGAGCGCCGACCGGGCCGACTGGCTGATCGGCGCCGGGCTGCTGGCGCCCCGCGTCCAGGGCGTCGCGCTGCGCTCGATGAAGGCGCCGGGCACGGCGTACGACGACGACGTGCTGGGCAAGGACCCGCAGCCCGCGAAGATGGAGGACTACATCCACACCAGCGAGGACAACGGCGGGGTGCACCTCAACTCGGGCATCCCGAACCGCGCGTTCTATCTGCTGGCGACGGCGCTCGGCGGCAATGCGTGGGAGCGCGCCGGGCAGCTCTGGTTCGATGTGCTCACAGGTGGTCAACTGGCCGTGGACGCGGACTTCGCGTCCTTCGCCCGTCTTACGGTCGCAGCGGCCCGCAGCCGCTTCGGCGAGGGCGACGAGGCCGAGGCCGTCCTGAAGGCATGGTCGGAAGTGGGCGTACCGACCGCGTAGGGCACGGACGTCCGGCGTTGGAGGGCATCGCATGCGGATTCAGGTCAGCAGGACCGGCGGCTTCGCCGGCATCGCACGCCACAGCGAGGTCGACACCGCCGGGCGGGACGACGCCCCGGAGTGGGAGGCACTGGCCGAGTCGGCGCTGGCCGCGGGCCACGACACCCCGCCCAAGGGGGTGCCGGACGGCTTCCGGTACCGGATCACGGTCGGCGACCGTACGGTCCACTGCGCGGACCCGAGGCTGACCGACGCCCAGCGGGCACTGGTCTCACGCGTCCTGAAGGAGGGCGCGTGAGACCGGCTTGCGCGTGAGGCCGGTCTCCGCGTGGGACGGGTCTCCGCGTGAGCCGGGTCGCCGGTTTCCGCCTGACCCGGGTCGCCGGTTTCCCTGTCGTCCGGCTCAGAACCCCAGCTTGCGCAGCTGCTTGGGATCGCGCTGCCAGTCCTTCGCGACCTTCACATGGAGGTCCAGGAAGACCGGTGTGCCGAGCAGGGCCTCGATGTGCTTGCGGGACTTGGTGCCGACGTCCTTCAGCCGCTTGCCCTTCGGGCCGATGATGATGCCCTTCTGGCTCGGGCGCTCGATGTAGACATTGGCGTGGATGTCGAGCAGCGGCTTGTCCGCCGGGCGGCCCTCGCGCGGCAGCATCTCCTCGACGACGACCGCGATGGAGTGCGGCAGCTCGTCCCGTACGCCTTCGAGCGCAGCCTCGCGGATCAGCTCCGCGACCATGACCATCTCGGGCTCGTCGGTGAGGTCGCCCTCCGGGTAGAGCGGCGGGCTCTCGGGGAGCAGCGGGGCGATCAGGTCGCCCAGCAGATCGACCTGCGTGTCCTTGACCGCGGAGACCGGAATGATCTCCGCCCACTCGAAGCCGAGCTCCTCGCCGAGGCGGGAGACGGCCAGCAGCTGTTCGGCGAGCTGCTTGGAGTCGACCAGGTCGGTCTTGGTGATGATGGCGATCTTCGGGGTCTTCTTGATGCCCGCGAGTTCCTTGACGATGTACTTGTCGCCGGGGCCGAGCTTCTGGTCGGCGGGCAGGCAGAAGCCGATGACGTCGACCTCGGCCCAGGTGGTGCGTACGACGTCGTTGAGCCGCTCGCCCAGCAGCGTGCGCGGCTTGTGGAGGCCGGGGGTGTCGACCAGGATCAGCTGCGCGTCGTCGCGGTGCACGATGCCGCGCACGGTGTGCCGGGTGGTCTGCGGCCGGTTGGAGGTGATCGCCACCTTCTGGCCGACCAGAGCGTTCGTGAGGGTGGACTTGCCCGCGTTGGGGCGGCCCACGAAGCAGGCGAAACCGGCCCGGTGGGGGGCCTTGCCCGCGGCCTGCTGCGCGGCGGCATCTGTGTCAGGTCGAACGCTCATGGCGCCCATTGTCCCCGATCCCGGCGGCCCCGCCGTACCAAGGGCCGCGGCGGGGCCTGTCGGATGTCGTCTCAGGCGGTGCGGGTACGGCCGCGGCGGGCCCGTATCCACAGCCCTGTACCGCCGCCGACGATCACCAGCAGGATCCCGGCCACCAGCCAGGGCAGGGCGAAGTACGAGGCGGTGGCGGACTCCCGGGTCTCGCGGGCGCTCGCGGTCAGCCGGATCTCGCCCCATTCCAGCTGCGGCGCGCCGGCCCACTGTTCGGTCAGCCGGACCTCCTGGCGGGGCAGCAGCTCGGAGGGGATCTTCTTCAGGTCGCGGGCGAGCAGGGTGCGGCCGAAGAGTCCCTCGGCCTTGAGGGCGACCTTGGGGCTGAGGGTGACATTGCCCCGGTTGTGGAGCGTGTACGAGATGACGGCCCGGCTCTTCCCGGTGCCGGGGACCAGCGGCTGGGTGTGCTCGACCCGGATGTCGTCCACGGAGAGCGCGGGCATGGTCGGGCCGTTCACCCGCAGATAGATCCGGGCGCCGACCGCCTTCTGGATGCCGACGGCGACGGCGCCGGCGTCGGCGGGGTCGATGCGCTCGTCGAGCGCGACGAGCGCGCCGGGGTGGTCGCCCGGTTCGGCGTTCTCGGGGACGGCGATGGTGACCGGGACGGTGACCGAGCCGTGCGGCTTCACGGTGACCCGGTCGCGGCCGGTCCTCGCCCAGGCGCCGATCGAGCGCTGCTTCTCGTCGCGGGTCCGTACGGCGAAGCCGCCGTCGCGGGCGGTGTTGTAGGCGTCGGCTGCGTACAGCCGGAAGGTCTGCGGCCGGTCCGTCTTGTTGGTGACGGTGACCTTGTCGTGGAGCGTGGCGCCCGGGTCGGCCGAGAGGAAGAAGTACGGGCGCTGACCGGCCCGTCCGGTGGCCGGGTAGACCGACCAGCTGCCGTTGTCCGCGGCGCCGGCGACGGGCGCGCCGGTCAGCAGGAGGACGCCGGCCAGGAGCAGTACGTAGATGTTGCGCACGGTGCGGAACCCCCGGGTGATGGTCGGGACGGCGGTCCGGGCGGGTGCGCGCCCGGTCCGCCGGTTGCTCAGGAGCGCTCGGGCCTCTCGGCCACGTGAGAGTGCCTCTCGGTCACGTGAGGGTGAGGGTGAGTACGCCGGAGTACGCGCCGGGGGCGGTGTACGCCGGTACGTTCAGCGCGAGCCGGGCGTCGACGGTGAACTCGCCGCCGGTGACGGTGCCGTTCGGCGTGGACGCCAGCGTGGCGCCCGCGCTGCCGACCGACCCCTCGGAACCCGCCGCACAGGTGCTCGGGCTGCCGGGCTTCGTCGCGCAGACCGGAGTCCAGGAGAGTGCGGACGCGCCGATCGTCGCGCCGCCGGGGCCCTGGAAGTCGGTGACCTTTCCGGTCAGGGACCAGCCCGCGGGGCCGCCGCGGAAGTCCTCGACCGTCACCGTCTGCAGGGAGCCGCGGGAGGCGCCGCCCCGGCCGAAGTCGACCGCCGACATCTCGACACTGTCCCCGGCCTGGACCATGGAGAGTGTGCCCGCCCTGATGGAGGTGTTGAGCTGCTGGCTGCCGTCCGGGGTCTCGCCGCCGCCACCGGTGACGGTGTAGGCCTGCGGGCCGGCACCCTTGGCCGGGTCCCAGGCGCCGCCCTCGTAGGCGACGATGCCGGTGGTCGCCGGGTCGCTGACGGTGAGCCGGCCGCTGAAGCCGCCGGAGCCGTCCGCCTTCACCGTGGCCGTGTCGGCGGTCTGGGTGTCACCGGCCCGGCCGGCGAGGGTGATGTCCGCGCCCGGGGTGAACTTCGACCCGTTGACGGCGACCTCGTCGCCCGCCTTGCCGGACGCGGCCCCGAGCTGGATGGCACGCTCGTTGACCTGGCCGCCGTCGTCCGTCGCGATGATCGTCTCGGAGACGGGGGCGGGCGGGTCGATCACGGTGCAGGGCGTGTCCAGCTCCATGATGTAGCTGGTGTGGATGTTGTAGTCGCCGGGCGACAGGGTGATCGAGCCGGGCGCCGTGACCGTGAAGGTGCCGGTCATCGAGAACGACGGGAAGGTGCCCTTGCCGGGTACCGGGTCGTTCTTCTTCGGGCCCGCGACGGTGACGCTCGCGCTCTGCGCACCGCCGACGGTGACCTTGCCGGTCGGCGTCATGATGTCGGCGGGCAGCGCCAGATCGACCGGGTTGCTCGCGGCGGCTTCGACGACGGTGTACGTGACCGTGACCGTGTCGCCCACCTTCGGGGCGGCGTTGTCGACGGTGATCGAGGCCTTCGTCGTACCGTCGATCGGCGGGATGCCCGCGATGGCCGGCGGGATGCAGTGGGTGGGGAAGTCCACCGGCACCGAGGCGGTGACCATGGCCTGCGCGGGGGCCGCGAGCCCCCCTCCCCCGGCCACGACGAGCGCGCCGACACCGAGCGCGGCGGCCCAGCGGTGGCGGTGTCCGGGCCGTCTTGGGACGCCGGATCTTCGCATGCTGATTCTTCGGACGGTCGGACGCATGGAGCCCCCTCCTGCGGATGCGGCGCAGCGGCTCTCCGCGCCGACGGGGGCCCATTGACGGCTCCGGCCGAAAAGAAGTCAATGGAAGCGAAATGCGTCGACTGATGGTCCATCAGATGCTGTCAAGATCCCTGTGCCGGAGGGATCTCGACCGCATCCGTCGTCAGCCGGCCGTCACACTGATCCGCAGGGTGCCGTCGGGCCCGGCGAGCAGGACGGGGGTGTCCGGGCCGCCCAGGTCCCTTACCGCGGCGCGGTCCTCGTCCGAGGGGGTCTCGGCCTCGGAGACGACCGCGGCCGCCTCCAGGGAGGTGGCCCCGCTGGCCACGGCCATCGCCACGGCTGTCTGCAGCGCGCTGAGCTTCAGCGACTCCAGCCGTACGGTGCCCGCGACATACGTACGTCCGGTCTCGTCCCGTACGGCCGCGCCCTCCGGCACACCGTTGCGGGCGCGGGCGCTGCGCGCCAGCGTGACGATCTTGCGGTCCTCGGCGCCGAGGTCGGTGCTCTCAGTCATGTGCCGAGCATACGAACCGGGCGCGCGGGCACTCGCACGGGACGGCCCCTACGGCCGGTCGAGCCGCAGCCGGTCCGCCTTCGGCAGCCCCGCCACCACCAGGTCGTAGGAGTCCTCGATCAGCTCGCGGAGCACCCGGTCCGGCACCCCGGACACCGTCACCGTGTTCCAGTGCCGCTTGTTCATGTGCCAGCCCGGCACCACCGCGTCGTACTTCTCCCGCAGCCGCACCGCCTCGTCCGGGTCGCACTTCAGGTTCACCGTCAGCGGCCGGGCGTCCAGCGCGCTGAGCGCGAACATCTTGCCGAGCACCTTGAAGACGGAGGTCTCCGGCCCGAACGGGAACTCCTCGGCGCTCGCGTTGAACTCCAGGCAGAACGCCCGCAGCTGCTGCGGAGTCATCCCTCGTCCTCCCCCTGGGCCGCCACGGGCTCCACCAGCACCGTGACGATCTTGTTGCGGCGGCCCGCCGGGGACTCCGCGGTCAGCCGCAGCCGGCGGCCGTCGGGCAGGTCGACGACGGCCGAGGCCCCGGCGATCGGGACCCGCCCGAGCGCCTTGGCCAGCAGTCCGCCGACGGTCTCCACGTCCTCGTCGTCGTACTCGTCGAGGCCGAACAGCTCCCCGAGGTCGCCGATGTCGAGGCGCGCGGTCACCCGGAAGTTGTCGCTCCCCAGTTCCTGGACGGGCGGGAGTTCGCGGTCGTACTCGTCGGTGATCTCGCCGACGATCTCTTCGAGGATGTCCTCGATGGTGACGATGCCGGCCGTGCCGCCGTACTCGTCGATCACGACAGCGACGTGGTTGCGTTCCTGCTGCATCTCGCGCAGCAGGTCACCGGCGTTCTTGGTGTCGGGCACGAAGGACGCCGGCCGCATCGCGGTGGAGACCACATCGGCCTCCGACTCGCGGTTGATGTGTGTCTTGCGGACCAGGTCCTTGAGATACACGATGCCGACGATGTCGTCCTCGTTCTCCCCGGTGACCGGGATCCTCGAGAAACCTGAGCGCAGGGCCAGCGTCAGCGCCTGCCGGATCGTCTTGTAGCGCTCGATGCAGACCAGGTCCGTCCGCGGCACCATGACCTCGCGCACGAGCGTGTCACCGAGCTCGAAGACGGAGTGCACCATGCGGCGCTCCTCGTCCTCGATGAGCGACTCCGCCTCGGCGAGGTCGACCATCGCGCGCAGTTCCGCCTCGCTGGCGAACGGGCCCTTGCGGAATCCCTTGCCCGGGGTCAGCGCGTTGCCGATGAGGATCAGCAGCTGCGGGATCGGACCCATGACCCTGGCCAGCGGCAGCAGGACGTACGCCGCGGCGGTGGCCGTGTTCAGCGGGTGCTGGCGGCCGATGGTGCGCGGCGAGACCCCGATGGCGACGTAGGAGACGAGGACCATCACGCCCATGGCAACGGCCAGCGCCTCCCAGGTCTCGGGGAATTCCTTCAGGCAGGCGTACGTGACGAGCACCGCGGCCGACATCTCGCAGGCGACCCGCACCAGCAGGGCGACGTTGAGATAGCGGGTCGGGTCCGCCGCGACCTGCTCCAGCTTCCCGCTGCCGCGCCGCCCGGAGCGGACCGCCTCGGCGGCCCGGAAGCTGGAGACCCGGGCGATGCCCGCCTCCGCGCAGGCCGCCAGCCAGCCGACGACGACCAGCAGAACGGCCCCGAGAACGAGAGGAACGCTCACGAGACGGTGGGGGCGGGCGACGGGCCGGTCAGGCCGTGCTCGGCGCGCCAGCCGTCGACGATCGCGGCCTGGAGCCCGAACATCTCGGCCTTCTCGTCCGGCTCCTCGTGGTCGTACCCGAGGAGGTGCAGCACCCCGTGGACGGTGAGGAGCTGGAGCTCCTCGTCCATGGAGTGCCGGGTCTCCGCGTCCTCGCCCTGCTTCTTGGCGACCTCCGGGCAGAGCACGATGTCACCGAGGAGCCCCTGCGGGGGCTCCTCGTCGTCCTTGGCCGGCGGACGCAGCTCGTCCATCGGGAAGGACATGACATCGGTCGGGCCAGGGAGGTCCATCCACTGGATGTGGAGCTGTTCCATGGCGTCGGTGTCCACCACGATCACCGAGAGCTCGGAGAGCGGGTGGATCCGCATCCGCGCGAGCGCGTAGCGGGCGATGTCGAGGATCGCCTGCTCGTCGACCTCGGTTCCGGACTCGTTGTTGACGTCGATCGACATGGTGCGCTGCGACTACTTCCGTTTGTGGCTGTCTCGGTTGTCGTACTTCTCGTACGCGTCGACGATACGGCCGACGAGCTTGTGCCGGACGACATCCTGGGAGGTGAGCCGGGAGAAGTGCACGTCCTCGACGCCGTCCAGAATCTCCTGGACCTGGCGCAGACCGCTCTTGGTGCCGTTCGGCAGGTCGACCTGGGTGACGTCACCGGTGATGACGATCTTCGAGTCGAAGCCGAGCCGGGTCAGGAACATCTTCATCTGCTCGGCGCTGGTGTTCTGCGCCTCGTCGAGGATGATGAACGCGTCATTGAGCGTACGGCCGCGCATGTACGCCAGCGGCGCCACCTCGATCGTGCCCGCCGCCATCAGCCGCGGGATCGAGTCGGGGTCGAGCATGTCGTGCAGCGCGTCGTAGAGCGGGCGCAGGTACGGGTCGATCTTCTCGTAGAGCGTGCCGGGCAGGAAGCCGAGCCGCTCGCCCGCCTCGACGGCGGGACGGGTCAGGATGATCCGGTTGACCTGCTTGGACTGCAGGGCCTGGACGGCCTTCGCCATGGCGAGATAGGTCTTGCCGGTACCGGCGGGGCCGATGCCGAAGACGACCGTGTGCTTGTCGATCGCGTCGACGTAGCGCTTCTGGTTGAGCGTCTTGGGGCGGATCGTGCGACCGCGGCTGGAGAGGATGTTCTGCGTGAGCACCTCGGCCGGGGTCTCCTCGCCGTCCCCCTCCCCGTTCTCAGTCGCCCTGAGCATGGCGATCGAGCGTTCCACTGCGTCCTCCGTCATCGGCTGACCGGTGCGGAGCACCAGCATCATCTCGTCGAACAGGCGCTGGATCAGCGCGACTTCCGTCGCGTCTCCGGCGGCGCTGACCTCGTTTCCCCGGACGTGGATGTCGGCCGCCGGGAAGGCCTTCTCGATCACGCGCAGCAAGGCGTCGCCTGAGCCCAGGACGGTCACCATCGGATGGCTGGCAGGGACGGTGAAGTGGGCTCGCGCCTGCCTCGGCGCAGGGGTCTGGGCTGTGGGTGTCTGAGTCATGGGCCGGCTCTGTGGCCTGCACATACCTCCCGTTGCAAGGTCCTCGCCGATCGACAACCTCTCGGATTACCAAGCCTACGACTCCGCACCGACAACACCGAGAGCTTTTTCGCACAGGCTCGCGAACGGGTGCGCCCGTTGGTGGTGCGCCCCTGCCCTCGGTGGTGCGCCCCTCGGTCAGGCGGGGTGACGGAAGCCGATCGTCGGGACCGCCCGGCGCAGCGGCCAGGGCCGGGCGGCGGCAGGCAGCAGCTCGTCCAGGAAGGCGTACCGCTGGAGCGCGGCCGGGTCCTGGCCGGCGACGGTGCGGATCTGCTGCCACCATGCGGCGATCTCCGCCCAGCCCGGCGCCGACAGCGATCCGCCGAACTCCTGGACCGAGAGCGCGGCGGTCAGTCCGGCGAAGGCCAGCCGGTCGGCCAGCGGCCAGTCCGCCAGGGTCCCGGTGACGAAACCGGCGACGAAGACGTCGCCCGCACCGGTCGGGTCGAGCGCCTCGACCTCGATCGCGGGCACCTCGGCGCTCGCCCCGGTCGCCGAGTCCACCGCGTAGGCGCCCTCCGCGCCCAGGGTGACCACGGCGAGCGGCACGCGCTCGGCCAGGGCGTGGGCGGCGGCGCGCGGGCAGTCGGTGCGGGTGTAGCGCATCGCCTCCTCCGCGTTGGGCAGGAAGGCCTGGCAGTGCTCCAGGTCGGTGAGGGCGTCCAGGTCCCAGCGGCCGGTCTCGTCCCAGCCGACGTCGGCGAAGATCCGGGCGCCGTTGCGGGCCGCGGTGGCCACCCAGGGCTCGCTGCGGCCGGGGGCGAGCGAGGCGACGGCGGCCCGCGCGCGCGGCGGGCAGCACGGGAACACCTGTTCCCCGGTGGGGACCGCGGGGCCGGGGGCCTCGTGGCCGTGCGAGACCATCGTCCGCTCGCCCTCGTACGCCATCGAGACGGTCACCGGCGAGTGCCAGCCGGGGACGGTGTGCGACATGGACAGGTCGATGCCCTCGCCCTGCTCCAGGGCGTCCCAGCAGTACTCCCCGTAGTGGTCGTCGCCGAACGCGGCGGCCAGCGAGGTGTGCAGCCCCAGTCTCGCCAGGGCGGTCGCCATGTTGGCGACCCCGCCGGGGCTGGAGCCCATGCCGCGCGCCCAGGACTCGGTGCCGCGCACCGGGGCGCTGTCGAGGCCGGTGAAGATGATGTCGAGGAAGACCGTGCCGGTGAGGAAGACGTCGCAGGCCGGGTCCTGCGGGGCGCGCAGCCCGCCCAGTGGGTCGATACCTGGGATGTCCGCTGGGATGTCTGTACTCACCTTGCACTCCCCGGTCGTGGCAGATCCGGCCAGTGTGCCCGATTCACCGCCGTAACCGGAGGGCGCGCGCCGTCGGCCGCGAAGGGCCCGGCACCTCACATGCGGTCCCCGACCTGCATAAACATGCGCTGCTACCCGGACCTCCGGAAGGTAAACGCGCAAGTGACCCAGATCACACTGGGGTGGCTTTCGGTCGACTGGCCGCAGTTGATACAAATTGGCCCGCGAGCCCCGTCGGTGACAGTTACCGAAGAGTGGCCCGAATTCCCCGTATTTCCCGCATTGCCCTCCCCTGCCTTTCCGCATCACCCTCCCCTGCCTTCTCTGCCGTCCCAGGCATGTCTTCAGGAACGCCCATGTCCTCGCGCCCTCGCGCCGCGTGGCCCCTGGTCGCCGTGTTCACCGCCGGTTACCTCGCCGCCTATCTGCTCCCCACCATCGTCGGGCGGCTCTCCGTCTATCTCGGCCTCAGTACGGCGCAGGCGGGGCTGGTCGGCAGTGCCCTGCTGCTGAGTTCGGCGACCGCCGGGTTCACGCTGGCGGGCCGGGTCGAGACGTACGGGCCGCGGCGGCCTGCCCGGATCGGGCTGGTGCTGGCCACGGTGGGGTACGGCTGCGCCGCCCTGGCCGGGTCGGTGCCGCTGGTGGTCATGGGCGCGATGATCGGCGGCCTCGGTTCCGGTACGGCGACCGCGGTGGCCGCCGCGGGCATCGCCGCCCAGCGCGATCCGCACCGGACCTCGTCGCTCGGGCTGCTCAGCGTCTCCGCGACGGCGGGCGCCCTCTATCTGACGATCCCGCACCTCGGCGGCGGCCACCGGCTGCCGTTCGCCTCGATCGCCCTGGTCGCCCTGCTCGTCTGGCCCGCCACGGCACGGCTCGGCGGCGTCACGCCCACCGGACCCGCCGCCCCGGTCGCGGGCCGGCTGCCGCACCGCCGTTCCGGTCTGGTGCTCGCGGGCGGCATGCTCGTCTGGTCGATGGCGCAGAACGCGCTGTGGGGTGTCAGCAGCCGGATCGGGGTGTCCCAGGTCGGCCTCTCCGAGGTCACCATCGGCGCGGTGTTCGCCGCCGCGCTCGGTGCGGGTCTGCTCGGGGTGATGGGCGCCGGGATGCTGGGCGCCCGGCTCGGCCGGGCGGTGCCGATCGGCATGGGCACCGTGATCATCGCGGCGAGCATCGTGCTCAGTTCCTCGGCCGGGAACCTCGGCCAGTTCGCGACCGGCGAGATCCTCTGGAACACGGTCTACCCCGTGGTCCTGTCGTACCTGATCGGCCTGGCCGCCTCCCTGGACGTACGCGGCCGCTGGGCGGTCCTCGCGGGCTCCGCCTCGTCCGTCGGGGTGGCCTGCGGGCCGGTACTGGGCAGTGTGCTGTCCGAGCAGGCCGGGTACCCGGTCATGGGCCTGATCCTGGGCGCCGTCACGCTGCTGGTCGCGGCCCCGGTCACGGCCGTCGCCCTGCACACCGGCGGCCGTCCGCTGGTGCCGGGATCGGTGCGCCGCAGGGGCGGCGCCCCGGCCGCGCTGCTCGCCGTCACCACCGGAGCGGTGCCCGGCGCCGTACCCAAGCTGGGCGCGCCCGAGCAGGCCGTCACGGAGATCAGCCTGCCGGTGCGCCGCAGGCGCCCGGTCCGGACCGCGTTCCGGACGGCCGGCCCGGCGGGCGGAGCCGGTCAGTCGAACGCGTACGCGTCGACCTCGGACAGGTAGCGCGCCCTGCGCTCCTCGTCGTGGTCGAGGAAGGCCGCCTCGAAGGAGTTGCGGGCCAGGGTGCGCAGCCGCTCCTGGTCCAGGTCGAGCGCCTCGTGGACGGCGTGGAAGGTGTCCCCGACGTATCCGCCGAAGTAGGCGGGGTCGTCGGAGTTCACCGTGCAGAGCAGTCCGGCGTCCATCATGGCCCGCAGCGGGTGCTCCTCCAGGGTGTCGATGGCGCGCAGCCGTACGTTGGACAGCGGGCAGAGGGTGAGCGGCACCCGGTCCGCGACCAGCCGCTCCACCAGCTCCGGGTCCTCCATGCAGCGCAGCCCGTGGTCGATGCGCTCGACCCCGAGGACGTCCAGCGCCTCCCGGATGTACTCGGGCGGGCCCTCCTCGCCGGCGTGGGCGACCTTGCGCAGCCCGAGTGCCGCGGCCGCCTCGTACACCTCGCGGAACTTGACGGGCGGATGGCCGACCTCCGCCGAGTCCAGGCCGACAGCGCTGATCCGGTGGAGATGCGGCATCGCCGCCTCCAGGGTCGCCATCGCCGAGTCGGCGGACTCGTCGCGCAGGAAGCACATGATCAGCTGGGTGGAGATGCCGTGCCTCTCCTCGCTGCGGTCCAGCGCCCGGCCGAGCCCCTCGACGACGGTGCTGATCGAAACGCCCCGGGCGGTGTGCGCCTGCGGGTCGAAGAAGATCTCCGCGTGCCGGACGCCCTGGGCGGCGGCGCGGGCGAGGTACGCGTCGGCGAGCTCCTCGAAGTCCTGCTCGGTCCGGAGCACCGCCATCAGCGCGTAGTACAGGTCGAGGAAGCTCTGCAGGTCGTCGAAGAGGTAGGCGGTGCGCAGCGCTTCGGTGTCCGCGTACGGCAGCTCCACGCCGTTGCGTGCGGCGAGCGCGAAGGCCAGCTCGGGTTCGAGGGTGCCTTCGATGTGGAGGTGGAGCTCGGCTTTGGGGAGGGGCACGGGTTTTTCACGCTCACAGACGGTGGTGCTGGTGTGGTGCTGAATCGCTGCTGATGTGTTCAGAGGTGCCGGCTGGGCACGGGAACGCGGTCGAGGTCCCGGGCGACGGTCAGTTCGCCCTCGAACCCCGCGGCGCGGGCCTGGGCCACGAAGACTGCCGGGTCGTCGTAGCGCTGCGAGAAGTGCGTCAGCACGAGGTGCCGCACGCCCGCGTCCCGGGCCACCCGGGCCGCCTGGCCGGCGGTCAGATGACCGTGGTCGGTGGCGAGCCGTTCGTCCTCGTCGAGGAAGGTCGACTCGATGACCAGCAGGTCGCAGCCCTCGGCGAGCACCTGCACGCCGTCGCAGAGCCTCGTGTCCATGATGAACGCGAACCGCTGGCCGCGCCTGCGCTCGGAGACGTCGTCGAGCGTGACGCCGCCGATGGCGCCCTCGCGCTGGATCCGGCCGACGTCCGGCCCCTTGATGCCGTGCTCGGCCAGTTTCGCGGGCAGCATGCGCCGCCCGTCGGGCTCGACGAGCCGGTAGCCGTACGACTCGACGGGGTGCGAGAGCAGGTGGGTGCTGAGCGTGTACGTGTCGGTGGTGGCGAGCACCCCGTCGGCGGCGACCGGGGCCTCGGCCAGCTCGACGGACTCGCGGTAGGCGGTGGCGTACCGCAGCCGCTCGAAGAAGTGCTGCCCGCTCGCCGGGTAGTGCGCGGTGACCGGGTGCGGGACCTGGTCGAGGTTGATCCGCTGGATCACCCCGGCCAGGCCGAGCGAGTGGTCACCGTGGAAGTGCGTGACGCAGATCCGGTTGATGTCGTGCGC
This sequence comes from Streptomyces sp. NPDC001933, assembly GCF_042890955.1. Classification (NCBI taxonomy): domain Bacteria; kingdom Bacillati; phylum Actinomycetota; class Actinomycetes; order Kitasatosporales; family Streptomycetaceae; genus Streptomyces; species Streptomyces sp. NPDC001933. The sequence goes on along the minus strand of NZ_JBIASS010000001.1, from coordinate 370,811 downwards.
GGCGACACCGGCCCGCAGCATCTGGCGCTGGGTGCCCTCACCGGGGTCGAAGAGGATGCCCTCGCCGTCCCAGCGCAGCAGGTAGCCGTTGTGGTTGCGGTGTCTGGTCGGGACCTGGCTGGCGGTGCCGAGGACCACGAGTTCTCGTACGGACACGGTGTGCGATCGACCGTTCTAGCCGGGGGGCCACTGCAGTCCGCGGCCGCCCAGGACGTGGGCGTGCGCGTGGAAGACGGTCTGGCCGGCGCCGGAGCCGGTGTTGAAGACGACCCGGTAACCGGTGTCCACGATCTTCTCGTCGGCGGCGACGTGTCCGGCCTCGCGCAGTATGTCGGCGGCGATGCCCGGCTCGGCGGCGGCGAGCGCGGCGGCGTCCGGGTGGTGGACGCGGGGGATGACGAGAACGTGGGTGGGGGCCTGCGGGTTGATGTCCCGGAAGGCGACGGTGGTCTCGGTCTCGCGGACGATGGTTGCCGGGATCTCACCCGAGACGATCTTGCAGAACAGGCAGTCGGGCTGCGGTTCTCCCGCCATGGGGTGGCTCCTCGCTAGGTGATGATCGTTGTACGGCATGGTATCGGCCCAGCGATCCAGCCCCTCCGGAACCCGAAATCCAGCCCCTCCGGCGATTGAGGAGCGGGGGTCCGGGGGCAGCGCCCCCGGTTACGGGAAGGGGCGGGGGTCCGGGGGCAGCGCCCCCGGTTACGGGAAGGGGCGGGCAGGGGCAACGGGCCCGCCGCAGGCGCTCCCCACCCGCACCCGCCCCGCTCCCCCTACGCCTCCGGCAGTTCCGGCAGCCCCGGCGCCCGCTTCGCCGGCGTCTCGGCCAGCGACTCCAGCGCGATCCGGATCGCCTCGTCCAACTGCGGATCCCGCCCCGCCGCATAGTCCTGCGGTGTCACCACGACCTCGACATCGGGATCGACCCCGTGGTTCTCCACGCCCCAGCCGTAACCCTCGAACCAGAACGCGAACTTGGGCTGGGTGACCAGAGTCCCGTCCACCAGCCGGTACTTGCTGTCGATGCCGACCACGCCGCCCCAGGTCCGGGTGCCGACGACCGGGCCGATGCGCAGCGCCTTGATCGCGGCGTTCACGATGTCGCCGTCGGAGCCGGAGAATTCGTTGGCCACGGCGACCACCGGGCCGCGCGGCGCGTCCAGCGGGTAGCTGAACGGCTGCCTGCCGCGCGGCAGGTCCCAGCCGATGACACGGCGGGCGAGCTTCTCCACGATCAGCTGCGAGGTGTGGCCGCCGCGGTTCTCCCGTACGTCCACGACCAGCCCCTCGCGGGCCACCTCGACCCGCAGGTCCCGGTGGAGCTGCGCCCAGCCCGCGCCGACCATGTCCGGGACATGGAGGTAGCCGAGGCGGCCGCCGGAGTGCTCGTGCACGTAGGCCCGCCGGTCGGCGACCCAGTCGTGGTAGCGCAGCGCCTCCTCGTCGGCGACCGGTACGACGACGACATGGCGGGCGTTGCCGCCGTCCACCGGCGAGACGGTCAGCTCGACCGGCTTGTCCGCCGAGCCGACGAGCAGCGGTCCGGGCCCGGTCACCGGGTCGACCGGGCGGCCGTCGACGGCGATGATCGCGTCCCCGGCGCGTACCGCCACGCCGGGCGCGGCGAGCGGGGAGCGGGCCTCCGGGTCGGAGGTCTCGGACGGCAGGACCCGGTCGATCCGCCAACTGCCTTCATCCGTACGGGAGATGTCCGCGCCGAGCAGCCCCTGCCGGGTCGATTCGTCGCCCCATCCGCCGGACGGCCGCACATAGGCGTGCGAGGTGCCGAGCTCCCCCTGCACCTCCCAGAGCAGGTCCATCAGGTCGTCGTGGGTGGCGACCCGCTCCAGCACCGGGCGGTAGCGGTCCAGGACCCCGTCCCAGTCGAGGCCGCCCATGTCGGGGCGCCAGTAGTTGTCCCGCATGATGCGCCCGGCCTCGTTGTACATCTGGCGCCATTCGGCGGCCGGTTCGAGGGTCCGCCGGATCCGGGAGAGGTCGACGGTGACGCCGCCGTCGTCGTCATCGGCGGCGACACGGCTGTCGGACGGCACGGCGCGCAGCTTGCCCCGGGTCTGCATGACCACCCGCTTGCCGTCCCCGCTGACCGCGAAGTCCCTGACTCCGGAGGCCAGTTCCTCGCAGCGCAGCTTCTCCAGGTCGTACCGCTCCAGGACCGTCTCGGGCCGCCGGGAGTCGGGGGTGGGCCCGCTGGTGCCGAGCACCCCGGTCACCGGGTGGCTCAGCCACAGCAGCCCGTCCTTCGCGGCATGCAGCGTGGAGTAGTTGGCGGCCTCGACGGGCAGCGGCACGATCCGGTCCGCGAGTCCTTCGAGGTCGATCCTGGTGACGGGGAGCGCGGTCGGGTTGTCCTGGTCGCCCTCGCCGCCGCTCTTCTCGGTCGGGCGGCCGTGGCGCTGCGGCCCGAACGGGGAGGGCGTGGTGGCGGCGAGCGTCAGCAGGTGCGGGCGGCAGGCGCCGATGAACGCCAGGTCGAAGACATGGGCGTCGTAGACCGGGTCGAAGGAGCGCTCGGAGAGGAAGGCCAGGTGCTTGCCGTCGCCGGTGAACGCGGGGGCGAAGTCCCGGAAGCGCAGCGGGGTGGCCTCGGTGACCGAGAGGTCGGCGAGGTGGGCGAGCTTGAGCTGGCTGAGCGGCTCGGGCCCGGGGTGGGACCAGGCGAGCCAGGAGGAGTCGGGCGAGAAGACGAGGCCGGAGGCGTCGCCGTGCTCGCTGCGGTCCACCTCGTGGACCTCGCCGCTCTCCCGCTCGACGATCAGGATCCGCCCGTCGTGCGCGGCGACGGCGAACCGGCTGCCGTCGGGGGCCGGGGCCAGTTCGAGGACCCGGCCGATACGGCCTGCGGCGAGGCGGCGCGGTACGGCGCCGGGGGCGGTTCCGGTGGCGGGTGCGCACTCCAGGGCGTCGTCGCCCTCGGCGTCGGTGACCCAGACGACGTGCTGGTCGCCGTCGGCCTGGAAGGCGCGGGGCAGTCTGGCGCGTACGCCCGGCTCGACGGCGAGCGCGCGGGCCGGGCCCTCGCTGTGGGTGACCCAGTGGACGGCGCCGCGCGTCCCGACGGCGCTGCCGCGGCCGGTGCGGTCCGGGGACGCGGAGTCGAGATGGCTGCCGGCGTGCACGGGGTGCGGCTGGAGGTCGGCGCGCTGCCCGCCGAGCCGGATGTCGATGCGGCGGGGCCCGTCGCCCTCCAGGTCGTCCAGCAGCCAGAGTTCACCGGCCGAGGCGTAGACGACGCGGGTGCCGTCGGTGGACGCGTGGCGGGCGTAGAAGCCCTCGATGCCGGTGTGGCGGCGCAGATCGGAGCCGTCGGGGAGCGAGGAGTAGAGCGCGCCGACGCCTTCGTGGTCGGAGAGGAAGGCGACGCGCCCGCCCACCCACATCGGGCATTCGATGTTCCCGTCGAGGTCGGCGTGGAGCCGTACGAACTCCGCCGGGCCGTCCTCCGGGGACTCCTGCTCGATCCACAGCTTGCCCGCCGTGCCGCCCCGGTAGCGCTTCCAGGCGGCGGCCTCGCGCCCCATGGTGACCGAGAGCAGCAGGACCCGGCCGCCGGGCCCGTACGCGAGCGACCCGACCGGCCCGTACGGCAGGGTCCGGGCGGGTCCGCCGTCGACCGGCACGGCCCTGGCCCAGGTGCGCCGGAACGAGGCCTGCCCCTGGGCGCTGATGACCAGCACCTCGCCCTCGGGCGTCCAGCCGTGCACGGCGGTCCGGGCGTCGCCCCAGTGGGTGAGCCGCTGGGAGGGGCCGCCGTCGGCCGGTGCGATGTGCACCTCGGGGGCCCCGTCCCTGGTGGACGTCCAGGCGACCCGGGTTCCGTCGGGCGATATCCGGGGGCCGGCGACCGGCCGGTTGTCGGCACAGACGCGCCAGGCTCGGCCGCCGTCCAGCGGCGCCAGCCAGACATCGTCCTCGGCGGTGAAGGCGATCGAATCGCCCTGGACATGGGGGTATCGGAGGTAGGCAGACTGCGTCACACCGGTCACCCTAGGTCGCGGTTCCGCTCCGCGTAAGCGGGTTGGCCGGAGTTCGACGGGCCGCCGAGGGGCGGGCCGGATCACTTGCCCATGGGTGTCTCGGTCACCGTCACCGTGACGGTGACCACCGGCCTCAGGCCCTGGCCGCCGCCGGCCGGCGGCGGATTCACCACGGCGGTCGACGGGGCGGCGTCGCAGTTGCCGAGCACATCCGCCCGGAAAACGGCCTTCCCGCCCGTCTTCGCGGTCAGGTCCCCGCGCACGCAGCGCCCGCCGAGCTCCTGGGTCACCTTGCCGGTGAGGGTGATGGGCTCGCCCTGCCCGGTCTTGCCGGTGCAGTCGACGTCCGCGATCCGGCGCGCGGACGCGGAGGGCTGTACGCCCCCGGCCGGGTACCCGTCGACACCGGCGATGCAGTTCAGCCACTGCACGTCGACCCCGTTGCTTTCCAGTGCGCCGGTGCCGACCCGGTCGGTGGTCACGGCGATGGAAGCGGAGTTCAGCCCGCCCTGGGGGTCACAGGCGGCAGCTCCCGCGACCGCCGCGACCACGAGTGCGGACGCGGCCAGAAAGCGCCGTTCTCTTCCCTGACCCCATGCCCTTGATGTCCCCATACGGGCAGCTTCCCACCGTTCGCTCGCGAAGCGGTAGACGGCTTGCGGCCAAAACCGCGAGCGGCTCCGGCGCACGCGACGGGGCGCGCGGCAGGCTCACAACGGGGCGTACTCCGGCCTCACGACGGAGCGCGCAACGGCCTCACGACCAGCGGCCGGTGCGCCCCAGCAGCAGTGCGGTCGCCGCCGTGCCCGCCGTGGAGGTGCGCAGCACGCTCGCGCCGAGCCGGCAGGTCCTGGCACCCGCTACGGCGAACGCCGCCAGCTCCTGCGGCGACACCCCGCCCTCGGGACCCACGACGAGCACGATCTCGCCCTGTTCGGGGAGCGGGACGGTGGCCAGCGGTTCGCTGTCGTGCTCCCGGTCCTCGTGCAGGACGGCGGCGAAGTCCGCCGCGGCCAGCAGCGCGGCGACCTGCTTGGTCGTCATCGCGTCGGCCACCTCGGGGAAGCGCACCCGGCGGGACTGCTTGCCCGCTTCCCGGGCGGTGTTGCGCCATTTCGCGAGGGACTTGAGGCCGCGGTCGCCCTTCCACTGCGTGATGCAGCGCGACGCCTGCCAGGGCACGATCGCGTCGGCCCCGGTCTCCGTCATCGTCTCCACGGCGACCTCGCCGCGGTCGCCCTTGGGCAGGGCCTGGACGACGGTGATGCGGGGAGCGGGCCGGGGCTCCTCCCGGATCCCGGTCAGACCGGTGAGGACGAGCCGGTCCTTGCCCTCGGCGGCCAGGACGACGCCTTCCGTCCAGTGGCCGCGCCCGTCGGTGAGCACGACGTCCTCACCGGCGTGCAGCCGCTTGACCGACACGGCGTGCCGGCCCTCGGGCCCCTCCAGGACGAACTCGGGCCCGCCGGGGACCTGTTCGACGACGAAGACCGGTGCGGTCACTGCGTACTCCTTGTGCTCACTGCCGTCCGTGCGGCGTCCAGTTCTTCGGCGAGCAGCCTGACCAGCCGGCCGGCCGGCAGCTCGCGTGCCATCCGGTGTCCCTGCCCCGCCCACAGGGCCATGCCCTGCGCGTCCCCGGCCTTCGCCGCCGCCTTGCGCAGCCCTGCGGTCAGATAGTGGACCTGCGGGTAGGCGGCGGGGGCGTACGGGCCGTGCTCGCGCATGAACCGGTTGACCAGGCCGCGGGCCGGACGGCCGGAGAACGCCCGGGTCAGGGCGGTCCGTACGAACAGCGGGTTGGTCAGGGCCTGCTTGTGCAGCGGGCTCGCCCCGGACTCGGGGCAGATGAGGAACGCCGTGCCGAGCTGCGCCGCCTCCGCGCCCGCGGCGAGCACCGCGGCGATCTGGGAGCCGCGCATCAGCCCGCCGGTGGCGACGATCGGTATCTGCACGGTCTCGCGGACCTGGGACACCAGTGAGAGCAGCCCGATTCCGGCGCCGTCGGTCTGCGGGTCGTCGCGGTGGGTGGACTGGTGGCCGCCCGCCTCGACGCCCTGGACGCAGACCGCGTCGGCGCCCGCCCACTGGGCGGTCTGGGCCTCCTCGGGCGTGGTGACCGTCACGACGGTGTACGTGCCGACGCCGGCGAACGCGTCGAGGGTGTCGCGGGTCGGGCAGCCGAAGGTGAACGAGACGACCGGGACCGGGTCCTCCAGGAGGATGGCGATCTTGGCTTCGTAGTTGTCGTCGCCGCCGGAGTCCGGATCACCGAGCGGGGTCTCGTACCAGGCGGCCTCGCCCGCGAGCTGGTGCCGGTACACCTCGACGGCGCTCGGGTCGGCGAGCGCCGGCTGCGGCATGAAGAGATTGACGCCGAAGGGCTGACCGGTCAGCCCGCGCAGCTGCTTGATCTCGTTGTACATGCCGTCCGCCGTCTTGTACCCGGCGGCGAGGAAACCGAGCCCGCCCGCCTCACAGACGGCGGCGACGAGCTGCGGACAGGATGCGCCCCCCGCCATCGGGGCCTGCACGATCGGATACCGGCAGAGATCGGTCAACGCGGATGACATGACCGCATCGTGTCACGTCCCGCCCGGCTCGGGGCGCGCGGGACGGGGTCCGCTTTGTACTGAACGCCGGACAAGGTCCGTACGCGAATGCCGGACGGGTTCATACGCGAACACCCGACAGGTCCGTACGCGAACAACGGGCGGGTTCATACGCGAACGCCGGACAGGTTCGTGCGCGGACACCGACAGGCCCGCACGCGAACGCCGGACAGGCCCGCCGAGCGGGTCCGTCCGGCGTCCGGAAACGGTGTGCGGGCCGGTCATCAGCCGCCGTTGGCCGGTCAGCGGCCGTTGAAGGCGTCCTTCAGCCGGGAGAACAGCCCCTGCTGGCCGGGCTGGAACTGGCCGGTGGGCCGCTCCTCGCCGCGCACCTTCGCCAGGTCGCGCAGCAGCCGCTCCTGCTCCGGGTCCAGCTTCGTCGGGGTCATCACCTCGACGTGCACGATCAGGTCGCCGCGCCCGCCGCCCCGCAGATGCGTGATGCCGCGGCCGTGCAGCGGCACCGACTGGCCGGACTGGGTGCCCGGCCGGATGTCGACCTCCTCCAGGCCGTCGAGCGTCTCCAGCGGCACCTTGGTGCCGAGCGCGCCCGCCGTCATGGGGATGGTGACCGTGCAGTGCAGGTCGTCGCCGCGGCGCTGGAACACCGAGTGCGAGAGCTCGTGGATCTCCACGTACAGATCGCCGGCCGGGCCGCCGCCGGGGCCGACCTCGCCCTCGCCCGCGAGCTGGATGCGGGTGCCGTTGTCGACACCGGCGGGGATCTTCACGGTGAGCGTGCGCCGCGAGCGGATGCGGCCGTCGCCGGCGCACTCCGGGCACGGGGTCGGCACGACCGTGCCGAAGCCCTGGCACTGCGGGCAGGGCCGCGAGGTCATGACCTGGCCGAGGAAGGACCGGGTGACCTGGGAGACCTCGCCGCGGCCGCGGCACATGTCACAGGTCTGGGCGGAGGTGCCGGGGGCGGCGCCCTCACCGCTGCACGTCGTACAGACGACGGCCGTGTCGACCTGGATGTCCTTGGTGGTGCCGAACGCCGCCTCGGCGAGATCGATCTCCAGACGGATCATCGCGTCCTGGCCGCGCCGGGTGCGCGAACGGGGTCCGCGCTGCGACGACGTGCCGAAGAACGCGTCCATGATGTCGGAGAAGTTGCCGAAGCCGCCCTGTCCGAATCCGCCCGCGCCACCGCCGCCGGAGGCGGACAGCGGGTCGCCGCCGAGGTCGTAGACCTGCTTCTTCTGCGGGTCCGACAGCACCTCGTAGGCGGCGTTGATCTCCTTGAACCGCTCCTGGGTCTTCGGATCGGGGTTCACATCCGGGTGCAGCTCGCGGGCGAGCCGCCGGAATGCCTTCTTGATCTCGTCCTGAGATGCGTCGCGGCGCACGCCGAGTACGGCGTAGTAGTCCGTGGCCACTTACGACTCCGCCAGGATCTGTCCGACGTAACGTGCCACTGCGCGTACCGCTCCCATCGTTCCGGGGTAGTCCATGCGGGTCGGTCCGACCACGCCGAGTTTGGCGACTGCCTCGTCGCCCGAACCGTAGCCGACCGCGACGACGGACGTGGAGTTGAGCCCCTCGTGGGCGTTCTCGTGCCCGATACGTACGGTCATGCCCGAGTCCTTGGCCTCGCCGAGCAGCTTCAGCAGCACGACCTGCTCCTCCAGTGCCTCCAGCACCGGCCGGATCATCACCGGGAAGTCGTGCCCGAAGCGGGTGAGGTTGGAGGTGCCGCCGATCATCAGCCGCTCCTCCGTCTCCTCGACGAGGGTTTCGAGCAGGGTGGAGAGCACGGTGGACACGGTTCCCCGGTCCTCGCTCTCGAAGGATTCCGGCAGGTCCTGCACCAGCTGCGGGACGTCCGCGAAGCGGCGTCCGACGACCCGGCTGTTGAGCCGGGCCCGCAGATCGGCGAGAGAGGTCTCGCCGAACGGGGCTGGGCAGTCGATCATGCGCTGTTCGACCCGGCCGGTGTCCGTGATGAGCACGAGCATCAGCCGGGCGGGTGCCAGGGAGAGCAGTTCCACGTGCCGCACCGTCGAACGGGTCAGCGAGGGGTACTGCACGATGGCGACCTGCCGGGTCAGCTGCGCGAGCAGCCGTACGGTGCGGCCCACGACGTCGTCGAGGTCGACCGCGCCGTCGAGGAAATTGTGAATGGCGCGACGTTCCGGCGTCGAGAGGGGCTTGACCCCCGCGAGCTTGTCGACGAAGAGCCGGTAGCCCTTGTCCGTCGGGATGCGTCCCGCGCTGGTGTGGGGCTGGGCGATGAAGCCCTCGTCCTCCAGCACCGCCATGTCGTTGCGGACGGTCGCCGGGGAGACCCCCAGCTTGTGCCGCTCGGTGAGCGCCTTGGAGCCGACGGGCTCCTCCGTGCCGACATAGTCCTGGACGATGGCGCGCAGCACTTCGAGTCTGCGTTCGCTGAGCATCGCGCACACCTCCAGCTGTGTTTCCTCGTTGGTTCTCGGGTCGTTCCTGTTTCTCTGCCCAGGAATCCGCCTGGCACTCTGTCAACGCGAGTGCCAGCAACCCCCCGGCCAGTGTACGGCGGCCGAGTGGGGACCTAGCAAGGGCGACCGGCCACGCTACCTCGCGACCTCGCAGGTGGTTTGCGGATAGCGTCACGGTATGGATGCCTCTTGGGAAGAGTTCGGCTGGGAGCGACTCGGTCACGGAGTGGGCCGGAGGCGCCTTCCCGGGTGGGACGCGACGGTCGCACTGGTGGCCGGAACGGACGGAGTGCTCCTCTACGACACCGGATCGACGCTCCGCGAGGGCGCCGAGGTGCGGTCCCAGGCACAGGCCCTGCTCAGCCGGAGGGTGACGCATATCGCACTCAGCCATCCCCATTTCGACCATGTGCTGGGCACCGCCGCGTTCTCCGGCGCCCAGGTGTACGGGGCGGTCGGCATGGCCGAGCTGCTGAAGCACGCGAAGGACGAGCTGCACACCTCGGCCGTGCGCCACGGGGTCGAGGAGCACGACGCGGCGGAGGCCGTCGACGCGCTGGTCGCGCCGCAGCACGAGGTGTGCGGCGAGTGGACGCTCGATCTGGGCGGCGGACGCGAGGTGCTGCTGGCCGACGTGGGCCCCGCGCACAGCGGCCACGACCTGGTGGTGGTCGTCCCCGGCTCCCCCGCGATCGTGCTCTGCGGCGACCTGGTCGAGGAGTCCGGCGAACCGCAGGCGGGCCGGGACGCCTTCCCCGCCCGCTGGCCGGCCTCCCTGGACCGGCTGCTGGCGCTGGGCGGCGAGGACGCGGTGTACGTGCCGGGGCACGGGGCGGTGGTGGACGCGGCGTTCGTACGCGACCAGCGCGAACAACTGGCCATGCGCTTCGGCGTGTCGTGATCCCCGGGGCCAAGTCGTCCTATCGTCGTCCGATGCGCAGCTACCAGCCGGACCTGACCCCGCCGTGGAAGAGGTCCGCCCCCGTTCCCGAGGTCCCCGCCGAAGCCGACCTGGTCGTGGAGGAGGTCGCCACCGGATTCTGCGGCGCGGTGATCCGCTGCGAGAAGACGGCCCAGGGCCCGACGGTGACCCTGGAGGACCGCTTCGGCAAGCACCGGGTGTTCCCGATGGAGCCGCGCGGCTTCCTGCTGGAGGGCCGGGTCGTCACCCTCGTACGCCCCTCGGCCGCCGCTCCGGTGCGCCCCGCGCGGACGGCCTCCGGTTCGGTCGCGGTGCCCGGGGCGCGCGCCAGGGTCGCGCGGGCGGGCCGGATCTATGTGGAGGGCCGGCACGACGCGGAGCTGGTCGAGCGGGTCTGGGGCGACGATCTGCGGATCGAGGGCGTGGTCGTCGAGTACCTGGAGGGCATCGACGACCTTCCCGCCGTCGTGCGGGAGTTCTCCCCCGGCCCGGACGCCAGGCTGGGCGTCCTGGTCGACCACCTGGTCCCCGGCTCCAAGGAGTCCCGGATCGCCGACCAGGTCACGGACGGGAACGTGCTGGTGGTCGGCCACCCCTACATCGACGTGTGGGAGGCGGTGAAGCCGTCCTCCGTGGGCATCGCGGCCTGGCCGGTGGTCCCTCGCGGCCAGGACTGGAAGACGGGCGTGTGCCGTGCGCTCGGCTGGCCGGAGAACACCGGCGCGGCCTGGCAGCACATCCTGTCCAGGGTGCACTCCTACCGCGACCTGGAGCCGTCCCTGCTGGGCTCGGTGGAGCACCTGATCGACTTCGTGACGGCCCCGGCTTCAAGCCCCTCCGGCGGTTGAGGAGCGGGGGTCCGGGGACGGAGCCCCTGGTTGCGGGAGGGGGCGGGGCAGGGGAGCAAGTCCGCCGCAGGCGCACCCGCAGCCGCACCGCACCCCGCGCTCGCGCCCCGCGCCACCCTCAGTCCACCAGGTCCCGCACCACCGCGTCCGCCAGCAGCCGCCCCCGCAGGGTCAGCACCGCCCGCCCCCGCTCGTACGGCCCGGACTCCAGGAGCCCGTCCGCCAGCGCACGGCGGGAAGCGGCCAGTCCGGCCGGGGCCAGGATGTCGAGCGGGCACCCGTCCTGGAGCCGGAGCTCCAGCAGGATCCGCTCGACCCGCCGGTCCTCCTCGGAGAGGATCTCGCGCCCGGCCCCCGGCGACCGCCCCTCGGCCAGCGCCTGCGCGTACGCGCCCGGGTGCTTCACGTTCCACCAGCGCACCCCGCCGACGTGGCTGTGCGCCCCGGGCCCGGCGCCCCACCAGTCGGCCCCGCGCCAGTACAGCTCGTTGTGCAGGCAGCGGCCCTCGGGCGTGCGGGCCCAGTTCGACACCTCGTACCAGGAGAAGCCCGCCGCGGTCATCGCCTCGTCCGCGATCAGGTACCGGTCCGCGTGGGCGTCGTCGTCGGTCATCGGGATCTCGCCGCGCCGGATCCGGCGGGCCAGCTGGGTGCCCTCCTCGACGATCAGCGCGTACGCCGACACATGGTCCGGCCCCGCCCCGATCGCCGCGTCCAGCGAGGCCCGCCAGTCGTCGTCGGACTCCCCGGGCGTGCCGTAGATCAGGTCGAGGTTGACGTGCTCGAAGCCCGCCTCCCGGGCCTCGGCGACACAGGCCTCGGGCCGCCCCGGCGTATGCGTACGGTCCAGGATCTTCAGCACGTGCTGCCGGGCGCTCTGCATCCCGAAGGAGATCCGGTTGAAGCCGCCCTCGCGCAGTTCGGCGAGGTACGCCGGGGAGACGGACTCCGGATTGGCCTCGGTGGTGATCTCGGCGTCGTCCGCGAGCCCGAACTCGTCCCGGATCGCCCCCAGCATCCGGACCAGGTCCGCGGCGGCCAGCAGGGTCGGCGTGCCGCCGCCGACGAAGACCGTGCGGACCGGGCGCGGGTCGTCGCCGAGGACCTTGCGGGCCTGGCGGACCTCGCCGATCAGATGCTCGGCGTAGTTGTCCCTGGAGGCCAGCGCGCCGCCGGAGCCGCGCAGCTCGGTGGCGGTGTAGGTGTTGAAGTCGCAGTAGCCGCAGCGGGTCGCGCAGTACGGCACGTGCAGGTAGAAGCCGAGCGGCCGGCCGGCGGCGCCTTCCAGGGCATGGCGGGGCAGCGCCCCGTCGTCGGGTACGGGTTCACCATCGGGCAGTACGGAAGGCATACCGCCCATTGTCGCTCGCCGCCGGAGAACCCCCGGCCACGCCCATGATCACGGAGGCCGCCCGGCCCCGGCCACGCGTCCTCACCCCGCCTGGAGCACCAGCAGCGCCAGGTCGTCGTCGGGCGGCCGCTCGGCGAATTCGTGCACCGCCCGCTTGATCCGGTCCGCGATCCCGTCCGCCGACAGCCCGGTGCAGCCGGCCAGCGCCTGGGACAGTCCGTCCCCGTCGTCGAACATCAGCGGCCCGCAGCGCCGCTCCGTCACCCCGTCCGTGACGCACAGCAGGCTGTCGCCGGGCGCCAGCTCGAAGCTCTGGCTCTCGTACGCGACGTCGTCGAAGATCCCGAGCAGCATCTGCGGCTCGGCGGCCGGGCGCACCTCGCCGTCGGGCCGCAGCAGCAGCGGCAGCGGGTGGCCGGCGCTGGCCAGGGTGCAGCGCACGCCGCCGCCGGGCAGCGGTACGAGCTCTCCGTACAGCAGGGACAGGAAGCGGGACTGCCCGGTGTCCGGGGTCTGCTGGCCGCCGGCGGCGGCCACCATGAGCGCGGCGGCCTCGGCGGCCTCCATCGCGTCGTCGAGGAGCAGCCGGTTGAGCCGGTCCAGGACCTCGCCGACGCCGAAGCCCTCGCGGGCCAGCAGCCGCAGCCAGGGGCGGGCGAGGCCGGTGACGACGGCGGCCTCGGGGCCGCTGCCCTGCACATCGCCCAGCACGAAGCACCAGCGGTCGCCGGGGCACGGGAAGATGTCGTAGAAGTCACCGCCGACGACGCCGTCGTCGCTGGGTTCGTACACCAGCGAGCTGGTGACCCCCGGTATGTCGGCGACCTTGCCGGGCAGCAGGGCACGCTGCAGGATGCGGCTGATGGTGGCCTGCCGGGTGTACTCGCGGGCGGCGCCCACGGCGAGGCCGACGCGGCGTACGAAGTCCTCGATGAGCGCGGTCACCTCGTCGGGGACGCGGGCGAGGCCCTCCCGGCCGAGGAGTACGGCGCCGAGCGTCCGGCCGCCGGAGGTGATCCGGTAGGCGAGGGCGGACGCGGCGGGTTCGTCGGCCTTCGCGCCCTCCTCCTCGCCGCCGGGCCACGGCATGGAGACGGGCCCGGTGCCGACCCGCTCGGGGAGCCGGATCGGGTCCTGTTCCAGCAGGGTGCGCAGCTGCCCGGTCTCGGCCTCGTCCCGGTGCCAGATGCTGGCGAGCCGGGGTACGGCGGAGGGGCCGCCGTTCTCGGGTTCCAGCCAGATCGCGCACCAGTCGGCCAGCCTGGGCACCAGTAACTGTCCGGAGAGCGCTGCCACGATGTCCTCGTCGAGCTGGCCTGCGAGCAGGTCCGAGGCCTCGGCGAGGAAGGAGAGCGCGCCGCGGCCGGCCCAGTCCGCGTCGTCGCGCAGCGCGCGGCGGGCGGTGGGGGCGAGCAGCTCGGCGGCGCGCAGCCCCTGCTGGAACCCGGGCTCGGCCGCCGGTTCCGGGAAGGGGTTCCAGTCGTCCACGGGGAGCCTGGCCCAGACGGTCTTGAGGCCGGTGCGGTAGGTGATGCCCCAGCGTTCGGCGAGGGTGCCGACGAGCTGGAGCCCGCGACCGTACTCGGCGGGCTCGTCGGGGCCGACGAGGCTGGTGCCCTCCGCGGCGTCGGCGGCGCTCCCGGACTCCGGGCGGTCGCTGCGTACGGCGCGGGCCGGGTGGTGGTCCGAGACCTCCAGCACCAGGGCCGCGACCTCGTCCTCCGCGGCCTCCTCCAGCCGGGCGAGCACCTCCACGTTGGTCCCGGCGTGCACGACCGCGTTGGTGACCAGCTCGCTGACGACGACTTCCGCGTCCTCGGCCACGCGCTCGCTGAACCCCACGGCCGCGGGCAGTCCGAGCCCGGTCCACTCGCCGAGCGCGGCCCGGACGAACCTGCGGGCGGCGGAGGGTGCGAGGAGGTTCCCGGGCAGGGACGTATGGGCGACCGGCCGTGCGTCCGCACGGCCTGCGGGATCACCGGGACGCTGAACGATGTCCCGCTGCAAGGGAATGGGCCCCACGGTGCAGCTCCTGACCTGTTCTCGCTCTGTCTGTTCTCGTTGCTGTCTGTCTGTTCTCGTTGGGCGGCGCTGACGACACCGACAGAGTGACAGATGGACCATGCCCATAAGCAACGAGTTGCCGAAGTGAGCAGAGAAAAAGAGCGGGGAGGAACACCGTGGGGGCAGGCCCTATGCCTCGCGGGTCCCCGCGTACATGTCGTCGATGAGGCCCTTGTACGCGCGCTCGACGACCGGCCGCTTCAGCTTGAGGCTGGGCGTCAGCTCGCCGTGCTCGATGTCCAGGTCGCGGGGCAGCAGCCGGAACTTCTTGATGGTCTGCCAGCGCTGCAGGCCCTCGTTGAGCCGCTTCACGTAGCCCTCGATGAGCGCGACGGCCTGCGGGGAGGCGACCACTTCGGCGTACGGCTTGCCGCCCAGGCCGTTCTCGGCGGCCCAGCCGAGGATGGTCGGCTCGTCGAGCGCGATCAACGCGGTGCAGAAGTTCCGGTCCGCGCCGTGCACCAGGATGTTGGAGACGAACGGGCAGACCGCCTTGAACTGTCCCTCGACCTCCGCCGGGGCGATGTACTTGCCGCCGGACGTCTTGATCAGGTCCTTCTTGCGGTCGGTGATCCGGAGGTAGCCGTCCACGGACAGCTCGCCGATGTCGCCGGTGTGGAACCAGCCGTCCGGCTCCAGTACCTCGGCGGTCTTCTCCGGCTGCCCGTGGTAGCCCTCCATCAGGCCGGGGCCGCGCAGCAGGATCTCGCCGTCGTCCGCGATCCGTACCTCGGTGCCGGGGAGCGGCTTGCCGACGGTGCCGGTGCGGTAGGCCTCGCCCGGGTTGACGAAGGAGGCGGCGCTGGACTCGGTGAGGCCGTAGCCCTCCAGGATGTGGATCCCGGCGCCGGAGAAGAAGAGGCCGATGTCGGGGGCGAGGGCGGCGGAGCCGGAGACGCAGGCGCGCAGCCGGCCGCCGAAGGCCTCACGGATCTTGGCGAAGACGAGGGTGTCGGCGACCTTGTGCTTGGCGCCGAGCCCGAACGGGACGGAGGCCGTGCCGGTGCGCCGGAAGTTGTCCTGCGAGACCGTCGCGTACTCGCGGGCGACCCCGGCCGCCCACTGGAAGATCTTGTACTTGGCCCCGCCGCCGGCCCGCGCCTTGGCGGCGACGCCGTTGTACACCTTCTCGAAGATGCGGGGCACCGCGGCCATGTACGTCGGCTGGACCACCGGCAGGTTCTCGATGATCTTGTCGACCCGGCCGTCGACGGCGGTGACGTGGCCGACCTCGATCTGGCCGGAGGTGAGGACCTTGCCGAAGACGTGCGCGAGCGGCAGCCAGAGGTACTGGACGTCGTCGGCGGTGATGAGGCCGGTGGCCACGGTGGCCTTGGCCATGTACGACCAGTTGTCGTGCGGCAGGCGCACGCCCTTGGGGCGGCCGGTGGTGCCCGAGGTGTAGATCAGGGTGGCCAGCTGGTCGGCCGTGATGGCGGCGACCCGCTCCTTGATCGCCTCGGGGTGCTGCGCCAGGTACTCGGCGCCGCGGGCCTCCAGCTCGGCGAGGGTGAGCACCCAGCCCTCGGGGTCGCCCTCGGCGGGGTCGGCGCCCTCGGGGTCGATGACGACGACATGGGCGAGGTCCGGCAGCTCGGCGCGGCGCTCGCGGGCCTTGGCCAGCTGGGCGGCGTCCTCGGCGATGAGCACCCGGCTGTCCGAGTCGGAGAGGATGAACGCCGACTCCTCGGCATTGGTCGACGGGTAGATCGTGGTGGTGGCGGCACCCGCGCACATGACACCGAGGTCGACGAGGATCCATTCCACCCGCGTGCCGGCGGCGAGCGCGATCCGCTCCTCCGGCTTCACGCCCAGACCGATGAGCCCGGCCGCGATGGCGTAGACCCGCTCGGCGGCCTGCGCCCAGCTCAGCGACTTCCACTCATCGGGTCCCGCACCGGTGGCCGCGGGGACGGGGTAGCGGTAGGCCTCCCCGTCCGGGGTGGCCGCCACGCGGTCGATGAAGAGGTTCGCCACGGAGGGCGGTCGGTTCTCGATCAAGGTCAGTGTGTCGCTCACGACGTCCTCCGGGCCTGCGGCAGTGCTTCACGACCGGCTGCTGGTTGCTGCTTGTTCCTCGCGGCTGTTCCTCGCGGGGCTTGTTTAACTGGTGAGTAACTACGAAGCCGTGATCAGGGTAGAGCGCCCGCGTCCACCGCGTAAGGGGCAACGAGCCGCCGCTTCATAACAAACGGGCCCCCGCGTCGCGAGATGCTGCGACGCGGGGGCCCGTTCGGGGTACCGGAGGGTGGAGCGGGTGCGGCAGCCCAGGCGTGGCCCGGGTGCCGCTCGGACGTGGCCCAGGTGCGGCTCGGGCGTGGCTCGGGCGGGCTACTACTTCTTGCCCTTGCTCTCGCCGCCCGACTCGTCCGTGGACAGCACGGCGATGAAGGCCTCCTGCGGCACCTCCACGTTGCCGACCATCTTCATCCGCTTCTTGCCCTCCTTCTGCTTCTCCAGCAGCTTCCGCTTACGGGAGATGTCACCGCCGTAGCACTTGGCGAGGACGTCCTTGCGGATGGCGCGGACGGTCTCACGGGCGATGACCCGGGAGCCGATGGCGGCCTGGATCGGCACCTCGAAGTTCTGCCGCGGGATCAGCTCGCGCAGCTTGGCGACGAGCCGGACGCCATACGCGTACGCCTTGTCCTTGTGCGTGACCGCGGAGAACGCGTCGACCTTGTCGCCGTGCAGCAGGATGTCGACCTTGACGAGCTGGGCGGACTGCTCGCCGGTGGGCTCGTAGTCGAGCGAGGCGTAACCCCGGGTCTTGGACTTCAGCTGGTCGAAGAAGTCGAAGACGATCTCGGCGAGCGGCAGGGTGTAGCGGATCTCGACCCGGTCCTCGGAGAGGTAGTCCATGCCGAGCAGGGTGCCGCGCCGGTTCTGGCAGAGCTCCATGATCGCGCCGATGAACTCGCTGGGGGCCAGGACCGTGGCGCGCACGACGGGCTCGTGCACCTTGTCGATCTTGCCCTCGGGGAATTCGCTCGGGTTGGTGACGGTGTGCTCGGTGCCGTCCTCCATGTCGACGCGGTAGACCACGTTGGGGGCGGTGGCGATGAGTTCGAGGCCGAACTCGCGCTCCAGCCGCTCCCGGATCACGTCGAGGTGGAGCAGACCGAGGAAGCCGACACGGAAGCCGAAGCCGAGAGCCGCGGAGGTCTCCGGCTCGTACACCAGGGCGGCGTCGTTGAGCTGGAGCTTGTCCAGCGCCTCGCGCAGATCCGGGTAGTCCGATCCGTCCAGCGGGTACAGACCCGAGAACACCATCGGCTTGGGGTCCTTGTAGCCGCCCAGCGCCTCGGTCGCGCCCTTGTTCAGGGAGGTGATGGTGTCACCGACCTTGGACTGCCGGACGTCCTTCACACCGGTGATGATGTAGCCGACCTCGCCCACGCCGAGGCCGTCGGCCGGGGTCATCTCCGGGGAGGAGACCCCGATCTCCAGCAGCTCGTGGGTGGCGCCGGTGGACATCATCCTGATGCGCTCGCGCTTGTTGAGCTGGCCGTCGACCACACGGACGTACGTGACGACGCCTCGGTACGAGTCGTAGACCGAGTCGAAGATCATCGCGCGGGCCGGGGCGTCCGCCTGGCCGATCGGGGCCGGGACGTCCCTGACCACCCGGTCGAGCAGCGCGTCCACTCCGACGCCGGTCTTCGCGGAGACCTTGAGCACGTCCTCCGGCTGGCAGCCGATGAGGTTGGCCAGCTCCTCGGAGAACTTCTCGGGCTGCGCGGCCGGCAGGTCGATCTTGTTGAGCACCGGGACGATGGTGAGGTCGTTCTCCATCGCCAGGTAGAGGTTGGCCAGGGTCTGGGCCTCGATGCCCTGCGCGGCGTCGACCAGCAGGACCGTGCCCTCGCAGGCGGCGAGCGAGCGGGAGACCTCGTAGGTGAAGTCCACGTGGCCCGGGGTGTCGATCATGTTGAGGACATGGGTGCGGCCCTGGCCCTCGCCCGTGGTGGGCGCCCAGGGCAGCCGCACCGCCTGGGACTTGATGGTGATGCCGCGCTCGCGCTCGATGTCCATCCGGTCGAGGTACTGAGCACGCATCTGCCGCTGGTCGACCACACCGGTCAGCTGGAGCATCCGGTCGGCAAGGGTCGACTTGCCGTGGTCGATGTGCGCGATGATGCAGAAGTTGCGGATCAGCGCCGGGTCGGTACGGCTCGGCTCGGGCACGTTGGTAGGAGTCGCGGGCACGCAGGGTCCTGATTCTTGAGACGCCGAACGCCGTGTCTCGGGTCGATGTCGGGTCGGTCGGATCGATACGTAGCCTCCATCGTCCCATGGTTGCGGGGCGGAGACCGGTTTGGGCCGGTCGGAGTGGGGCTGGTACCGTTGACAGCTGTGCCTCGCGACTCTCTCAGGCCGTGGGGCGCACATCGAAGATCCAACGAACCTGAAAAGGCTCTTTCGTGGCGAACATCAAGTCCCAGATCAAGCGGAACAAGACGAACGAGAAGGCGCGCCTGCGCAACAAGGCCGTCAAGTCCTCGCTCAAGACCGCTATCCGCAAGGCCCGTGAGGCTGCCGCCGCCGGTGACGTCGAGAAGGCCACCTCGGCCGCTCGCGACGCCTCCCGCGCGCTCGACAAGGCCGTCTCGAAGGGTGTCATCCACAAGAACGCCGCCGCCAACAAGAAGTCGGCGCTGGCCTCCAAGGTTGCCTCCCTCCAGGGCTGAGCATTCTGATGTGATCGCCGGGACGGACCCAGCGGGCCCTCTCTCCCGTTCCTGACCGGCACCCCGCGCCGCACACCGAACCTGCGTTCGCCACGCGGGTGCGGCGCACCAAGCGCGAACCGAAGGCCCCGGCCTCAGCTCTCCCCAGAGCGAGACCGGGGCCTTCGGCGTACGCACTCAGTGCGGGGCGGGGCCTTCGGGGCTGGGCCTTCGGCGTACGTACTCGTGGCCGGGCGGAACCTTCGGCATACGTGCCCGTGGCCGGGCGGGGCCGGTGTGGTCACCCGGCCCCGGGCTCACCGCCCCGACCGTGCCGCCCGCGCGATCGCGACCACGGCCTTCTCCAGGGCGTACTCCGGGTCGTCGCCGCCGCCCTTGACCCCCGCGTCGGCCTCCGCGACCGCCCGCAGGGCGAGGGCCACCCCGTCGGGTGTCCAGCCACGCATCTGCTGCCGCACCCGGTCGATCTTCCACGGCGGCATCCCCAGCTCACGGGCGAGGTCGGCGGGCCGCCCGCCGCGGGCCGAGGACAGCTTGCCGATCGCCCGTACGCCCTGCGCCAGCGCACTCGTGATCAGCACCGGCGCCACCCCGGTCGACAGCGACCAGCGCAGCGCCTCCAGCGCCTCCGCCGCCCGGCCCTCCACCGCACGGTCGGCGACCGTGAAGCTCGACGCCTCGGCGCGGCCCGTGTAGTAACGGGCGACGACCGCCTCGTCGATGGTGCCCTCGACATCCGCGACCAGCTGCGAGACCGCACTCGCCAGCTCCCGCAGATCGCTGCCGATGGAGTCGACCAGCGCCTGGCACGCCTCGGGCGTAGCCGAGCGCCCCAGCGCCCGGAACTCCGACCGTACGAACGAGAGCCGCTCGGCCGGCTTGGTCGTCTTCGGGCAGGCGACCTCCCGCGCACCCGCCTTGCGCGCCGCGTCCAGCAGCCCCTTGCCCTTGGCGCCGCCCGCGTGCAGGAGCACAAGGGTGATCTCCTCGACCGGGTCGCCGAGATACGCCTTGACGTCCTTGACCGTGTCGGCGGAGAGATCCTGCGCATTGCGCACGATCACCACCTTGCGCTCGGCGAAGAGCGACGGGCTCGTCAGCTCGGCCAGGGTGCCGGGCTGGAGCTGGTCGGAGGTGAGGTCTCGGACATCCGTGTCGGGGTCGGAGGCCCGAGCCGCCGCCACCACCTGTTGCACGGCGCGGTCGAGGAGCAGGTCCTCCTGGCCCACGGCGAGCGTGAGGGGGGCGAGCGGGTCGTCGGTGGAATTCCTTCTGGTGGCCATCGTCGTCCAGCATCCCATGCACCACTGACAGCTCCCGGTCTCCCTCCCCCGCCCGCCCGGCCCTCCGCTCGCTCTGCTCGCCCTGGCAGGAAAATTCTGCACATTGCCAGGATTCCTGCCGCGACAACGGATCAAGCGAATTCCAGAGGAGAACCCGAATCGAGTTCGTCAATGATTCCACGCCGCCGTCTCGGCAATACCGGACTGGAGGTTTCCGCCCTCGGGCCGGGATGCATGGGAATGAGTCAGAAATATGGAACTCCGGACGACACGGAGTCCATGAGGACCATCCGTCGGGCCCTCGACCTCGGCTGCGATTTCTTCGACACCGCGGAGTCCTACGGCCCGTTCGTCAACGAAGAACTCTT
Organism: Streptomyces sp. NPDC001933; assembly: GCF_042890955.1. Classification (NCBI taxonomy): domain Bacteria; kingdom Bacillati; phylum Actinomycetota; class Actinomycetes; order Kitasatosporales; family Streptomycetaceae; genus Streptomyces; species Streptomyces sp. NPDC001933. The sequence goes on along the minus strand of NZ_JBIASS010000001.1, from coordinate 350,257 downwards.
AGGCAGGGCACTGCGCGGCCGCCGGGACGACGCGGTCGTCGCGACGAAGTTCGGCTGGGAGTACGAGGGCACCGCACGGGGCGCGCTCAACAGCCGGCCCGAGCACATACGCGAGGCGGTCGACGGGAGCCTGAGCCGACTGGGTACGGACCGGATCGACCTGCTCCACCAGCACCGGGTGGACCTGGAGGTGCCGATCGAGGACGTGGCCGGGGCGGTCGGCGAACTCATCGCGGCCGGAAAGGTTCTCCACTTCGGCCTCTCGGAGGCGGGAGCGAGCACCGTCCGCCGGGCTCACGAGGTCTGTCCCGTATCGGTTCTCCAGACGGAGTACTCGCTCTGGGAACGCCATCTGGAGCAGGAGATCCTGCCGGTGATCCGAGATCTGGGAATCGGCCTCGTTCCCTATTCACCGCTGGGTCGAGGATTCCTGATTCACCGCTGGGTCGAGGATTCCTGACCGGCACGGCGATCCGCGCGGAGGAATATCCGGAGAACGACTACCGAAGGCACGATCCGCGATTCCAGGGCGATAATTTCAGGATCAATTCCGCGGCCGCCGACGTGGTCCGGGACGTCGCCCGCGGGTGCGGTGCGACCCCGGCGCAGGTGTCGCTCGCCTGGCTGCTGCACCGGGGCGACGACATCGTGCCGATCCCCGGTACGAAGCGCAGGCCGACGCTGGAGGAGAACCTCGCGGCGGCGGAACTCACGCTCGTCCCGGACGAGCTGCGGCGCCTGGACACGCCGCTGCCGCCGTCGGTGGTCGCCGGCAGCCGGTACCCCGAGAGCGTGATGCACATGAACGGCCGCTGAGGGCTGTCCGGCCAGAAGCCTCCTCGCCGGGCCGTGCGGCACACCCAGTAGGGAAGAATGGGCAGGTGAGCGATGTGAGACATGTGCTGGTGCTGCCCGACCGCGATGCCGCCGAGGAGGTGGCCGGAGAGCTCGCCGACCGGTTCGGGGTCGCCGAGGAGCCCCAGCTCGTACGCGATGCGCTGGCCGGTGAGGACGACGCCGAGGACGCCCAGTGGCTGGTGGTCGTGGAGGACCCGTCGGGGCGGCTGGACTCCTCGGCGCTGGATGCCTTCGCCGCGGAGTACGAGGGGTGGCTCGAAGCGCCTCAGAACTCCTGACTGAATGATCTTCGAGACGTGAGCGTCGGTCCGTGAGTCCTGCGTGACGACGGTGATCGTCTTGGGTTTCGGGAGGGCTCGTGGTTGAGGACGACGGGGTGGACTTGATCCACATGGCCGGCGCGGACAGTAGCGTTCGGCTGCGAGTACTGGGTCGGCACATACCGGGGGCGACTCCGTACAACGACTACCTCGGCGCCGAGATCATCGTCACGAGTGGCTTCGCCAACGGGCGCCTCGAGGTGCGTCTGTCACCCGAGGATCTGGACGACTGGCACTCGGCCCTGGACGAGCTTGCAGCCGGCAGTGCCGTCCGCTGGCTGCGCAATACCGAGATCCGAATTGAGATCGACCGCCAGTTTTCGGTGCCCGTCCCCATCGTCACTCGTCACGGTAAAGGACGAAGCCGAGTCGATCTCCTGGTACGAGTCTGGTTGGACGTGGGCCACGGCTGGGTCGATGACCTGCGCAGGCAGTACGAGCAGGTGCGGAGGACCTGGCCGAACGAAGTGGTCACATCACCGCGGGCACTGAACTACTGGAGGTGAAGCGAGCCGGCCGACGCCGGCCGAAACCGATCTCCTGCGGTTGGCGCCCCCAGGCGGTCCCGGTATGCAGAGATCATTCCGCCAGGAGTTCTTGGCAGGGCGCCCGCGGCTCAGGTCTTGGGGACGATCTGGATGTCCATGTCTATGGAGATGCTGGATCCGACGGCCGCGATGCCTCGGGCCAGCATGGTCTGCCAGGTGAGGGTGAAGTCCTCGCGGTGCAGTTCCGTGGTGGCCCGGCAGGCGGCGCGGGTCTCGCCCTCCAGGCCGTTGCCCAGGCCGAGATACTGGGTGTCCAGGGTGACCGTGCGGCTGACGCCGTGCAGCGTGAGCGCACCGGTGACGCCCCAGCGGGTGCCGCCCCGGTGGACGAAGCGGTCGCTGTAGAACTCCATCGTCGGGTAGCGCCCGACGTCGAGGAAGTCGCTGGAGCGCAGATGGTCGTCCCGCATCTGGACATTCGTGTCGATCGACGCGGCGTCGATGATCACGTGCATGGCCGAGTCCTCCATGCGGTCGGCTATCCGCACGGCACCCGCGAAGTTGTTGAACCGGCCGTGGATGCGCGCCAGACCGATGTGCCGGGCCGTGAAGCCGATCTGTGAATGCATCGGCTCGACTTCCCACTCCCCCGGTGCGGGAAGCTGCGGAGGCGCGGACAGTTGCAGGGTCACATCGCCCAGACTCGCGTGACCGCCCTCGGCCACAGTGGCCGACGCATGGAACGGGGTGAAGCCCTCGGCCGTGACGGCCAGCCGGTACTCACCGGCCGGGACGGTGGCGAGGACATTGCCGAACGGGTCGGTCTCACCGCCGAAGACCTTGCGGCCCGCGCCGTCGGTGACCACGAACTCGGCCTGCGGCACGACCGCGTTGACCGGGTCGAGCACCCGGCAACTGAGCAATCCGGCAGTGCGTGGCACTTCCAGCCCGGCCAGGGCATTGCCCTGCGCCACGCCCGTCGCTCGCCTGCTGTTCAGCCAACGACCGAACATGTTTCACCTTCCCCCGGGGACGATTCACCTTGGGGCCCGGCGGCTGGACGTCTCTGTCGGAGCAGCGGCCCACCGACGAGCATGCATTCGATCACCATTGTGCCGTTCGAGGCAAACAGAGCAGCTCGGAGGGGCTTGGAATGGCTTGGGCGGAGGTGTTACCGAAGGTCCGGTTTTGCCCCGCGGCCGGGCACACGCGGCTCGTTCCGGTCATGACCGGCCCACCGCCCGCAGCCCCGGCCCGGCACCCGTCAGGGCGATCGCGCCATCGGTGTCCGTACGCAGCACCACGGCGCCGCCCGCTCGGAGCGCCTCGACGGTTCGCGCGGCCGGGTGACCGTACGGGTTGTCCCTGCCCACGCTCACCAGGGCGAACCGCGGACGCGCACTGCGCAGCAGCGCGGGGTCCTGATGCGCTGAGCCGTGATGCGCGACCTTGAGCACGTCCACCCTCGGCAGTGCGGGATATCGGCGCAACACACCTTGCTGGGCCTGTGGTTCGAGGTCTCCCAGGAGCAGCAGGGTCAACCCGCCGGTTCGGACGTACAGGGTGACACTGGCATCGTTCGGCTCCAGCGGTACGGGGCCGGTGCCCTGGCCCATCGCTGTTCCGCCGGCTCCCGTGGCGCTCGCCGGCCAGAGGACCCGCCAGTCGAGCGCCCCGATCCGGCGGCGTTCCCCAGGCGCGGCCCGCACCAGGGGCACATGCGATTCGGCCGCCGTTCTCCGTACGAACGCGACCTGGTCCGGCGGTTCGTCCAGGCTCGTCGTCTCGATCGCACCCACCGCCCTGCCCCGCAACACCCCTGGCAGGCCCCGCACATGGTCGGCGTGAAAATGCGTGAGGACCAGGAACGGCACCTCGGTGATGCCGAGGTCGCGAAGGCACCGGTCGACGAGCGAAGGATCGGGGCCCGCGTCGACGACCACCCCCGCACCGTCCCCCGCCGCCAGCACCAGGGCGTCCCCCTGGCCCACGTCGCACATCGCGAACGTCCAGCCCGGCGGCGGCCATCCGGTCAGCACCCGGGTGAACGGCACCGGGCGCAGCACTGCGAGGATCAACAGCAGCGCGGCGGCCGAACAGACCCAGGGGTGCCGCACGATTCGCCGGGCGAAGAGCACCACCAGAGCGGTCAGCGCGGTGAGCAGCACCGCCCCCTTCCCGCCGTCGGGCCAGTCGATCTCCGCCCCGGGCAGGGCCGCCCCGGTGCGGGCCACCGTGGCGATCCAACCGGTCGGCCACCCCGCGATCCGGGCGAGCAACTCCGCCACCGGTATGGCCACCGGCGCCAGGGCGAGCGCGGCGAATCCCAGGACCGTGGCCGGTGCCACCGCCGGCTCGGCCAGCAGATTGCACGGAATCGCCACCAGGCTGACCCGGGAGGCGAGCAGCACGACCACCGGCGCGCACACCGCCTGCGCAGCGGCTGCCGCGGCCAGCGCCTCGGCGAGCCGGGCCGGAACTCCGCGCCGTTGCAGTGCATCGCTCCATCTCGGGGCGATCGTCAGCAGGGCGCCGGTGGCCAGCACGGAGAGGACGAAGCCGTAACTGCGCGCAAGCCACGGGTCGTGGAGCACCAGCAGGAGAACAGCGGCTGCCAGCGCGGGAATCAGCGATCTGCGCCGCCCCGTTCCGATGGCGAGCAGGGTGATCAGCCCGCAGGCCGCCGCCCGCAGAACGCTCGGCTCAGGGCGGCAGACGATGACGAAGGCAAGCGTGAGCCCGCCGCCGAGCAGTGCCGTGAACCGCAGTGGGATCCCCAACCGGGGTGCCAGCCCGCGGCGTTCGGCCCGGAGCGCCGTGCCCGGTGGTCCGATGAGGAGAATAAGAAGGATCGCGAGGTTGGAGCCGGAGACCGCCATCAGGTGGGTGAGATCGGCGGCCTTGAACGCCTCGTGCAGTTCGGGGGTGATCCGTGACGTGTCGCCGACCACCAGGCCCGGGAGAAGGGCCTTCGCATCGGGATCCAGCCGTTCGGTGGCCTGCCGCAGTCCGCCGCGCAGAGCGCCTGCCGTGCGCTGGAGAGCGGAAGGGGGGCCGATGACGCGAGGCGGCCCCTTGCCCTCGGGCCGCAGCACGGCGGCACTGCGCTCCCCGTCGTGCAGCGGCGGCGAAAGCCGGCCGCCGACGCGCAGGTGGGTGGAGGGGAGCAACTGCTGCCACTGCCCCGTCGATCCGCCGGGCGAGATGATCAGCAGCACCGGCGTACTCAGCCTGGTGACCGCGCCGTCGGGCCCGGTCAGCCGGGTGATCTCGGCGTCCACGAGGAGGGCGGCGGGCATGCTGTGGTCGCCCCGCACCCGCGGCGTGGTCCGCCGGGCATCGGACGTCACCGTCACCTCCGCCTCGACCCTCGCGAACCGCTGGGCCAGCGCATGGACCGGCCCCTGCCGTACGTCCTCGCTGTGCAACCCGGCCGATGCGGCCCCGGCCGCCGCACAGAGCAAGGCCGCGGCGGCGGCAGTGGCGGTCGCCGTGGCCCGTGGCCTCCGCCGACCGCGTGACGCGGCCTCGCACCTCGCCCCTTCCTCGCCCGCCTCCGCGTCCCGGGACTCCCCTTCGCCCTCGCTCTCGCCTCCCTCTTCGTCCTCGGCCGACCTGCGCAGCGCCCGGGTTGCCGAGGCTCCCGCCATGGCCAGGAGCACCATGGCCGTGCCCACGCAGAGCATCACGCCTGCCGTGGTCCAACGCCCCGGCGCGCTCAGCGCCAGCGCCGCTCCGGCCCAGGCCGCCAAGGCAGGCGGGACCAGACGGAGATCGGCCGGGCCCTCCTGCCGCGGTTCGGAGAGACCGAGCCGACGGCCCGAAGCCGCATGGACGTCCAGGTGGCTCATGGCCCCACCAGTGGTCGGAGGTCGGCGAACCGGCGGTCACCGATCCCGTTGACCTCACGCAGTTCATCGATGGACCGGAAACCGCCGTGCTGTGCGCGGTAGTCGACGATGTGCTGGGCGAGGACCGGGCCGACGCCGGGCAACGTGTCCAGTTGTTCGACGGTCGCGGTGTTGAGGCTGACCGGGCCGGCCACAGAACTACCGACCCCACTGCTGCCCAGCGCGACTCCTCCCGCCCCACCCTCAGTTGGAGGACCGGACGGGGCGCCCACCACGATCTGCTCGCCGTCCATGAGCACCCGCGCGCGGTTGAGCCCGGTGAGGTCTGCTCCGGCCCGGACTCCGCCGGCCGCACGTAGCGCGTCGACCACCCTTGAGCCGGACGGCAGTTGCCGGATCCCGGGCCTTCGCACCTTTCCGCTCACGTCGACGACGATGTGCCCGCCCGGCCCTGTCGCGGGTGGAGGACCCGGTGAGGGCTCCGGCACTCCGACGTCCTCCGACGCCGGAGGCGATGTCCGGGCGTGCGCGGCCTCGTCGACCAGATCGGGGGCGCGCACGGATTGGGGGCGCGCGGACCAGAAATGCACTGCGGCGAAGACTCCGGCCGCAACCAGGACAACAGCCAACGCGGCAAGGGTCTTTGGCTCCAAGCCGCATCTGAGCTGAAGCCACACCGGAATCCGTTCCCGCAGCGCAGGAACCAATCTCTCCCGCCACCGCCCTGCCGCCCCGGAGACCGGAACCGAGGTCGAGACCGGGGCCGGGGCCGGAGTCGTAGCCGGGGCCATGGCTGGGGCCGGGGCCATGGCCGAGTTCGATACTGGCTCCGTGGCCGAGGCCGGAGCAGATACCGAAGCCGGGGCAGCCCCCAGCACGGGCCGCGCTACCCGCCCGCCGGCCCCGCCCGTCATGAGCGCGTCCGCCCGACGGCGCGAAGCCGCCGCTACGGCGTTCGCACCCCCGCGCAACGCCCGTCGCCGGCCGGGCCCGAAGCCCGGCCCCGAGCCTGGTCCGGTGCCGGCGCCGCCGCCTGGTCCGGTGCCGGGGCCACTGCGAACACGGACGTCCGAGGCCGGGGCCCGTCCGGGGCCGCTGCCGCTGGTTGCACGAGGTGATCGGGGAGTCATGCCTCACGACGGTAGGCACATCTGCCCGAACCCGCTGAGCAGCCTCAATTCCGGTGGACAACCGACCAGTTGTGGATAACTCGGCCACCCCTGAGGGTTACGTGCGAGTGACCGGCAGGACCGCCCGCCCCGGATCAGCGCGGCGAGACCACTGCCCCGAGCAGACCGGGTCCGGTGTGCGCACCGATCACCGCGCCCACCTCGCTCACATGCAGATCGACCAGCCCCGGCACCCGCTCACGCAGCCTCTCGGCGAGCCGCTCCGCCCGCTCGGGGGCCGCGAGGTGGTGCACGGCGATGTCCACTCGGCCGCTGCCCGCCCGTTCCGCGACGATCTCCTCCAGGCGCGCGATCGCCTTCGAGGCCGTCCGTACCTTCTCCAGCAGTTCGATACGGCCGCCGTCGAGCTGGAGCAGCGGCTTCACGGCGAGTGCCGACCCCAGCAGGGCCTGTGCGGCACCGATGCGGCCGCCACGGCGCAGGTAGTCCAACGTGTCGACGTAGAAGTACGCGCAGGTGCCCGCTGCCCGCTTCTCCGCGGCCGCGACCGCCTCGTCCAGGCTTCCGCCCGCCTCCGCCGTCTCCGCCGAGGCCAGGGCGCAGAATCCGAGGGCCATGGCGACCATCCCGGTGTCCACCACCCGTACCGGAATCGGCGCCTCCTTCGCCGCGAGCAGGGCGGCGTCGTACGTACCCGAGATCTCGGCCGAGAGGTGCAGCGAGACGATGCCGGTGGCCCCCGCCTCGGCCGCATCCCGGTACGCGGCGGCGAACACCTCGGGACTCGGCCGGGACGTGGTCACGGGACGACGCTTCTGGAGCGCCACGGCGAGGGAACGGGCCGAGATCTCGGTGCCGTCCTCCAGAGCCTGATCACCGAGGACGACGGTCAACGGCACCGCGGTGATGCCGTGCCGCTCCATCGTCTCGGGCGGCAGGTAGGCCGTGGAATCGGTGACGATCGCGACATGGCGGGACATGAGCGGGAGGTTACCTGGCGAGTCCGTGTCCCGGCAGTCCGACCCCGGCCGAATGATCTCTCCTGACCGCTTCGGACCGCATCCGGTCACCGGCGGTCATCGAACGTGTCAGTTCGTCGTCTCGGGCCGGGCCGTCTTCTGCCATGGGTATGCGGTCTGCCGTCGCGGGTCGGGAGCCGTGATCGCCCGCGCCGCATCATCGGCCGGCCCGCTCCCCTGCTCCGGCCGCCGGTCCTGCTCAGGCCGCGGTTCGTGCCCCGGCCGCTGGTCCTGACCCGGGCCCCGGCTCTGACCGCTCGCGTCGCCCTGCGGTCGGCCGCCCTGTCCCTGGACCGGTTCGTCCGTCTCCGCGGTCCAGTGCCGAAGCGCCCCCGCCTCCACGTCGATCTGTGCGTTCAGCGCGTCCAGCGAGTCGTCCGCGAACCGCCGCGCCCGGTCACGCGCGGCCCATCGCAGCGAATCCGCGGAGTGCGTGATCCGCTCCGTACGCTGCTTCAGGCTCGGCAGCATCGAGGCGACAGTCGCCCGGTCGGGCTCGCGTTCCAGTTTCTTCAGCTCGTCGTCCAGCTCACGGCCGTGCACGCTCAGCCGCTGGAACAGGCCCAGCGACTCCGAGAGCGAGGCGTCCTCGGCGACCCCTGCCCGCAATGCCTCCTGCGTGGCCCGCATGGATGTGCGCAGCGCCAGCCGGAGCTGCGCCAGCTCGCCGCCCACGCCCGTCTGCCCGTAGCTCTTCGCCCGCAGCGTGGTCTCCTCGACGGTGCGGCGCGCCTGGCTGATCGTTCGGTCCACACCGCGCTTCGCCGCGCCCACTGCCTTGACGCCCGCGTACACGCCCAGGGCCAAGAACGCGAAGAAGAGCAACCCCAGAATCAGGATCACGGAATCCATGAGCGCCCCTCGGATGTCGTTTCGGCTGCCGGTGCCGGCCCCTCCACCGTAAACGGAAAGGGCAGGCCGAGGGTTCCTTCGGAACCCCCAACCTGCCCGTAGGGGAATGCCCCCACCCCGTCGCGCGGGGCGCGGTCAGCGCCTCACGCGGGACGCCTCGTCATCACGCCGGGACGATGTTGACCAGCTTCGGCGCCCGCACGATCACCTTGCGGATGCCTGCGCCGTCCAGCGCCGCCACCACGGCCGGGTCGGCCAGGGCCAGCGCCTCCAGCTCCTCGTCCGTGATCGACGGGGAGATCTCCAGGCGCGCCTTGACCTTGCCCTTGACCTGCACGACGCAGGTCACGGTCTCGTCCACGACGTACGCCGGGTCGGCGACCGGGAAGTCCTGGTGCACGACCGAATCGGTGTGGCCCAGCCGGCGCCACAGCTCCTCGGCGATGTGCGGGGCCAGCGGCGCCACCAGCAGCACCAGCGACTCGGCGACGGACCGGGACAGCGGCCCGCCCGCCTTGGTCAGGTGGTTGTTCAGCTCTGTGACCTTGGCGATCGCCGTATTGAAGCGCATTCCAGCCATGTCCTGGCCGATCCCGTCGATCGCCTTGTGCAGCGCACGCAGCGTCTCCTCGCCCGGCTCCGTGTCCACGACGGTGACCTCACCGGTCTCCTCGTCGACGACATTGCGCCACAGGCGCTGCAGCAGCCGGTACTGGCCGACGACGGCGCGCGTGTCCCACGGCCGCGACACGTCCAGCGGGCCCATCGCCATCTCGTACAGGCGCAGCGTGTCCGCCCCGTACTCGGTGCAGATCTCGTCCGGCGTGACGGCGTTCTTCAGGGACTTGCCCATCTTGCCCAGGACGCGGCTGACCTTCTCGCCCTGGTAGTAGAACTGTCCGTCGCGCTCCTCGACCTCGGCCGCCGGGACCGCGATGCCGCGGCTGTCCCGGTAGACGAACGCCTGGATCATGCCCTGGTTGTACAGCTTGTGGAACGGCTCGACGGACGAGATGTGCCCCAGGTCGTGCAGCACCTTGGACCAGAAGCGGGCGTACAGCAGGTGCAGGACGGCGTGCTCGGCGCCACCGACGTACAGGTCGACACCGCCGGTCGGCTGCCCCTCGCGCGGACCCATCCAGTACTGCTCGATCGCCGGGTCGACCAGCTCGGTGTCGTTGTTCGGGTCCAGATAGCGCAGCTCGTACCAGCAGGAGCCCGCCCAGTTGGGCATGGTGTTGGTCTCGCGGCGGTACTTCTTCGGACCGTTGCCGTCGCCCAGGTCCAGGGTGACGTTGACCCAGTCGGCGTTCCGGGACAGCGGGGTCTCGGGCTGGGTGTCGGCGTCGTCGGGGTCGAAGGTGCGCGGCGAGTAGTCGTCGACCTCCGGCAGCTCCAGGGGCAGCATCGACTCGGGCAGCGGGTGGGCGATGCCGTCCTCGTCGTAGACGATCGGGAAGGGCTCGCCCCAGTAGCGCTGGCGGCTGAACAGCCAGTCACGCAGTCGGAAGTTGACGGTGCCCTCGCCGACGCCGTGTGCCGTCAGCCACTCGGTGATCTTCGCCTTGGCGTCGACGACACCCAGGCCGTCCAGCGAGATCTCGTCGTTGGCGGAGTTGACCAGCTTCGCCTCGTACGAGCCGAAGGCGTCCTCCCACGTCGAGGTGTCCGTGCCGCGGTCGTCCGACGGCTCGACGACACAGCGCATCGGCAGCTCGAAGGCGCGCGCGAAGGCGAAGTCGCGCGCGTCGTGCGCCGGTACGGCCATGATCGCGCCGGTGCCGTAGCCCATCAGGACGTAGTCGGCGATGAAGACGGGGACCTTCTCGCCGCTGACCGGGTTGGTGGCGTACGCACCGGTGAAGACACCGGTCTTGTCCTTGGCCTCGGCCTGCCGCTCCACGTCGGACTTGGCGGCGGCCAGCTTGCGGTAGGCGGCGACCGCCTCGGCCGGGGACGCGTATCCACCGGTCCACACCGCGTGGGTGCCCTCGGGCCAGGCGGCCGGAGTGATCTGTTCGACCAGCTCGTGCTCGGGCGCCAGCACCATGTAGGTGGCGCCGAACAGGGTGTCCTGGCGGGTGGTGAAGACGGTGATGCTGCCGGCGCCGTCGACCGGGAAGTCGACGCGCGCGCCTTCGGAGCGCCCGATCCAGTTGCGCTGCTGCAGCTTGATCGCCTCGGGCCAGTCCAGCCCGTCCAGGTCGTTCAGCAGCCGGTCGGCGTAGGCGGTGATGCGCATGTTCCACTGGCGCAGCTTGGCCTTGAAGACGGGGAAGTTGCCGCGCTCGGAGCGGCCGTCGGCCGTCACCTCTTCGTTGGCCAGGACGGTGCCCAGGCCGGGCGACCAGTTGACGGGCGCGTCGGAGGCGTACGCCAGGCGGTACTCGCCCAGGATGTCCGCGCGCTCGGTGGCGCTCAGCGCGCTCCAGTCACGGCCGTCCGGGGTGGGGCGTGCGCCGCTCTCGAACTGTGCGACCAGCTCGTCGATCGGGCGGGCGCGGTCGGCCTCGGTGTCGTACCAGGAGTTGAAGATCTGCAGGAAGATCCACTGGGTCCACTTGTAGTACTCCGACTCGATCGTGGCGAAAGAGCGGCGCTTGTCGTGGCCCAGGCCCAGCCGGCGCAGCTGGGCGGTCATGTTCTCGATGTTGGACTCGGTGGAGACCCGCGGGTGTGTGCCGGTCTGCACCGCGTACTGCTCCGCGGGCAGGCCGAAGGCGTCGAAGCCCAGGGTGTGCAGCACGTTGTGCCCGGTCATCCGCTGGTGGCGGGCGAAGACGTCGGTGGCGATGTAGCCCAGCGGGTGACCGACGTGCAGGCCCGCACCCGAGGGGTACGGGAACATGTCCATGATGAACTTCTTCGGCCTGGCAGCCAGCTCCGGATCGCCCGCCAGGTCACCGGTCGGGTTCGGCGCCTCGTACGTGCCCTCGGCGTCCCAGAAGTCCTGCCAGCGTGCCTCGATGTCGGCGGCCATCGCCGCCGTGTAGCGGTGCGGCGCAGCCGTCTCGGCTGCGGAAGTCGTCTCGCTCATGATCCTCAAAGCTCCATCGATCGTCATCTGCCGGCGCCCATGTCTACGGACACGCGTCTACGGAAACGAAAAATCCCCTCGCACAGGAGGGGACGCCGCGCCGATTCCGACCAGGCATTCTCACCGGTCGGGACTGATCAGCGCGGCTCGCTAAGCAGAAGGCGTACGGCACGCATGGCGTCAGGGTACCGCACGGGCCCGGAGCGGGGCCGGGCGCGACCGAACCGTGGACGGGACAGCGGGAGCGTACATGCGACGGAACTCCCGGTTCCGGCATCGATACACGCACACATGCGAGAAGCGGGCCACCCTGCGTGGGTGACCCGCTTCTCTTACTTCCCTGTGGAGCTAAGGAGAATTGAACTCCTGACCTCCTGCATGCCATGCAGGCGCTCTACCAACTGAGCTATAGCCCCGTGCTTTTTCCCGCCCGGTTTCCCTGGCGACATCGAGAACATTACCGGTGACCCCGCCAGTCCACCAAATCGATTCCCGACCGCTCCGATTTGACCGGTTCTGCGCCACCTGGGCCGAGGCCGGCGGCGGCATCGAAGGGGGTCAGGCCGTGGCGAAGGAGTAGAAGCGCTTGAGCGTGCAGTGCTCCTCCAGCAGCCGACCGTAGATCGGCTCCCCCTCCAGCTCCCGATAGGTCTCGATCGGGTCGCCCTTTATGATCAGCGCCCGAGCGCACTCCTCGCACCAGTACTGGTACTCCGGATTGATCGGGTCCATGTCCCTGACGATGGGCGTACCGCTGCCGCACCAGTCGCATTTCCGCCTGTGTGCACCCATGGGTCAGCTCCGGCTTTGGCCGCGGGCGGTGCATACGAAGAAGGTCCCGCCGTTCTCCGGGGCTGCGGAGAGACCAGTAACTGCGGGGAAACCGGGACCTGCGGGAAGACCGGGAACAAGGAGCAGGTCCGGGACCTCGTGGCGGCTCGCAGGCATCGCGCTCCCTCCCGATCGGTCCGTCGCCCCCTCCGGCGCTCCGATTCTGCCATGACCCCGCAAGAGGGGCAGCCCACCGGAGTTGCGGCCGCTCACCGACGCCGTACGAGACCCATCGCCGCACCTGCCGCGGCGGCCGTCGAGAGCGCGAGGGCGCATACCCACAACGCATGCCCCGACCCCTGCGCCCCTTGCGTATCAAGGCGGTTGAGATAGAGCGTGCCGAACGCGGCGACCCCGGTCAGCTGCCCCAACTGGGTGACCGTCACCAGTACGCCGCTCGCATCGGCCGCGTCCTTGGGACTTACGTCCGCCAGCGCCCTCGTGAGGGTGGGGCTGAAGCCCAGCGCCAGGCCGGTGCCCATCGCCGCGAAGGCCGCGTACAGCGCGGGCCCGCCGTCGCCGCCACCACGCATCAGCAGCCCGACGGCCACGGAGGCGGCGGCCACGAGCACGAACCCGGCGGGCACCAGGGCCCCTTGGAGACCGGCGGGCCAACGCCGCCAGGTCAGTCCGGTCACACCGAATACCAGCGCGGTCGGTGCGAACATCAGCCCCGCGCGCAGCGGCGAGTAGCCCAGACCCCCCTGGACATGCAGTGTCATGGCGAAAAGGAAGCCCGCGTTGATCGCCATCACCAGGAGAATGCGCAGCGCCGCTCGGGCGATACCGGGAACACGCAGCACCCTGGGTGCGATCAGGGGCGCACCACCGCGCGCGGCCAGCCGTGACTCGTACCCGACGAAAGCGGCGAAGAGCCCCACGGAGGCGGCCAGGCAGACCTGGGACCAGGCCGGCCAGTCCAGCTCCTGCCCGAGCACCAGGGGGACGGTGAGCAGCGTGACGGCGGCGGCGAGCAGTACCAGCCCCGGCAGATCGAGGCCGCGGGCCCGTGCCTGGACCCTGCCGGGCGCGGTGCGCGGTTCGCGCGGCAGCACACGGATGCCGAGCACCAGCAGCACGAGCCCGATCGGCACGTTGACCAGGAAGACCGGCCGCCAGCCCGCGCCGAACAGATCGGCGCTGACCAGAACCCCGCCGACCACCTGCCCGGCGGCCGCCCCGGTGGCGAGCACCGCGCTGTAGGCGCCGAGCGCCCGGATCCGGGCCTCGCCGGTGAAGTGGCGCTGGATGAGGCTGAGCACCTGCGGAATCATCACCGCGGCGCCCGCGCCCTGCACCAGCCGGAAGGCGATCAGCTGCCCGGTTCCCGCGGCGAGTCCGCAGGCGAGCGAGGCCGCGGTGAAGACACCGAGCCCGGCCAGATGGGCCCGGCCGTGCCCGATCAGGTCGCCGAGCCTGGCGCCGGTGATGAGCAGAACGGCGTACGTGATGGTGTAGCCGGCCACGATGAGCTGCAACCCGGCTCCGGAGGCGCCGAGTTCGCTGCGGATCGTCGGGGCGGCGACGTTGACGATGAAGATGTCGAGCAGTGCCATGAACTGGGCCGCGAGCACCAGGGCGAGCACTCGCCCGGAGCGGTTGTCAGTGGCGGGGTCTTTACTGGTTACGGAATGTGGAGTTGCCTCGGATGCCGTCGTCATGACATCGAGCCTGGCCCCGGCCGAATACGGGTAACGAGAGCCCGCTGATGCTGGTACCGACAGCACCTGGCAACTCCCCTGCGGGTCACCGAACATGGGGGTGTGGCAGCGGTGACGACACATCAGGCGGCGGACCGGCTGGGAGATCGGGCAACGCCTCGGACAACGCCTCGGGCGACACCTCAGTCGTCGCCTCAGCCGGCGCCTCCGGCAGGCCGGCACCGGCGGCGTCCGGAGCTCGCGGCGTTCCTGCGCAATCGCCGGGCGCGGGTGACACCCGCCGATGTGGGCATGGCACCCGGGCTGCGCCGCCGCACCCCGGGTCTGCGCCGCGAGGAGGTCGCGCAGCTCTCCGGCGTCGGCGTCACCTGGTACACCTGGCTGGAGCAGGGCCGTCCCATCAACGCGTCACCGCAGGTGCTGGACGCCGTGGCGCGCACGCTCCGGCTGGACGCATCGGAGCGCGAACACCTGTACCACCTGGCGGAGGTGGCCTACGCGCCCGGCAGGCAGTCCGACGTCATCGAGGTGGGGCCGGAGATCCAGGGCATCATCGACGCGCTCGATCCGCATCCCGCCGTGGTCTACAACGCGAGATACGACATCCTGGCCACCAACCCCGCCTATCGCGACCTGTTCGCCGTCCCCGCGATCACGGGAACGGGGATACGCAACGTGCTGTGGACGTTGTTCACGGTGTCCGAGGATGCCTGTCCCGTCGTCCACCGGGCGCAGGAGCTGCCGATCATGGTGGCCACGCTGCGGGGTGCGTACGGGCGCCATACGGGCGAGCCCGCCTGGGAGTCGTTCGTCGAACGGCTCTCGGCCGCCAGCCCGTACTTCGCCGAGTTGTGGCGCAGCGGGGACGTCGCCCCGCCGGGGCCGCGGGTGAAGAGCTTCCGGCACTGGGCGGTGGCCGGGGACATACGGATGACCTCGGTGTCGCTGTCCATCAACGGCCTGCCGGAGTGCCGGATCGTGGCGTACACACCGGCGGACGAGGAGAGCAGGGAGCGGGTCGCCGCGTTGCGGCGGCGCCGGGAGAGCTGAAGGGCGGCAGGGCTGCAAGGCGGCATGCAAAGATCCCGCCCCCTGCTGGGGACGGGATCCTGATTGTGGAGCTAAGGAGAATTGAACTCCTGACCTCCTGCATGCCATGCAGGCGCTCTACCAACTGAGCTATAGCCCCGCTGTTCGCTGTGTTTCTCTGCGTTTCCGCGCTGCGAACAAGAAGAACTTTAGCCTGTGACCTGCCGGAAAGTGAAATCCGGCCGGTGCCGGGGTCGGGACGGCCTCAGGTGTCGTCGCCGAGCACCGGCTCGGGCAGCGTGCCGGCGTTGTGCTCCAGCAGGCGCCAGCCTCGCGCACCCTCGCCCAGCACCGACCAGCAGCAGTTGGAGAGCCCGCCGAGCCCTTCCCAGTGGTGCGCCTCCAGGCCCAGCAGCCGGCCGATGGTGGTGCGGATGGTGCCGCCGTGGCTGACCACGACGAGCGTCCCGTTCTCGGGCAGCTTGTCGGCATGTCCGAGCACCACCGGGGCGGCCCGGTCGGCGACCTCGGTCTCCAGTTCGCCGCCGCCGCGACGCACGGGCTCGCCCCGCTTCCAGGCGGCGTACTGCTCGCCGTACTGCCCGACGATCTCCTCGTGGGTGAGGCCCTGCCAGGAACCCGCGTAGGTCTCTCGCAGTCCCTCGTCGCGTGCGACTTCGAGGCCGGTGATCGCGGCGAGCTCGGCGGCGGTGGCCGCCGCCCGCTGCAGATCGGAGGCGACGATCGCATCCGGCTTCAGCGAGGCCAGCAGCCGGGCGGCCCGCTGGGCCTGCCCGACTCCGGCGTCGGTGAGTGCGATGTCCGTGGAACCCTGGAACCTGCGCTCCAGGTTCCAGGCCGTCTGGCCGTGACGCCAGAGGACGATCCTGCGGCCCCTGCCGCTTCCGCCGCTTTTCAGCTCTGCTCACCTTCCGTGCTGCCGGTGAGCCGGGCGTGCTCCTCGGCCTTCCCGCGGGTCTTGACGGCGTCCTCGGGAAGCGCGATCTCGGGGCAGTCCTTCCAGAGGCGCTCCAGCGCGTAGAAGACCCGCTCCTCGCTGTGCTGGACGTGGATGACGATGTCGACGTAGTCGAGGAGGATCCAGCGCGCGTCGCGGTCGCCCTCGCGGCGCACCGGCTTGGCGCCGAGCTCCTTCTGGAGCCGCTCCTCGATCTCGTCGACGATCGACTTGACCTGGCGGTCGTTGGGGGCCGAGGCCAGGAGGAAGGCGTCCGTGATCGACAGCACGTCGCTGACGTCGTACGCGATGATGTCGTGCGCGAGCCGGTCGGCGGCCGCCTGAGCGGCGGCGTTGATGAGCTCGATGGAGCGGTCCGTGGCGGTCACAAGCAGGCTTTCGTCGGCGGTCAGAGAGACCTCTAGGGTCTCACGGACCGCCGACAGCCCACGCAGCGATTGTCCGAAGATCGAATCGACATCATCCGGGCGGCCGGACGCGGGTCATTTGATCTTGTAGTCCTGGCCGAGCAGGACGGACACGTCCGCGTTCGCGGCGGGCTTGCCCTGCTTCACCGCGCCCGTCGGCAGGCCCAGGGTCTTGGCGACCTGCGTCGCCTTCTCCTTGTCCGCCGCGGTCCTGTAGACGACCTCGGACAGTGCCACGGTCTCCGCCGTTCCGCCTCCGACGAAGGTGTAGCCGCCATTGACCAGCTTGACCTGCGCGGATCCCGTGCCGTCCTGGTCCCCGGTGGCGTTCTTGAGGCCGACCCGCACCGGTGCGTCCGCACCGGCGCCCGGGGCCTTGACCGAACCGCCCAGGATGTCCTTGACGACGTTCTCGGTGGCCGCGTCGGTCAGTGATCCGTCGGCCTGCACCGGCAGCACCGCCGTCTTGTAGTCGCCGACCTTGGCGTGCTGGGCGAGCTTCGCCAGCGAGGCTCCCAGGTCCTTCTCGGGAAGCGAGGGGTCGAGGATCTGCGCCAGCGTCTGCACGGTGACCGTGGCGGCCTTCGGGTCGTCCGACACCTTCCGCAGCACGCCGCGCATGACCTCCCCGAACCGCGTGAGCTGCTTCGTCTCGGCCTCGCCCGGCCCGCGGTAGGTGGCGTACGCGACGGCCATCCGGCCGCTCAGGGTCTGTGCCTCGCCCTTCTTCACCAGGGGGGAGGCGCCCTTCTTCTCGTCCGGCACATCGGTGTCGGTGTCGACCTCGATGTTGCCGACCAGATCGACAAGGGTCTCCAGGTACGGAGTGTCGAGCCGCCAGGTGCCGCTGATGTCGGTGCCGAGCAGGTTGCCGATGGATTCGCGGGTGCCGGTGGTGCCGTCGTCCTTGACGGACTTGCCGAGGGTGGTCGCCACGCCGTCCTCGTCGGCGACCGCGAGCGAGTTGGGGAGCAGGACCGTGGTGCCCTGTTTGGTCGTCACATTGTCGACGAGCAGCGCCGTGGAGGTGCCGCCCTTCTTGGTGTTGTGCAGATGGACCACGATGACGTCCCGCTTCTGCGGGCCCGTCGATGCCGTGCTGTCCTTGTCCGAGCCGGACAGGCCCGGGATCATTCCGGCGGACCAGAGGTAGCCGACACCGCCGACCACCACCAGGGCCACCACGACTATGAGCGCGACCATGCGGTTGCGGCCGCGACGCCGTGCCTCCTCGCGCCGCTCGCTGCGGCTCTCGGTGAACTTCAGCCAGTCGATGACGTCTTCGGAGTCCTCGTCGGGCTCCTCGATGAAGGAGAACTGCTCGGTGCGGTAGTCGCGGTCGCCACGGCGCTGCCCGGGGACGGCCGCGTCCGGCTCCGCGCCGGGCTCGGGTCCGGGTTCCGGCGGGGTCGGAGCGGCAGGTGCGGGCGGGGCGGGCTGCGGGGCTGCCTGCTGCGGGATGTTCCACTGCTGGGTCGTGTCGACCGCGGCGGGCTGCCGGCCCGTGTCGTAGCCGTAGCCGTCATAGCCGCCGTACGCCTGCTGCTGAGGCTCGTGGGGCTGTTGGGGCTGCTGCGGCTGGGACGCATAGGGGTCGTACCCCTGCGGCTGCACATGCTGCTGAGGCTGCTGCGGCTGGGCATACGGGTCGTATCCGTACCCCTGGCCCCCCTGCTGAGGCTGCTGTGGCTGCTGGTTCTGCTGCGGCTGGGACGCATACGGGTCGTACGGCTGCTGCTGGACGTGCTGCGGCTGCTGGTACACCGGCTGCCCGTACTCGTCGTAGCCGATGATCTGCGGCTGCTGGTAGTACGGGTCGTAAGCGTTCTGTCGGTCGTTCACCGGTGCCCCTCTGCGTCGCTCATTCGCCGCGGTACAGCTGGCGCTTGTCGATGTAGCGGACCACGCCGTCCGGCACCAAGTACCAGACCGGATCCCCCTGCGCGACCCTCTCACGGCAGTCCGTGGACGAGATAGCGAGCGCGGGAACCTCCACGAGGGAGACCCCGCCCTCCGGCAGTCCGGCGTCCGTGAGCACATGCCCCGGCCGCGTCACGCCGATGAAGTGGGAGAGCGAGAACAGTTCGTCCGCGTCCCGCCAGGTGAGGATCTGGGAGAGCGCGTCGGCACCGGTGATGAAGAAGAGGTCCGCGTCGCCGTGGATCGCGCGCAGGTCCCGCAGGGTATCGATGGTGTACGTGGGCCCGCTGCGGTCGATGTCGCTCCGGCTGACCGAGAACTGCGGGTTGGACGCTGTCGCGATGACCGTCATCAGATAACGGTCCTCGGCCGGGGAGACATGCTTGTGGCTCTTCTGCCACGGCTGCCCGGTCGGAACGAAGATCACCTCGTCGAGGTGGAACTGGGCGGCCACTTCGCTGGCCGCCACCAGGTGTCCATGATGGATCGGGTCAAACGTCCCGCCCATTACGCCGAGTCGGCGCTTTCCGCGGCCGGTAGGCACTTCCTGCTCTCCCATGCGTGCAGAGCCTACTGGCACAGCTGTACGCCTTCGTCTCAGCGGTCGCGGTTGAAGCGAGTGGTGATCCACAGCAGGAGCAGCAGCGCGATGAACGCACCGCCCCCGGTCACGTACGGGCTGAGGCTTTCGTGGTTGCCACCGTGCTCGCCGCCTTCGGAGGCGAGAGTGACCAGCTGGTGTGCGGTGCTCGTGAGGCTCATCTTCGGCAGGACCTATCGATCGGGAGTCGGAAGGAAGACGTCGCGCACATCGTATGCGGGCGCCCCGGGCACGCTCACGCCGACTCAGTCGTTGTTGTCGTCGTTGCGGTATCCGCGGAGCAGGAACCAGCCGAGCAGCCCGGCTCCGACGAGCGAGACGAGCAGCACGATACGAAGCGTGTTGCCGGGCCCCTGGGCCCCGGATGCGGCGGCGAGCAGAGCAACGGTGTGCGGCATGTCGGGCGTCTCCTCAGTTATCCACAGCCCCCCGCACACCGTAGCCCCAGGACCTACGCTGGGATTTGTCAGGGGGCGAGTGACATCTCGTACGAACAGGGGGCCCATTCATGACCGAACACAGCAGCGAGAGCCACAAGAACGTGCCGAGCAGGCAGCGCAGGCGTTTCGCAGGGATCTCGTCCCGGGCCTACGAACACCCGGCGGACCGCTCGGCCCTGGTGGCCCTGCGCAAGCTGAGCGGTTTCGACACCGTGTTCAAGACACTGAGCGGCCTGCTGCCCGAGCGCAGTCTGCGACTGCTCTTCCTCTCCGACTCCGTCCGGGTGAGCGACGCGCAGTTCGCCCATCTCAACGACATGCTTCGCGATGCCTGTTACATCCTGGACCTGGAGAAGGTCCCGCCGATGTACGTCAATCAGGACCCGCAGCCCAATGCCATGTGCATCGGTCTCGACGAGCCGATCATCGTGGTGACGACGGGGCTGGTGGAGCTGCTCGACGAGGAGGAGATGCGGGCCGTCATCGGCCACGAGGTGGGGCACGCCCTCTCGGGCCACGCGGTGTACCGCACGATCCTTCTGTTCCTCACCAATATCGCACTGAAGGTCGCCTGGATCCCGCTCGGCAACGTCGCGATCATGGCGATCGTGACGGCGCTGCGCGAGTGGTTCCGCAAGTCCGAGCTCTCGGCCGACCGGGCCGGGCTGCTCGTCGGCCAGGATCTGCAGGCGTCGATGCGCGGCCTTATGAAGATCGCGGGCGGCAACCACCTGCACGAGATGAACGTGGACGCCTTCCTCGCCCAGGCCGACGAGTACGAGAAGGGCGGCGATCTGCGGGACTCCGTACTCAAGATCCTCAACCTGCTCCCCCGCTCGCACCCGTTCACCACGGTGCGCGCCGCCGAGCTGAAGAAGTGGTCCGAGACCCGCGACTACCAGCGGATCATGGACGGTCACTACCCGCGGCGCGACGAGGACAAGGACACCTCGGTGACCGACTCCTTCCGGGAGTCCGCGGCCCACTACGCGGACACGGTGCGCACCAGCAAGGATCCCCTGATGAAGCTGGTCGGCGACATAGCGGGCGGCGCCGGGGACCTGGGCGGCAAGCTCCGCGACAAGTTCACCGGCCAGGGCGGCAGCTCAGCGGGCAAGGGCGGTGCTAAGGACGGCTCCGCGGACTCTGCGAGGCGGGAAGAGCCGCAGAACCCTGATGGGCCGGGGACTGAGCCGGGGTCTGCGGGGAGCTGACCGCCAGGGTCCCGCAGAGCGCCGCCGTGGGCCGGCCCGTCGCGTACGGGTCGGTGCCCGCGGGGCCGCGAAGGACGGCGCGCTGCCCGGCGAGCAGTGGGCGCAGCGCACCGGTGGTGTCCGCCGGGCACGACTGCGGTCCGGCCTGGACGTAGCTGGTGCGCAGCTCCAGCCGGTGCAGCCGCAGGTCCTCCCGGTCGAAGCGGAAGTGCAGCTCGCGCCGTACGGTGAAGAGCGAGGCGCCGCCCGCCGGTTGGGGCCCCGCGACGGCCGGGCGGAGCGTGTAAGTGAAGGTGTGGTCCGACACCACCTCCAGGGTGTCGGACCCCTCCTCGGTGTAGCTCAGAGTGCCCCGGACCCGGATGTCCGGACCGGCCAGGGCCACCTTCGCCGGGTCGAACCGCACCAGCCAGCCGGTCGCGGCATGCTGACCATCGTCCCGCGGGTGGTTCATGCTGCGCTCGAACTGGGCCGTCTGATCCGGGTCGAGCAGCATTTCCACCGGGCGCGCAGCGGCGCCGGTGAGCACGTCGGGGTCGAGCGAGGAGGCCACCAGGTAGTCCTTGACCGTGGTCAGGGCCGTCGCCACCTGGCTGTCCGTGAAATTGTCGGTCCGCCTGATCGCCGGCAGATTGATGCCGTCGGCACCTGTTCCGGAGTGGGCGGCGGGGCTCCGGGCCAGGAGGGCGGCAGCGGTTCCGCCCGGTACGACGCCCTGCGGCGCCAGGGGCACGACGGTCGACCTCAGCGGCTCGGCCCGTCTGCCGATGGGCGCCTCGTAGGGGTGGCGGAGGCCCATGTACACGGCCATTCCGAAGGCCAGGGCGATCAGGAGGACCAGGGCGATGGCGGCTCGGGGCCCGTTGCGCAGGCGCCTGGCCGGCAGACTGCGTACGGCGGGGGCGTGGTCCTCCATGCGCTCCTGGGCGGAGAATTCCCGCAGCCGGGCAGCGCGCACGAACGACTCGTCGAAGACGAGTGACCGGTACTCGTCCTCACCACCGCCCGTCGGACTCTCGGGCGGCCCTTCCGGTGGTTCTCCGCGACCTGCCATGACTTCTCCCGACTCCACGTCATCGACCGGGGCCGAAACGCTTCGCTCCGTCTCGGCCGAACGGCTTCGACAGGGCCTGCCCGTCATGAGTTCGTATGACGTCGCACGACTGCGCATGTACGGACGAGTGAGAAGCCCCCTCGGAGAGAGGGGTCACACCTTCAGGGTAGGTCGATTACGGCCGCGATAAACGCCGAGCCGCGAGCGAACCATGGGAGAAACGGAGAAACGGCCGACACGCTTGCCGAACGCCGCCGACGCGGTGCCTGCCCGCCGCCGGACCGTGCCCCGGTCGGCGCGTGCCTCAGTCCGTGCGCGGGATCGCGGACACCGTGGGGCGCAGAAAGCCCGTGGGCGCCGATGGGGTGGCGTCGGGGGCGGAACTCGGCGCGCTGTCCACGCCGGTCGTGGCGGGCGGCGGGGCGGGGTCCTGACGGCTGCCCGAGGTGTTCCGGTAGACGGCGCTGAAGGCCAGCGCGACCATTCCGATGCCCATCAGCACGGCGAGCAGCCAGGCCACCGGCCGGTGCCAGCGCGCCGCACCCCGGTAGGGCCGCAGAACGCCGCCGTGGCGCCCGTAGGGCCCACCACTGCCGTAGGCGTCATCGGGGTCCAGTGGGTCGTCGTAGGCGCCCTCGCGGCTGTACGCGCCGGGGCCGTACCTCTCGTCGTAGAGCTCGTCGTCCAGGGGGCCGCCGCCCGCCCGTGCCCGGGAAGCCTCGGCCTCGGCGCGCGCCTGGGCGGCCGCCAGCAGCCGCTCCACAGCGGTCGGCTCATGGATCGCGGCGGCCCGTACGAAGTCCTCGTCGAACACCACGGAGGCGAAGTCCTCGTCCGCGCCCCCGCGGTCGTCGTCGGGCTCCCAGCCGTCCGGGAACGGCCTGCCCCCCACGTCGTCCGGCACGGCTCCAGACTAGCCCCGCCGGGACGTTCTGGGCAGGGAGCCCGCAACATTCACCGGCCCCGTGACGGCCGCTGAAGGTCGCCGAAGGCCGATGAATGCCACCGCAGGGTCACCGTACGTGGCCGTCGCCCGTGACGATGTACTTCGTCGAGGTGAGTTCCGGCAGGCCCATCGGGCCCCTGGCGTGCAGTTTCTGCGTGGAGATGCCGATCTCCGCGCCGAAGCCGAACTGACCGCCGTCGGTGAAGCGGGTGGACGCGTTCACGGCCACCGTCGTGGAGTCCACCAGTTGGGTGAAGCGGCGGGCCGCGGCCTGGGAGGTGGTCACGATCGCCTCGGTGTGTCCGGAGGACCAGAGCCGGATGTGCGCGACGGCCGCGTCCAGCGAGTCCACGACGGCCGCGGCGATGTCGTAGGAGAGGTACTCGGTCTCCCAGTCCTCCGGCGTCGCCTCGACCACGGTGGCCTTGGACCCCTCGGCGTGTTCGAGCACCCGCTCGTCGCCGTGGACGGTCACGCCCGCCTCGGCCAGTGCGTCCAGGGCGCGCGGCAGGAACTGCGCGGCGACGTCCTTGTGGACCAGCAGCGTCTCGGCGGCGTTGCAGACGCTCGGACGCTGCGCCTTGGAGTTGATCAGGATGTCCACGGCCATGTCGAGATCGGTCTGCGCGTCCACGTAGACATGGCAGTTGCCGGTGCCGGTCTCGATGACCGGCACGGTGGATTCCTCGACCACCGTGCGGATCAGCGAGGCGCCGCCGCGCGGGATGAGGACGTCGACCAGGCCGCGGGCCCGCATCAGCTCCCGTACCGAGTCACGGCTCTCGCCCGGGACCAGCTGCACCGCGTCGGCCGGGAGGCCGGAGCCGCCGACCGCGTCGCGCAGCACCCGTACCAGTGCGACATTGGAGGAGTACGCGGAGGACGAGCCGCGCAGCAGGACGGCGTTGCCGGACTTCAGGCAGAGGGCCGCGGCGTCGACCGTCACGTTGGGCCGGGCCTCGTAGATGATCCCGACCACGCCGAGCGGCACCCGGACCTGTCGCAGGTCGATGCCGTTGGGCAGGGTCGAGCCGCGGACGACCTCGCCCACCGGGTCGGGCAGTGCCGCCACGTCCCGCACATCGGCGGCGATGGCGCGGATCCGATCCGGGGTGAGGGTGAGCCGGTCGATGATCGACTCGCTGGTCCCGGCCTCCCGGGCGCGGGCGACGTCCTCGGCGTTGGCCGTGACGATCTCGCCCGTCCGCACCTCCAGCGCGTCCGCGATCGCCAGCAGTGCGTCGTCCTTGGCCGCGCGCGGCAGCGGCGCGATGTCCGCCGCGGCGGAGCGTGCCCGGTAGGCGGCCTGGGCGACCGGGGACATGTTGTCGTACGGCGAGAGCGTGGTCATGCCCGCAGGGTAGTGCGCACACTGCGGGCATCCGTCACTTATCCCGTGATGCGAGACAGCCACGGCCGGGACAACCGTTTTGGCAGCGGGCGCAGGGTCAGTACGGGTGCACTCCGACCGGAGCGGCCGGGGGCGGCCCGTACCCCTCCGCGACGCGCTGGTGGTACGTCTCGCGGTCGATGACCTCAAGGCCGACGATCTCCCACGGAGGGAGCCTGGCCGTGGAGCGGTGTTCGCCCCACAGCCGCAGCGCGACGGCCGCCGCGTCGTGCAGATCGCGGGCCTCTTCCCAGTAGCGGATCTCCGCGTGGTCGGCGGCGTACCGGCTGGTCAGCAGGAAGGGATGGTCGTGCGCGAGCTGTTCGAGTCCGCGTCTGATCTCCGACAGAGGAGTGGCGGCTCCCGAGACGCTGAGCGTGATGTGCCACAGCCTCGACGGGGTGCGTTCCTCCTTCACCACCGTCTGCTCGGACCCGATGGTCCGATCGTCCCCTCGCTCCTTGGTCCGGCTCCCGTCGAAGCCGGCACCTGCTCCGACGCTGGTCAGGGCCCTGCCACCCGTTCCTCGGGGCGGCGCCCCCGGGCGCGCTCGTCTCACCGGCGGCCTCCTGTGAATGCGTTTGCTGTGCTGTACCCCGCTGTTTCCCCGTTACAAAGTTGACCAGCCCGCGGCCGGGGATGGGGCGGTTTTCGTGAAGGTCCCTGCCCCGAGGCTGGACTTTCAGTCGTTTCAGGACTGTGTCAGGAGTGCAGTACGACCAGATCGTCCCTGTGTACGACCTCGCGCTCGTAGGCCGGGCCGAGCTCCCGTGCCAGTTCACGGGTGGAGCGGCCGAGCAGCTGCGGGATCTCCTTGGCGTCGAAGTTGACGAGTCCGCGGGCCACCGCCCGGCCTGCGAGATCACGCAGTTCCACCGGGTCACCGGCGGTGAACTCGCCCTCGACCGAGGCGATTCCGGCGGGCAGCAGCGAGCTGTGGCGTTCGACGACCGCCCGCACGGCCCCGTCGTCGAGGGTCAGTGAGCCCTGCGGGGTGGAGGCGTGGGCGAGCCAGAGCAGCCGGTCCGCGGAGCGGCGTCCGGTGCGGTGGAAGTACGTGCCGGTGTCGCGGCCGGCCAGGGCGTCGGCGGCCCGGCTCGCCGAGGTGAGGACGACGGGGACGCCGGCGGCCGTGGCGATCCGGGCGGCCTCGACCTTGGTGACCATGCCGCCGGTGCCGACGCCCGCCTTCCCGGCGCTGCCGATGGTGACGCCCGCCAGGTCCTCCGGACCGGTCACCTCGGCGACCCGTGAGGTGCCCGGGGTGCTGGGGTCGCCGTCGTACAGGCCATCCACGTCCGAGAGCAGGACCAGCAGATCGGCGCGGACGAGATGGGCGACGAGCGCGGCCAGCCGGTCGTTGTCGCCGAACCGGATCTCGTCGGTGGCGACGGTGTCGTTCTCGTTGACGACCGGGAGCGCGCCCATGTCCAGGAGCTGGTCGAGGGTGCGGTAGGCGTTGCGGTAGTGGGCGCGGCGGCTGGTGTCGTTGCTGGTGAGCAGCACCTGGCCGACGCGTACGCCGTACCGTGCGAAGGAGGCGGTGTAGCGGGCGACGAGCAGTCCCTGGCCGACGCTGGCGGCGGCCTGCTGCCGGGCCAGGTCCTTGGGGCGGCGCACCAGTCCGAGCGGGGCGAGCCCGGCCGCGATGGCGCCGCTGGAGACGAGCACGATCTCGCGCTCCCCGCCGCTGCGCACCTTCGCCAGCACGTCGACGAGCGCGTCGACACGGTCCGCGTCGAGGCCGCCGGCCGCGGTGGTGAGGGATGAGGAACCGACCTTGACCACGATCCTGCGGGCCTCTGTGACGCCCTGCCTTGCCCCTGCCACTTCCATCCCCAATGATTCGGCCTCGCCCAGCCCTCGCAATCTACGCGAGCGGCGGATCCGGCGCCCGCGCGTTCCGCCCTCTGGACCTCTGGGCCCTGGACCTCCGGGCCTCCGGGCCTCTGGCCGGATCCGCCGCAACCCGGCACTTGCGCCGCACCGGCCGTTCATGCGCGCGACCGCGCGCGTATACCGAATGTCCCGGGACTCCTCGGGCGGTATCCACGCACTGTCGGCAGGATCACGCCGAGCCGGTATGCGCAACCATCTCGGCATCTCGACCATCTAACAGCCGATAGGGTGCACGGCGGGTGGCTTCTTATGCCCATTTTCAGCAGCGCAGGCCCCGCACCCGCCGCCGGCCAAAGGGACTTCCAACAGACATGGGACAGCAGCAATGCCAGTCAAAGTAAGTGTCGTCATTCCTGTATACAACCCGGGCAAGTACATCGACCCCTGCATCGACTCGCTGCTGCGACAGACCCTCCCCGCAGGGGAATTCGAAGTTCTCTTCGTCAACGACGGCTCGACGGACGACACTCGTGAGCGACTCGAAAAACTGGCCGAGGAGCACCCGCATTTCCGTGTGATCACCATCCCGAACTCCGGCTGGCCCGGGAAGCCCCGCAACATCGGTGTGGACGAGGCGAAGGGTGAGTACGTCCAGTTCGTCGACCAGGACGACTACCTCGCCTCCGGCGCCCTGCAGCGGCTGTACGACATGGGCCACCGCAACGGTTCGGACATCGTCATCGGCAAGGTGGCGAGCAACTTCCGCGGCGTCCCGCACGGCGTGTTCAAAAAGAACCGCGAGAAGTGCACCCTGCACGACGCGCCTCTGTACGACAGCCTCACACCGCACAAGATGTTCCGTACGGAGTTCCTCCGCGAGAACGGCATCGCCTACCCCGAGGGCAAGCGCCGGCTCGAGGACCAGCTCTACATGATGCAGGCGTACTTCCCCGCCAAGGTCGTCTCGATCCTCGGCAGCTACACCTGCTACTACTACTCCCGCCGGGACGACGGCCAGAACGCCGGATCCGCGAAGATCATCCCGTCCGGCTACTACGGCAACCTCCGCGAGGTCCTCGACGTCGTCGTGGAGAACACGGAGCCCGGCGAGTTCCGGGACATGCTGCTGCGCCGCTTCTACCGTGTCGAGATGCTCGGCCGGCTCAGCGAGCCCGCCGTCCTCAAGTACGACCCCGCGTACCTGGACGAGATGTGCGACGCCGTCCAGGACCTGGCCACGGACTTCATGCACGACGGGGTGCACGACGGGCTCGGCCCGGTGCTCCGGCTGCGCTCCACGCTGCTGCGCAACAACGACCGCCAGGGCCTCGTCCGGATCTCCCGCTTCGCCGCATCGGTCAAGGCGGCGGCTCGCCTGGAGAAGTTCGCCTGGCGGCCGGACGGCAAGATCGACCTCACCATCAGCGGCCGCCTCGTCCACGGCGAGGACCAGGCCCCGCTGACGCTGCTGCGCCGCGACGGGCGCTACTTCCTGCACCCCGACATCACCGAGGGCCTGCTGCCGGACGGCGAACTCCTGGACGTCACCGACGACATGGCCGGATTCTCCGCCGAGCTGTCGCTGCGCAACCGCGAGACCGCCGTCGAGTGGTCCTGCCCCGCGACCTTCACCGCCCACGTGGAGGAGCTCGGCGACGACGTCTGCGAGGTCGTCCTGCACGGCAGCGGCCAGATCGGCTCGGAGGCGGTCAAGGGCCGCGGCCGGGTGTCGCGCGGCTTCTGGGACGTCTGGGTGCCGCTGCGCGGTCTCGGTCTGGTCCGCAAGGCCCGGCTCGGCGCCGACCGCGCCCCGGAGGTGGACGCCGCCTGCCTGCCCGCCTCGCTGGGTTCGCCGGCCCGCGCCGTCATTCCGTACTTCACCGACCCGCACGGCAACATCACCCTCGACGTGGCCCGCCGCGCCAAGAGGCTGGCCGAGTACCTCGAGGGCCGTCCGGTCCGCCGCTCCCCTTCCAGCCCCACCGAACTGCGGCTGGACCTGTTCACCACGTCCGCCACCGTGCCCTCCGCGACCACGCTGGTCCTGAGTCCGGCGGACGGCGCCGACGGGCCGTCCCACCAGTTCCGCACCATGCTGCGGCCCACCGACGGCCTGGCCCACCTCACCGTGCCCGACCGCGCGCCGGACGTCACGCCCGGCACCTGGAAGCTCGGGGTCCGGCTGGACGGCGACAAGCACCCCGCGTTCCACCTCTGCGACGTCACCGTCGGCAGGGGCGGCCGGATCACCGTCCCCCGGAGCCTGCCCGCGATCGAGGCCGAGATCATGCAGGGGATCGTCGGCAGGCGCCGGAAGGCGAAGCTGCGCCGCGCGCTGCGTACCGTCGGCGGTCCCATCGTGCGCAGGCTCCCGGCCAAGAGCCGCAAGCGGGCGCGGCGTCTCGCCGCCCGGTTCACCGGCTGACCGAGCCCCGCACCTCCGTACGTTTCCCACCAGAACACACCGGCCGGGTCCATCGGCCATGAACGACAGAACAAGGACGTGATCGCATGCGGCAGCTCTCCATCGCAGGGGCCTGGGTGCATGAGCCCAAGGTCTTCCCGGACAGCCGCGGCAGCTTCCACGAGTGGTTCAAGGCGTCGGAGCTCAGCGAGGCCGTCGGCCACACGCTGCGGCTGGCGCAGGCCAACTTCTCCGTCTCCAGCCGGGGGACGCTGCGCGGGGTGCACTTCGCCGACGTACCGCCGAGCCAGGCGAAGTACGTCAAGTGCATGCGCGGCGCGGTGCTCGACGTCATCGTGGACATCCGGGTCGGCTCCCCCACGTACAAGCAGTGGGAGGCCGTCCGGCTCGACGACGTGGACCACCACTCCGTGTACCTCGCCGAGGGCCTCGGCCACGCCTTCATGGCGCTGACGGACGACGCCTCGGTCGCCTATCTGTGCTCCGAGGGCTACGCGCCCGGCCGCGAGCACGGCATCAACCCGCTCGACCCCGAGCTGGGCATCGAGTGGCCGCAGGGGATCACCCCGCTGCTGTCCGACAAGGACGCCGCGGCGCCCTCGCTGGCCGAGGCCGAAGAGCAGGGCCTGCTGCCCTCGTACGAGGCGTGCCAGGAGTACTACGCGCAGCTGCGGGCCCGCGGCTGAGCCGTCCGGGACGGTACGCCGAAGCCCCCGTGGTCCGTACGGATCACGGGGGCTTCGCGTCGTCCGGGTGCGGTCAGCCCGTCACCGACTCGATGCGCGAGCGCAGCGGCGCGAACGCCGAGCGCGGGCGGCGCAGGTTGCGGGCGCGGGCCAGGGCCGGCCAGAAGTCGGCGCGGAGCAGCGCCTCGGGGCGGACCGCGTTCTTGCGGACGAGCACCTCTTCGGGCACGTCCTGCGGGTCGGGTACGACGAACTCCTCGATGATCTTGTCGTACTCGTTCTTCAGGACGTTGTTCTCCGGGTCGGCGCCGAACACGGCGACCACGCCGGTCGGTTCGGTGTCCACCTCGACGACCAGCAGATCGGGGCGGTAGCGGCGCAGCACCTGCACCACCTTGTACACATCGCCGGTCCAGTACTTGGTGTGCCGGTCGCGGGCCGCCTCGTCGACGTCGCGCGGCAGCATGTCGTCGAGCACGATCACGCTCGACCAGCGGGAGTGCTTCTCCACGTTCATGAAGTCGCGCAGGGCGTACTCGAAGAGGTGCATCCCGTCGATGAAGGAGAGCTCCAGCTTCGGGTCTCCCCCGAGGACGTTGAGCGCGTCGCGGCGGGCGAGGGCGCGGAACGGGTTCCGGCCGTTGCGCAGGTGCAGCAGCGGGTCCTTGCGGGCGAAGAAGTCGTCGCTCGTGGCTCTGACCAGGTGGACGTCACAGCTGATGTCCGTCACGACCCGGAAGGCGGGGTCGACGGCGACGGAAGGGACCCGCGAGAGGGCCAGGCTTCTGCCGTCGTTGACCCCGATCTCCAGATAGTTCCGAGGCCGGTAGACGCGGTGCAGATGGCGCAGGAAGTCGTGGCGGTTCACGTGGAGCTGCCCTTCGGAGGAAACCAACTGGTCTGGTTCCCGGCGAAGTTACCTCATGACCGCACTGTGATGTAAGCGTTCTCCCCGATGTAAACCTTGGTTATAAATTTCTTTGAAATTCGACGAGATTCGACCAGCCATACGGTCAACTGATGATCACGGCCGTTGTGATCATGGTCGTTCTGCCGCGACAAGTGCCGGAAATGCTTCCTCAAGTGCCGCCCGCCAGTTCCGGACCGGTTCGATCCCGGCCGCGGCCCAGCGGTCGTGGCCCAGCACGCTGAACGCGGGCCGGGGGGCCGGCCGCACGAAGGCCTCGCTGGTCGTGGGGCGGACCCGCTCCGGGTCGGTGCCGAGCAGCCGGAAGATCTCCCGGGTGAAGCCGAACCAGGTCGTCTCGCCGCCGCTGGTGCCGTGGTAGACGCCTGCCGGAGCGGTGCCCGCGAGGGCGGCCTGCCCCAGCCGGACCAGCCGGTCGGCCAGGTCGACGGTCCAGGTGGGCTGACCGCGCTGGTCGTAGACCACGTCGAGGGTGTCCTTGACGCCCTCCAGCTTGATCATCGTACGGACGAAGTTGCCGCCGCCCGCGCCGTACAGCCAGGCGGTGCGGACCACGTAACCGGTCTCCGGCAGGGTGCTCAGCACGGCCTGCTCGCCGGCCAGCTTGGTGCGGCCGTAGGCACTGCGCGGTCCGGTCGGGTCGTCCTCTGCGTACGGCTTCTCGCCGTCACCGGCGAAGACGTAGTCCG
The DNA here is from genome assembly GCF_042890955.1 of Streptomyces sp. NPDC001933. NCBI lineage: Bacteria > Bacillati > Actinomycetota > Actinomycetes > Kitasatosporales > Streptomycetaceae > Streptomyces > Streptomyces sp. NPDC001933. The sequence goes on along the minus strand of NZ_JBIASS010000001.1, from coordinate 319,663 downwards.
TGGAGACCTGAAGGAGAACGGCGCCGTGTTCGCGGCAGGCCTCGGCGAGGACGGCGGGGCCCGTGCCGTTGACCCGCAGCGCGGCGTCCTCCTGGGACTCCGCGTCGTCGACCGCGGTCCAGGCGGCGCAGTTCACCACGACGGCGGGGCGGTGCTTCCCGAAGGCCGCCCGTACCGACTCCGGGTCGGCGATGTCCAGTGCCGCCCGGTCCGCGGCGACGGCGGTGACGTCCTCACCGGCCAGCCGGGCCAGGACGTCCTGGCCCAGCATCCCGGCGGCTCCGGTGACCAGCCAGACGGCGCTCACAGGGCGGCCCGGTCCTTCAGCGGCTCCCACCAGGCGCGGTTGTCGCGGTACCACTGCACGGTCTCGGCGAGGCCGGTGCGGAAGTCCTTGCGGGGCTCGTAGCCGAGCTCCTCGCGGATCTTGGTGCAGTCGACCGAGTAGCGGCGGTCGTGGCCCTTGCGGTCCTCGACGTAGGTGACGCTGGTGTCCCAGTCGGCGCCGCAGGCGTCCAGCAGCAGGCCGGTGAGCTCCTTGTTGGAGAGCTCGGTGCCGCCGCCGATGTTGTAGACCTCGCCGGCCCGGCCCTTGGTGCGGACCAGTTCGATGCCCTGGACGTGGTCGTCGATGTGCAGCCAGTCGCGGACGTTGGCGCCGTCGCCGTAGAGCGGGACCGTCTTGCCGTCCAGCAGGTTGGTGACGAAGAGCGGGATGACCTTCTCGGGGAAGTGGTGGTGCCCGTAGTTGTTGGAGCAGCGGGTCACCCGCACGTCGAGGCCGTGGGTGCGGTGGTACGAGAGCGCGATCAGGTCGCTGGACGCCTTGGCCGCGGAGTACGGCGAGTTGGGCGCGAGCGGGTGGGTCTCGGGCCAGGAGCCCTCGTCGATCGAGCCGTAGACCTCGTCGGTGGAGATGTGCACGAAGGTCTTGATGCCCGCCAGGTGCGCGGCGTGGATCAGGGTGTGGGTGCCCACCACGTTGGTACGGACGAACTCGGCGCCGCCGTCGATGGAACGGTCCACGTGGGACTCGGCGGCGAAGTGCACCACCTGGTCGTGCTCGGCCATCAGCTTGGCGACCAGCTCCGGGTCGCAGATGTCACCCTGCACGAACCGGAAACCGGGGTGGTCTCGCACCTCGTCGAGGTTGGCCGGGTTGCCCGCGTAGGTGAGCTTGTCGAGCACGGTGACGGCGATGTCGCCGGGGCCCTCGGGGCCGAGCACCGTACGGACGTAGTGCGAGCCGATGAAGCCGGCGCCGCCGGTCACCAGGATGTTGGTGGTCATGAAGAGATCTGCACCTTGCTGTGGTCGCCGAGCACGAGTCGGTGGGCGGACGGGGAACGGGGGGCGGGGGTCACTTCGACGTCACGGCCGATGAGCGACGCCTCGACGCGGCGGACACCCGCGATGGAGGCGCCCCGCAGAACGATGGAGTACTCGATCTCGCTGTCCTCGATGCGGACGTCCTCCGAGACCGAGGTGAACGGGCCCACGTACGCGCCGCTGATCACCGAACGGGCACCGATGATCGCGGGCCCGACGATGCGACTGCCGCTGACCTTGGCGCCCGGCTCGATCCGGACGCGGCCGATGATCTCGCTGTCCGCGTCGACGTCGGCACCCTCCTGGAACGGCTCGACGGCCTCCAGGACGGTCCGGTTGACCTCCAGCATGTCGGTGACGTTGCCGGTGTCCTTCCAGTAGCCGCGGATCGTGGTGGAGCGCACGTCGCGCTTCTGGTCGATCAGCCACTGGATGGCGTGCGTGATCTCCAGCTCGCCGCGCCAGGACGGCTCGATCGAGCGGACCGCCTCGTGGATGGCGGGGGTGAAGAGGTAGACGCCGACGAGCGCCAGATCGCTCTTGGGCTCCTTCGGCTTCTCCTCCAGCGCCGCCACCCGGCCGTCGGCGTCGAGCTCCGCGACGCCGAAGGAGGTCGGGTTGGGCACCTGCGTCAGCAGGATCTGCGCATCGGGCCTGTCCGCGCGGAACCCGTCCACCAGACCGGTGATCCCGCCGACGATGAAGTTGTCGCCGAGGTACATGACGAAGTCGTCGTCGCCCAGGAAGTCGCGGGCGATCAGCACCGCGTGGGCGAGGCCGAGCGGCTCGTCCTGCGGGATGTAGGTGACCTCGATGCCGAGCGCGGAACCGTCACCGACCGCCTCACGGATCTCGGGGGCGGTGTCGCCCACGATGATGCCGACCTCGGTGATTCCCGCTTCCGCGATGGCTTCCAGCCCGTAGAACAGCACGGGCTTGTTCGCCACCGGAACCAGCTGCTTGGCCGAGGTGTGTGTGATGGGACGCAGGCGGGTGCCGGCCCCTCCGGATAGTACGAGAGCCTTCACGTGACCAGTCCCCATGGTGTTCTGTCGGTCCTGTCGCGGGCGCGACGTCCGAACGATTTTACTGAGCTTTTCTGAGTGTTTTTCAGCGAAACGGTCCTGCGGGTTCGCTCGGAGTCCGCCCGGCGGACGAGCGGCTGTCACTCCACGGTCAGCCGCGCCTTCCATCGCCGCACGTCGCGGCGCATCCTGCGGACCACCCGCCGGGACAGCGAGGCCCGGCGGGCGGCGACCTTCGGCCGGTCGATCCGCTTGCCGTCGTGCCAGTCCGGCACGGTGACCTCGTAATTGGAGTCGGCCAGGCCGACCGAACGGTCGCGGAAGTGCGGGTACGCGAGGTAGAGCGTCCGGCCGTCGCGCGAGCCGACCACGTCCGGGACCGTCTTCGCCCGGATGTACCGCACCATCTCGACGAGCAGGTCCGGCCTGCCCCGTGCCACACAGGCGAGACGCAGCCGCTCGGACACCTTGATCAGCCGGGCCACGCCGTCGTCCCAGTACGCGTCCATGAGTGGAGCCGCGAGTTCCATCTTGTGCCGCCGGACTTCCTCGGAATCCTTCAGCACCACGGGGCCGAACTGCTGGAGCATCCCGACGGTGAAGGGCCGGACCATGAGGAAGTCTCTTTTCGGCCCGGCGGGCTCGATCCGGTGAATGAGAGCCATCATGGCGCGCATCGAGTCGAAGCGCCATTCATAGGTGCCGCTCTTCGTGACGTGCTTCCCGTCGTCACGGCCCACCAGGTAATAGCAGACATAATTGGAGATCACCGAGATCCCGGCGCCTCGCAGATACGCCTCCATCGTGAAGAGGGCGTCCTCGCCGGTCTTGAGATTCTCGTCGAATCTCAAGGAGAGACGTTCCAGGAGTTCACGCCGGAAGAGCTTCTGGGCGCTCAGGGTGTAAATGACCTTGGAATTGTAGACGTCGACCCGTTCCTTGGTGGCGCGCCACATCGACTGCGGCGCTCCCCGGTTCACGCCGACCACCTTGCCGAGCACCACATCGGTGCCCGCCCGGTCGGCCATGGCGACCATCCGCTCCAGGGCCTCGTCACCGAAGTAGTCGTCGGCGTCCAGGAAGAACACATAGCGGCCGCGGGCCAGGTCGATACCCACATTGCGCGGCCCGCTGGGCCCGCCGGAGTTCTTCTGTCTTACCACTCTCGCCGGGACCTTCGACCGCGCGGCGAATTCCTCCAGGTACTCGCCCGTTCCATCGGTGGAACCGTCGTCGACCGCGACGATTTCGATGCGGTCGGCGCCGAGGGTCTGCGCCTCCACCGATTCGAGACAACGGATGAGGTAGGGCATCGCCTCATATGCACCGACAACCACAGTCACGTCAGGAATTTGCGTCTCGTTCACACAAACAGAAGACAGCCGACCCGGTGCATTGGTTGTCTCACGCCACGCGGCCAAAAGGTGACACTCATCACAAAGGCCCGGCACAACCCTTTGGGGGGTATGCCGGGCCTTGCTCGATCATGTAAGGCGAATGGTCGACTTCTCAGCCGCCCACGGGTTCACCCAGGCTCTTCGCCACTCCGGTGTTCCGGGCGTCGGACTTGACCGCGAGCTCCTTCACGGCCGTGTCGAACTGCACGATCGAGGTGGGCTCGTCCGGCCCGAGGAGGTACTGCTTCAGCTCGCGCCTGGCGTCCGCCCTCGCGTCCGTGGCCGGAGATGTCACCGCGGTGAGCAGTTCGTCCAGCTCGGCCGCCGAGTTGGACAGGATCACCGCGGCACGCACCGCGGTGTTCTGCCGGCGGAACTCTTCCTCGCCCAGTTCGGCCGAGTCCGTGACCGCGTACGGCTTGCCGCTCGCGATGAAGTCGGACACCACGCTGGAGATGTCCGAGACCATGGCGTCCGACTCGTTGAAGCAGTCGTACAGCCGCATCTGGGCGCCGGTGATGACCCGGTGCTCCCACCAGCCCTGCGCACGCCAGGACGCGGCGTTCCACTCGTCCTTGAGCTTCGCCGTCTCGGCCTCGCGCGCCGGGTCGGCCAGCGAGTCCCGGGACAGCTCGGCCTCGTCCCGGGCGGTGCGGCCACCGCCGGCCAGCTCGGCCAGCCGCGCCTCGATACGGACCAGCTCGGCCCGCGCCGCGGCCTGCTCGCCCTGGAGCGCGGCCGATTGCTCCGCCCAGCGGGGGTCGCCGGCGCGTTCGGCTGCGGCCTGCTCGATCATCGCGGTGATACGCAGGTGCACGGCCTTGGCCTTGGCGCTGCGGGTGCCGGTGAAGGGGTGCGGCTTGTACAGCAGCCGGACCGGCTGCTCGGCCTCCAGCAGCCGCCTGACGATGTTCTCGCCGGCCAGCAGCAGGGAGGTGTTGCCCGGGTTGTCGTCCCAGCCCTCCCAGGTGGGGGCGTACAGCACGGTCGGGATCGGGTTCTTCTGCGTACCGGACCAGGACTGGATGGTGGCCAGCTGCGGGCGGCCCACTTCCACGATGTCCTCGTCGCGCACCCCTACGTCGGCCAGCGCGTAACGGTCGCGGCCGGCCCGGCCCGCGGTCCACACCTCGTCGTACACCTTGCTGTACGGGTTGACGCTGGCGATCTTGTCGCTGTCGCCGTGGCCGATGAAGACGTGCTTCATCGTCGGCACCCGCAGCAGGTGGATGTTCTTGCCGACGTTGGCCGCGTAGAGCGCGACCCGCACCGACGAGAGGTCCAGGTTCATCAGGTGCACGCCACCGGGCACGCAGAGCACCGGCACCGAGGTCGTGGCGAGCTGCGGAACGATGTTGCGCTCACGGAGCAGGATCATCGGCCGGCCGTCGAGCTGCGCCATCGTCTCCAGCCACATGTTGACCTGGTAGGCGGAGTCCTTGGAGCCGGAGAAGTACAGCATCACGGTCGGCCGGTACTCGGCGAGCCAGTCGCCCACCGCGTTGAGGACCTTGGTCTCCGGGGGTACGAGCCGGCTCGGCCGGACGTACGGCAGCAGCGCCGCCAGGTAGCAGACCGCGAGAACGAGCGTCAGGCCGAGGCCGATGTACGCGATGGCGTCCTTGCCGGTCTCGACCGCGACGAGCACACCCACCATCGAGAAGACGTCCAGGTGCAGCATCTTCTCCGCGGGCCGGCTCATCAGGCTCTGCGGCGGGGCATCCGCTATCCGCACCGACGCCAGGTCGATGTTGCGGGTGACCACCGGAAGCTTGCGGCGGAGCCGGATCAGGGTGACCATCGCGCTCTGCGGCGCCTGGAGTCCGTAGAACGCCAGGAGGCAGGCGACCGTCACGTAGAAGAGCGTCTCCTCGCCGTATCCCATGCGGGAGAGCAGCAGGACGAGCAGCAGCTGCCGGACCAGGAAGCGGATCGAAAGCCCTGCCCGCACCGCGGCGAGCCGGTTGATCAGGTAGCTGCCGCAATGGTGCAGATACCGGTCCGCGAGATAGGTGGCCGCGGTGGCCGCGGCGAAGAACCAGAGATTGGGGATTATCGCCGCGAGCATTATGCACGGGAACCCCAGAGCCACCAGGAGCGCGGCGGCCAGCTCCGAACCGCTGCCCACCCGAGCCAAACGCATGGCTTTCGAAATCACGAAGTACCGCTCCCGAGGGTGCCGACTTGTTTACCTTACGAGGGGAATGTGAAGACAGAGCTTCACGAATTCGGACCCCTGCAGTTCGCGCTCGGCGACTGCAGGGGTCCGAATAATCGATTGTCAAGCAGTATTACACATCGGCCTGTCGGTCCAGGACAGCGGCAAGGGCCTGCTCGAAACCGGACGCCTCGGAGGCACCCCGGGTCGGGTCCTGCTGGCGTACGTCGATGACGTGGCCGGTCATCTCCGAGAGCAGCACGTCGAGCGAGGTCCGGGCGACCGCCTCCGAGGAGAGCAGCGTGCCCGCGGGCTCGTCGCCGAACGCCTTGGTGCGCATCGGGGTGGCGGTGCGCTCGGGGTTCACGCAGTTCACCCGCACGCCGTCGGCCGCCCACTCGTCCGAGAGCGCCTGGGTGAGGTTCACCATGGCGGCCTTGGTCGACGAGTAGAGGCTGTACTCCGCGCGACCCCGGGTGTAGCTGCTGGAGGTGTAGAGCAGCAGCTGGCCCTTGGTCTCGGCGAGGTACTTGTACGAGGCGCGGGCGATCTGCACGGGTGCCAGGTAGTTGACGTTCAGCGCTTCCTGGATGACCGCGCTGTCCGTCTCGGCGAGCTTGCCGATGCGGAGCACGCCCGCGGTGTTGATCACGTAGTCGACGCGGCCGGTGTCGGCGTACGCCTTGGAGAGCGCCTCGTCGATGTGCTCGGGGTTCTCCACGTGCGTACCGGTGGTGGAGCGGCCCAGGGCGTAGACGGTGGCGCCGTAGGACTCGGCGAGCGTCGCGATGTCCGCGCCGATGCCGTACGAGCCGCCGAAGACGACGAGGGTCTTGCCGGTGAGCAGCTCGCGGTAGGCGGCGTCGTCGGCCGGCTGCGGAGCGGCCGTGGAGGCCAGCTGGAAGAGCTTGTCGGCGATGAAGACGTCGACCGGCTGCGTGACCTTCATGTTGTACTCGTCGCCGGCCACGACGTAGATCGGTACGTCGGGGAGGTACTTGAGCACGACCGAGCAGTCGTCGGTGGCCTGGAAGTTCGGGTCGCCGGCTGCGACCTCGTAGGCCCGGCGGATCGTGGAGAGCTTGAAGGCCTGCGGCGTCTGGCCACGGCGCAGCCGGGAGCGGTCGGGCACATCGGTGATGAACTCGCCGTCGCCGCCGTGGGTGCGGGTCACGATGATCGTGTCCGCGGACGGGATGGCGACGTCGACCGCCTGGTAGCGGTCCAGTGCGTCGACGCAGTCCTTGATGACGCGCTGCGAGAGCAGCGGGCGCACGGCGTCGTGGAAGAGGACGTTGCGGTCCTCGCCCTCGGCCAGGCCCTCGCCGAGCGCCGCGATGGCACGCTCGGTGGTCTCGTTGCGCGTGGAGCCGCCCTCGATCACCTTGGTGACCTTGGTGAGCCCCGCCTTGGCCACGATCTTCTCCACGTCGGGCACGTAGCCCGGAGCCATCAGCACGATGACGTCGTCGATGGAGTCGGCCTGCTGGAAGATCGACAGCGTGTGCTCGATGACAGCCTTGCCTGCGATCTTCAGCAGCTGCTTGGGAATGGACAGACCCACGCGCTGGCCGGTACCGCCGGCGAGCACGACTGCTGTGGTTCGGGCTTTGGCTATGTGCTGAGCAGACACAGACGACCTACCTTGCGAGGGCTGGGAGATACCGCGATGGTTGCACTCTCCGTTACCGTCTCGCAAGGTGGACGTCGGCCACCGCATGCCGTATCGAAACCTTTTGTTGCCTTGCGATCAGGGCGAATACCGGAATTAGCGCTTCCTGGCCAGGTGACCGACGCCACACGAGTGAGCGGCATGATTCACCCTTGAGCGGGTCCGGTTCCCCCGGACGTATGACGCGGAGAACGTGCGCGGCCGCCGGACAGGCTTGCGGAACAGCCTGTCCGGCGGGCCGGTGCGCGGTCTAGAACGGGTTGAACTCGTCGAACTCGCGCTGGGCCTCGTCGCGTTCCGACTCGCGCTCGCGGCGGCGCTGCGCCGCCGGGCGCGGTGCTTCGAGCCGGTGGTCCTCGCCACGACGGCCGAGCATCTCCGCACCGGCAGCCAGGGTCGGCTCCCAGTCGAAGACGACCGCGTTGTCCTCGGCACCGATGGCGACGCCGTCGCCCGCACGGGCACCGGCCTTCATCAGTGCGTCCTCGACACCGAGGCGGTTGAGCCGGTCGGCCAGGTAGCCGACGGCCTCGTCGTTGTTGAAGTCGGTCTGGCGCACCCAGCGCTCCGGCTTCTCGCCGCGCACCCGGTAGATGCCGTCCTCCTCCAGGGTGACGGTGAAGCCCGCGTCGTCGACGGCCTTCGGGCGGATGACGATCCGGGTCGCCACCTCCACCGGCTTGGCCGCACGCGCCTCGGCGACGATGCCCGCGAGCGCGAAGGAGAGCTCCTTCAGACCGGTGTGGGCGACGGCGGACACCTCGAAGACGCGGTAGCCGCGCTCCTCCAGGTCCGGACGGATCATGTCGGCGAGGTCCTGGCCGTCCGGGATGTCGACCTTGTTGAGGACGACGATGCGGGGCCGGTCCTCCAGGCCGCCGTACTGCTTGAGCTCCTCCTCGATGATGTCGAGGTCGGAGACCGGGTCCCGGTCGGACTCCAGCGTCGCGGTGTCCAGCACGTGCACCAGCACCGAGCAGCGCTCCACGTGCCGCAGGAACTCCAGGCCGAGGCCGCGGCCCTGGCTGGCGCCCGGGATCAGGCCGGGGACGTCGGCGACGGTGTAGACGGTGCTGCCCGCGGTGACCACGCCGAGGTTCGGGACCAGGGTCGTGAAGGGGTAGTCGGCGATCTTCGGCTTGGCCGCAGACAGCACGGAGATCAGCGAGGACTTGCCGGCGCTCGGGTAGCCGACCAGCGCGACGTCGGCGACGGTCTTGAGCTCCAGGACGATGTCCCGGGCCTCACCGGGCTCGCCGAGCAACGCGAAGCCGGGGGCCTTGCGCCGGGCGGAGGCCAGCGCGGCGTTGCCGAGGCCGCCGCGGCCGCCCTGGCCGGCGACGAACGTGGTGCCCTGGCCGACCAGGTCGGCGAGCACATCGCCGTTGCCGTCGAGCACGACCGTGCCGTCGGGCACCGGCAGGACCAGGTCCTGGCCGTCCTTGCCGGAACGGTTGTCGCCCGCGCCGGGCTGGCCGTTGGTGGCCTTGCGGTGGGGGTGGTGGTGGTAGTCGAGGAGCGTGGTGATCGCCTGGTCGACGACCAGCGTCACATCGCCGCCGCGGCCGCCGTTGCCGCCGTCGGGACCGCCGAGCGGCTTGAACTTCTCACGGTGTACGGAGGCACAGCCGTGGCCCCCGTTACCCGCGGCGACATGCAGCTCGACGCGGTCCACGAAGGTGGTCATGGTTGAAACCTCCAGTTACATACATGCAGAAATGTCTCACTCGTGCTGTCCCCATGGCGGAGAAAGCCGTCTCTCATGGGAGAAACACGCGAAAGGCGGACCCGCTTCCCGTACGGGAAGTGAGGTCCGCCTCCGCAGAAACCGCTCGACGAGCGCCGAAAATCAGCCGGCGATCGGAACGATGTTCACGACCTTGCGGCCACGGTGCGTGCCGAACTCGACCGCACCGGCGGCGAGAGCGAACAGCGTGTCGTCGCCGCCACGGCCGACGCCCGTGCCCGGGTGGAAGTGGGTGCCGCGCTGGCGGACCAGGATCTCACCGGCGTTGACGGCCTGACCGCCGAAGCGCTTCACGCCGAGCCGCTGAGCATTGGAATCGCGCCCGTTCCGGGTGGACGATGCGCCCTTCTTGTGTGCCATGTCTCCTCAGTCCCTTACTTCGCAGCCGCGGGGATACCGGTGACCTTGATCGCCGTGTACTGCTGGCGGTGACCCTGGCGACGGCGGTAGCCGGTCTTGTTCTTGTAGCGAAGGATGTCGATCTTCGCGCCCTTGTGGTGGTCCACGACCTCGGCCTGGACCTTGATCCCGGCCAGCACCCACGGGTCGCTGGTCACGGCGTCGCCGTCGACCACGAGCAGGGTCGAGAGCTCGACCGTGTCGCCAACCTGGGCAGTGGAAATCTTGTCAACCTCAACGATGTCACCGACAGCAACCTTGTGCTGGCGGCCACCGCTGCGCACGATGGCGTACACGCGGATCTCTCTCTCGCTCTGAACGGAGCCCCTGATGCCAGCCGCCCGCGCAGGCCGGGGCCCGCGACGATCCGGAAGGATGAGCGGCCTCTCCTGACGAACGGATCCGCCGGGAGGAATGTGCTCAGGGGAAGGCGCGCATGGAAAAACACGCCGATGGACAAGATTACGGGGCCGCCTCCTGACGGTCAAACCGGGTCTCCGGCATGATCCGCGGCAGCCGACGGACCGGGCACGCGGTTCAGCCCCGGCACCCCCCCCCGGCACCTTCGCTCCGCGCCCCGGAGGCGATGCCCGCCGACCCTCACCGGGAATTCATTCGGCATCGCCGGCAGAAGCAAGAAAAAACGAGCAGAAAATGCCGGAGCTGCTGCCTCTGAATTTGCGATGACCCCAAATCTGGCGGGCCGCGAGATCGTCGGCTCCGGCACCGATGCGTGTTTCCGGATGGGGAAATTCGGCCCGTTCCGGCCCAGGCATCAGCAGCAGGAGAAGGGGGTTACGGGCTCGGCGGCGGCCACGGGCTGTCCCGTGGAGCGAGACCGACCGGGCTGCTGATGCGCAGCGGCTGGTCCGGCCGAGTCCCGGTCCGAACCGCGATGGAGCGGCTCGCCCTCAAGAGCTTCCGCGCGGCTGTCGACGTCAATTGGCGGGCCCTTGCACGTCCATATGCAACGCCGCGGTATCGAGCTGCGGGACAAAAATGGAGAGGTGCTGCCCCCTCCGGGGGACAGCACCTCTCCTATCCGCTGGCTGTCGCCTACGCCTCGGCGTCGGCCGAGACGGCGGACTTCGGCGACTTCTCGGCGGCGACCGTCTTCTTGGCTGCTGCCTTCTTGGCCGTCGTCTTCTTCGCGGCGGTCTTCTTGGCAGCCGTCTTCTTGGTGGCCGCCTTCTTGGCGGTGGCCTTCTTGGCGGTCTTGCGGGCCGCCTTCTTGGCCGGGGCCGTTTCGGCGGTCTCGGCGTCGGGCGTCGGCTCGGTTTCGGGCTTCGGCTCGGCTTCCAGCTTCGGCTCGGCCGTGGCGGTCACCACGACGACCTCCGCCCCGTCCGTACCGGCGGGCGAGCCCGCGGGGGCGGTGACCTTGCGGGTCGCCCGGCGACGCGCACGCGGCGGGGCGGCCTCGGGGGCCACCTCCTCGGGTGCGGCCTCGGGCTGCGCGGCCTCGACGACCGGTTCCGGCTGCTCGACCATCTCGGCGGCCGGCGCCTCGGCGACCGGCTCGACCGGGGCGGGCGAGCCCGCCGGGGCGGTCGCCTTCCGGGTCGCCCGACGGCGCGTACGGCCCTGGGGGGCCTCGGCCGCGGGGGCCTCCTCGACCACCGGGGCCGGTGCCTCGGCGACCGGCTCCGGCTCCACGACCGGCTCGGGCTCGGCGACCACGACCGGCTCCGGCTCGACGACGGCCGGGGCAGCGGCGGCCGCGGCCTTCGGGGCGCCGGCCGGGGCCGTTGCCTTACGGGTCGCGCGGCGACGGCCCCGGCCGCGCGTGGCGGCCGCCTCGGCCTCGGCCGGGCTGCTGTACAGCTCCTCGTCCGGCACGAACTCCGGCTCGGGCAGCGCAACCGGGGCGGCCACCTCGGCAGCCACCTCGGCCTCGGTCTCGACCTCTGTCACGGTTTCGGCCTCGGCCACGTGCTCGTGGTCGACGCCCCGGCCGCGCTTCTTGGAACGCTTGCCGCCGCCACCGACCGTGGTCGGCTGCTCCATGTGCACGATGACACCGCGGCCGTTGCAGTGGACGCACGTCTCGGAGAAGGACTCCAGCAGACCCTGGCCCACCCGCTTGCGGGTCATCTGGACCAGGCCCAGCGACGTGACCTCGGCGACCTGGTGCTTCGTACGGTCGCGTCCCAGGCACTCCAGCAGGCGCCGTAGCACCAGGTCCCGGTTGGACTCCAGCACCATGTCGATGAAGTCGACGACGACGATGCCACCGAGGTCGCGCAGCCGCAGCTGGCGCACGATCTCCTCGGCCGCCTCCAGGTTGTTCTTGGTGACGGTCTCCTCGAGGTTGCCGCCCTGACCGGTGAACTTGCCGGTGTTGACGTCGACGACGACCATCGCCTCGGTCTTGTCGATCACCAGCGAGCCGCCGCTCGGCAGGTAGACCTTGCGGTCCAGCGCCTTCATCAGCTGCTCGTCGATCCGGTACGTCGCGAAGATGTCGACCTCGGAGGTCCACCGCGACAGGCGGTCCGTCAGGTCGGGCGCGACCTGCGAGACGTATCCGTGGATGGTCTCCCACGCGTCGTCGCCGCTGACGATGACCTTGGAGAAGTCCTCGTTGAAGATGTCGCGGACGACCCGGACGGTCATGTCCGGCTCGCCGTAGAGCAGGGTCGGCGCGTTGGAGCTGCCGGTGCTCTTCGACTTCTTCTGGATGTCCTCCCACTGCTGCTGGAGCCGCTCGACATCGCGGCGCAGCTCGTCCTCGCTCGCGCCCTCCGCGGCGGTACGGACGATGACGCCCGCGTCCTCGGGGACGATCTTCTTGAGGATGGTCTTCAGCCGGGCCCGCTCGGTGTCGGGCAGCTTGCGGCTGATGCCGGTCATCGAGCCCTCGGGCACGTAGACCAGGTAGCGGCCGGGCAGCGAGACCTGGCTGGTCAGGCGGGCGCCCTTGTGGCCGATCGGGTCCTTGGTCACCTGGACGAGGACGGACTGGCCGGACTTGAGGGCGGTCTCGATACGGCGCGGCCCGTGGGCCATGCCGAGCGCCTCGAAGTTGACCTCACCGGCGTACAGGACGGCGTTGCGGCCCTTGCCGATGTCGACGAAGGCGGCCTCCATGGACGGCAGTACGTTCTGCACCTTGCCCAGGTAGACGTTGCCGACGTAGCTGGTGGCCTGCTCCTTGTTGACGTAGTGCTCGACGAGCACGTTGTCCTCGAGGACGCCGATCTGAGTGCGCTCGCCGTTCTGGCGGACGACCATGACCCGCTCCACGGCCTCGCGGCGGGCCAGGAACTCGGCCTCGGTGATGATCGGGACGCGACGGCGGCCCTGCTCACGGCCCTCGCGGCGGCGCTGCTTCTTGGCCTCCATACGGGTCGAGCCCTTGATGGACTGGACCTCGTCGAAGCCGGTGCCGGGCTCCCGCTCCTCCTTCTTGCGGGGCTCGCGCACCTTGACGACCGTGCGCTCCGGGTCGTCCGTGCCGCTGTCGGCGTCGGCGGAGACATCCCCGCTGCGACGACGACGGCGGCGCCGGCGGCGGCTGCTGCTCGAACCGGCGGCGGACGCCTCGTGGTCCTCGTCCTCCTCCTCGGGCTCCTGGGCGCGCTCCTGCTCGTCCTCGGCGTGGTCGGCGGCGGCTTCGTCGCCGTGCTGCTCGGCGGCCTCGTCACCCTCGGCGGCCTCGCCGCGACGACGGCGACGGCCACCACGACGGCGACGGCGCGAGGGCCGGTCCCCGTACTCGTCCGTCTCCTCGCCCTCGCCCTCGTGCTCGGCCTCGGCCTCTGCCTCGGTCTCCGGCTCCTCCTCGGCCGGCTCCTCCACGGGAGCCACGGCCTGCTCGGGCTCGGCAACCTCGCCGCGACGGCGGCGACGGCGGCGCGAACCGCCCTGCGGCGCGGCCTCGGCGGCCGGGGCCTCGACGGTGGCCGTCGGCTCCTCGACCGTCTCGGCCTCCTCCTCGGCCTCGACCTCTTCGTAGCGCGACGCCGCCGCAGCGGCGGCCGCGGTCTCCGGGGTCTGGAACATCGGCTCGGCGAAGACCGGCGCCTGGAACACGGCAACGGCGGGGCGCGCGGCGCGACGGCTCTTGCGTACGGGCTCCTCGGCCTTGGCCGTGAACTCCGGCCGGCCGGCGGGGGCGGTGGCCCGGCGGCGCTGACGGCCGCGCGGCGCGGCCTCCTCAGCCTCAGCGGGCTCAGCGGGCTCAGCGGGCTCAGCGGGCTCAGCGGGCTCAGCCGCAGGCTTCTCGGCGGCGGCCTCGGGCACGCTCTCGCCGGTCTCCTCGGTCTTTTCGGCGGCCTTCGGCGCGCCTGCCGGGGAGGTCGCCTTGCGGACCGCACGGCGACGGCCGCGCGGGGCCTCGACGGCCTCGGCGACGGGCTCGGTGACCTCTTCCGCCTCGGCGACCGCAGGCGCGGCGCTCTCCACGACCGGCTCGACGTGCTGCGGGGCACCGGCCGGGGCCGACGCCCTTCGCCGGGTGCGACCGCGCGGCGCGGCGGGCTCGGGCTCGGCGATCTCGGCGGCCGGCTCGGGCTCGACGGCGGCCGGTGCCTCCTCGACGATCTCCACGGCTTCGGCGGCCTGCGGCGCACCCGCCGGAGCGGTCGCCTTACGGACGGCACGACGACGCGGACGCGCGGGCGCAGCCTCCACGACCTCGGCCTCGGGCTCGGCGGCCTCGGGCTCAGCAACCGGCTCGGCGGCCTTCGGCGCACCCGCCGGGGAAGTCGCCTTGCGCACCGCACGACGACGCGGACGCGCAGGCGCGGCCTCCACGACCTCTGCGGCCTCTTCGACCTCGGCCTCGGCAACCGGCGCGGCGACCTCGGTCACCTCGGCGGCCTGCGGCGCGCCCGCCGGGGCGGTCGCCTTGCGGACCGCACGACGGCGCGTGCGGGCGGGCGGCGCGGCTTCCGCCGTCGCGGCGCTCTCGGCGTCGGCGGGCTTTTCGGACACTGCGGCGTCAACGGCCGGTATGGCGGGCGCGGCCGAAGCCTGGGCTTCCGCCACCGGCGGACCGGCCGGGCGGGACGCTGCGCGGCGCCTGCGGCGCGGCGGCAGCTTGTCTCCGGGTGCGTTGTTCTCTTCGGCGTTCCCGGTCGTGCCGGGTTCGTTGGACTGGGGCATGCGGGCGGTTCTCCCGTCAGGCTCCCGGGCGCCGCGCCTGGTTCCGGTCCGGCACGGTCCGCGTGATGTACGCGGCTCCGCCGTCCGGGGCGCGGGCGCCGCACGGGAACTCAATGTCTGGCTCGCCGGTTCCGTACGCGTGGTGCGTACGGCCTGGCGAAAGTCTTATGGGTCATCGCGCGGCCCGAACCGGAAGGCTCCCGAGTCGGAGGCTGCGCTGCAACGACCGCCTTACGCGGAACCTGTACCTTCCGGCGCCGTCGCGACGGCGGTCCCGGTGGCCGCTGATGGAGCGGCCGGGGCTGCCTCGCGGTCGGGCGCGAGCGGGTCGGTCACCGTGCCGGACTCCTCGTCGAAGAGCCCCTGCGCCAGCCTGGTCACCGCTGCGGGGACCGGCGGCGCCAGGTCGGCCACAACGCGGAGACCGGACAGGACGTCGTCAGGTCGCACGGCAGGTGTCACGTGCCGAACAACCAGCCGCAGTATCGCACAGGGCCTGTCCTCGGGCCTATCAGCCTGTGGATCAAGGGCCTGCAGGTCGACCACGGCGGCGCGGGCGTCGAAGGTGCGCATGCCGTTCTTGGCGCGGCGCTGGACCTCGACGGTCTCCGCCCCGTTGAACGCGGCCACGGCCTCGGCCGCGTCCGCCACGGCGACACCGTCGAGACGGAGCTCCCAGACGGAGGCGGTCAGCCGGTCGGCGAGACCCGAGGTACGGGCCTCCACGGCGTCGGTGATGTCGAGACCGTCCGGCAGCGAGTCGTTGAGCAGGTCCCGCAGGACGGCCGGATCGCGGGCCTCGGTGAGGGCGATCTCCAGGAACTCGGCCTCACTGCCCGTGCCGGTCGGGGCGGCGTTGGCGTACGACACCTTCGGGTGCGGGGTGAACCCTGCCGAGTAGGCCATGGGCACCTCGGAGCGGCGCAGTGCCCGCTCGAAGGCGCGCTGGAAGTCACGGTGACTGGTGAACCGGAGGCGGCCGCGCTTGGTGTAGCGCAGTCGGATGCGCTGCACTGCCGGTGCGGGCGGCGGGCCTTCGGGCTGTCGCTTGCCCAGTGGTTCTTCTCCTCGGTGCGGGGCGGACGCGGTGGGGCGCCGCCCTCGAAATGCGGGTGGCCCGGGGCGTCCGGTCCGGCTCACCCCCGCTCGGCTTCTTTCTCTCCGGGCGAGGAGATCTCTGGTTCGGGCGCCGCGCTGGGCACAGTCGTTGTTTGTTGCGTACCACCCAGCCTACGCGTAACACGCCTCCCCAGTTCCCGGGGCTCGGGCTCCCGGGCACCACCGACCAGGGCCCGCCACGCATCGCGGCGTGCCTGGCGTACGGTCTCGCCCGCCGAGCGCAGCGCCGACCGGGCCACGCGTCCCGCCTCGGCGGCGGCCCGCCCGGCCGGGGCCCAGATCCGATCGCGCAGGAAATGGCCCACCGGTGTGCAGGCCGTGCGGTAGGCCCAGGCCACCGGCGCCCCGACCAGATGCCGGGCCAGCCAGGCGATGGCCCGGCCGACGGCCCGCGCGATGTACCCCGCGACCTGCCAGGCGATGCCGAACGCGGCGGCGATCTCCCGGCCCAGCGGGGAAAGGAGCCGCCGGTGCAGCCAGTGAAGCGGCGCGACCAGCAGCGTCCTGACCAGCCACACCGCCGCCGTCCACAGCCCGGTCCCGATGGCCGCGATTCCACGCGCCGACTGGTCGAGCAGCCAGGCGGCGCCGTGGCCGAGCGGGGTGAGCACTTCCCGGTACAGCCACCGCAGCGGCCGTACGACCAGGTGCTCGACCAGCCAGGCGGCACCGTGCCCGAGGGGTACCAGGACGTACCGCCACAGCCCGGTCACCGGCAGCACGACCAGGGCGAGGAGCACCCGGCCGACGGCCCGGCGGATCCCGCGTCCCGCAGGTGCGAGCAGCTCCCGGTACGCCCACCGCAGCCCGTGCCCGACCGGGGTGAGCACCGACTCGTACAGCCACACCACCGGCACCACCAGCCCGTACCGCACCCCCGGCACCAGCGCATACCGCCAGAGCGCGACCCACGGCCACACGAAGACCGCCGCGGCCAGCCACATCAGCGCATGGCCGAGCGGGACGAGCACCGGCTCGTACAGCCGGACCAGGGCGCGGCCCAGCGGGCGCAGCAGCGTCCGGTGGGCGGCGCGGGCCGTCACCACCAGGGCGTCCCAGGCCATCCGTACGGGAAGGACGACCACCAGCACCACGATCCGGACCGGGATCCGGATCAGCAGGGTCAGGCAGCCCTCGTCGGCTCGGTACTCCGCCGGGGCCCGGTGCTTGCCGTAGTCCATGCCGTGAACGACGCGAAGGCCCGGCCGGGGGTTTCCCGGGCCGGGCCTTCGTCACTCAGCTGTCACCCGCGGGGACGCGCCCGCGGCGGCCGGCTACTTCACGACCGTGAGCGGCAGCAGCTTCTTGCCGGTCGGGCCGATCTGGATGCTGGTGTCCATCTGCGGGCAGACGCCGCAGTCGAAGCACGGGGTCCAGCGGCAGTCCTCGACCTCGGTCTCGTCGAGCGAGTCCTGCCAGTCCTCCCAGAGCCAGTCCTTGTCGAGGCCGGAGTCCAGGTGGTCCCAGGGCAGGACCTCCTCGTAGCTCCGCTCGCGGGTGGTGTACCAGTCGACGTCCACGCCGTACTCGGGCAGCGTCTTCTCGGCGGCGGTCATCCAGCGGTCGTAGCTGAAGTGCTCGCGCCAGCCGTCGAAGCGGCCGCCGGACTCGTAGACCGCGCGGATGACGGAGCCGACGCGGCGGTCACCGCGCGAGAGCAGGCCCTCGACGATGCCGGGCTTGCCGTCGTGGTAGCGGAAGCCGATGGAGCGGCCGTACTTCTTGTCGCCGCGGATCTTGTCGCGGAGCTTGGTGAGCCGGGCGTCGGTCTCCTCGGCGCTCAGCTGCGGGGCCCACTGGAACGGGGTGTGCGGCTTGGGCACGAAGCCGCCGATGGAGACGGTGCAGCGGATGTCGTTCTGGCCGGAGACCTCGCGGCCCTTGGCGATCACGTTGACCGCCATGTCGCCGATCTGGAGGACGTCCTCGTCGGTCTCGGTGGGCAGGCCGCACATGAAGTACAGCTTCACCTGGCGCCAGCCGTTGCCGTACGCGGTGGCGACGGTACGGATGAGGTCCTCTTCGGAGACCATCTTGTTGATGACCTTGCGCATCCGCTCGGAGCCGCCCTCGGGGGCGAAGGTGAGACCGGAGCGGCGGCCGTTGCGGGTCAGCTCGTTGGCCAGGTCCACGTTGAACGCGTCGACGCGGGTGGACGGCAGCGAGAGGCCGATCTTGTCCTCGGTGTAGCGGTCGGCGAGGCCCTTGGCGATCTCGCCGATCTCGGTGTGGTCGGCGGAGGAGAGCGAGAGCAGGCCGACCTCCTCGAAGCCGGTCGCCTTGAGACCCTTCTCGACCATCTCGCCGATGCCGGTGATGCTTCGCTCCCGCACGGGGCGCGTGATCATGCCGGCCTGGCAGAAACGGCAGCCGCGGGTGCAGCCGCGGAAGATCTCGACGGACATCCGCTCGTGGACGGTCTCGGCGAGCGGAACGAGGGGCTGCTTCGGGTACGGCCACTCGTCGAGGTCCATGACGGTGTGCTTGGAGACCCGCCACGGCACGCCCGACTTGTTCGGCACGACGCGGCCGATGCGGCCGTCCGGGAGGTACTCGACGTCGTAGAAGCCCGGGACGTACACGCCGCCGGTCCTCGCGAGGCGGAAGAGCACCCCCTCGCGGCCGCCGGGGCGGCCCTCGGCCTTCCAGGCGCGGATGATCTCGGTGATCTCCAGGACGGCCTGCTCGCCGTCGCCGATGACCGCACAGTCGATGAACTCGGCGATCGGCTCGGGGTTGAACGCGGCGTGGCCGCCCGCGAGGACGATCGGGTCGTCGATGGTGCGGTTCCGGGCCTCCAGCGGGATGCCCGCGAGGTCCAGTGCCGTGAGCATGTTGGTGTAGCCGAGCTCGGTGGAGAAGCTCAGCCCGAAGACGTCGAACGCCTTGACCGGGCGGTGGCTGTCCACGGTGAACTGCGGGACCTTGTGCTCGCGCATCAGCTCTTCGAGGTCCGGCCACACGCTGTAGGTGCGCTCGGCAAGCACGCCCTGGCGCTCGTTGAGTACCTCGTAGAGGATCATGACGCCCTGGTTGGGGAGCCCGACCTCGTACGCGTCCGGGTACATCAGGGCCCAGCGGACGTCGCATTCGTCCCACGGCTTGACGGTGGAGTTCAGCTCACCGCCGACGTACTGGATGGGCTTCTGCACATGCGGGAGCAGAGCTTCGAGCTGTGGGAAGACCGAATCGACAGACATCGCGAACTTTCGAGAGCCGGCAAGGGTGACCATCAAGCGTACCCCGATGCTCAGCCTTCCAGAGCCGTCCGCAAGCGGGGCCGTGACGCCCGCCGCCACACCTCGGGCAGCTCCCTTTCCCGGGCCGCGGCGACCGCCTCCTCCCGCCCGTACAGCAGTCCCCAGGTGAAGGCCGGCTCCCCCGCCGCGTGCGCCTGGACGGCCAGGGTGCGCAGGGCCTCGCGGGCCACCACGCTGTCCTGGTGGTCGCCGAGGAGGCTCTGGACCGCCTTCATCCGTTTGGCGAACCGCCCGGCGGGCTTCCCGAGCGCGGGCCGGGCCGCCTCCGCCGCGTACCGGACGCGTTTGGCGGCCTTGCGGGCCTCGTGCACGGCCAGATCCCGGTCGTGGCCGGGCGGGAGCTCCAGGGCGCGGCCGGCCCGGTCCGCGAGGCGCCCGTACTCCTTCAGCACGGCGCGGGACAGCTCGCGCCCGGGGGCGCGTGCGGCGGCGGGCAGCAGGGGCGGGCCGGCGAGCAGGGCGTCGAGGCTCTCCAGGAGGGCCAGGTACCGCTTCCCGTCGAGCACGGCGACGGTGCGGCGGCGGGAGCCGTTGCGGGTGGCCGCCGACCAGATCCGGAGCCGGCCGCGGACCGGGCCGAGGACCAGGGTGCGGGGCAGTTCCGCGAGACGGGCGCGCAGCCGGGCGTCGAGCACTTCCTGATCACGGTCGATGCCGAGCTCGGCGGCCAGCCATTTCAGCTCGGCGCCGACCGGGTCGGTGGCGTCGCGGTCGAGGATCTTCCGGTACGTCCGCAGCGCGCTGCGCAGCCTGCGGGTGGCGACCCGCATCTGGTGCACGGAGTCGGGGAGGTCGCGGCGCACGGCGGGGTCCAGGGCGACGATCGCCTCGGTCTGGTGGCGGATGTACGCGAGGACGTGATCGCCCGCGGTGGTCTTCTGCCGGGTCTTGCCCGCGGGGCTCTTCCCCCGGCCCGCCGGGCTCTTCCGCTGCGTCGGCGCGGTCTCGGCGAGTGCCCTGGACAGCTTGGACGGGGACGCGGACGGGCGGATCCCGGCCTTGCGCAGCCGGCGCTCCACGGCGTCGAGGAAGGCGGGGTCGCCGTCGTCCGCGAGTTCCGCCTCGATCTCGGTCCAGGCGGCCGTACCGGCGCCCGCCGTCAGCCGTTCGGCCCGCACCCGGTCGACGCTGACCTCGGCGAGCAGGGCGCCCTCGGCGTCGAGCAGGTGGTGGACGTCGCGGGCGGAGACCAGCCGGACGACGGGGACGAGGCCGCGGTCGCGGGCCCGGGAGCGCAGCAGCCCCGCGAAGGAGCGCGGCAGGGTGTCGGAGAGGGGTTCTCGCAGCTCGTCCCGGATGCCGGAGGCGACCGGGAACTTGAGGTGCCAGCCGGCGTCGCTCCCGCCGGTGCGGCGGCGCAGGGTGAGGGAGTCCGCCGCGAGCCGGAGGTCCTCGGTGTCGTAGTAGACGGCGTCCAGTTCGGTGACGCCCCGGTGGGCCACGGCGAAGACCCCGGCCACCCGGCTCAGGTCCGGGAGCCGGGTGTCCGCGGTGGCTTCGTACTTCCGCTCGATCTCGCGCTTCGAGTCCGCCATGACCCGAATCTAGACGCCTTGTGCGCGAATGGGCAGTGCTCCGGTACCGGCTCAGGCGCTTATCGGCCGTTGCACCCTGATCGACTGGAGCAGCCCGACGGCCACCCAGACGGCGAACATCGAGGACCCTCCGTACGACACGAACGGCAGCGGGAGCCCGGCGACCGGCATGATGCCCAGCGTCATCCCGATGTTCTCGAAGGCCTGGAAGGCGAACCAGGCGATGATTCCGGCGGCGACGATCGTGCCGTACAGCTCGGTCGTCTCGCGGGCGATCCGGCAGGCGCGCCACAGGACGACGCCGAGCAGGACGAGGATCAGCCCGGCGCCGAGGAAGCCGAGCTCCTCGCCCGCGACGGTGAAGACGAAGTCGGTCTGCTGCTCGGGGACGAACTGGCCGGTGGTCTGGGTGCCGTGGAACAGGCCCGTCCCCAGGAGGCCGCCGGAGCCGATCGCGATGCGGGCCTGGTTGGTGTTGTAGCCGACGCCCGCCGGGTCGAGCGCGGGGTTGGCGAAGGCGGCGAAGCGGGCGATCTGGTACTCGTCGAGCAGGCCGAGCTGCCAGACCGCGATCGCGCCGGCCACACCCGCGCCGAGCAGCCCGGCGATCCAGCGGTTGGAGGCGCCGGAGGCGAGGAGCACGCCGAGCACGATGACGACCATGACCATCACGGAGCCGAGGTCCGGCATTCCCATGACGACGGCCATCGGGACGGCCGCCAGGCCGAGGGCCTTGGCGACGGTCCGGTGGTCGGGATGGAGCTGGTCGCCCGCGTCGACGCGCTCGGCGAGCAGCATCGCCATGATCAGGATGATGGTGATCTTGGTGAACTCGGACGGCTGGAGCGAGAAGCCGCCGCCGATGATGATCCAGGCGTGGGCGCCGTTGACGGTGGCGCCGAGCGGGGTGAGCACCGCGAGCACCAGGAGCACCGAGAGGCCGTAGAGGATCGGGACGGCGCCGCGCAGGGTGCGGTGGCCGAGCCAGATCGTGCCGACCATCAGGGCGAAGCCGATGCCGGTGTTGAGGGCGTGCCGGAAGAGGAAGTAGTACGGGTCGCCGTGGTTGAGCGAGTCACGTCCCCGGGTCGCCGAGTAGACCAGCAGCGAGCCGATGAAGGAGAGCGCGATCGCAGAGCCGAGCAGCGGCCAGTCGAGTTTGCGTACGACGGAGTCGCGGGCGGTGAGTTTGCCCCAGGCGGACCGCTCGGGGGCGTACCGCTGGACGGAGAAGCCGGCCATCAGTCACGCCTCCCCAGCACCGCGGCGAGGGTCTGTTCCTCCGGGGTCTTCTGCGAGTCCGGGTTGTAGGGCTTGGTCTCCGGGGCGTCGATCGAGCCGTCCTGCTGGATCTTCGGCAGGGACTTCTGCGGGGTGGGCAGCAGCGCCTTCTTCAGGTCCTGCTTGCCGGAGTCGTCGAGACCGTAGAGGGCGTCGTAGATGTTGCGCACGGCGGGCCCGGACGCACCGGAGCCCGTACCGCCCTGGGAGATCGTCATGACGATCGAGTAGTCCTTGGTGTACGTGGCGAACCAGGAGGTCGTCTGCTTGCCGTAGACCTCGGCGGTACCCGTCTTGGCGTGCATCGGGATCTTGTCCTGCGGCCAGCCGCCGAATCGCCAGGCGGCCGAACCACGGGTCGCGACTCCCGCGAGGGCACCGTCTATCTCGTTGCGGGTCTTGCGCGAGAAGGGCAGCTTGCCGTGCGAGTTGGGCTTGATCACCTCGACACTCTTGCCGTCGCCGCTGACGATCGCCTTGCCGACGGTGGGGTCGTACAGGGTGCCGCCGTTGGAGATCGCGGCGTAGATGGTGGCCATCTGGATCGGCGTGACGAGCGTGTCGCCCTGGCCGATCGAGTAGTTGACGGAGTCACCGGCGCGCATCTTGTCGCCTTCGAGGCAGTTCTCGTACGCGATCTGCTCGACGTACGTACCGCCCTTCTTGCCCTGCTTGCACCAGGCGTCCTTGTTCGCCTTGTAGAAGTCCTGCTTCCACTTGCGGTCGGGGACCCGGCCGCTGACCTCGTTGGGGAGGTCGATGCCGGTCTCCTTGCCGAGGCCGAACTGGTGGGCGGTCCTGTAGAACCAGTCCTTGGCGTTCTTCTTCGGGGTCATCCCGCCGTCCTTCAGCCACTCCTTGTGCGCGATGCCGTAGTACACGGTGTCGCAGGAGACTTCGAGGGCCCGGCCGATGGTGATGTCGCCGTAGCCCTGGGACTCGAAGTTCTTGAAGGTCTGCCCGCCGACGTTGTACGAGCTGGGGCAGGGGTAGTGGCCGTCGAAGGGATAGCCGGCGTTGACCGCGGCGGTCGAGGAGATGACCTTGAAGATCGAGCCGGGGGCGGCCTGGCCCTGGATGGCCCGGTTCAGCAGCGGGAAGTTCGACTTCTTGCCGGTGAGCTTGGCGTAGTCCTTGGCGGAGATGCCGCCGACCCAGGAGTTGGGGTCGTAGTTCGGCAGCGAGGCCATCGCGACGACGCGGCCGGTCTTGGCCTCCATGACGACGACGGCGCCGGAGTCGGCCTTGTAGTTCTCGCCGGTGTTCTTGTCGAAGGACTTACGGGCCGTCTTCATGGCCTCGTTGAGCTCGTACTCGGCGACGGCCTGGACCCGGGCGTCGATGGAGGTGACGACGCTGGAGCCGGGTTCCGCCTTGTCGTTCTTCGCCTGGCCGATGACCCGGCCGAGGTTGTCGACCTCGTAGCGGGTGACCCCGGCCTTGCCGCGCAGCTCCTTGTCGTAGGTGCGCTCCAGGCCGGAGCGGCCGACCTGGTCGGAGCGGAGGTACGGCGAGTCGGTGTCCTGGGCCTTGGTGATCTCCTCGTCGGTGACCGGCGAGAGGTAGCCGAGGACCTGGGCGGTGTTGGCCTTGCCGGGCTCCCCGTAACGGCGTACGGCGGTGGGCTCGGCGGTGATGCCGGGGAAGTCCTCGGCGCGTTCGCGGATCGTGAGGGCCTGCTGGGTGGTGGCCTCGTCGGTGACCGGGATCGGCTGGTACGGCGAGCCGTTCCAGCAGGGCTGCGGCGTTTTGGAGTCGCAGAGCCGGACCTTGTCGAGGACTTCCTTGGGCTTCATGTCGAGGACGCCGGCGAGCCGGGTCAGGACGCTCTTGCCGTCGTCGTCCATCTTCATCAGCTCGGTGCGGCTCGCGGAGACGACGAGACGGGTCTCGTTGTCGGCCAGCGGCACACCGCGCGCGTCGAGGATGGAGCCGCGGACGGCGGGCTGGACGACCTGCTGGACGTGGTTGTTCTTCGCCTCGTCGCTGTACTCCTGGCCGTTGCGGATCTGGAGGTACCAGAGGCGTCCGCCGAGGGTGAGCAGCAGGGAGAAGACGAGGACCTGGATGACGATGAGACGGATCTGGACCCGCTGGGTCCGGCCGGTCTCGGGGATGTTGGTCACGGGGTGCCCCCGGTGATGGTCGGGCCGGAGGTACGCGCGTTGTCCCGCCTGCGGTGCGGTCTCACAGTCGCTTGACCCCCTTGATCCGTCCGGCGCGGGCCGCGCGGCTGCGGGCGGCCTTGACGCGCAGTCCGCCGCGCTGGCTGCCGATCCGCAGTCCGGTGCCGGCGGCGAGCCAGCCCGCGGCCACGTCGCCGCCGCCGGAGGCGTCCGAGAGCGGGTCGTTCACCGTGCGTCTGGCGATCGCCATGACCAGCGGTACGACGAAGGGGGCGAGGAGCAGGTCGTAGACGGCCGCCGTGAACAGCAGGCTGCCGAGGCCGACATGACGGGCCGCCGTGTCCCCGACGAGCGCGCCGACCATCGCGTACAGCAGGGTCGAGCCGATCGCCGCGGCGACGACCCCGATCATCGGGACCATCGCCGACTTCAGCTGCCCGTTCTCCGGCTTCGCCAGCCCGGCGAGGTAGCCGATGACGCAGAGGACCAGTGCGTAGCGTCCGGCGGCGTGGTCGGCGGGCGGTGCCAGGTCGGCGAGGAGTCCCGCGCCGAAGCCGATGAGGGCGCCGCTGACGTGCCCGTACACGAAGGCGAGAGCGAGGACCACGAGGAGCAGCAGGTCCGGCACGGCGCCGGGGAGCTGGAGCCGGGCGAGCACGGAGACCTGGACGACGAGAGCGACGACGACCAGGACGGTGGAGAGCAGAATCCGGTTCAGGCGCATGGGAATCAGCTCTACCTCTGCTCGTCTACCGCGTTATCAGCGTTCGGTGTGGCGTCCGGAGTGCCGTTCGGGTCCGGGCTGTTGCTGGGATCCGGGCTCTCGTGGATGTTGCCGACCACGTTCCCCTCGGTGTCGACGATGTCGCCGTTGGGCGAGATGGTGACGGTGACGGTGGGGGTGGGCTTCGGCTTGGCGGGCTTGGCCGGCTGCTTCGGCAGGACCATGTCACGGGGGTCCTCGCGCGGGGCCTGGACCACGACGCCGACGATGTCGAGCTTGGTGAAGCCGACGTACGGGCGGACGTAGACGGTACGGGTCAGGCCGCCGCCGGACGGGTCGACCCGGACGACCTCGCCGACCGGGACGCCGGGCACGAAGGGCTTGTCCTTGCTGGAGCCGAAGGTGACGAGCCGGTCGCCCTTCTTCACCTTGGCCTTGCCGTTGAGGAACTGGACGGACAGCGGCTGGGAGCCCTGGCCGGTGGCGAAGCCGAGTTCGTCGGTCTTCTCCATGCGGGTGCCGACGGTGAAGTCGGGGTCGTTGGCGAGGAGCACCGTGGCGGTGTCCGGGCCGACGGTGGTGACCCGGCCGACCAGCCCGTCGCCGTTGATGACCGTCATGTCGCGCTTTATTCCGTCGTCGGAACCCGCGTCGATGGTGACCGTCCAGGAGAAGCCCTGGGCCGCTCCTATGGCGATGACCTCGGCGCCCTTGATGCCGTACTGGCCGGCGGCCGAATTCTTCAGCAGCCGGTCCAGTTCACGGACCCGGCTGCGGTTGCGGTCGTCGCTGCCGAGCTTCGTCTTGAGCGCGGCGTTCTGCTGTTCCAGCTGGGCGATCCGGTTGTGCCGTTCACCGGAGTCGCGTACCGCCCCTATGGCGTTGCCCACCGGGTCGACGGCGGCCGCGACGCCGTTCTCCACCGGCCCGAAGGCCGCTGCGGCGGCCCGCCGGGCGCCGTCCACCGGTGACTCCTCGCCCCCGCGGATGTCCACCGTGATCAATGCGAACGCGATGGCGATCAGCAGCACCAGGAGCAGCCGGCTCTCTCGTGTGTCCCTCACGTGCGGCGGCCGTGCCTTCCTCGTCGGAATGTTCGTGCCTGTATATCAACGATCGGCTGCACGGAACGGCAGTGTTCCGTACAGCGGACCGCTGTGTTGTCCACCCGCCGGGTGGTTCACCTGCGGGGCTGTCCACCTGCGGGTTGTTCACCCGCGGGGTGGTTCGCCCACGGGTTGCCCACCTGCGGGCTTGTTCACCTGCGGGGCTGGGCGTCCAGGACCTGCTGGAGCGCCTCGAACTCCTCGACGCACTTGCCGGATCCGAGCGCCACCGAGTCCAGCGGGTCCTCCGCGATGTGGATCGGCATGCCGGTCTCGCGGCGCAGCCGCTCGTCCAGTCCGCGCAGCAGCGCGCCGCCGCCGGTGAGGACGATGCCGCGGTCCATGACGTCGCCGGAGAGCTCCGGCGGGCACTTGTCGAGCGTGGTCTTCACGGCGTCGACGATCGCGTTGACCGGCTCCTCGATGGCCTTGCGGACCTCGGCGGCCGAGATGACCACGGTCTTGGGCAGCCCGGAGACCAGGTCGCGGCCGCGGATCTCGGTGTGCTCGTCCTTGTCCATGTCGTACGCCGAACCGATCGTGATCTTGATCTGTTCGGAGGTGCGCTCGCCGAGGAGGAGCGAGTACTCCTTCTTGACGTGCTGGATGATCGCGTTGTCCAGTTCGTCGCCGGCGACACGGATCGACTGGGCAGTGACGATTCCGCCCAGCGAGATGACCGCGACCTCGGTGGTGCCGCCGCCGATGTCGACGACCATGTTGCCGGTGGCCTCGTGGACCGGCAGCCCGGAACCGATGGCCGCGGCCATGGGCTCCTCGATGATGTGCACCTGGCGCGCACCGGCCTGCGTCGACGCCTCGATGACGGCGCGTCGCTCGACCCCGGTGATGCCGGAGGGCACGCAGACGACGACCCGGGGGCGGGCCAGGTAGCGGCGCTTGTGGATCTTCAGGATGAAGTAGCGGAGCATCCGCTCGGTGATCTCGAAGTCGGCGATCACGCCGTCCTTCAGGGGCCGCACGGCAACGATGTTGCCCGGCGTGCGCCCGATCATCTTCTTGGCCTCGGAACCGACCGCCAGGATGCCGCCGGTGTTGGTGTTGATGGCCACGACGGACGGCTCGTTCAGGACGATGCCGCGCCCCCTGACGTACACCAGCGTGTTGGCAGTCCCGAGGTCGATAGCCATGTCACGGCCGATGAACGACATTGATTTCCCCTTGTTCCCCATTGAGGATGCGTCGGGCCTTCCGAGAAAGCGATATATGGCTTGTTCTGGATGGCGAGCTGAGCGCTGCGGGCGTGGAAGATTCCATCGTAGTGCCGCATCGGCGGACACCGCGCGAGGGTCCTTCGCCATTGTGGGCGGAACGGGTGGCCGTTCCACTCAAGGTGACGTTACGTCGGAGGGATGCGTTCCCGCGATCCCGGACCCTATACCGAAGGGCGACCGAATTAATTCGGTCGCCCCAGGTCATGAGCGCTGTTCGGCTGATCGTGGATCAGACGAGTCCGGGGAAGAAGAGCTTCAGTTCCCGCTCCGCGGACTCCTCGGAGTCCGAGGCGTGGATGAGGTTCTCCCGGGTGATGGTGCCGAAGTCACCGCGGATGGATCCGGGCGCGGCGGCGATCGGGTCGGTGGGGCCGGCCAGCGTACGGACGCCCTCGATGACCCGCTCGCCCTCGGCGACCAGCGCCACGATCGGGCCGGACTGCATGAACTCGACGAGCGGCTCGTAGAACGGGCGGCCGACGTGCTCGGCGTAGTGCTGCTCCAGCGTGGCGCGGTCGAGGGTGCGCAGCTCCAGTGCGGTGATCCGCCAGCCGGCCTTGCGCTCGATCCGCCCGACGATCTCGCCGACCAGTCCGCGCCGGACCGCGTCGGGCTTGAGGAGAACGAGGGTGCGCTGGGTCATGGTGTGCGGCTCCTTGCAGGCATGCGGGTGCGGTGAACCCGAGGCTACAGGGGTACGGGGACGGCCCGGCGGCCGGGTTTGGCCACCGGGCACCGCATCAGCCGCCCGCCGGCGCCTCGGCGGCTTCCTGCGCCGCCGCCCAGCGGGCCTTCGCCTCGTCGATCTTGCGGCCGTAGTACACCGAGGCCCACCACAGACCTGCGAAGACCACGCCGAGGATGAACATCATCGGGACGACGAAGCCGCTCAGCACCAGGGCGATCTGCAGCACCCAGCCGAGCTGTATGCCACCGGGGCGGGTGACCATCCCGCAGAGCAGCACGGAGAGCAGCATGCCGATGCCGCAGACCGTCCAGACCGTGGCACCGGTCAGGTCGTCGGACTTCATCGCGACGAGTCCGGCGAAGCCGATCACGAAGAACTCGCCGATCAGCGTGGATGCACAGAGCGTACGCATCGGTCAGCGCCTTCCCAGAAGCAGCCGGGCCTCGCCGACCGTGATCACGGAACCGGTCACCAGCACCCCGGCGCCCGCGTACTCGTCCTCTTCCTCGGCGAGGGTGATCGCCGCCTCCAGGGCATCATCCAGGCGTGGCTCCACCTGGACGCGGTCCTCGCCGAAGACCTCGACCGCGACGGCGGCGAGTTCGTCGACGTCCATCGCGCGGCCGCTGGAGTTCTGCGTGATGACGACCTCGGCGAAGATCGGCTCGAAGGCTTCGAGGAGCCCCTTGACGTCCTTGTCGGAGCTGGTGCCGACGACACCGATCAGCCGGGAGAAGCCGAACGCCTCGGAGAGCCCGTCTGCGGTGGCGCGGGCGCCCGCCGGGTTGTGCGCCGCGTCCAGGACGACGGTGGGGCTGGAGCGGACGACTTCGAGGCGGCCCGGGGAGACCACCGAGGCGAACGCCCGGCGGACCGTTTCGTGGTCGAGCGAGCCGGGCTGCTCGGCGCCGATCCCGAAGAACGCCTCCACCGCGGCGAGCGCCACCGCCGCGTTGTGCGCCTGGTGGGCGCCGTAGAGCGGGAGGAAGATCTCTGTGTACTCGGTGGCCGCACCGCCCAGGCCGCGCAGCGTCAGCAGCTGCCCGCCGACGGCGATCTCGCGCGAGACGACGCCGAACTCCATGCCCTCGCGGGCCACCGTGGCATCGACCTCGACGGCCTTCTTCAGCATGACCTGCGCGGCGTCGACCGGCTGCTGGGCCAGGATGACCGTGGCGCCCTGCTTGATGATCCCGGCCTTCTCGCCGGCGATCTCGGCGGGCGTGGTGCCCAGCCGGTCGGTGTGGTCCAGCGAGATGGGGGTGACGACGGCGACCGAGGAGTCGATGACGTTGGTCGCGTCCCAGCTGCCGCCCATGCCGACCTCGACGACCGCGACGTCGACCGGCGTGTCGGCGAAGGCCGCGTAGGCCATGCCCGTCAGCACCTCGAAGAAGGAGAGCCGGTACGGCTGCTGGGCGTCGACCATCTCCACGTACGGCTTGATGTCCTGGTACGCCTCGATGAACCGCTCGGGGTCCATCGGGGAGCCGTCCAGGCTGATCCGCTCGGTGATCGACTGGACGTGCGGCGAGGTGTAGCGGCCGGTACGCAGGTCGAAGGCGCCGAGCAGCGCCTCGATCATGCGGGCCGTGCTCGTCTTGCCGTTGGTCCCGGTGATGTGGATCGAGGGGTACGCGCGCTGCGGCTCGCCGAGCACGTCCATCAGCGCGGCGATGCGCGTGACGGAGGGCTCCAGTTTGGTCTCGCCCCAGCGTCCGGCGAGCTCCTGCTCCACGGCGCGCAGCGCCTTGTCCACCTCGGGATCGGCGGGGCGGGCGGGGACCTCGTCGCCCTGCGGCGGTCCGGAGCGGGTGCGCAGCGTGCGGCTCCCGGCCTCGATCACCGCCAGGTCGGGGTCGCGCTGGGTCTCTTCGTCGACGATCTCCGCGAAGGTCTCGTCGGGATCGGAGTCGTCGTGCCGGTCGGAAGGGCGGGGCTCACTCACGGGGCCAGTCTACGGATGGGCACGGACATCGCGCGCAGCGCCCGGTGGCGGGGCGAATACCGGAGGCCGGATACCGGCGGAAAGAGCGAAGCCCCCGTCCCCCTGGTCGGTCAGGGGGACGGGGGCTCCGTGCTCAGGGGATCAGCTCTGCGGCAGGTTCGCCAGCTGACCGGAGATCCGTTCGATGTCGGCCTCGGCCTTGGCGAGCCGGCCGCGGATCTTGTCGACCACGTTGTCCGGGGCCTTGCCGAGGAACGCCTCGTTGGAGAGCTTGCCGGCCGCCTGGGCCTTCTCCTTCTCGGCGGCGCCCAGGTCCTTCGTCAGGCGCTTGCGCTCCGCCTCGACGTCGATGGTGCCGGAGAGGTCGAGCGCGACCGTGGCCCCCGCGACGGGCAGCGACGCGGTGGCGTGGAAGCCCTCCTCGGCGGGCTGGAGCCGCAGTAGCTGGCGGATGGCCGCCTCGTGCGGGGCGAGCGGCGTACCGGTCAGGGTGAGCTCGGCCGGGACCTTCTGGCCGGGCTGCAGGCCCTGGTCGGAGCGGAACCGGCGGACCTCGGTGACGACCTGCTGGACGAGCGCGATCTCCTGCTCGGCGGCGTCGTCGCGGAAGCCGGAGTCCTTCGGCCAGTCGGCGATGACGACGGACTCCCGGCCGGTGAGCGCCGTCCAGAGGGTCTCCGTGACGAACGGGACGACCGGGTGCAGCAGACGCAGCATCACGTCGAGGACCTCGCCGAGGACCCGGCCCGAGACCTCGGCCGGCCGGCCGCCCGCGAAGAAGGTGGTCTTGGAGAGCTCGACGTACCAGTCGAAGACCTCGTCCCAGGCGAAGTGCCGCAGCGCCTCGCTGAGCTTGGAGAACTGGAAGTCGTCGTAGTACGCGTCGACTTCGGCGACGGTCTTGCCCAGCCGGGACAGGATCCAGCGGTCGGTCACCGACATCTCGTCGGCGGACGGCAGTTCGCCCTCGATCGTCGCGCCGTTCATCAGCGCGAAGCGGGTGGCGTTCCAGATCTTGTTGGCGAACTTGGCGGATCCCTGGACCCACTCCTCGCCGATCGGGACGTCGACGCCGGGGTTGGCGCCGCGCGCCAGCGTGAAGCGCAGCGCGTCGGAGCCG
Source organism: Streptomyces sp. NPDC001933 (assembly GCF_042890955.1). Taxonomy (NCBI): domain Bacteria; kingdom Bacillati; phylum Actinomycetota; class Actinomycetes; order Kitasatosporales; family Streptomycetaceae; genus Streptomyces; species Streptomyces sp. NPDC001933. The sequence continues at coordinate 288,685 of NZ_JBIASS010000001.1, read as the reverse complement.
TACTTGTCCATCCAGTCCAGCGGGTTGACGACGTTGCCGAAGGACTTCGACATCTTCTTGCCGTGCTCGTCGCGGACCATGCCGTGCAGGACGATGGTCTCGAACGGCGGAACGCCGTCGTTGACGTACAGGCCGAACATCATCATCCGGGCGACCCAGAAGAAGAGGATGTCGTAGCCGGTGACCAGGACGGAGTTCGGGTAGAACTTCGCGAGGCTGTCGGTCTGTTCGGGCCAGCCGAGCGTGGAGAACGGCCACAGGCCGGAGGAGAACCAGGTGTCCAGGACGTCGTTGTCCTGCCTCCAGCCCTCACCGGTGGGGGCCTCGTCGTCCGGTCCGACGCAGACGACCTCGCCGTTCGGGCCGTACCAGACGGGAATGCGGTGACCCCACCAGAGCTGGCGCGAGATCGTCCAGTCGTGGAGGTTGTCGACCCAGTCGAAGTACCGCTTCTCCATCTCCTGCGGGTGGATCTTGACCTTGCCGTCGCGGACGGCGTCACCGGCCGCCTTGGCGAGCGGGGCGACCTTGACCCACCACTGGAGGGAGAGGCGCGGCTCGATGGTGGTCTTGCAGCGCGAGCAGTGGCCGACGGAGTGGACGTACGGACGCTTCTCGGCGACGATCCGGCCCTCGGCGCGCAGCGCGCCGACGATCGCGGAACGGGCCTCCAGCCGGTCGAGGCCCTCGAACGGACCGGGGACGGTGATGACCGCGCGCTCGTCCATGACCGTGAGGAACGGCAGGTCGTGGCGCTTGCCGATCTCGAAGTCGTTCGGGTCGTGGGCGGGGGTGACCTTGACGGCGCCGGTACCGAACTCCGGGTCGACGTGGTGGTCGGCGACGACGGGGATCGTGCGGTCGGTCAGCGGCAGCTTGATCTGCCGGCCGATGAGGTGCTTGTAGCGCTCGTCGTCGGGGTGGACGGCGACGGCGGTGTCACCGAGCATCGTCTCGGCGCGGGTCGTCGCGACGACGATGGTGTCGTCGCCCTCCCCGTACGTCATGGAGACGAGCTCGCCGTCGTCGTCCTGGTACTCGACCTCGATGTCCGAGATCGCGGTCAGACAGCGCGGGCACCAGTTGATGATGCGCTCGGCGCGGTAGATCAGACCGTCGTCGTACATCCGCTTGAAGATGGTCTGGACGGCGGTGGACAGGCCCTCGTCCATGGTGAAGCGCTCACGGGACCAGGCGACGCCCTCGCCGAGCCGGCGCATCTGGCCGGAGATCTGGCCGCCGGACTCGTTCTTCCACTTCCAGACGCGCTCGACGAAGCCCTCGCGGCCCAGGTCGTGGCGGGACTTGCCCTCCTTGCCGAGCTCGCGCTCGACGACGTTCTGGGTGGCGATGCCGGCGTGGTCCATGCCGGGCTGGTAGAGCGCCTCGAAGCCCTGCATGCGCTTGCGGCGGACGAGGGCGTCGATCAGCGTGTGCTCGAAGGCGTGCCCGAGGTGCAGGCTGCCCGTGACGTTCGGCGGCGGGATGACGATGGAGTACGGCGGCTTCTCGCTGTGCTCGTCGGCTTCGAAGTAACCCCGTTCTACCCAGCGCTCATACAGCTTCCCCTCTACCTCGGCCGGTGCGTACTGGGTCGGCAGTTCGGGGTTGCTGGCTGGCGTCTGCTGAGTGTTCTCGGTCACGGGGGACAGTTTAGGGGCGTCACAGCGATGCACTGAAACCGGTTTGTTCAGTAACGGTGTGACTCCCGGTGCTCCATCCGGGCGACGCTTCCGCCAGGATGTTCGGAACGCATAAGCATCACGAACAGGGGACACCGCAGATGAGCTACAACCAGCCGGGCCCGTACGGCGGCCAGCAGCCCCAGGGCCAGCCCGGACCCTACGGTGGCCCGCCGCAGGGCCAGCCCGGACCGTACGGCCAGCAGCCGGGCCCGTATGGCCAGCAGCCCCCGCAGGGCCAGCCCGGTTACGGCTACCCCCAGCAAGCTCCCCAGGGTGTCCCGCCGCAGCAGCAGGGCTACGGCTACCCGCAGCAGCAGCCCCAGCAGCCCGGCCCCTACGGGCAGCAGCCCCCCACTCCCCCGTACGGCGGCCAGCCCGCCTACGGCACGATGCCGATGCCCCCGGCACAGCCGAAGAAGAAGACCGGCCTGATCATCGGCGGCGTGGTCGTGGCGCTGGCGGTCATCGGAGGCGGCGTGTACTTCCTGACGTCGGGGGGCGGCGGTCTCAGCGACGACGGGCCGCACACGCTGACGACCCCTAAGACGGTGCTGGGCGAGTACAACCGCTTCGGCGCGGACGGCGCGAACCAGAAGCAGGACGACAAGACCACGAAGGAACTGACGTCCAGCGGCATCGAGAACGGCAAGACCGTCACCGGAATCTACTCGACGGCGGACCTCAGCAAGGTCGACCCCAACGACCCGAGCAGCATGCCGTCCGACGTGCTGACGGCGAAGGGCATCACTTATCTCGGTGCGTACGGCAAGATCAGCGATCCGGCCAAGGCGCTGGACAAGTTCTTCGTCTCTCTGAAGAAGGGCGCCTCCGAGGATGGAGAGAAGACGACCGAACTCGTCGGCGAGCCGGAGCAGGTGTCTCCCTCCGGCTTCAACGGCATCATGAAATGCCAGGCCGCCGCGGGCCAGGACATGAAGACCAAGAAGCAGAAGACCGACTGGTTCTGCGCGTGGGCCGACTACAGCACCATGGCGATGGTGTCCCCGGGCGACGCCACCAAGCCCATGGACAAGGACACCGCGGTCAAGATCACGACAGATCTCCGCAACGAAATCCGCGTCAAGGGGTAATCACCGAGCACCCACAACACGGAAGGGGCGCCCGCCAGTTCTCCTGGCCGGGCGCCCCTTCCGTCCGATTTCGCCTGCTGCTACGCGGACTTCTCGTGCCGCCCGCCGTCGCCCTTGCCGATCGTCCGCGGCTCGCGCGGGACCAGCGTCGGGTTCACGTTGTTGCGGACGACGTCGGCCGTGATGACGACGCGGGCGACGTCCTTGCGGGACGGCACCTCGTACATCACCGACTGGAGGACCTCCTCCATGATGGCCCGCAGGCCACGTGCTCCGGTGCCGCGCAGGATCGCCTGGTCGGCGATGGCCTCCAGGGCCGGGCGGTCGAAGTCCAGCTCGACGCCGTCGAGTTCGAAGAGGCGCTGGTACTGCTTCACCAGCGCGTTGCGCGGCTCGACGAGGATCTGCAGCAGCGCCTCGCGGTCCAGGTTGTGGACCGAGGTCAGGACGGGCAGCCGGCCGATGAACTCCGGGATCATCCCGAACTTCACCAGGTCCTCCGGCATGACCTCCTGGAACTGGTCGCTCGCCTCGATCTCCCGCTTCGAACGGATCGTCGCGCCGAAGCCGATGCCCTTGGCACCTGCCCGGGACTCGATGATCCGCTCCAGGCCGGAGAAGGCGCCGCCCACGATGAACAGCACGTTCGTCGTGTCGATCTGGATGAACTCCTGGTGCGGGTGCTTCCGGCCGCCCTGCGGCGGTACGGAGGCGGTGGTGCCCTCCAGGATCTTCAGCAGGGCCTGCTGGACGCCCTCGCCGGAGACATCGCGGGTGATCGACGGGTTCTCGCTCTTGCGGGCGACCTTGTCGATCTCGTCGATGTAGATGATCCCGGTCTCGGCCTTCTTGACGTCGTAGTCCGCGGCCTGGATCAGCTTCAGCAGGATGTTCTCGACGTCCTCGCCGACATAGCCGGCCTCCGTCAGCGCCGTCGCGTCGGCGATGGCGAACGGGACGTTGAGCATGCGGGCCAGCGTCTGCGCGAGCAGCGTCTTGCCGGAGCCCGTGGGGCCCAGCAGCAGGATGTTGGACTTGGCCAGCTCGATGGCGTCGTCGCGGCCCTGCGCGCCGCCGTTCTCGCCCGCCTGGACCCGCTTGTAGTGGTTGTACACAGCGACCGAGAGGGCCTTCTTCGCGGGCTCCTGCCCGACGACGTACCCCTCGAGGAACTCGTAGATCTCGCGCGGCTTGGGGAGTTCCTCCCACCGCACCTCGGAGGTCTCTGCGAGCTCCTCCTCGATGATCTCGTTACAGAGATCGATGCACTCGTCGCAGATGTACACACCGGGTCCCGCGATGAGCTTCTTCACCTGCTTCTGGCTCTTTCCGCAGAACGAGCACTTGAGCAGATCGCCGCCATCACCGATGCGTGCCACGAGGTGCTTCCCCTTCGCCTGGGAGCAGCTTGGTTCAGCGGCTCCTGGTGCCTCTATCCGACGGTACCTTGCCTGGCCCCCCGTTCGGGCCCCCCTTGGCACGGTTCGCACGGCGGAGACCGGGCGAACTCGGTGTGCCAAGGGGTGAAGGCGGACGTCAGGCGGCCGTGGCCGCCTGCTTGCGGGTCGACACGATCTGGTCGACGAGACCGTAGGCGAGGGCGTCCTCGGCGGTCAGGATCTTGTCGCGCTCGATGTCGTCGCGGATCTTGTCGATCGGCGTGGTGGAGTGCTTGGCCAGCATCTCCTCCAGCTGGGTGCGCATCCGCAGGATCTCGTTGGCCGCGATCTCCAGGTCGGAGAGCTGCTCACGGCCGGTCTGCGAGGACGGCTGGTGGATCAGCACACGGGCGTTGGGCAGCGCCATCCGCTTGCCGGGCGTACCCGCGGCGAGCAGCACGGCCGCGGCGGAGGCCGCCTGGCCCATGCAGACCGTCTGGATGTCCGGCTTCACGAACTGCATCGTGTCGTAGATCGCGGTGAGCGCGGTGAACGAGCCGCCGGGGCTGTTGATGTAGATCGAGATGTCCCGGTCCGGGTCCATCGACTCAAGGCACAGCAGCTGCGCCATGACGTCGTTGGCGGAGGCGTCGTCGATCTGCACGCCGAGGAAGATCACGCGCTCCTCGAAGAGCTTCGCGTACGGGTCGTACTCACGCACGCCCTGCGAGGTGCGCTCCACGAAGCGCGGCACGATGTAGCGGTTGTCCACCTGCGGGCCGGTGTAGAGGCCGCTCGCGGAGGCGCCGGGGAAGTTGTTCATGTGGGTGTTCACCATCCTGGTGGCGTTCTGTGGCTGGGTGTCTCGGCGTACGAGAGGTGCGCGGGGCGGTGGAGCCGGATCCGGTGACCGGATCAGGCGCCGGTGCCGCCGCCGCCCGGAACGCCCGATGCGATCGTGATGATCTCGTCGATGAGGCCGTACTCCTTGGCCTCCTCCGCGGTGTACCAGCGGTCGCGGTCGCCGTCGCGGATGATCGTCTCGACGGTCTGGCCGGAGTGACGGGCGGTGATCTCCGCCATCCGCTGCTTGGTGCGCAGCAGGTACTGGGCCTGGATCTTGATGTCCGAGGCCGTGCCGCCGATGCCGGCCGAACCCTGGTGCATGAGGATGTCGGTGTTCGGGAGCGCGAAGCGCTTGCCCGCGGTGCCGCCGGTGAGCAGGAACTGGCCCATCGAGGCCGCCATGCCCATTCCGATGGTGACGACGTCGTTCGGGATGTACTGCATGGTGTCGTAGACCGCCATGCCGGCCGTCACCGAACCGCCGGGGCTGTTGATGTAGAGGTAGATGTCCTTCTCGGGCTCCGCGGCGAGAAGAAGCAGCTGCGCGGTGATCTTGTTGGCGATCTCATCGTCGACCTGCTGACCGAGGAAGATGATGCGCTCGCCGAGCAGCCGGCTGTAGACCTGGTCACCGAGGCCTCCACCGAGGGACGGCTCTCCGGCGGCGTAGGGCATCAGATTCGTCACGTATCCACCTGCTCGTCTCTGACGGCTCCGGCCGTCTCAGCGTCTTCGTACCGGGTGGGCGGGGGCTCCCCTGCCCTTCCTATTCATGGACCCTAACGCGCAGGTAGGACAACGCCATCCCGCTTCCGCAACTGTTCGCTGGGAGCGCAAGCTCCGCAGTCCGCACAAGGGTTGTGGGGCACCGTACGCCATACGGCGACGGGCTCCGGACGCACATGCGTCCGGAGCCCGTCGTTCGGGTTCAGCGCGAGGCTCAGGCCTCGTTCTTCTCCTCGGCGGCCTCGGCGGCGGCGTCGGCCGCGGCCTCGGTGGTGCCCTCGGCGGCCTCGACGGCCTCGATGGCCTCCTCCACCACGTCCTCGTCGTCCTCCAGCTCGACGACCTCGCCGTTGGTGTCGACGACCTTGGCGGCCTCGACGACCACGGCCAGCGCCTTGCCGCGGGCGACCTCGCCGACGAGCATCGGCACCTGGCCGCCCTCGACGACGGCCTGGGCGAACTGGTCGGGGCTCATGCCGGAGGAAGCAGCGCGCCGCATGAGGTGCTCGGTGAGCTCCTCCTGGTTGACGTTCAGCTTCTCCTTGTTGACGATCTCGTCCAGGATGAACTGGGTCTTGATGCCCTTGATCGCCTGCTCGGAGGTCTCGGCGTCGAACTCCTCGACCGTCTTGCCCTGGATCTCCAGGTACTTGTCGAGGGTCAGACCCATCTGACCGAGCTGGTGGTGCTCCAGGTTGTGCTTGCGGGTCTGGACCTCGTCCGCGAGCAGCTTCTCCGGGATCGGGACCTCGGCGAGCTTGAGCAGCTCGTCCAGGACACGCTCCTGGGCCTGGGTGGCCTGGTCGTACTGCTTGGTGTTCTCCAGGCGCTTGCGGCTGTCCGTCTTCAGCTCGTCCAGGGTGTCGAACTCGCTCGCCATCTGGGCGAACTCGTCGTCCAGCTCGGGGAGCTCACGGGCGGCGACGGTGGCGACCTTGACGGTGACCTCGGCCTCCTTGCCCTCGGCGGAGCCACCCTTCAGCTCGGAGGTGAAGGTGGCCTCGCCACCCGCCTCCAGGCCGGTGACGGCGGCGTCGATGCCGTCGAGGAGCTCTCCGGAACCGATGGTGTACGAGACACCCTCGGCCACGCCGTCCTCCAGGACCTCGCCGTCGACCTTGGCCTGCAGGTCGATCGTCACGACGTCGCCCTCGGCGGCGGCGCGCTCGACCGGGCTGGTGGAGGCGAAGCGCTCGCGGAGCTGCTCCACGGCCTTCTCGACGTCCTCGTCGCTGACCTCGAGGGCGTCGACGGTGACCTCGATGCCGGAGTAGTCCGGGATCTCGATCTCGGGGCGTACGTCAACCTCGGCGGTGAAGGCCAGCAGCTCGCCGTCCTTCAGCTCGGTGATGTCGACCTCGGGCTGACCGAGGACGTTGAGCTCACCCTCGTTGACGGCCTCGGTGTAGAACTTCGGGAGGGCGTCGTTGACGGCCTCCTCCAGCACCGCACCGCGGCCGAAGCGCTGGTCGATGACCCGGGCAGGGATCTTGCCCTTGCGGAAGCCCTTCACCGTGACCTGCTGGTTGATCTTCTTGTACGCCGCGTCGAGGCTGTCCTTGAGCTCCTCGAAGGGCACCTCGACAGTGAGCCGAACCCGGGTCGGGTTCAGGGTCTCCACGGCGCTCTTCACGGTTCGGTCTCCTTGTGGCTGACTTCTTGGGGTTCTGCTCCACCGCACTGGAGGCGGCTTCGCGGACCGAGCCCGGTACATCAGACACACGGGCACGCATTTTGCATAGTAACGGCAAGGAGTCGGACTCCCACAATGCGATCTTGCCCGTGGTCTGCGATCTTGCGGGTGGTCCCTGGATCTTGCTCGTGTGGTCCTGAGATCTTGCCGGTGGTCGGGGTGGCCGGATTCGAACCGACGACCTTCCGCTCCCAAAGCGGACGCGCTACCAAGCTGCGCCACACCCCGTCGGTGCGACACGTAGGGTACATGCAGTCAGGCAGTGCATCGGCCGCTTTCCGCGGGTGGCACCGGACGTGACACCGGGTGGCCGCAATCGGGTGTGCGGGCAGCCTCCGCGACCCGCTACGATGCTTCACGTGCCGCCGGTCCCCGGACCTGCGGTGCGGCTTTGCGGGCGTAGCTCAATGGTAGAGCCCTAGTCTTCCAAACTAGCTACGCGGGTTCGATTCCCGTCGCCCGCTCCATGCTTGGGCCCGGTCCGGCGAATTCCTCGCCGGACCGGGCCTTTTGCGTTCCGTATGAACTGCGCCGGTCCGCCGCCCGTGCCGGAGCGCGGGCGGCGGACCGGACTCAGAAGGAGATCTGGTTGATGGTCTCCGCTATCGAGTTCATGAACCTGGTGATCGACGGCGCCATGCCGGTCGATGCCAGGAAGAAGCCGAAGAGCGCCGCGACGATCGCCGGCCCGGGCTTGATCGAGCCGCCCCGGATCAGGACCACCAGGATGATCGCCAACATCAGCACCACAGACAGTGAAATGGCCACGACTGATCACACCCTTGGTCGGTCCGCCTTGCCGGCCCGGAGGTGTGCGGCCGAGCACTCCTCCGTCCCGTCCATCGTGCCACCAACTCCCCTGTGGTCGCTGCCGGGTGACGGATCGAAGTGGCGGGATCTCGCCATCCTTGCGCCCCCCGCGCGCATCCGGGGCGCACGACCGCACGAGGGGTCGCACACGGCTCCGCCCATGCCCCGCAAGTCCGCGAGCGGTGTTCCGCAACCCTGTGTGCGAGCTGTGAATCACACATTCACAATGGCTCACGAATGTGACGGTTTCCATATCCACACACTTCATTCACATGCAATTCCCAGGCCCGAGTGCGATTAAATTCACGCCGCCCAACAGGCTGCCGATATGCGCCATTTAAGGTGGATGAATCGGTGCATAGCGGGCGGTTGCCGGTGGTTTCGCTTTCGATTGGACAGGAACACAAGGCAGGATCGAGCGATATCCCCGAGCGGTTTTACGAATTGCAATCGGGGCGTCTAAGGTGCATGAGATGTTCCACGCTCCGAACGTATTTCAGAGGGCCCCGCTCCCATCGGCGACCCGGGAGCCGGAGCCCAGACACCGAGGGACGACCGCCACCGCTGCACCCCCCGCACCGGTGGCGAACAAGCCTCCGGCCTCCGCACCGGCGAAGCGGCGTGACGCCTACTTCGACAACGTCAAATATCTGGCCATCGTGCTCGTCGCGGTGGCGCACTCATGGGAACCGGTGATGGACGGCAGCCGGACCGCCCGGGCGCTGTACATGGTGGCGTACACCTTCCACATGCCGGCGTTCATCATCATCTCCGGCTACTTCTCCCGCTCCTTCGACATGTCCGCCGCGAAGGTGAAGCGCCTGGTCACCGGTGTCGCCGTGCCCTATGTGGTGTTCGAGACGGCGTATTCGCTGTTCAAGCGGTACGCGGACGACACGGCCGACCGGTCGATCAGCCTGATGGACCCCTGGTACCTGACGTGGTTCCTGATCGCGCTGTTCATCTGGCGGATCACCACGCCGCTCTGGCAGGCGCTGCGCCATCCGCTGCCGGTTGCGCTCGTCATCGCCGTGCTCGCCTCCTTCTCCCCGACGATCGGCGACGACCTCGATCTCCAGCGTGTTCTGCAGTTCCTGCCGTTCTTCGTGCTGGGACTGCGGCTGAAGCCCGAGCACTTCGAGCTGGTGCGCCGGCGCGAGGTGCGGATGCTCGCGCTGCCGCTGTTCGCCGGGGCCCTGCTGTTCGCGTACTGGGCGGCGCCCCGGATGCAGCTGGGCTGGTTCTACCGCAGCAACAGCGCGCAGGAGATGGGCGCCCCGTGGTGGTCCGGTGCCGTGATGACGCTGGCGATGTTCGGCTGCGCGCTGCTGCTCACCATCGGGTTCCTGGCCTGGGTGCCGCGCCGCCGCATGTGGTTCACGGTGCTCGGCACCGGAACGATCTGCGGCTATCTGCTGCACGGCTTCCTGATCAAGGGGGCCGGGTACGCCGGGGTGTTCGACGTCTACGACTGGCTCTCGGCCCCCGCCGGGCTGGTGCTCGTCTCGGTGGTCGCGGCCGCCGCCGTCACGCTGCTGTGCACGCCACCGGTGCGCCGGGTACTGCGCCCGGTGACGGAGCCGGACATGGACTGGGCGTTCCGCCGGGCCTCGGCCCGGCTCTGAGCCCGGCCGGTCTCCGGGCCGATCCGGTCTCCGGTCCGGGCCCGGCCGGGAAGTTGATCAGTCCTCCGCCGTGTTGGCTTGAACCGATTGCTCGGCGGGCGGTTCGCCCGGTGTGAGCCCCAGCAGCGCCCGTACCTGCGCATACTTCTCGGTCAGCCGGGTACGGGTCGCCGGTTCCAGCACGGCGAGGCGGGCCGGGTCCGCGTTGTGCGCCAGGTCGGACTCCTTGATCAGCAGGGCGCCCGGGGTGTCCAGGATGCGCCGGGTGTACGAACGAAGGTCCTCGCCGTCACGTCTGCTGACGGCGAGGACCATGTCCTTCACCTGCTGCGGTAGCGCGGCGTCGGCCAGCCACCGCTCCGACAGCGCGTCGTCCTCGACCGCGTCGTGCAGCCAGGCCGCGGCGATCTGTTCGTCGCTGCCGCCCCGGATCCGTACCTCATCGGCGACGGCGGCGAGGTGTTCGGTGTACGGGCGTCCCGCCTTGTCCCGCTGTTCGGCGTGGGCCTCGCGGGCGATCGCCTCGACCTCGGCCAGGGTCAGGTGTGTCTGCGGCTCGGGCATGGCCCGACTCTACGGACGGGCGGCCTTGCCGCGCAGGGCGGCCCGCGCCGGGATCAGGGTGGCGGCGAGGCCGAGGCCGACGGTCGCGGCGACGAAGCTCCCGTACAGGACCGGCGGAATGTACGGGGACTCGCCCGTCAGCCCCCTCATCATCGGGAAGAGCGTGGCCATGGCGATGGCGGTGCCGAGCGCGGCGCCGGCCACCGTGACCAGCAGCGCCTCCCAGCGGATCATGCCCATGACCTGACGTTGGGTGGAGCCGACCAGGCGCAGCATGGTCAGTTCGCGGCGACGGTCCAGAACGGTCATCACCAGGGTGTTGACTGCGGCGATGGCGGCGAATCCGCCGAGCACCGCGGCCATGACGGTGTTGGCCCAGGCGTTGAGCTCGCGGTCCTTGTCCTGTGCGGCGGCGTAGCCGGAGGCGTCGGTGACGGTGCCGAGCGCGGTGAGCTCCTGTGCGGCGGCGGGGGTGGCCCGTACCAGGATGTCGGAGGCGTACGGCGAGGTCATGTGGTGTTTCAGGTCGGCCGCGGGGAGCGTGACGAGGCTGGTGCCCAGGCCGCGTCCGTAGACCGCGACGACCTCCGGGGTCGCCTTGGTGCCGTCCGGCAGCCGCAGGGCGAGCCGGTCGCCGGTGCTCAGGTCCGCCGAGTCGGCGAGCGTGGTGTCGACGGCGACGGTTCCGGGCCGCAGGGCGGTGAGGGATCCGGTCCTGACGTCGAGGTCCTGGACCTCTCCGAGGTCCGTGCCGGAGCCGATGACGCCCTGTGCGGAGGCGCTCTGCAGCTCCACGCCCCCGCCGCCGGGCACCAGTACGGAACTGCGGAGCAGTCCGACGGCGGTGGAGACGCCGGGGGTGGCGGCGGCCCGTTCGGTCGCGTCGGAGGCGAGTGGGGCGGGGGCGGTGACGATGTGGTCGGCGGTGATGGCGTCGCGCTGCTGGTGTGCGGTGACCCGCTCCTGGCTGGTCTGCATGAAGACGAGCGTCGACGAGAAGGCCATGGCGAGCACGATCGGGGTGATCGCGGAGGCCAGCCGGCGTGAGTTGGTGAGGGAGTTGGCGGCGGCCAGCGATCCCGACGCGCCGGTGGCGCGCAGCGGGAGGCCGATGACGGCGGCGCAGATCCGGGCGATCACCGGGCCGAGCAGCCCGACCGCGAGCATGAAGAGCATGACGATGCCGAGGGCCGCGTTCGCCGAGTCGTCGCCGGACGTGGAGGCCGCGACCTTGGCGAGGACCCCGCCGCCGACGAGGGCGGCGATACCGAGCGGGGTGCGGATCAAGCCGACCGGGGCGCGTTCGACGGCCGACTGGGCCAGGGCGAGTCCCGGTTTCATCTTCGCGGGGCGCCGTGCGGCGAGGTAGCCGGCGCCGAGCGCGGTGAGCATGGTGGTGGCGGCCGCGATGGTCAGCGGCAGCCAGGAGATGTGCAGGGTCACGCTGTCGAGCACCGCTCCCCGGTCCCGGAGCTGGCCGAACCACCACTTGGCCAGGGCAGTTCCGGGCAGGCAGCCGAGCGCCCCGGCGATCGGGGCGACGAGCAGGGACTCCGTGGCGATGGTGCGGCGCAGCTGGCGCGGGGTGGCGCCGATGGCGCGCAGCAGGGCGAATTCGCGGCTGCGCTGCCCCACGGAGAGGGCGACCGTGCCGGCGGCGGTGAAGACGGCGACCATGGTGGCGACGCCGCCGAAGGAGAGGCCGAGTCCGAGCAGGAGTTCCTCGGTGCTCGCGAGGGCCGGGGTCTCGACGGTGCCCCGGTCGTCTCCGGTGTGGACCCGGGCGGTGGCGGTGTGGCCGACTGCCTCGCGGACCTGGCCGGCGAGGGTGCCGGTGGCGGTGCCCGGTCCGGCGAGCACGGCGATGGCGTCGACCCGGCCGGGGTGGCCGGAGAGCTGTACGGCCTGCCGGTCGGCGAACCAGACGGTGGCGTCGGTGCCGGTGGTGCCCGACACCCGGAACTCCCGTACGCCCGCGGGTGTGTCGAGGGCGATGGTGTCGCCCACCCGGCTCCTGGTCCCGGCCGGGACGACGGCCTCGCCGGTCGTGGGCGCGTCGCCGGTGAGCAGCCGCGTACCGGTGAGGGCGGTGGAGCCCCAGCCGTGGGCGGTGAGGGGGGTGCCGTCCTGTCGTACGGAGTAGCCGACGTCCCCGATCGCGGTGGCGGCGCCGGGGGCCGAGGCGGCCTTCGCGACCAGGGATTCGGGCAGCCTCGCGGTGTCCGGGAGGAGTACGTCGCTCTCCTCCGCGCTGTCGCCGCTGCCGGACTTCAGATGGACCTTCTGGTCGGCGGCGACCACCACCGGGGCCTTCGCGTAGCGGTCCGGGGGTACGGACGCCCGCACGCCGCTCTCCGTCAGGATGCCGCAGGCACAGACGACGGCCGCGGCCAGCAGGAGCGCGACGAAGGTCCCGATGAACGACGAGGGCTTGAAACGGACGGCCGCGCGGGCGAGGCCGTTCGGGGCGTGCGGGATGAACATCAGGCTGCTGCTCCGGCGTGGGCGGGCGCGGTCCGTGCGGTCAGTGCGGCCATCCGGGCGGCGATCTCGGCGGCGCCGGCGCGCGGCAGGCGGTCCACGATCGCGCCGTCGGCGAGGAAGAGCACCTGGTCGGCGTAGGAGGCGGCCGTCGGGTCGTGGGTGACCATGACGACGGTGGCGCCGAGGCCGTCCACCGCGTTGCGGAGCAGGGCGAGGATCTCGGCGGCGGTGGTGGTGTCCAGGGCTCCGGTCGGCTCGTCGGCGAAGACCACGTCGGGCCGGGTGACCAGGGCGCGGGCGACGGCGACGCGCTGCTGCTGGCCGCCGGAGAGCTCGCTGGGGCGGCGGCGGCCCTTGTCGCCGAGGCCGACCCGGTCGAGCATCTCGGTGGCTTCGCGGCGGCCGCGGGCGGAGCCGGTGCGCTGTCCGGCCAGGCGCATGGGCAGGACGACGTTCTGCTCGACCGTCAGGGACGGCAGCAGGTTGAAGGCCTGGAAGACGAAGCCGAGGCGGGTGCGGCGCAGTTCGGTGAGCCGGTTCTCGCTCATGCCGGTGATCTCGGTGCCGCCGAGGCGTACGGAGCCCTCGGTGGGGCGGTCGAGCCCGGCCGCGCACTGGAGGAAGGTCGACTTGCCGGAGCCGGAGGGCCCCATGACGGCGGTGAAGCTGGCGCGCGGGAGGGCCAGGTCGATGCCCCGCAGCGCGTGGACGACGGAGCCGCCCCGGCCGTACTGCCTGCGGACACCGCGCAGTTCGACGGCGAGGTCCGCGGGGACGGGCCCCTGGTGGAAGTCCGCCGGGTACTGACTGTCCTGCGCGCGCTGCCGGGTGCGTCGCAGCCCCATGATGTCCGCCTTCCGTTGCTCGACGGCCGCTTCTTCGACCGTGATTCGAAGCTACGGATCAGGGGTGGGCCGGGAACATGGCGGCTGCTGGCGGATCGGGGGTGGGGAAAACCCCAGGTCCGCTCCGGGGGAAGGCGGATCCGGGCAGGTCACGGCGGGGCTTGGGGCCGGTGCCCGGAGAGGGGGCACAGTTGCAAGGTCAATCGTTCGGTAAACTAATTACTGACGATTCCTTGACGTTCTCTTGACCTGACGAAGGACTGGGCTCATCGGACACGCAGACACGCTCATCGCCATGGGCGGCGCCTTCCTGGCCGCCGCCGTTCTCGCCCGCGTAGGCAGCCGCATCGGGCTGCCGACCATCCCCCTGTTCATCCTGGCCGGAATCCTGCTCGGCCCGCACACCCCCGGGATCGTGCTCGTCGCCGACCCGCACGAGCTGGAGATGCTCTCCGCGCTCGGTCTGGTGCTGCTGCTCTTCTACCTCGGTCTCGAATTCCACCTCGACGACCTCAAGGCCGGCGGCCGCAAGATGCTCATCGCGGGCTCCGTCTATCTGGCACTGAACGTCGGCGCCGGGCTCGCCTTCGGTTTCGTGCTGGGATGGGGCACCTCGGAGGCCCTCGTCCTGGCCGGGGTCATCGGGATCTCGTCGTCCGCCATCGTGACCAAGATCCTGGTCGACACGAAACGCCTGGCCAGCCCGGAGACCAAGACGATCCTCGGCATCATCGTCGTCGACGACATCTTCCTCGCCCTCTATCTCGCCGCACTGCAACCGATCCTGTCGCGCTCGGACAGCCTCGCCGCCGCGGTGCTCGACGGGGGCAAGGCGTTCGGCTTCCTGCTGCTGCTCGCGCTCACCGCCCGGTTCGGCACGAAGCTCATCAGCAAGCTGATCCACACCTCGGACGACGAACTGCTCGTCATCTCCTTCCTCGGCGCCGCCGTGTTCGTGGCGGGGGTCTCCGAGTGGTTCGGGGTCGCGGACGCGATCGGCGCCTTCATGGTGGGTCTGATGCTCGGCAGCACGACATCGGGCGGGCGCATCCTCAAGCTGGTCCACCCGCTGCGCGACGCCTTCGGGGCGATCTTCTTCTTCGCCTTCGGACTCTCCATCAACCCCGGCGATCTGCCGGGAGTGATGTGGCCGGTGCTTGCCGCCGTCGTGCTGACCGTGGCGATGAACATCCTCTCCGGCATGGTCTCCGCACGGGTCTACGGCTTCGGCCCGCAGGCCGCGGCGAACATCTCCACCACCCTGACCGCCCGCGGCGAATTCGCGCTGATCCTCGCCACGATGGCGGCCGGCGCCGGGCTGGACGAGCGGCTCCCGCCGTTCATCGCCGGGTACGTGCTCGTCCTCGCGGTCCTCTCCCCGCTGGCGGCCGGGCGCTCGCACTGGCTGGCCCGCATCCTGCCCGGCGGGCGGGGCCAGGACGGGAACAGCGGTGACAGCGAGGCCGGGAAGCTCTCGGTCCCGGCCTGAGCCGGCCCCCTCGGCGTTCCGGGTACGGGGAGACGGGCTTCGGCCCGCTCGCCCCCGTACCCGGAGGCGCCGGTGCCGCGCGGCTCAGGACCTGCGCGACAGCAACAGCGCGGTCAGGACCCGCGGTTCAGGACCTGCGCGACAGCAGCAGCAGCGCCCGGTCGTCGTTGACGTCCTTGGCGCACGCCTCGATCAGGTGCCAGGCCGCGCCCTCGAAGCCGGTGGCGACATAGCGGTCGGCCTCGCCGGTCAGCCGGTCGATGCCCTCCGCGATATCGCGGTCGGACGCCTCGACCAGGCCGTCCGTGAACAGCATCAGCACGTCGCCGGGGGCCAGAGAGCCCTTCACGGCGTCGAACTGCGCCCCGTCGTACACCCCCAGCAGCGGCCCCTCGGCCGCCTTCTCCTCCCACTGGCCGCTGCCCGAGTGGAGCTGGAGGGCGGGCGGGTGTCCGGCCGACAGGAGTTCGTAGTCGCCCGATTCGAGGTCCAGGACCAGATGGATCGAGGTGGCGAACCCCTCGTCCCAGTCCTGGCGCAGCAGATAGCCGTTGGCCGCCGGCAGGAAGCCGTGCGGGGGCAGCGAGCCGAGCAGCCCGCCGAAGGCCCCGGACAGCAGGAGGGCGCGGGAGCCCGCGTCCATGCCCTTGCCGGAGACATCGGTGAGCACGGCCTCCAGGGTCCGTCCGCCGTTGGTCCGGGCGGCGACCACGAAGTCCCCGGAGAAGGACTGCCCGCCCGCCGGGCGCAGCGCCATCTCCCGGTGCCAGCCCTGCGGCAGCCGGGGCAGCGCGCTCTGTACCCGGATGCGTTCGCGCAGGTCGAAGAGCATGGTGCCGCCGCGCCGCCACGGCACCCCGACCCTGGCCCGGAACTGGGCGAGGACCAGCCCGAAGAAGCCGCAGGCCGCGACCACCAGGACGATCCCGGGGGTCACCCGGGCCGGGCCGTCGCCGTACGGCCCCAGCGCGAGCGACTCCACGATCAGGGCCGTGGCGGCGGTCGCGTACAGGCCGAGCAGGCTGGCCGGGCGCAGCAGCAGGCCGCCCGCGACGATCGGCAGGACGAGTGCGGCCGGTGAGCACCACACGGCGTTGAACAGGGTGGCGCAGGTGATGGCCGGAATGGTGAGCAGCAGACCGGCCAGCGCGATCCAGTCCGAGCCGTCGCCGCGGAAGTAGTCGACCCCGGACTTGCGCAGCGCGATGCGTGCCCGGTGCGCCGATTTCCGCAATCGGGCCGGGTACGTGTCTGCTCCTGCGCGACGGGCCATTGCGGGGACCTTATCTACCCGGCCGCCCGAGGTGCAGGGGGACCCCGTGACAATGCGTTCGAAATCGGGTCGCCCCGCCGCCCTGCCCCCTGGTAGGCATGGCCCATGACTACTGAGCTTCGCGTACTGCGTCCGTCCGAATGGAACCAATGGTTCGGGTGTCTGGAGCTGGCGTTCGGCGGAGACGGGGAGACTCCCGAGGAGCGCGAGCTGTTCGAGCAGCTGACCGAGCACGAGCGGTCGCTCGGCATCTGGGACGGTGACGACGTGGTCGGCACGGCGGGGGCGTTCAGCTTCCGGGTCGCGGTGCCGGGCGGGGCGCTGGTGCCCGCCGCCGCGATCACGATGGTGAGCGTCGCCGCCACACACCGCCGTCGCGGGCTGCTTACCTCGATGATGCGCCGGCAGCTGGACGACATCCGCGCGCTGGGCGAGCCGATCGCCGTCCTGACGGCCTCGGAGCCGGTGATCTACGGCCGCTTCGGCTACGGCGCCGCCTCGCGGCAGATGTCGCTGACGATCGAGAAGGACCGGATCCGGCTGGACGTGCCGCCGGGCACGGACGAGGTGCGGCTGCGCCACGCGAAGCCGGACGAGGCGATGGCGGCGTGCGAGAGCGTGTACGAGCGGCTGGTCTCCGGCCGTCCCGGCGTCCCGGTCCACGGGCCCGGCTGGGAGCGCAAGCCCATGGTCGACCCGGTCTCCAGCCGGCAGGGCTCCTCGGCGCAGCAGTGCGTGCTGGCGGAGCGGGACGGGGAGATCGTCGGCAATGTGACGTACCACATGAAGCCGGAGTGGGAGCCGGCCGGCCCCAAGGGCACCGTCGTGGTCAACGACCTGGCCGCCCTGGACCCGGCGGCGTACGCGGCGCTGTGGCGGTTCGTCTTCGACATCGACCTGATGACGACGATCGTGGCCCGCAACCGTCCGGTCGACGACGCGGTGCTGCACCTGGTGTCGGACG
This sequence comes from Streptomyces sp. NPDC001933, assembly GCF_042890955.1. NCBI lineage: Bacteria > Bacillati > Actinomycetota > Actinomycetes > Kitasatosporales > Streptomycetaceae > Streptomyces > Streptomyces sp. NPDC001933. Next base: position 271,211 of record NZ_JBIASS010000001.1, on the reverse strand, counting down.
TGCGGCGGTGCAACATCCGGGTCCGCGATTCGCTCCACGTGCGCATCGTGGAGCTGGGGGCGGCGCTGGAGGCCCGGTCGTACCGGGGCCCGCTGGACGTGGTGTTCGAGGTGGAGGACGCGTTCTGCCCGTGGAACGCGGGGCGTTGGCGGCTCACGGCCGACGCGAAGGGCGCCGCGACGTGCCGGCGGACCGAGGACGCGGCCGATCTGGCGCTCTCGGTACGGGAGTTGGGCTCGGCGTATCTGGGCGGCGAGTCGCTGAGCTCGCTGGGGCTGGCCGGGCGGGTACGGGAGCTGCGGGCGGGTGCGCTGGCGGAGGCGTCGTCGGCGTTCCTGTCGGACACGGCGCCGTGGCTGCCGCGGGGGTTCTAGGACGGACCCTGGGGGCCTTCTATGCCTTCTGGCACCCCGGGCACCAGAAGAGATTGCGGGCGGCGAGATCGGCGGTGCGGATCTCGCCGCCGCAGATGTGGCAGGACTGGCGGGCCCGGCGGTAGACGTACACCTCGCCGCCGTGGTCGTCGACGCGTGGCGGGCGCCCCATCGCCTCCGGCATGTGCTCGGGACGGACCGTGTCGATCCGGTTGTTCCGCACGCCCTCGCGCATCAGCGCCACCAGGTCCGCCCAGATCGCGTCCCACTCCGCGCGCGTGAGGTCCCTGCCGAGGCGGTACGGGTCGATCCCGTGCCGGAACAGCACCTCCGCGCGGTAGACGTTGCCGACCCCCGCGATGACCTTCTGGTCCATCAGCAGGGCCGCGACGGTGATCCGGCTGCGGGAGATCCGCAGCCAGGCCCGCTCGCCGTCCTCGTCGGTGCGCAGCGGGTCGGGCCCGAGGCGGTCGTGTATCGCGCGCTTCTCCGGGTCGGTGATCAGCGCGCAGGTCGTCGGGCCGCGCAGATCCGCGTGGTGCTCGTCGTTCAGCAGCCGCAGCCGGACCGTGTCGGTGGGCGGCGGGGCCGGGACCGTACCGAATCCGAGCTTGCCGAACAGGCCCAGGTGGATGTGGACCCAGCCGGTGCCTTCGAAGCCGAGAAAGAGGTGCTTGCCGTGGGCGTCCACGTCGGTGAGGGGCCGGCCGTCGAGCAGCGCGGCGCCGGCCGAGAACTTGCCCTGCGGGCTGCTCACCCGCACCGGACCCCCGGCGAACCTGTCCCGGTGGTCCGCGGCCAGGCGGTGGATCGTGTGTCCCTCGGGCACGGTGGCGGCTCTCCTCGGCGAGACTCGGTGGGATACGGGGGCGGACATGGCTGTGCCGCCGGGCGCACCGGCGGCACGGGGGTGGAGGCCGGTCAGCCCTGCTGCGGGTGGTGGGCCGGGATCGGGGGGAGCTCGCCGGTCGTCTCGTACGCCGTCAGCATCTCGATGCGGCGGGTGTGACGCTCCTCGTTGGAGTACGGGGTGGCGAGGAAGATCTCGACGAACTTGGTGGACTCCTCCACCGAGTGCATCCGGCCGCCGATGGCGATCACGTTGGCGTTGTTGTGCTCGCGGCCCAGGGCGGCGGTCTGCTCGCTCCAGGCCAGTGCGGCGCGGACGCCCTTGACCTTGTTGGCGGCGATCTGCTCGCCGTTGCCGGAGCCGCCGATCACGATGCCGAGGCTGTCCGGGTCCGCGGCCGTCCGCTCGGCGGCACGCAGGCAGAACGGCGGGTAGTCGTCCTGGGCGTCGTAGATGTGGGGGCCGCAGTCGACGGCCTCGTGGCCCTGGGACGTGAGCCACTCGACGAGGTGGTTCTTGAGTTCATAGCCGGCATGGTCCGAGCCGAGGTACACGCGCATGTTCCGAGTGTGGCACGTACGAAGCGGGGCAGCCGCCATCGGGGTCGGAACGCTCCGGCCGTCACGCCAGGGGACCTGCGACGCACACCGCGTGACCATGATGCGCAAATCGCGTGTGAGATGGGCCACTCGGGCAACAATCGGGCAAACGATCCGGAAGAAGGGGTTCCGCTTTTGCGGTTCTCTGGGCTTCAATGCATCACTCGCTGTCGCACCCCACTGCGGCGGCCGGGCACGCATCGCGTGATCCGAGAACGTAAGGATTCGACTCCATGACGTCGCAGACCACCACGGCCGGGCCGGCCGAACGGCCCGGCGAGCCGGACTCCCCCCACAGCCCCTCCGCCTCCCCCTCCCCGGACGGTCTCCAGCCGGGGCTCAAGAACCGCCATCTCTCGATGATCGCCATCGGGGGCGTGATCGGCGCGGGCCTCTTCGTGGGCTCCGGTGCCGGTATAGCCGCCGCCGGACCCGCCATCCTGCTGTCGTACGCCCTGGTCGGCCTGATGGTCGTCTTCGTGATGCGGATGCTCGGCGAGATGGCCGCGGCCCGCCCCAGCTCGGGCTCCTTCTCCGCCTACGCCGACCAGGCGCTGGGCCGCTGGGCCGGTTTCTCGATCGGCTGGCTGTACTGGTTCTTCTGGGTCGTGGTGCTCGCCGTCGAGGCCACGGCGGGTGCCAAGATCCTGGAGGGCTGGGTGCCGGGCGTCCCGCAGTGGGCGTGGGCGCTGATCGTGATGGTGGTGCTGACCGCGACCAACCTGGTCTCGGTCGGGTCGTACGGCGAGTTCGAGTTCTGGTTCGCCGGGATCAAGGTCGTGGCGATCGGCGCGTTCGTGGTCGTCGGACTGCTCGCCGTCTTCGGACTGCTGCCCGGTTCGGACAACCCCGGCGCGGGGCTGGCTCACCTCACCGACACCGGCGGGTTCTTCCCCGAGGGGCCGGGCGCCATCCTCACCGGTGTGCTGATGGTCGTCTTCTCCTTCATGGGCAGCGAGATCGTCACCCTGGCCGCCGGTGAGTCGGAGAACCCGCAGCGCGCCGTCCAGAAGGCCACCAACAGCGTGATCTGGCGGATCGCCGTCTTCTACCTGGGCTCGATCTTCGTCGTGCTCACCCTGCTGCCGTGGAACGACCCGTCGATCGTGAAGGACGGCAGCTATGTCGCCGCCCTCAACTCGATCGGCATCCCGCACGCCGGAGAGGTCATGAACGTCATCGTCCTCACCGCCGTGCTGTCGTGCCTGAACTCCGGCCTCTACACCGCCTCGCGGATGGCCTTCTCGCTCGGTGGCCGCGGGGACGCGCCGAAGGCGTTCGCCCGGACGAACAAGCGGGGCGTGCCGCAGGCCGCGATCCTGTCCTCGGTGGTCTTCGGTTTCGTCGCGGTGTTCTTCAACTACAAGTGGCCCGACACCGTCTTCCAGTTCCTGCTGAACTCCTCCGGTGCGGTCGCCCTGTTCGTCTGGCTGGTCATCTGCTTCACCCAGCTGCGGATGCGCGGCATGATCCTGCGCGAGTCGCCGGAGAAGCTGGTCGTACGGATGTGGCTCTTCCCGTACCTGACCTGGGCGACCATCGCGATGATCTCGTTCGTGCTGGTCTACATGCTGACCGACGACAGCGGACGTGAGCAGGTGCTGCTCTCGCTGCTCGTCGCGGCGCTGGTGGTGGCGATCTCGCTGGTCCGTGAGGCCAGGAACCGCCGGAACGGCACGGCCGGGAAGACGCCCGCCAATACCTGACGGCCGCTGTCAGGTTTACCGGAAAGGCTCTCCCTCTCGGGCGACACCGCGCGAGCGATCGGAGAGCCTTTCCATGACCACCACCGCCCCGACCGGTTTCCAGACCGGTTTCGCGATCCGCCCCGACCTCGTCGTCGAGGCCGCCCACGCCGAGGACGTACGCGCCGCCGTGGCCGACGCCGCCGCGCGCGGCCTGCCGGTCCGCGTCCACGCCACCGGCCACGGGCTGCCCGGCGCCATCGAGGGCGGGGTCCTGATCAGCACACGCCGGATGGACTCCGTGGAGATCGACCCGGTCCGCCGCACCGCCCGGATCGGCGCGGGCGTCACCTGGGGGCAGGTGACCGAGGCCGCCGCTCCGCACGGCCTCGCCGCGCTGAACGGATCGTCCCCGTCGGTCGGCGCGGTCTCCTACACCCTCGGCGGCGGGCTCTCCGTCCTGGCCAGGCAGTTCGGATACGCCGCCGACCATGTGCGCTCCCTCGACGTGGTGACGGCCGACGGGGCGCTGCGCCATGTCTCCCCGGACAGCGAGCCCGACCTCTTCTGGGCGCTGCGCGGCGGCGGCCACCGGCTCGGCGTGGTGACCGCCATGGAGATCGGCCTGGTCGGGGCCGAGCGGCTGTACGGCGGCTCGATCGCCTTCTGCGGGGACGGGGCGGGCGTCGCGGCGGAAGAGGTGGTCGGCGGCTATCTGGAGTGGACCCGGACCGTGCCCGACGCCCTGACGTCCTCGCTGGCGGCGATCCGGTACCCCGACTCCCCGCAGCTGCCGGAGCCGCTGCGCGGGCGGTACGTGCTCTCGGTACGGGTCGCGTACACCGGCAGCGCGGCAGAGGGCGAGCGGCTGGTCGCGCCACTGCGGGCGATCGGGCCCGCGGCGGCGGATTCGCTGCGGGAGATGCCGTACGCCGACAGCCACACCATTCACAGCGACCCGCCGTTCCCGCACGCGTACTACGGCGACAGCGTGGTGCTCGACGGGCTTGACGCCGACCGTGCCGGACGCGTGCTGGAACTGACCGGGCCGAAGGCTCCGATGATGACCGTGGTCCAGCTCAACCACCTGGGCGGCGCGCTCGCCGCCCGGCCCGCCGTCGACAACGCGGTGCCGTACCGCGAGGCCGGGTTCCTGCTGCGGCTGCTCTCACCGCTCGACGGCACGGACGTGGCCTCGGTACGGGCCCTGTACGCGGAGGTGGCCGAGCTGCTCGCCCCTGACGCCCTGGGCCGCTCGCTCGGCTTCTCCTTCGGCGGCGGGGACCGGACCGAGGGCTTCCACGACGCCCGGACACAGCGGAGGCTCGCCGGTCTGGTGTCGCACCACGACCCGGCGAGCCTCTTCGGGGGAAGCTACGGAATCAGCCCCGGCGGCCGATGAGCTTCCAGGCCGCGGGCAGCGCGCCCATGGCCAGCGCGGCCTTCACCGCGTCACCGATCAGGAACGGCACCAGGCCGGCCGCGATCGCGGCGCTCGCCGACATGCCGGTGGCCAGCGCCAGGTACGGGACGCCGACCGCGTAGATGATCGCGGAGCCCAGCACCATCGTGCCCGCGGTACGCAGCACGGAGCGGTCGCCGCCACGGCGGGCGAGGCCGCCGACCACGGCGGCGGCGAGCAGCATGCCGAGGACGTAGCCGAACGAGGGGAAGCCCATTCCGGAGTTGCCCTCGGAGAACCACGGCATGCCCGCCATGCCCACCAGCGCGTACACCGCGAGGGAGAGGAAGCCGCGGCGGGCGCCGAGCGCGGTGCCGACGAGGAGCGCGGCGAAGGTCTGGCCGGTGACCGGTACCGGGGAGCCGGGGACCGGTACGGCGATCTGGGCGGCGATGCCGGTGAGCGCGGCGCCACCGAGGACCAGGGCCGTGTCGACGGCGTAACGATGCCTGGCGGCGGGCAGCAGGTCGGCGAGGACCGCTCCGGTGCGGGCAGGGGCGGCGGCAGCAGTGCTCATCGGGACTCCGCGGGGGTGAGGGCAGGTGGGGACAGACTGAGCCCGACGTTAGCCCACGGGTTAACGCTCGATCACCATCAGTGGCCCACAAAGCGTCGACCGGGGCGTTGGTGGGGTTCGCACAATGGGCGGTAAGCAATCGCACGACGGCGTGATGCTCGTCACTGAGGTGGGGGCGGAGCGCCTCCGATCCGGTCGGGCGGGGTCGCCGGGAGGGACTGTAGGTTCCCGCCAATTCCATCCGGTTCCACCGGGGGTGGACCGGCGGCTTCCGTCCGGGATGGAGCGCCGGCTTCGACCCGGGGCCGACCGGTGGCCGAGCGGGCGCCGACCCGGCCGCGACCCGGCCGAACTCCGCCCGTGTCCGGGTGTGCACCTTGTGTGAGCATCGTGCCCGTATAGCGGACAGTGGTTCCCCGTGGGCGGGGTGCGTGCTCAGACTGTGCGCGCACGCCCCCCACATACCGCCCGGACCCCCTCGCCCCACCTATCTCGTCTCACCTATCGAACAGAGCTTGTCCATGTCTCGGAATTCCGTGTCTCCCCCCACCGATTCCCCGGCCGCCGTCTCCGACGCCGGGGCCGATTCGGCCCTCACCCACGGGCTCAAGCAGCGCCACCTGTCGATGATCGCCCTCGGCGGGGTCATCGGCGCCGGACTCTTCGTCGGCTCGGGCGCGGGCATCGCCGCCGCGGGACCGTCGATCATCGTCGCTTACGCCGTCTCCGGGCTGCTGGTCATGCTCGTGATGCGCATGCTCGGCGAGATGTCGGCCGCGAACCCGGCCTCCGGTTCCTTCTCCGTCCACGCGGAGCGGGCGATCGGGCCGTGGGCGGGGTTCACCGCCGGCTGGGCGTTCTGGGTACTGCTCTGTGTGGCCGTCGGCCTGGAGGGCATCGGCGCGGCGAAGATCGTCACCGGCTGGCTGCCCGGCACGCCGGAGTGGGCCTGGGTCGCGCTGTTCATGGTGGTCTTCCTGGGCGCCAATCTGGCCTCGGTGACGAAGTTCGGCGAGTTCGAGTTCTGGTTCGCCGCCCTCAAGGTCGTCGCGATCTCGCTCTTCCTGGTCCTCGGCGTGCTGGCGATCCTGGGCGTGCTGCCCGGTACGGACGCCCCCGGCACCGCCAACCTCAGCGGTGAGGGCGGCTTCATGCCGAACGGCACCGAGGGCCTGGTGATCGGGCTGCTCGCCTCCGTCTTCGCGTACGGCGGTCTGGAGACCGTCACCATCGCCGCGGCCGAGTCCGAGAACCCGGTGCAGGGTGTCGCCAAGGCCGTGCGGACGGCGATGTGGCGGATCGCGCTCTTCTACGTCGGCTCGATGGCGGTCGTCGTGACGCTGGTCCCGTGGGACGACCCGAAGGTCGCGACGGTCGGCCCGTTCTACGCGGCCCTGGACCACCTCGGCATCAGCGGCGCGGCCGAGATCATGAACGTGGTCATCCTGATCGCCCTGCTCTCCGCGATGAACGCCAACATCTACGGCGCCTCGCGCATGGCCTGCTCGCTGGTCGCCCGCGGCCAGGGCCCGAAGCGGCTCGGCAAGATCTCCTCGGGGGTCCCGCGCGCCGCGGTCCTGGTCTCGTCCGTCTTCGGTTTCCTGTGCGTGCTGCTCAGCTACTGGCGTCCCGACGACGTCTTCCCGTGGCTGCTCAACATGATCGGCGCGGTGATCCTGGTCGTCTGGATCTTCATCGGCGTCTCCCAGCTGATCCTGCGCGTCCGGCTGGAGCGCACCGCCCCGGAGCTGCTCGTCGTACGGATGTGGTTCTTCCCCGTCCTGCCGTTGCTGGCGCTCCTGGCGATGGGCGGCATCTTCCTCCTGATGCTGCGCCAGCCGGACACCCGTGACCAGCTGCTGGCGACCGGCGTCCTGACCGCGGTGCTCATCGCCATCGGTCTCGTACGGCAGCGGCGGGCGGCGGCAGCGGCCGTCAAGGGCTGACCTCCGGTGCACAGGGCACGTTGAGGGAGAGCAGCGCACCGCCGGCCTCCCCGATCCGTACCTCGCTCACCGCCGCGTTCCGCAGCTGCGGGAAGACCCGGCGGTAGGAGCCCAGCGGAATCGACAGAAGTTCGCACAGCACCAGCCGCAGCAGGGTGTTGTGCGCGACGACGAGCACCCGCTGCCCCGGGTGCGCGTCCGCGATCCGGCGCAGCGCCGAGGACCCCCGGGCCGCCGCGGCCCGGGGGTCCTCGGCCCCCGGAAAGGGGTGGGCCACCGGGTCGGCGCGGTACTCCCGGGCCCGCTGCGGGTGCTCGGCCGCGAATTCCGCCAGGGTCCGCCCCTCCACCTCACCGAAGTCGCATTCGCGCAGCTCGTGTTCGCGCCGGGGCGTGATGCCGAGCGCCTCGCACGCGGGGCGCGCGGTCTCGATCGCACGGCCGACCGTGGACGTCCAGACCGCGTCGACCTCGCTCCGGGCCGCCCACTCGGCCAGCCGCCGGGCCTGGCGACGGCCCTCGTCGGTGAGGGCGATGTCGCTGACCCCGGCGTAGCGGTTCTCCGCGTGCCAGACGGTCTGGCCGTGGCGGGCGAGCAGCAGGGTGGCCGGGCTCCCGGTCATGACATCTCCGTTCTCATGGCTTCTCCGTTCGGGTGCGGGTGGTCGTGGACGGTCACGACTGCTCCGTCCGGGTGCGGGCGTGGGCGGCGACCGGGCCGGGGAGCCAGCCGCGTCGCTCCAGTTCGTCCACCAGCGTGAGGTACGGCTCGGTGTACCACGCCGTACGCGCCGGGTCCGGGCGCAGTACGTGCCGCAGCCGCACCATCGCACCCGCTGTCCCGATCAGGCTGGTCCCGTCCCCCGCCCCGTACGCGGCGAGGACCGCCATGCCGAGGGCGGGTTCGCTGTACTGCGGGATGTACACGGGCCGGCCCAGGATGTCGGCGCGCAGCCGGCTCCAGTAACCGCTGCGGGCCGCGCCCCCGGTGAAGGTGAGCCGGCCGTACACCTGGGCGCCGAGCAGGTCGAGGTAGTCGAAGCAGAGCCGTTCGACCAGGCCCACGCCGGTGAGCAGGGCCAGCCAGTGCTCGGCGTCGGAGGCGGGCTCGCCGAGCAGGAAGCCGGTGGCCTCCGGCGCGACGAAGGGGAACCGCTCCCCCGTCGCCACCAGCGGATACGCCACCACCCGCGCCGGTTCGTGGTCGCGGGCCAGCGCGTCCAGCCGGGCCGGGTCCGCGTCGCGGAACGCGGCGGTCAGCGCCCCGCCGCCGACGCCCGAGGCCCCGCCGGGCAGCCAGCTCCCGTCCGGCGCGCGGTGGTTGTAGACCACCCCGGCCCGGTCCTGCACCGGCGACGAGGTGACCCCCTTCAGCACCAGCGTGGTGCCCAGCACCGAATTCCAGGAGCCGACGGTGAGCGAACCGGAGGCAATCTGCGCCGCGCACCCGTCCGTCATCCCGGCCACGATGGCGGTGCCCGCCGGAATCCCGGTCTCCTCGGCCGCCGCCCGCCCCACCTCGCCGATGCGCGTCCCCGGCCGCACCACGTCCGGGAACAGACCGTCGGGCAGGCCCAGCTTCCCGAACCGCCGCCGCGGCCACTCGTCCCGCTCCAGGTCGTAGCCGGTCTTCAGGGCGTGGCTGGAATCGGTGGGCAGCGGCGTCCCGGCGAGCCGCGCCAGCACCAGATCGGCCTGGTGCATCACCCGTACGGCGCCGTCCGCCCCTGCCCCGTACTCCCCCAGCAGCCACATCGCCTTGGGCAGGGCCCAGCTCGGCGCGGTCCCCGCCCTGGCCGCCTCCGCCACGGCCCGCCCGTCGTCGTACATCACCCCCGGCGTCAGCGGCCGGCCCTCCCGGTCGCCGAGCAGCACGGTGCCGGAGGTGGCGCAGACGGCCAGCGCGCGGGGGGCGGGGCAGTCGCGCAGCGCCTGACGGCTGGCCGCGCACAGGGCGGTCCACCAGTCGAGGGGCCGCTGCTCATGCCGTACGCCGTCGCGTCTGCCCGTGAGCGGGGCCGAGCCGCTGCCGAGGATCTCGCCGCTGTCTCCTGCCACCACCGCCCGGACGCTCTGCGTGCCGAGATCGATGCCCATCCACATATCGGTCCCCTCTGTGAAGTTCTCACTCTGCACCGAGAATTTCCGTTGCGCGAGGGATTGACGGCCAACTTGCGTTGTTCCAAGCTCTGTTAACCAGTCGATTCAACGTGTGAACGGGCCCCCCACCCATCTCCGGCCGGACCGTGGAGGTCACGGATGGACATGCACGCCCACGACCGGCGACGGTTCCTCGCCCTCGGCGCAGCCGCGGCCGCCACCCCGCTGCTGACCGCCTGCGGCGCGGGCTTCGGCGGCGACAAGGCCACGGGCGACGGCTCCGCGGCCGACGACGTCACCGGCCCCTTCGACTGGAAGCGGGCCGAGGGAAAGACGGTCAAGGCGCTGCTCAACAAGCACCCCTACACCGACGCGCTGATCGCCGATCTGAAGGCGTTCACCGAGAAGACCGGGATCAAGGTCGAGTACGACGTCTTCCCGGAGGACAACTACTTCGACAAGCTCACCGTCGACCTGTCCAGCGGACGCGCCTCCTATGACGTGTTCATGCTCGGCGCGTACATGGTGTGGCAGTACGGGCCGCCGGGCTGGCTGGAGGACCTCGGCCCCTGGATGCGCAATTCCTCGGCCACCGGGGCCGAGTGGGACCAGGAGGACTTCTTCCCCAACCTCCTCGCGGCCGACCAGTGGTCGCTGAAAGCGGGCGCGCCGCTCGGGCAGGGCGGGCAGTACGCGCTGCCGTGGGGCTGGGAGACCAACGTCGTCGCGTACAACACCGAGGTGTTCAAGAAGCTCGGCCTGAAGCCCGCCGAGACCTTCGACGAGCTGCGCGAGGTCGCCGGGGCCATCACCCGCCGGGCGCCCGGGGCGGGCTTCGACGGGATGTACGGGGTCGCGGTGCGCGGCTCGCGCAGCTGGGCGACGATCCACCCCGGTTTCATGACGATGTACGCCCGCAACGGCCTGAAGGACTTCACCGTCGACGGCGGGAAGGTGAAGCCCGCGATGAACTCCCCGGAGGCGATCGCGTTCACCCGGGACTGGGCGGAGATGGTCAAGAAGGGCGGGCCGCCGTCCTGGACCTCGTACACCTGGTACCAGTGCTCCAGCGACCTCGGGGCGAAGAAGGCGGGGATGCTCTTCGACGCGGACACCGCCGCCTACTTCCAGGCGGTGAAGGGGGCCTCGCCCGCCTCCGGGAAGATCGCCTTCCACCCCGGCCCGAAGGGCCCCGGCGGCTCGCTCGCCACCAACATGTGGATCTGGTCGCTCGGCATGAACGCCCGCAGCCGCAACAAGTCCGCCGCCTGGCTGTTCCTCCAGTGGGCGACCGGCAAGGAGCATCTGCGCAAGGGCGCGATCGAGCACAACCACATCGACCCGGTGCGGAAGTCGGTCGGCCAGGACGCCGCGTACAAGGACAAGATGCGGGCCGTCCCGGGGTTCATCGAGACCTTCGAGACGGTCGTCGACGAGACGAGGATCCAGTTCACCCCGCAGGAGCAGTTCTTCGACGCGACGACCAGCTGGGCCGCCGCGCTCCAGGAGATCTACGGCGGGAAGAACGCCTCGTCGGTGCTGAACGGCCTGGCCGGCGATCTGGCGTCGAAGGTCGGCTGACCGGTGCCGGGACGCACGGCCACCGCGCCGGAGGCCGGCCACGGGGCGGCCGCGGGCCCGGAGGGTGGCGGGAAGCCGGCGGTGCGGGCGATGCCGGCGTGGCGCCGCTCGCTGCGGCCGTATCTGCTGATCGTGCCCGCGCTGCTGCTGACCGGCGGCATCCTCTACCCGTTCGGACTCGGCCTCTACTACACGGTGTTCGACTTCGCGGCGAGCAAGCCGCAGCCCGACCTGGTGGGGATCGGGAACTACCGGCGGATCCTCACCCAGCCCGCGTTCTGGGACTCGGCACGGGTGACGGTGGCGTACGCGGTCGGCGCGGCGGCCGTCGAGACGGTGCTCGGTGTGGCCGTGGCGCTGCTGCTGCACCGGTCGAGCCTCGTCGGGCGGGTGCTGGAGAAGATCCTGATCCTGCCGTTGATGATCGCTCCGGTGATCGCCGCAATCATGTGGAAGCTGATGCTCCAGCCCTCGGTCGGTGTCATCAACCACCTGCTGGAGCCGTTCGGGCTCGGCGGTGTGCAGTGGACGGACACCCCGACGGGCGCGCTGCTCTCGTCGATCGCGGTGGACGTCTGGGTCTACACCCCGTTCGTCGCGATCCTCGCGCTGGCCGGGCTGCGCTCGCTGCCCGCCTCCCCGTTCGAGGCGGCGGCGGTCGACGGGGCGGGCTGGTGGTTCACCTTCCGGCGCCTGACCCTGCCGATGCTCTGGCCGTACGTACTGGTCGCCGTGATCTTCCGGTTCATGGACTCGCTGAAGGTCTTCGACATCATCTACGCGCTGACCGAGGGCGGTCCCGGGGACTCGACGATGGTGCTCCAGATCCGGGCCTATCTGGAGGCGATCCGCTTCCAGCGCTACTCGTTCGGGATCAGCTACATGATCGTGCTGTGGGCCGTGGTCTACCTGGTCACGATGGTGCTGGTGCGCTATCTGGGCCGGATCCAGAACCGGGCCGCGGAGGTGGAGCGGTGAGGCGCAGACTGCTCGGCCGTGTTCCGGCCGTCGGCGCGGAGGTGGACCGATGAGGCGCAGACTGCTCTCCGCCGCCGCCGACCTGGCGCTGATCGCCTACTTCGTCTTCGCGCTGTTCCCCGTCGCCTGGATGGTGGTCCTGTCGCTGAAGCCGACGAACGAGCTGTTCAGCACGTACTTCTCGTTCACCCCGACCCTCGACTCGTACCGCACGGTGCTGGGCGCCGGGGACGACCAGGGGGTGCCGTTCCTCCGGTTCTTCGTGAACAGCCTCGTCGTGTCGCTGGGCGCGGTCGCGCTGTCACTGGTGATCGGGCTGCCCGCCGCGTACGCCGCGGCACGGTGGCGGTTCCGCGGCTCGGAGAACCTGATGTTCACCCTACTCTCGTTCCGCTTCGCACCCGAACTCACCGTGATCATCCCGCTGTTCGTGCTCTACCAGCAGCTCGGGCTCTTCGACACCTACGTCGGCATGGTGTGGGTGCTGCAACTGGTGACGCTCCCGCTGATCGTCTGGATCATGCGGTCGTACTTCTCCGATCTCTCACCCGAGCTGGAGCAGGCGGCGCTGCTGGACGGCTACACCCGCAAGCAGGCGTTCTTCAAGGTGGCGCTGCCGCTGGTGAAGCCGGGGATCGCGGCCGTCTCGCTGCTGGCGTTCATCTTCGCGTGGAACAACTTCGTCTTCCCGCTGATCCTGACCTCGTCGAACGCGCAGACGGTGACGGTCGGCGCGCTGTCCTTCCTCGGCGGCGACCGGCCCAAGTACAACCTGACCGCCGCGGCGGCCCTGGTCTCGGTCGTCCCGCCGCTGCTGCTGGCGCTCACCATCCAGCGGTATCTGGTGCGCGGGCTGTCGTTCGGGGCGGTGAAGTCATGACCGGCCCGGCGGCCATCGCGCTGCGCGGGGTCAGCAAGCGCTACGGAAAGCACACCGCACTCGACGGCCTGGACCTGGAGGTGGCCGAGGGCGAGTTCTTCTGTCTGCTCGGCCCGTCCGGCGCCGGGAAGACGACCACGCTCAAGACGATCGCGGGCCTGGAGCAGCCGCAGGCCGGGACGGTCGAGCTGGACGGGGCGGACATGGCGGGCGTGGAGCCCTACGACCGGGGTGTGGCCATGTGTTTCGAGTCGTACGCGCTCTACCCGCACCGCACCGCGTACGACAACCTCGCCTCCCCGCTCCGCTCGCCGCGCCACCGCCTCCCCGCGCACGAGGCGCGCGAGCGGATCGGGGAGATCGCCGAACTCCTGGGCATCGGCGCCCTGCTGGACCGTCAGGTGGGCCGGCTCTCCAACGGCCAGCGGCAGCGGGTGGCGCTCGGCCGGGTGCTGGTGCGGCCGGCCAGGGCGTTCCTGCTGGACGAGCCGCTGTCGCACCTGGACGCGAAGCTGCGGCAGGCGATGCGCGCGGAGCTGCGGGCGATCGGTGCGGTGCGGCGCACCACCACGCTGTACGTCACCCACGACTCGGTGGAGGCGCTAGCGCTCGGCGACCGGATCGGGGTGATCAGGGACGGCCGGATGGTGCAGACCGGCACCCGCGAGGAGCTGTGGCACCGCCCGTACGACACCTTCGTCGCCCGGTCCTTCGGCCGGCCGCGGATCAATCTGCTGCCCGGGACAGTGACGTCCGAAGGGCACTTCCGGTCGCCGGACGGGGCGTACGAGCTGCCGCTGGCGGTGCCCGCGCCGCCCGGGACCGCCGCCCAACTGGGCGTAAGGCCACGGGACATCGGCCTGGCGGGTCCGTCGGGTCCGGCCGAGAGCGGCGGCGGGCCCCCGGTCCTGGAGCTGACCGGCGCCGTCCACGTCACCGAGCTGCTGGGCCGGGCCACCGAGGTCACCGTACGGATCGGCGGGCAGCGGCTGTCCCTCGTCGTCCCGCGCGCCGAGGCGGCCGGCCTGAGCCCCGACCAGCCGGTCCGGCTCTCCGTACCGCCTGAGAGTCTGCTGCTGTTCGAGGCCGACCGGCCGGCACGTCCAGGACGAAGGATCAGCACGTGAGCAACGTTCCGCAGCGGGGTCCCGCCCCGCGTCAGGCATCCATAGCCGAGTACGTCCTCGCGCAGGGCGAAGTGAGCGCCGCCGAACTGGCGGAGCGTTTCGACGTCAGCCTGATGACCATCCACCGCGATCTGGACGAGCTGGAACGGCAGGGCATCGTCCGCAAGTTCCGCGGCGGCGTCACCGCCCAGCCGTCCGGTGTCTTCGAGTCGAACGTCTCCTACCGGCTGAAGACGATGCGGGCCGAGAAGGCCGCCGTCGCCGAACAGGCCCTGAAGCTCATAGAGCCGGGCATGGCGGTGATGCTCGACGACTCGACGTCCACGCTGGAGATAGCGCGCCGGCTGCGCTCGATCACCCCGCTGACCGTCGTCACCAACTTCCTGGAGGCGATCAATCTGCTGTCGCAGGAGCGCGGCATCCATCTGATGGGCCTGGGCGGGGACTTCGACCCGCTGCACTCCTCGTTCCTCGGTGTCTCCTGCGTGGAGGCGGTGCAGTCGCTCCAGGTCGACATCTGCTTCACCTCCACCTCCGCCGTGTCCGGCGGCTTCGCCTACCACCAGGAGCAGCACATCATCTCCGTGAAGCGGGCGATGCTCGACTCGGCGAGCCGCAACGTGCTGCTGCTCGACCACTCGAAGCTGGGCCGGGTCGCCCTGCACCGGCTCGCCCCGCTCTCCCGTTTCGATCTGCTGCTGGTCGACGACGGGGCGTCCCCGCAGGCGCTGCGGGAGCTCGACGAGCACAAGGTGCCCTACGAGGTCTGCTCCACCGGCCGGGACTCCGGGGCGGGGGACGGCGATGACGGATGAGGGCGAGGCGGCGGTGACGGATGACTGAACTGGCCCTGCGCGCACTGCGCAAGACCTACACCGGGCGGGGCCGGGTGGCCGTCGAGGCCGTCCGGTCCATCGACGTCGAGCTGCGCTCCGGCGAGCTGCTGGGGCTGCTCGGCCCGTCCGGCTGCGGCAAGTCCACGACCCTGCGGATGATCGCCGGCCTGGAGACGGTCACCGGCGGCGACATCCTGATCGGCGGCTCGTCGGTGGTCGCGCTCCCCGCCCGGCAGCGCAACATCGGGGTGGCGTTCGAGAACTACGCGCTCTACCCGCCGCTGACGGTCGCGGAGAACCTCGGTTTCGGGCTGGCCGCCCGGGGCGGGTGCGGGCGGGCCGAGATCCGCCGCCGGGTCGCCGAAATGGCCGAACGCATCGGGATCACCGAGCTCCTGGACGCCCGTCCGGCCGGGCTCTCCAGCGGCCAGAAGCAGCGGGTCGCGCTGGCCCGCGCGCTGATCCGGGTCCCCGACGTCCTCCTCCTGGACGAGCCGCTCTCCCATCTCGACGCCGCCCAACGCGACACCACCCGGCGGGAGTTGAAGCGCATCCAGCGCGACAGCGGCCACACCGCGATCCTGGTCACGCACGACCAGGAGGAGGCGCTGTCGCTCGCCGACCGGATCGCGGTGATGCGGGACGGCGAGATCCAGCAGCTCGGCACCCCCGAGGAGATCTACGACGCCCCGGCGAACGTGTTCGTCGCCGACTTCGTCGGGGAACCGGCCGTCAATCTGCTGCCGGGCACGGCCGACGGATCGGGCGGGGTGCGCCTCTCGGACTCCGTGCGCGTCCCCGTACCGCACCGGATCGCGGCGGGACGCGCGGTGGTGCTCGGCATCCGCCCGGAGGATGTGCGCCTGGACGACACTGGTGCACGGGCCCGGGTCGCCGCCCATGAGCCCCTGCTGGAATCCGGCATCGCCACGCTCTCGCTCGACGGCGTGGCGGAGCCACTGGTCGTCGTGACCGGTCCGGAGGTACGGCTCGACCGGGACGACACCGTACGCATCACCGCCGATCCCCGGCACGTCCATGTCTTCGACGCCCAGACAGGAGACGCTCTGCGATGACCCTCCCCGAGACAGACCGCCTGGAGACAGACCGTCCGGAGACAGCGTCCCCGGAGGCAGTGCCCCCCGAGGCGGTCCGCCCCGCCACGAGGATTCTGCTCGCCGGTGACCACTTCGTCCGCAACTCGCTGCTCGCCGAGGCCCTGAACCACGCGCTCGGGGCGCCCGGCACGGAGCCGCAGCTCGTCGAGCTCACCCTGCCCTGGCCGCTGGAACCCTTCGGCAAGGTCGCCGAGGTCGACGAGGCGAGCGACGCCGAGGACGCGCTGATCGCCGCCCTGGACGGGGTGGAGGTGTGCGTCACCCAGATGGGCCCGTTCACCGAGCGGGTGCTGGCCGCCGCCCCCGATCTCCGGCTGATCGTGGTCTGCCGGGGCGGCCCGGTAAATGTGAACGCGGCCGCGGCGCGCGCCCGGGGCGTGCGGGTGTGCTTCGCGCCGGGGCGCAACGCGGCGGCGACCGCCGAGTTCACCGTCGGGCTGATCCTCTCCGCCCTGCGCCGTATCCCCGAGGCGCACCGCTCCCTCGCCGCCGACGGCCGCTGGGACGCCTCCCACTACACGTACGAGAACTGCGGCCTGGAGCTGGAGGACACCCCGGTCGGCCTGATCGGTTACGGCGCGGTGGGCAGCCGGGTGGCTCGGGTGCTCTCCGCGTTCGGCGCCGAGGTCGAGGTGTACGACCCGTATGTGCGCGGCGACGTCCACGGCATGCGGGCCGGCTCGCTGGAGGCGCTGCTCGCCCGCTCGCGCGTGCTGACCCTGCACGCCCGGCTCACCCCGGAGTCCCGCCATCTCATCGGCGCCCGCGAGCTGGCGCTGCTGCCGCGCGGCGCAGTGCTGGTGAACGCGGCCCGGGGCGGGCTGCTGGACACGGACGCGCTGTGCGACGCCCTGGACTCCGGGCAGTTGCGGGCGGCGGCGCTCGACACGTACGAGCAGGAGCCGCCCCCGCCCGGCTCCCGGCTCTTCCGTACCCCGCACCTTCTGATGACCCCGCATGTGGCGGGTGCCAGCCGGGCCGTCGCGCAGAAGGCGGCCCGGATCGCGGCGGCCGAGGTGGCGCGCTACGTACGGGGCGAACAGCTCGCCCACGCGCTGTGAGGGGAACCGTGACGATGACCGGCACGACGAGATACATCGGCATCGACGTCGGCACGTCCGTGGTGAAGGCCGCCGCCTTCGACCCGGGCGGCCGCACGCTGGCCGTCGAGTCCCGCCCGGTGGGGCTCGCGATCCACGACGGGTCCGTGGAACAGGACATGGACGAGGTGTACGGCGCGGTCCGCGAGGTGCTGGCCGCGCTGGGCTCCGACGGGGTGGCGTTCGCCGGCCTCACCGGCCAGGGCGACGGTGTCTGGCTGGTCGACGCGGCGGGCCGGCCGGTCCGCAAGGCGATCTCCTGGATGGACGGCCGGGCCCATGAACTGGTCGACTCCTGGCTGGCGTCCGACGTCTTCGAGACGGTCTACCGGCGCACCGGCAGCGCGATGTTCCCGGGCTGTCCGGGCCCGGTCCTGGCCTGGCTCGACCGGCACGAGCCGGCCGCGCTCGACGCCGCGACGACCGCCCTGTACTGCAAGGACATGGTGTTCCAGCGGCTGACGGGGGTCCGGGCCACGGACGTCTCCGACGCGTCGATGCCCTTCCTGGACCCGGTGACCCGTGCGTACGCCCCGGATGTCGTGGCCGCCCTCGGCCTCACCCACCGGGCCCCGCTCCTCGCCCCGGTCAGCGACCCGATGGCCACCGCCGAACTCCCCTCCGGGTTACGCATCTCCAACGGCCCGTACGACCTGCCGGCCAGCGCCCTCGGCGCGGGCGTCACCCGTCCCGGCGACGGGCTGCTGATCGTCGGCACCTGTCTGGCCGCGCTGGTGGCCACGGAGCGGCTCGACCTGGACGGCGAACCGGCCGGGCTGCACATCTCCACCGACCGTCCGGGCCACTGGCTGCGCGCCATGCCCGCGATGGTCGGCACGGCGGCCCTGGACTGGGTCCTGACCACCACCGGCGTACGCCACACGGAGGTCGACGCGCTGCTCGCCGCCACCCCGCCCGGCGCGAACGGGGTCCGGGTCCTGCCCTACTTCGCCCCGTCCGGCGAACGCGCCCCGTTCGTCGAGCCCCGGCTGCGCGCCGAGTTCACCGGCGTTTCCCTGGAGACGACCCCCGCCGATCTGATCCGCGCCGTCTGCGAGGGCATCGGCTTCGCCGCCCGGCACTGTCTGGAGGCCGCGGGGCTCACCGGCACCCTCGCCCTGTGCGGCGGCGGCACCCGCTCCCCCGCGTGGATGCGGCTGTTCGCCGAGGTGCTGGGCCGGCCGGTCCGGATCGTGGAGGGCGAGGTCGGTGCGCGCGGTGCGGTGCTCGCGGCGGCGCGGCGGTTCGGCGCGGAGCTGGACACGGCCGCGTGGACGGCCCCGACGGCGGTCGTCGAGCCGGACCCGGCGCACGCGGCGTACTACGCGAAGGAGTACGAGGACCACCTGAACCGGCTCGCGGAGGCCCGTACGCGCGCCCGTGCCTGAGCGACGTCACCGTGCCCGCGCCCGACCGGCGTCAGCGTGCCCGCGCCTGATCGGGGACGCGCCCGTACTGCTCCTGGACGAGCCGAACACCGGGCTGGACGCCGGGTCTGGCCGCCGGATCACGGAACCGCTGCGCCGGCTGATGGCCGGGCGCACCACCGTCGTCATCTCGCACAATCCGCTGACCGTCCGCGACGCCACGTCCAGGGTCCCCGAACTCGCCGAGACCCTGGGCGGGGGTTCTGCCCCGGCAGGCACGCCACCGCCCGGAAGACACGTCCTAGGTCAAAGGGCTGATCACCTGCCCCCCTTCCTGCTGTTAGCCTGCTCTTGCATATAGCTTGCAATAACAACAGGACAGCAGCTGGAGGGTTCGACCACATGGCCACGTACACGCTCCCGGAACTCCCGTACGACTACGCGGCGCTCGAACCGGTCATCAATCCGCAGATCATCGAGCTCCACCACGACAAGCACCACGCCGCCTACGTGAAGGGCGCGAACGACACCCTGGAGCAGCTGGCGGAGGCGCGCGACAAGGAGGCCTGGGGCGCGATCAACGGGCTCCAGAAGAACCTCGCGTTCCACCTCTCCGGCCACATCCTGCACTCGATCTACTGGCACAACATGACCGGCGACGGCGGCGGCGAGCCGCTCGCGGCGGACGGTGTCGGCGACCTGGCGGACGCGATCACCGAGTCGTTCGGCTCGTTCGCCGGTTTCAAGGCCCAGCTGACGAAGGCCGCGGCCACCACGCAGGGCTCCGGCTGGGGCGTCCTGGCGTACGAGCCGGTCAGCGACAAGCTGATCGTCGAGCAGGTCTACGACCACCAGGGCAATGTCGGCCAGGGCTCCGTCCCGGTCCTGGTCTTCGACGCCTGGGAGCACGCCTTCTACCTCCAGTACAAGAACCAGAAGGTCGACTTCATCGAGGCGATGTGGGCCGTCGTCAACTGGCAGGACGTGGCGAAGCGTTACGCGGCCGCCAAGGAGCGCGCCGACGTACTGCTGCTCGCCCCCTGACCGGGAGGCACAAGTACGTCCTGCCTCGTGATCGTCTTCTCAACCTTCACCGGGCAGGCGGATGAAGGGAGGGCCCTCGCCTGGACGTGACAGGCGAGGGCCCTTCTGTCGTGCCCGAGGTCTCGGGGGCACAGGGGGTCTTGTCCCAACGTGACAGGTGAGGGCCCTTTCGTCACGTTCGAGGACTCAGGGGGTCGCACCGCGCCCCAGCAGCGTGCTCAGCACCTGCCCGGCATGGGTCCAGAGCACCGCACCGCCGGCCTCCGGGACCAGGTGCCGGACCGCGCCCGGGATGCGCGAGGCCAGCCGGACCCCCTGGTCCGGTGAGTGACCGGTGTCCTTCTCCCCGTACCAGAGGTCGACGGGTACGGAGATGTCCGACAGCCCGATCCCCCAGCACCCCATGGCGAGGACGGTGTCCCGGGCGTACCCGGCCGCCCCCTGCGCGAAGGCTTCGTCGAGTGCACGCCGGTATGCCGCGGCGAACGCGGGCTGCCGGTACACATCGAGGTCGCACTCCGGGCTGCCGGACATGACCATGTCCCACATCCCCTGCGGGGTGAACCCGGCGAAGACCTGCTCGGCGGCGGCCGGATCGGACACGGCCAGGCCGACGAGCCCCCGCAACTCCTCCGGAAGCGCGTCGGCGAAGCCCGGCTCCGCGACCTCGTCCGCACCGGAGACCACCGCGAGCGCCCGGACCGCCCCGGCGGCGGCGCACGCCAGCGCGAAAGGCGCCCCCTGCGAATTGCCGACCATCAGGGGCCGCCCCAGGCCGCGCAGACCGGCGAACGCCCGGATGTCGTCGACGAAGTCACCGAACGTACGCCCCGGCGCGGGCGAGGAGACTCCCAGACCGGGGCGGTCGACGGAGATCAGCCGTACCCCGAGCCCGTCCAGCACATCGGCACCGAAGCCGAGATGCCTGCTGGTGGCCGCCCCGGGCGAGAACAGCACCGGCACCCCGTCCCCCGGCCCCCACTCGGCCCAGCCCAGCAGCCGCCCTCCCGGAAGCCGTTCGGTACCAATACGAACCGGGTCACTCACACGCAAACTCATACATCCGATCATGACCGGACCCGCTGCCCGTGTCGAAGAGGTTTCCCGCCGGCAGCCGGACTCCGTCCAGGCCGGGCAGGCAGTCCGGAGCGCCGTGACCGGCCGCAAGCATGCCAAAGAGGCTCAGCCGGCGATCGGCGCCGTCATCAGCAGGGCAGAGCCCCCGCTCGAACGTGACAGATGGGGGCCGTTCCGTCATGTTGCGCGGCAGGGGGCAGGTCAGCCGGGCAGCGGGCCGCCGAGGTCCGGCATGGGGACGACCTTGCCGGGGTCCGGAGCCTTAGCCCGCACCGGCTTCCCGTGGTCCGACAGGTTCATCGTCGCCTTGACGCCCGCCTCCCCCATGGGCCAGTCGAGCCGGGTACGCACGAGCCGCCCCTTCCGGTCGATCCAGGCATCCGCGTACACGGTGATTCCACCGACCTGCTCCCGAACGGAGTCGATCTTGGCCCGCATGTCCTTCGCCATCCGCAGCGTGACCGTCTCGTCAGGGAGCACACCCCGGTAGTGGACCGTGGGCGTGCCGTTCACCGTCTCCTCACCGACCCGCGAGATCCGGCGCATCTGCGCCACCTGGCGCAAGACGTGCTCGGGGTCGTTCATCGGCGCCCGCAGCGCATAGTGAGCCTCGGTCTTGTCCCGGCGAATCGATCCCCAGGAGCCTGCCATCTCGGCGAATCCGCCCACGTAGACGGTGCCGTCGGCAAAGATCTCGTCCATGCGGGGCGACGTCTTCCCAGGGACCGCCGGATTGTGGAGGGAGACCGCGAGGCGCCCTCCGGCACCCGCCCAGTCGAAGTCGCCCTTGATCGAGACGACGTATTCGGTGGTGCCGTCCCCTATCTCGATCCGCTCGTCGATCCGGGCGCTGCTCTTCTTCGTCCCGGCCACCGCGGACCGTACCGCTGCCCCGTGGTCCGCCGCCGAGCGGGACGGTGAGTCCTTCGCGGCCCTGCCCGCCTCTTGCGCCGGCCCCGATCCCGAACCCGACCCTGATCCCCCGGAACATCCAGCACACAGCAGCGCCGCAGCGACAGCGAGCGGGACGAGGGGGACGAGGGGGCGCTGCATGGTCTCTCCACAGGGTGATAGCCGGGTGCACAGGCATCACCGACGCGTCGAACGCGTGATCGTATCAACGCGGTTGCGGAACCTACCCGGTGACCAGCGCCATCATCAGCCCGTCGTACCCCTTGCTCCCGACGGTCTGCAGCGCGGTCGCGGTCAACGTCGGCTCGGCCGCCACGAGTTCGGTGAACCGGCGCACGCCCTGCACCTTCGGGTCTTCGCTCTCGCCGTCGACCACCTCTCCGTCGCGTACGACGTTGTCGGCGACGATCAGGCTGCCGGGCCGGGTCAGCTTCAGGGACCAGGCCAGGTAGTCGGGGTTGCTCGGCTTGTCGGCGTCGATGAACACGACGTCGAACGGCCCGTACCCCTGCGCCGCGAGCTCCGGCAGCGTGTCGAGGGCGCGGCCGACCCGGATCTCGACGACGTCCGCGAGCCCGGCCCGCTCGATGTTGGCCCGCGCGACCTCCGCGTACGCCGGATCGGCCTCCAGCGTCACGACCTTGCCGCCCTCCGGCAGCGCGCGGGCCAGCCAGATGGTGCTGTAGCCGCCCAGGGTGCCGATCTCCAGCACGGTGCGCGCCCCCTGGAGCCTGGCCAGCAGGTTCAGCAGCTTGCCCTGGTTGGCGGCGACCTGGATCGCCGGGAGCCCGGCCTCGTCACTGGCCTCCACGGCCGCGTCCAGGGCTTCGTCCGGGCCCACCAGCAGACCGTTGAAGTAGTCGTCGACCTCGGTCCATTGCGCCAGCGTCACGGCACACCCCTCTCCCGATTCGGTTAGTTCCTAAAAGGAACTTACATCATGGGAGGTGGATGCGATGATGGGCGCCATGAACCCAGTCCCCGCCGACCCCACCGTCCTGCACCCGATGCCCGGCCAGCCCCGCGTCGTACTGCTGAAGCCCCTGGTGAAGTCCGAGCTGATCGAGGTCGGGGACTTCTCGTACTACGACGACCCGGACGACGCGACCGGGTTCGAGACCCGCAACGTGCTGTACCACTACGGCCCGGAGAAGCTCGTCATCGGCAAGTTCTGCGCGCTCGGGACCGGTACGCGGTTCATCATGAACGGCGCCAACCACCGGATGGACGGCCCGTCCACCTTCCCGTTCCCCTCCATGGGCGGTTCCTGGACCGAACACTTCGATCTGCTGACCGGACTGCCGGGCCGGGGCGACACGGTCGTCGGCAACGACGTCTGGTTCGGCTACGACTCCATGGTGATGCCGGGCGTACGGATCGGGCACGGCGCGATCATCGGCGCCGGCTCCGTCGTGACCTCCGACGTACCCGACTACGGCATCGTCGGCGGCAACCCGGCCCGTCTCATCCGCACCCGCTACGACGAGGAGACCGTCGCCCGGCTCCTCGCCGTCGCCTGGTGGGACTGGCCCACCGACCACCTCACCCGACACATCCGCACCATCATGTCCGGCAGCGTCGACGACCTCGAAGCGGCCGCCCAGGAGGGGACACCATGACGATCACCGTCCACGAGCTGGCGTACTACCCCGTCAAGGGCTGCGCCGGGACCACGGTCGACTCCGCGCAGGTCTTCGGCACCGGCCTCGAACACGACCGCACGTTCATGGTGGTGGACGCCGCCGACGGCGCCTTCCGCAGCCAGCGCACGCATCCCGCGATGGCCGCGATCAGGGTGGAAGTCCTGGACGGCGGAGCGGCGTTGGACCTGGCCGCCGAGGGCGTCGAGCCATTGCGCCTGGACATCGACAGGGACGGTGCACGCCGTGACGTCAGCATGTTCGACCGGCCGCTCGGCGTGGCCGCCGACCAGGGCGACGAGGTCGCGGAGTGGTTCTCCGACGCGCTCGGCGCGAAGTCCCGCCTGGTACGCGTGGTTCCCGGCTTCGACCGGGACGGCTGGGGCGACACCCCCGGCAAGGTCAACTTCGCGGACGCGCACGCGGTGCTGGTCGCCTCGACGGCCTCCCTGGACGACCTCAACGCCCGCATCACCGCCCGTGGCGACGCGATGCCCGTCCCCATGAACCGTTTCCGCCCCAACATCGTCCTGACCGGCGACGACGAACCCCACTTCGAGGACCGGGTCCGCCGGATGACCATCGGCTCCGTCGAACTCGCCCACTCGGTACGGGCGACACGGTGCGCCGTCCCGATGGTCGACCAGGCCACCGGACACCGCGCGGGCCCGGAGCCGATCCGGACCCTGTCGACGTACCGGCGCGAACCGGAGTACGGCAACAGGGTCAGCTTCGGCGCGAAGAACGCGGTGGTGTGCGAGGGCGTGCTGACCGTCGGGGACGTGGTCGAGGTCGTGGAGTGGCTCAACGCGTAGAGACGATGGCTAGGGCTGTCCCGCCCTTAGGCTGCGGAGCATGGACATCGTGATTCCGCTCTTCGACCGCTTCGAACCGCTCGACGCGATCGGTCCGTACGAGATCCTCGCGCACGTGCCCGGCGCCACCGTCCGCTTCGTGACCGCCGAACCCGGCCTGGTCCAGGACGTGTTGGGCTCCATGCCGGTGCACGTCCCGACGAGATACTCCGAGGTGGAGAGCTGCGACGTCCTGCTGGTCCCGGGCGGGGGCAGCTTCCGGACCATGGTGGGCGACCCGGCCTTCCTCGACTGGGTGCGCCGGATCCACACCGGCACCCGCTTCACCACCTCGGTCTGCACCGGTTCCCTGGTGCTCGGCGCGGCCGGCCTGCTGAACGGTCTGACCGCCACCACCCACTGGGACGCGGCCGCCGACCTGGAGTCGTACGGCGCCGCCTACACCCCCGAGCGGGTGGTCCGGCACGACCGGGTGATCACCTCGGCCGGGGTCTCCTCCGGCATCGACATGGCCGTCCGGCTGGCCGCCCTGCTCACCGACGACGTGACCGCCCAGGCGATCCAGCTCTACACCGAGTACGACCCGCAGCCCCCCTTCGACACCGGCTCGGTGGCCAAGGCCCCTGCCGAAGTCCTCGAACGGGCCCGCACCCTGGGCTGAAGCAGCGCTCTTGTTCCCTTGTGGGTTACAGCGGATTCGGCCTCCTCGTGGTGAGGCGGGCGGGCCACGCGCCCCGGCGGGCCGAGGGACGAAGAAGCCAAACGGCGATTTCTGGTTTGTTTCTGTGGTCAATCCAGATATCAGGCCGTTTGGGTGACCTCTTCGAGCAGCAAGCTTCCCTCGCAAGGTTCGAGGTAAGGGGACAGGAAAATGGCTGACTGGAAGAACGTCTCCGGTGGTCTCACTTCGATCTCGGTCGGGTCCAGGACTCATGTCTGGGGCGTGAACTCCCTGGGCCAGATGTACCGCTACACGGGCCACGACTCCAACCCGTGGGTGGGCATCCCCGGCAAGGCCGTCGACATCGGCGTCGCAGCCGACGGCACCGTATGGCACGTCAACTCAGCAGGCGGCATCTACCGCTACACCGGAGAC
>NZ_JBIASS010000001.1:0-246011 GCF_042890955.1 Streptomyces sp. NPDC001933 | reverse complement strand
CCGTCGGATCCAGAACCCACGTCTGGGGCGTGAACTCCCTCGGCCAGATGTACCGCTACACCGGCCACGACTCCAACCCCTGGGTAGGCATCCCCGGTAACGCCGTCGACATCGGCGTCGCAGCCGACGGCACCGTATGGCACGTCAACTCAGCAGGCGGCATCTACCGCTACACCGGAGACCAGCCGAGCTGATCCCGGACGCCGATGAAGGTGGGCCCACGCGTGGTGCGCGTGGGCCCACTCTCCTTTGCGGCGGATGCTGTCGGGAAAACGTGTGTGCGTTCGGGATCTCCGCCGTGCAGGATGGCGTCGGAAAGCGAGGTCTCGTGGACGAGTTGAGGCGATTCCGTCAGGCGGCGGTCACCTGGGCGGCCGACGGAGCGGGGGCGGACGCGGCAGCCGCGGAGGCGCGGGAACTGGCCGTGGGTGTGCGTACGGTCGTGCTCGTCGAGGGAAGCAGCGACCAGGTGGCGATCGAGGCCCTGGCCACTCGCCACGGCCGCGACCTCGGCGCGGAGGGCGTCGCGGTGGTGCCGCTCGGCGGCGCGACGAGCATCGGCCGCTTCCTGAACGTGTGCGGCCCGCCGGGGCTCGGCCTCCCGCTGGCGGGGCTCTGCGACATCGGTGAGGAGCGGCACTTCCGGCGCCACCTGGAACGGGTCGGACTCGGCTCCGGCCTCACCCGTGCCGGACTGGAGACCCTCGGCTTCCAGGTGTGCGTCGCCGACCTGGAGGACGAGCTGATCCGCGCCCTCGGCGCCGACGGCGTACAGCAAGTGATCGAGGCCCAGGGCGAGATGCGCCCCTTCCTCACGTTCCAGGGCCAGCCGGCCCAGCGGGAACGCCCCGTGGAACACCAGCTGCGCCGGTTCATGGGCACGCACAGCGGCCGCAAGGCGCAGTACGCGCAGGCGCTGATCGCACACCTGGACCTCACGCACGTACCCCGGCCGCTGGAGCGCCTCCTCGCACACGTCTAGTACCGCGACCGGAGACGACCACCCGGGTTCGACGCGGAGGACCGCGGGCGGATGTGTCGTCGACCGGTTCGCGCGCGACGTGCGGGCGCTGCCCGTGGCCACGGTCACCGCGGTTCCGGGACGATGGATTCCGCGATGAAGAAGAACGCCGTGTACGGCATCACGCGGATGTCCGTGGCCGACAGTCAGGCGTTCGACTGCGACTGGGGCAATACCGGCACCTGCACGATCCAGTACAACTTCAGCCGTGACAACATCGGCGGCTTCTTCCTCGACTGCGACGGGTGCGGCACCATCGGCGGCGCCAAGCAGGTCATCCGCTACAACATCTCCGAGAACGACTGCCGCATGAGCAGCGTCAGCGCCGGCCGTTCCGCGCTGCACATGCCGAAGGTGCCGGGTCCTGGGCGGTGCCGACGGCTGCCGGCAGCGCACCCGATGGCAGAGCCGAGAAACCACCTGACAGAGCGCCACTAGCATGGCGGTCATGGCGATCATGTCA
Organism: Streptomyces sp. NPDC001933; assembly: GCF_042890955.1. Classification (NCBI taxonomy): domain Bacteria; kingdom Bacillati; phylum Actinomycetota; class Actinomycetes; order Kitasatosporales; family Streptomycetaceae; genus Streptomyces; species Streptomyces sp. NPDC001933. The sequence goes on along the minus strand of NZ_JBIASS010000001.1, from coordinate 244,527 downwards.
GCGACACGGGCGGGAGCGGCGGAGCGCATACTGCGCGGCATTCTCGACGCTGCGCGGGGTACGGACGGGGCGGACCCGGAGGAAGAGGGCGCCGCTCTGCGGGCGGTGGAGCGGGGGCGGCCCGCGCGTACGGTGGCGGCGAAGGTCGTGGCGGCCGGTGGGGTCGACGGTCAAGCGGCGGACGCATTGCGGGAGTTGGCGAAGTGTCGGCTCGGTGCGGACATGGACCGGTGGCGCGGCCTGTACGACGCGCTTCCCGGGTACCGGGGCGAGCTGACCGCGCTGCTCGCCGAGCAGCCGGCGCCCATGGGTTCCGGCGACACGCTCGGTGCGCCCGCGCCCCGCAGCGTCCACGCCACACTCGGGCTGCTCCTGGAGCACGCCGAGCCGTGCGACGCCGCCACCGCGCTGGCCGCGCTGCCCGAGCGGCTGACGGCGGACCTGCTCGCCGGCGGGGCACCGCCCGCACCTGCCCTCGTTGCCGCCGTGCTCGACCACGGCGACAGCCGTTCCCGTACCGCGCTGGCCGGACATCCCCGGCTCGACGCCCGGGTGCTCGCCCGGCTGGCCGCGATCGGCGACGCCCGGGTCTCGGCCGCCGTCTACCGCAACCCGCGCACCACCGCGTCCCTGCGCCGCGCCATCGCGCACCGGACCGACACCGTCCCCCTCGACGACGCGCTGCTCGCCGAGCTGACGGCACCGCACGGCGATGTGCCGCTCTCCTGGCTGGCGCCGCTGCTCGGCTCCGGCGACCCGCAGCTCGTGGGCCTCGCGCTGCGGGTCGGGTTCCGCCAGGTCGCGCAGCAGTACGCGCTGTTGCGGGTCTGGGAGCGGAGCGGCCCGGGCGCCGTACGCGCACTGCTCGACGCCCCTGCCGCCGCCTGGCTGAGCCGGACCGTCGTGACCACGGTGACCGACGCCCTGTCCGACACGGACGGCAACACGGGCAGCGACACGGACGGCGACACGGACGGCGACACAGGCAGCGACACGGGCAGCGACACGGGCGGCGACGCCCTGCGCCGGCTGCGCGCGGAGTGCGAACCGTACGAGGACCCGGCCCGGCTGCCCGCGCTGCTGGCCACCGCGCGGGGCACCAGCACCCTGCGCGATCTGCTGGCCGAGCCGTACGCGCACGATCTCGACGCCCTGGCCGCGGCCCACGCCACGACCCCGTTCATGCCCAAGGCCTGCGAGGAACTGGCCCGCCACGAGGCGGCGGACGACGCCCAGCGCCTGGCGTTCCGGCTGAGCGTCCTCAACGAGCCGTGGCGGGCCGGCGGACGCCGTGCGGGCAACAGCGCCCCGCCCGCGCGACGCCTTGCGGAGGAGGCGCTCGACGACAGCGCGACCCGCTGGGCGGAGGGCATGGTGGTTGCGGGGATCCTCGACCCCGTCGAGCTGGTCCGCACCGCGCGGCCCGCCGTCCACGCCGTGGCCGCGCTCGCCCGGCTCGCCGAACGGAACCTGCTCGGCGAGGCGTCCGCCGCCGAACTCCGCGCACTGGCCGCGGCCCACCTGGACGAACGGCCGCACGCCTGGGCGGCGCTCGACACCCTGCTGCCCGAACACGACGGAACCGTCGTGGAGTTGATCGCCGAGGCGGGCGCGGCCGCCGCCGTCGAGGAGACCGAGGAGAGCGTCGAACCCGGCCCGCCGGCCGCGGTGCCACCGCCCCGGGCGCCCCTGAACCGGGTGGACCGGGTCCACGCCCTGCCCGCCCTCGACCTGCTGTACTCCCTCGCCCCCGCCGACGCGCCGAAGCCCTCCTCCCCCGACGTCCTGCGCGCGCTGACCGTGTACGACTGGAGCGACGCGCCCGGCCTCACCACCCCGGACTGGTTCGCCGACGCCTGCGCCGCCGAGGGCATCCCCGCGTCCGAGCACGGCTACGTGTACGCCGCGCCCGGCCTCGCCGAGATACGCGCGGAACTCCCGGAGTCGTACGGATCGAGCACACACCTCACCGAACACGCCTACCGCCAGGGCGTGTTGCCCGCAGAAGAGCTGCTCACCATGCTGCCCGCGCACCGGCTGCTCCGCCTGCCCCACGACTGGCGGCGGCTGGCGTTCGCGGAGGCATGGCGCTCCGCGCTCACCCGGCTGTTGCGCTCCGAGCTCGGCACCGACCCCGACGCGTGGCTCCGCCTGGCCGCGACGGTGACGGCGTCCGAAGCCGCCGAGGAGGGGATGACCTGGGCGGAGTTGCTGGGGCGCGCGCAGTCGCGGTCCGGTGGAGCCGCCACGGCGGCGGACGGCGGGCCACTCGTACCGAAGCCCGGACCGGGCACACCCGACGAGGCGATCAGCCTCCTGGAGCGCGGCAACCATTTGTGGGCGTGGCCGGCGGGCACCCTGCTCTGCCTGGCCGACGCCGAGGTCGTCGACGCCGTGCTGCCCAGGCTCGGCCCCGACGGGCCCTGGCTCCTGGCCGCGTACCTGCTGCGGTACGACCGCACGCCGCTCCGGGTCCTCGACCGACTGCTCGCCGGACGCGACCGCGAGGCTCTGCGCGTCCTCGCCGCGCAGTCCCGCTGGATGAAGAGGAGCGGAGCGGTGGAGCGCCTCGTCGACCTCGACGACCCCGACGTGGACCTCGCCCTCCTGCGGCACTGGAACCCCCGGCCCACCGTCCACCGGATCGTGACCCGCTCACGGCCCGTCGCCGGGAGGACCTCGCTGGGCGGCCGGGTGCTGGCCGACTGGCGCGCCCGCGGCTCCGCCTATCCGGCCGGGGGCCTGGTGTGGCTCTGCTCCGCCGAGCCCGACCTCGTCGAGGAACTGCTCGCCAGGAAAGCAACGAAGCTCGGCCTCGGCCATCAACTCCTGGGCTGTCTGCGGCTGTTCGAGCACGGTGGTGCCGACCGGCTGGCCCGCGTCGCAAGCGCGGACCTGTTGGGGCGGGCCGCCACCACCGTGTGCGCGAAGGCCCTGGCCGCCGCCGACCCCGCCACCGTGCTCCGCGCCCGGCTCGACCGCGAACTGGCGCCGGGGAAGCTCGTCCCGAAGCTGCGGCGTGCCCCGCACGCCGCGCAGGCGCGCGAGATCGTCGGATCGCTCCCGCCGGGCGAGGCCGTGGACTGGGCGGCTCTCGAAGCCGCCCACGCCGAGGAGCCGATCCCGTACTGGTCCGACGTGGTCCGCCTCGACGACGTACCCGAGGAGGTCCGGCTGCGGCACGCGGCGCTGTTGCACGAGCCGGGTCCCGACGGGCTGTCCGGGAGCGTGCGGCTGACCCGGGAGCGGGCCCGGCACGGGCTCGGCGGCCTGTTCCACTGCGCGCCGGCCACCCAGCTGGACGGCCTGCTCGCGGCGGGCCTGCTGACCGGTGCGGACCTGCTGCGGTCGGCGGCCCCGGCCGCGCGCATCCTCACCTACCTGAGCGGGACCGCCCGCCGCGCCGACGCCCCGCCCGAGGCCGCCGCCGCACGGACCGGTCTCGCGGAGCTCGTACGCTCCCGGCTCGGCACGGACGAGAGGGCCTGGGCCCGCGTCGCCGGGCGGCTGGCCGGGCTGGACCCGGAGTGGGAGCCCATGTCACCGGTGGCCGCGCTGCTGGACATGGCCGGGACCGGATGACGCGTCGCTGCGGCGGGCGGTACGCGGTCAGTCGAAGATCGGGCCCTGCGTACGGGTCCGCTTGATCTCGTAGAAACCGGGGACCGACGCCACCATCAGCGTGCCGTCCCACAGCTTCGCCGCGTCCTCGCCCTTCGGGGCGGGGGTGACGACCGGGCCGAAGAAGGCGATCTGCTCGCCGTCCGCGCCCGGGACGGCGATGACCGGAGTGCCGACGTCCTGGCCGACCTTGTCGATGCCCTCCTTGTGGGAGGCGCGCAGCTCGATGTCGTACACGTCCGAGTCCGCGAAGTCCGCCAGCTCGGCCGGCAGGCCGACGTCCTGGAGCGCGCCCTCGACCGCCTCGCGGGTGGGGCCCTCGCCCTGGTTGTGGAAGCGGGTGCCGAGCGCGGTGTACAGCGGGCCGACGATCTCGTCGCCGTGCTTCTGCTGGGCGGCGACGACTACGCGGACCGGGCCCCAGCCCTTCTCCAGCAGCTCGCGGTACTCCTCCGGCAGCTCGTCGATCCGGTCCTCGTTGAGGACGGACAGGCTCATCACGTGCCAGCGGACCTCGACGTCGCGGACCTTCTCCACCTCCAGCATCCAGCGGGAGGTCATCCAGGCCCAGGGGCAGAGCGGGTCGAACCAGAAGTCGACGGGGGTCTTTCCGGTCGTCGCCGTGCTGTTGTCAGACATGTCTCTCCTCATGAGGGCGTTCGCACCTGTGGCGCAGAACGTTCACGGACGCACCGCTCATTCCCGCCTGCCGGGCCGAGTGACGGCATGGGAGGATCAAAGTATTCGAACGTGACACAAAGGAGTGCACCCGTGCCCGGTGAGAACCTGTCCCGCGACGAGGCCCGCGAGCGGGCCGAGCTGCTCAGCGTCGACGGCTACGAGGTCGATCTCGATCTGCGTTCCGCCGTCGACGGGCCCGACGGGGACGGGGACGCCGCCTCCGGCCCGCGGACCTTCCGCTCGGTGACCACGATCCGGTTCCGCAACGCGCGAGCGGGGGCGTCGACCTTCGCGGATCTCGTGGCGCCCGCCGTGAACGCGGTGACGCTCAACGGGCGGCAGCTCGACCCCGCCACCGTCTTCGACGGCACCCGGGTGGCGCTGGACGAGCTGCCGGAGGGCGAGAACGTCCTGGTGGTCGACGCGCAGTGCGCGTACAGCCGGACCGGCGAGGGCATGCACCGGTTCGTGGACCCGGAGGACGGCGAGGTCTACCTCTACACGCAGTACGAGCCGGCCGACTCGCGGCGGGTCTTCGCGAACTTCGAGCAGCCTGACCTGAAGGCCCCCTTCCGCTTCCAGGTGACGGCGCCCGAGGGCTGGACGGTCTGGAGCAACGGGGCGCAGGAGTCGCGGGACGGCGGGGTCTGGCGGTTCGCCGAGACGAAGCCGATCTCCACGTACATCACGGCGGTCGTCGCCGGTCCGTACCACTACGTGACGGACTCCTACAGCCGCACCTTCGAGGACGGCACGACGCTGGAGATCCCGCTCGGCGCGATGTGCCGCAAGGGACTCGCCCGGCACTTCGACGCGGACGACATCTTCCTGATCACCAAGCAGGGCCTGGACTTCTTCCACGACAACTTCGACTACCCGTACCCGTTCGGGAAGTACGACCAGGCGTTCGTGCCGGAGTACAACCTCGGCGCGATGGAGAACCCGGGCTGTGTCACGTTCCGCGAGGAGTACATCTTCCGCGGCAAGGTGACGCAGGCCGCGTACGAGGGCCGGGCCAACGTCATCCTGCACGAGATGGCGCACATGTGGTTCGGCGACCTCGTCACCATGCAGTGGTGGGACGACCTGTGGCTGAAGGAGTCGTTCGCCGACTTCATGGGCGCGTTCTCCATGGTGGAGTCGACCCGCTTCGAGAACGGCTGGATCACCTTCGCCAACAACCGCAAGTCCTGGGCGTACCGCGCCGACCAGCTGCCCTCCACGCACCCGATCACAGCCGACATCCGTGACCTGGAGGACGCCAAGCTAAACTTCGACGGCATCACGTACGCCAAGGGCGCCTCTGTGCTGAAGCAGCTGGTGGCGTACGTGGGGCGGGACGCGTTCCTGGAGGGCGCCCGGCGCTACTTCAAGAAGCACGCTTACGGCAACACGCAGCTGGGCGATCTGCTGTCCGTGCTGGCCGAGACGTCCGGGCGCGACATGACCACCTGGTCGCACTCCTGGCTGCAGACCGCGGGCGTCAACTCGCTGACCCCGGTGGCCACGTACGACGCGGCGGGCCGGATCACGGAGCTGGCGGTCCTCCAGGAGGCGGCCGAGTCCCACCCGGAGCTGCGGCCGCACCGGGTCGCGGTCGGCCTGTACCGGCGCTCCGCCGACGGCGACCTGGTGCGGTACGCCCGCGCCGAGGTCGACGTGGCCGGGCCGCGCACGGTGGTCGGGGAGCTGGCGGGGGCCGAGCGGCCCGAGCTGATCCTGGTCAACGACGACGACCTCACGTACTGCAAGGTCCGCTTCGACGAGGTGTCCCTGGCCACGCTGCGGGCGCACCTCGGCGACATGACCGACCCCCTGGCACGGGCGCTGTGCTGGTCCGCGCTGTGGAGCATGACCCGGGACGGGCTGATGCCGGCCCGCGACTTCGTCTCCCTGGTGCTGGCCTTCGCCGGCCGGGAGTCCGACATCGGCGTGCTCCAGATGCTGCACGCCTGGACCCGGACCGCGCTCACGCAGTACGCGACGCACGGGTGGCGCGAGGAGGGCGGCCGGGCGCTGGCCGAGGGCGCGCTGCGGGAGCTGCGGGTCGCCGAGCCGGGCAGCGAGCACCAGTTGGCGTGGGCGCGGTTCTTCGCGTCGGTCGCCGACTCGGAGGCGGACTTCCGGCTGCTGTCGGGGCTGCTGGACGGCTCGGCCCGGATCGACGGGCTCGACGTCGACCAGGAGCTGCGGTGGGCGCTGCTGTCCCCGCTCGCCTCGCACGGGGTGGCCGACGAGTCGGTCATCGATGCCGAACTGGCCCGCGACGACACGGCGTCCGGCAAGCGGCACCAGGTGCGGTGCCTGGCGTCGCGGCCCTCCGCCGCGGTCAAGGCGCAGGCGTGGGCGGGCGTGGTGGAGTCGGACGCGCTGTCCAACGCGCTGGTCGAGGCTACGATCGCGGGCTTCGCCCCGTCGTCGCAGCGGGAGCTGCTGGCGCCGTACACGGGCAAGTACTTCGACGCGATCGAGCGGGTCTGGGCCGAGCGGTCGATCCAGATCGGGGTGATCGTGGTCAAGGGCCTGTTCCCGGCGCTCCAGGACGACCCGTCGACGCTGGCCGCGACGGACGCCTGGCTGTCCGCCCACGAGGACGCGGCGCCGGCGCTGCGCAGGCTGGTGCTGGAGGCGCGGGACGACCTGGCGCGGGCACTGCGGGCGCAGGCGTGCGACGCGGGCGCGGCGGAGGCCGAAGCCAGGGCCGCGATCTGACGGGTGCGGGGCGGGGGGGGGGGGGGGGGGGGCGCGCCCCCCCCCCCCCCCCGCCCCTGCCCGTCCGGCTGCCGAACGGACTCGCCGGGCCTTTTCGGTCGTCGAACGCGCGTACTTTAGGACGGCGTTGTCCTGAATTGTCGACGAGCGTGTAACAGGGGTTAGCACCGCGACGGCTTGCGGGATACCCCGGAACATGACCCAGAACACGCCGCTCTCTCCCTGTCACCCCCGCACCTCCGGCGACGTCCGCCAATGCGTGCTGTCCGCAGCACAGTTGAGGGCGCGGGGGGTGTCCGCATCCGTGGCCGCCGCGCGTTGCGGGGACGGCGGGCCGTGGCAGCAGCCACTGCCCGGCGTGTACGTACTGCACCCGGAGCCGCCCACCGGCGAGGAACGACTGGTCTCCGCGCTGCTGTACGCCGGCCGGCCGCCGGCCGCCGGCCTCCGGCCGTCGGGACGTACCGGCGCAGCCGGAGGCCGGGCGGGACGCGCCGGCGCAGCCGGAGCCCGGGTACGGGGAGGCCATGGTCACCGGGCTCGCCGCGCTCGCCCTGCACGGGTTCGCCGCCGCCCCGGCGCCCGGGTCGGCGGCCGCCATCGACGTACTGGTGCCGCGCACCCGGCGGCTGCGCTCGGTCGGGTACGTGCGGCTGGTGCGCTCCGCCGGAACGCCCCGCGCCGAGCAGGTGCGCGGCCTGCCCGTGGCTCCTGTGGAGCGGGCGCTCGCGGACGCGATCACCGGGCTCCAGGACCCCTTGGCCGTACGCGGGCTGCTCATCGAGGCGGTTCGCGGCGGGCACTGCGAACCGGCTGTCGTGGTACGCGAGCTGAGCCGCGCCAAGCTGCTGGGCCGGCCCCAGGTGGTGGCGGCCGTCGACTCGTTCCTCGCCGAGGGGCGGGCGGTGGCGGAGGGCCGCCTCTACGACCTGGTGCGGACGTACGAACTGCCGGAGCCGCTGTGGAACGTGGAGCTGCGCCTGCCCGGCGGCCCCCGGCTCGGCGGCGTGGACGCCTACTGGCCCGAGCAGGCGGTCGCCGTGGAGCTGGACACCAGGGCGCCGCGGCTCGGCGGGTCCGGCGACGGCCGGCGCCGGGAGGAGCTCGGGGTCCAGTGGTCCGCGTACGCCGCCCGGCGGGAGCACCTGGAGGGGCTGGGCATCACCGTCGTCCACCTCACGCCGAAGAAGCTCCGCGACGCGAGCGAGCAGCAGGCGGTCGTGGTCCGTACGGCGCTGATGGCGGCGGCCTACCGCGAACCGGCCGCGCAGGTGGTGGTCCTGCCCCGTTGAGAGCGGCGGGACGGGTCACAGGTGCCACTTATCGACCGTTTCATCCCTGATGGCACATCAGTACCAGTGGCGGGATTCTGCCATGTCCACATCTCGCGCCCGCCAACTCTCCACAAACCCCTGTCATTTACGAAAGGGTGAGCGGTCATCCGGTACCGAATTCCGGACTCTCTCTTTCATATCCAGGGATGCTGATGACCTCCGAATCCCCCAGTTCCATACCCGGGGCGAGACGCGTGGCCCGAGTCGCGGCCGCTGCCGGTCTGGTGGCCGCGCTGGCCGCCACCGGCGTCGCCCCCGTCTTCGCCGCCGACGCGCCCGACACCGCTCCCGTCAAGTCGGCCGCCGAGGGCGCCACGGCGAACAAGCTCGGCACCAATGACGAGCAGCTTCTGGCCAAGGCGAAGACCAAGGGCCAGAAGAACATCACAATGATGGTCGCCACCGCTCCCGGTGCGACCGAGCAGGTCACCAAGCAGTTGGACGCCGTCAAGGGCTCCGTGCTGGGACGCACGTACGACAAGCTCGGCTATGTACGGGTCACCGTGCCCACCGCGACCGCCGACGCGACCATCAGGGCGGCGTCCAAGCTGTCGTCCGTCCAGGGCATCGATCTCAAGCAGGAGATCAAGCTGGACGACCCGACGCCCGCGGGCGACCGTGCCGCCGGCGCCGGGGTGAAGGTCAAGTCCACCGGCTCGTACCCGGCGCCCGGCAAGAAGACCCCGGCGAAGAACCCGTACAACCCGTCCTTCGAGACGGGCGCGGTCGACTTCGTCCAGCAGCACCCGAAGGCCGACGGCCGCGGGGTGACCATCGGCATCATCGACTCGGGTGTCGACCTCGGCCACCCGGCGCTGCAGAAGACCACCACCGGTGCCCGCAAGATCGTCGACTGGGTGACCGCGACCGACCCGGTCAGCGACGGCGACGGCACCTGGCTGCGGATGACGGACGCCGTGTCCGGCCCGACGTTCACGTACGAGGGCCGCACCTACAACGCGCCCGCGGGTGACTACCGGATCAGGCTGTTCGCCGAGTCCGCCACCAAGGGCGGCGACATGGCGGGCGACCTGAACCGCGACGGTGACACCACCGATGTCTGGGCCGTGCTCTACGACCCGGTCACCGGCACCACCCGGGTCGACCTGAACAGCAACGCGGACTTCTCCGACGACGCCGTTCTCAAGCCGTACAAGGAGAAGCACCAGGTCTCCTACTTCGGCAAGGACGACCCGCGGACCGACGTCGCCGAGCGCATCCCGTTCGTCGTCGAGACCCGCAAGAACGTCGTCTACAACGCCGCCGGTGACACCTCCGACTTCGTCAACATCGGTGTCATCGAGAGCGAGCACGGCACCCACGTCGCGGGCATCACCGCCGCGAACGGCCTGTTCGGCGGCAAGATGAACGGTGCCGCGCCGGGCGCGAAGATCGTCTCCTCGCGTGCCTGCACCTGGTCGGGCGGCTGCACCAACATCGCGCTCGTCGAGGGCATGACGGACCTCGTCGTGAACCGCGGTGTCGACGTCGTCAACATGTCGATCGGTGGCCTGCCGCCGCTCAACGACGGCAACAACGCCCGCGCCGCGCTCTACAAGCGGCTCGTCGACATGTACGGCGTCCAGCTGGTCATCTCGGCCGGCAACGACGGTCCGGGCGTCAACACCATCGGTGACCCCGGCCTCGCCGACCACGTGATCTCCGTCGGTGCGTCGATCTCCAAGGAGACCTGGGCCGCCAACTACGGCTCCAACGTCACCAAGAAGTACGACATGCTGCCCTTCTCCTCGCGCGGTCCGCGTGAGGACGGCGGCTTCGCGCCGATCCTGACCGCCCCGGGTGCGGCCATCAACACCACCCAGACCTGGCTGCCCGGCGGCCCGGTCAAGGAGTCGGGCTACTCGCTCCCCGCGGGCTACTCCATGCTCCAGGGCACCTCGATGGCCTCGCCGCAGGCCGCGGGCGCGACCGCGCTGCTGCTGTCCGCCGCGAAGCAGAAGCACATCGAGCTGCCCCCGGCCGACCTGCGCACCGCGCTGACCAGCACCGCCACCCACATCAAGGACGTGCCCGCGCACGCCCAGGGCTCCGGTCTGATCGACATCGTCGGCGCCTGGAAGCAGATCGAGAAGCAGGGCGCCCCGGCGCACGAGTACTCGGTGAAGGCGCCGGTCGACACCTCGATCGACTTCGCGCTGGAGACCCCCGGCTTCGGCACCGGCCTGTACGACCGCGAGGGCGGCCTGAAGGCCGGCCAGAAGAAGTCGTACGACGTCACGATCACCCGCACCACGGGTCCGGACAAGGCCGTCAAGCACAAGCTGTCGTGGAAGAACAACGACGGCACCTTCAAGCTGACCGGTTCGAGCACCGTCTCGCTGCCGCTGGGCAAGCCGGTGACCGTCAAGGTCCAGGCGAAGCCAGGCAGCGCGGGCGTGCACAGCGCGATCCTGAAGGTGGACGACAGCAGGACCGTCGGTGTGGACCAGCAGATCCTCACCACGGTGGTCGTCTCCACGGAGCTCGTGAAGCCCGGCTACGCGTTCAAGGCGTCCGGCTCGGTGCAGCGCAACGGCACCACGTCGTACTTCCTGACCGTGCCGGAGGGCGCCAAGACCCTTGAGGTCGCGATGAGCGCGCTGCGCTCGGGCAGCCAGACCCGCTTCATCTCCCTCCACCCGTACGGGGTGCAGATGGAGGACAGCTCCACGATCTTCTGCTACCCGAACTACGAGAGCCCGGCCAACACCTGCCGTCCGGACGTGCGCTCGTACAAGGACCCGCAGCCGGGCGTCTGGGAGATCGAGGTCGAGGCACGGCGTACGTCGCCGCTGCTGGACAACCCGTACAAGCTGGACGTCTCGCTGCTCGGCGCCACCTTCGACCCGGCGGTGCAGACCATCGCCGAGGCGAAGATCGGCACGCCCGCCGCGGTGGACTGGAAGGTCACCAACAACGCGGGCGACCTGGAGGGCAAGCTCAAGGGCGGCTCGCTGGGCTCGGCCAAGGTCGACAAGCCGTCGATCAGGACGGGCGACCAGCAGGAGTACACGGTCACCATCGGTGAGGGCGTCGAGAAGCTGGACGTCGCCATCGGCGGCACGGCGGACGCCAACGCCGACCTGGACCTGTACGTCTACCTGGGCGACAAGGAGGTCGGCACGTCGACCACCGCGGGCTCCGAGGAGGCCGTCAGCCTGGCGAAGCCGGCCGCCGGTACGTACACCGTCCTGATCGACGGCTACGACGTCCCGGCCGGCACCACCACGTACGACTACCGCGACGTGTACTACGCACCGTCGCTCGGCACGATCAAGGTCGACGAGTCGAAGGCCGTGAACCTGGCCAACGGCGCCTCGGCGCAGATCGGTGCCGAGGTCTCGGTCGCCGGGGCGGCCCCCGAGGGCCGGCAGTTCTTCGGCGAGGTCCACCTGGTGAACAGCCGCGGCACCGCCGCGGGCACCGGCAGCGTCGTGATCGAGAAGGTCACGCCGTAACGGTCACCGTGTGATCCGTACGACATGTACGGCAGTGGGGCGGGCGCCCGAAGGGGCTCCCGCCCCACTGCCATGTGCCCGGCCGGGCGGGGGCTGTCCGTACCCCGGACAATGGATTGGACAAGGAAGCCGTGGACATACGCATCATGGAGCGGCAACCGTGCCAGTTCGTACGTTCGAAGGAGTCCCTGTGAAGGTCGGAATCGTCGGCGCCACCGGTCAGGTCGGCACAGTCATGCGCAGGATCCTGGCCGAGCGCAAGTTCCCGGCCGACGAACTGCGGCTGTTCGCCTCCGCGCGCTCCGCGGGCTCGACGATCGAGTGGCAGGGCCGGGAGATCACCGTCGAGGACGCCTCGACGGCCGACTACACCGGGCTGGACATCGTGCTGTTCTCGGCCGGTGGCGCGACCTCGAAGGCGCTCGCCGAGAAGGTCGCCTCGCAGGGTGCCGTCGTGATCGACAACTCCTCCGCCTGGCGCAAGGACCCCGAGGTCCCGCTGGTCGTCTCCGAGGTCAACCCGCACGCGATCGCCGACCGGCCCAAGGGCATCATCGCCAATCCGAACTGCACCACGATGGCCGCCATGCCCGTGCTGCGCCCGCTGCACGACGAGGCCGGTCTCCGGACGCTGACCGTCGCCACCTACCAGGCGGTGTCCGGCTCCGGTCTGGCCGGTGTCGCCGAGCTGCACGGCCAGGCGTCCAAGGTCGTCGCCGAGGCCGACAAGCTCACTCACGACGGCGAGGCCGTCGAGTTCCCCGAGCCGGACGTCTACAAGCGCCCGATCGCCTTCAACGTGCTGCCGCTGGCCGGTTCGATCGTGGACGACGGCTCGTTCGAGACCGACGAGGAGCAGAAGCTCCGCAACGAGTCCCGCAAGATCCTGGAGATCCCGGAGCTGAAGGTGTCCGGCACCTGCGTCCGGGTCCCGGTCTTCTCCGGTCACTCGCTCCAGGTCAACGCCCGTTTTGCCCGCCCGATCAGCGTGGAGCGGGCGTACGAGCTGCTCAAGGACGCGCCGGGCGTCGAGATCTCCGAGATCCCCACCCCGCTCCAGGCGGCCGGCCAGGACGCCTCGTTCGTCGGCCGGATCCGGGTCGACGAGACCGTGGAGAACGGTCTCGCGCTCTTCGTCTCCAGCGACAACCTGCGCAAGGGCGCGGCGCTGAACGCGGTGCAGATCGCGGAGCTGGTCGCGGCGGAGCTGAACGGCTGACGCCGGACGGACACGTACGAAAGGGCGGCCACCGGGTGCGGTGGCCGCCCTTTCGCATGCGTTCGTCCGGGTGTGCTTCGTCCGGGTGCGCTCAGAGGGCGAGGTGGCGTCGCAGGGCGGCGTCGATCTCGGCCATGCGCCGGCGGGGGACGGTGCCGACGCGTCGGAGGAACCGCTCGTGAGCCATCGCGCGCACCTGCTCGCACTGCGCCTTGGAGTCCAGTGGCAGACCGCACTCCGCCGCCTGGAGCAGCACCTGGAAGGGATAGACCCGGAAGGTGTTCGACGTCAGCGGCACCACGGTGATCACACCGCGCCCCGTGCGCGTCACCACCGCGTTGGCGCCGTCGTTCGAGATGACCACCGACGGACGGGCCTTGTTGGCCTCGCTGCCGCGCACCGGCTCGTAGTCGACCAGGTAGATGTCACCGCGCCTCATCGGTCAGCCCGTCACCCGAGAACTTGTCCCAGAACGCGGCGTCCTCGCTCGCGCCCCATTCCGCGAACGCCGCCTCGTAGTCGGCCTCCAGATTCGAGGCGCGCAGCAGCTCGATCGCGGCGTGGATCACCGCGGACCGGGAGTCCGCCTCGGTCTTCGTGGCGTACTCGTCGAGGAAGGCGACGTCCTCCTGCGGCAGGCTCACGCTGATCTTCATACCATCGATGCTACCGCAGTGGCATTCGCGTAGCTACTCCGTTCCGGCGCACGACGTGGAAGGATGACCGGAAACGTCACACACCAAGGAGATGACCGCGTGCCTGGCACGAATCTGACCCGCGAAGAGGCACAGGAGCGGGCGCGCCTGCTGACCGTGGACGCGTACGAGATCGATCTCGACCTCTCCGGAGCGCAGGAGGGCGGCACCTACCGGTCCGTGACCACCGTGCGCTTCGACTCCGCCGAAGCCGGTGCGGAGACCTTCATCGACCTGGTCGCCCCGGCCGTGCACGAGGTCGAGCTGAACGGCAAGTCGCTGGACGTCGCGGCCGTGTTCCGCGACTCGCGCATCGCGCTGCCGCACCTGGTCGCGGGCTCCAACGAGCTGAAGGTCGTCGCCGACTGCGCGTACACCAACACGGGCGAGGGCCTGCACCGCTTCGTCGACCCGGTCGACCAGCAGGCTTACCTGTACACCCAGTTCGAGGTGCCGGACGCCCGCCGCGTCTTCGCGAGCTTCGAGCAGCCGGACCTGAAGGCGACGTTCCGGTTCACCGTGAAGGCGCCGCAGGGCTGGACGGTCATCTCGAACTCGCCGACGCCCGAGCCGAAGGACGACGTCTGGTCCTTCGAGCCGACGCCGCGCATCTCGTCGTACATCACGGCGCTGATCGCCGGCCCGTACCACTCGGTGCACAGCAGCTACGAGAAGGACGGCCGGTCCGTCCCGCTCGGCATCTACTGCCGTCCGTCGCTGGCCGAGTTCCTCGACGCGGACGAGATCTTCGACGTCACGCGGCAGGGCTTCGACTGGTTCCAGGAGAAGTTCGACTACGACTACCCGTTCGCCAAGTACGACCAGCTGTTCGTCCCGGAGTTCAACGCCGGTGCGATGGAGAACGCGGGCGCGGTCACCATCCGCGACCAGTACGTGTTCCGGTCGAAGGTGACGGACGCGGCGTACGAGCGGCGTGCGGAGACCATCCTGCACGAGCTGGCGCACATGTGGTTCGGCGACCTCGTCACCATGGAGTGGTGGAACGACCTGTGGCTGAACGAGTCGTTCGCCACGTACACCTCGGTCGCCTGCCAGGCGTACGCCGAGGGCTCGAAGTGGCCGAACTCCTGGACCACGTTCGCCAACTCCGAGAAGACCTGGGCCTACCGCCAGGACCAGCTGCCCTCCACGCACCCGATCATGGCGGACATCCGTGACCTGGACGACGTGCTGGTCAACTTCGACGGGATCACCTACGCCAAGGGCGCCTCGGTCCTGAAGCAGCTGGTGGCGTACGTCGGCATGGACGAGTTCTTCAAGGGCGTCCAGGCGTACTTCAAGGCGCACGCGTTCGGCAACACCCGGCTCCCCGACCTGCTGGGCGCCCTGGAGGAGACCTCCGGCCGCGACCTGAAGACCTGGTCGAAGGCATGGCTGGAGACGGCTGGCATCAACGTCCTGCGCCCCGAGCTCACCACGGACGAGAACGGCCACGTCACCTCGTTCACCGTGCTCCAGGAGGCCCCGGCCCTGCCCGCCGGCGCGAAGGGCGAGCCGACGCTGCGGCCGCACCGCATCGCCATCGGCTGCTACGAACTCGACGGCTCCGGCAAGCTGGTCCGCACGAACCGGATCGAGCTGGACGTCGACGGCGCGCGCACGACCGTGCCGTTCCCGGCCGGTACCGCCCGCCCCGCCGTGATCCTGCTCAACGACGACGACCTCTCGTACGCGAAGGTCCGGCTCGACGAGGAGTCGCTGCGCGTCGTCACCGAGCACCTCGGCGACTTCACCGAGTCGCTCCCCCGCGCCCTGTGCTGGGCCTCCGCCTGGGACATGACCCGCGACGGCGAGCTGGCGACCCGCGACTACCTGGCCCTGGTGCTCTCCGGCATCGGCAAGGAGTCGGACATCGGCGTCGTCCAGTCGCTGCACCGCCAGGTGAAGCTGGCGCTGGACCTGTACGCGGCGCCGGAGTGGCGCGAGGCCGGGCTGACGCAGTGGACCGAGGCCACCCTCGCGCACCTGCGCGCGGCGGAGCCGGGCAGCGACCACCAGCTGGCCTGGGCGCGCGCCTTCGCGGCGACGGCCCGCACCCCGCAGCAGACGGACCTGCTCCAGTCGCTGCTCGACGGCAGGGAGGTGATCGAGGGCCTGGCCGTCGACACCGAGCTGCGCTGGGCGTTCGTCGAGCGGCTCGCCGCGACCGGTCTCCTCGATGAGGACGAGATCGCCGCCGAGTACGAGCGGGACAAGACGGCGGCGGGCGAGCGCCACGCGGCGACCGCCCGCGCGGCGCGTCCCACCGAGGAGGCGAAGGCGGAGGCGTGGGCCTCGGTCGTCGAGTCCGACAAGCTGCCGAACTCCCTCCAGGAGGCGGTCATCGCCGGCTTCGTCCAGACCGACCAGCGCGAACTGCTGGCCCCGTACACGGAGAAGTTCTTCGCCTCGGTCAAGGACGTCTGGGACTCGCGCAGCCACGAGATGGCCCAGCAGGTCGCGGTCGGCCTCTACCCGGCCCTCCAGGTCTCGCAGGACACCCTGGACGCCACGGACGCCTGGCTCTCCTCGGCGGACCCGAGCGCGGCCCTGCGCCGGCTGATGTCGGAGTCCCGTTCGGGCGTCGAGCGCGCCCTGAAGGCCCGCGCCGCGGACGCGGCGGCGGCGGCGTAACGCGCCGGACGGCCGAGCAGTGAGGGGCGCCTCCCGCTGGTACCGCCACGGCGGGGGGCGCCCCTTCTTCGTGTTCGACGTGCTCCGGGCCGGGTGACGTGGAAACCGCCCGTCGGACGGGCGCGGTCGCGCAGCCGTCCGACGGGCGGGAGCAGGGAGGTACCGGGGGTCCGGGTGCCGGTCAGGACCTGGCCGAGGCCCTGACCCGCCGGACAGGCCTTACGCGCCGGACTCCTCGTAGCGGCGGGCCAGTTCGGCCGTGCCGGACTCCGTCAGGCTGCCGTGCAGGCGCATGCGGGCGACGCCGCCGTCCGGGAAGGCGTCGAGGCGGACGTGGGTGACGATCGCCTGGGCGCGGAGCGGGAAGCGGTGCAGGGCGTCGGGCTGGAGCCGGGTGCGGGGGATGATCTCGAACCACTCGCCGGTCTCGCCGTTGCGGCCCTGGAGGGCGATCCAGCCGGCCGAGTTGCCCTTGAGGTAGGCCGTGTCGATCTCGACCGCGCGGACCGCGCCCTGGGCGGGGAGGCGGAAGCGGACCCAGTCGTTCGTGTCGCGGACCCGGCGGCGGCGGTTCTCCCAGCCATCGTCCATCTTGCGGGAGGTGCCCGGCAGGATGATCTGGGTCGGCGAGGAGTAGAAGCGGTCGGAGGCGTCCTCGTAGCTGCCGCCGTTCAGGACCGAGATCAGGTCGAACGTGCCGAGCGTGGCGAGCCAGGACGGGTCGGGGAGGACCTCGCCGTGGACGCGGAGGCGGGCGATGCCCCCGTCGGGGTGCTGGCACAGGCGGATGTGGGTGTAGCGGCGGCCGCCGGTGATCTCGAAGCCGTTGGCTGCGTGGCCGAGCACGGGGGTCGGCGGGACGATCTCCTCCCACTTCACGTCGTCGGCGAGGAGGTCCTCGGGGCTGGGCGTGCCCTCGACCGCGGTGGCCTGGATCGATACGCGCTGCGGGTAGTTGCCGCGGAAGTGGGCCGTGTCGACGACGATGCCGCGGATGATGCCGGGCGCGCCGAGGCGGATCAGGGCCCAGTCGTGCTCGCCGGGGGCCGGGAAGGGGTTGTCGGCGTCCGCGCCACGTCGGCGGCGGGTCTCCCAGCCGTCCATGATCTTGCCCTTGTGGCCGAAGTGCTCGGGGTCGAAGACCGCGCGCTCCCGGAGCAGCAGGTTCTCGCGCTGGGCGAAGAACTCGTCGTTGGCGGCGATCACGCCCGCGCCGAGACGGCGGTCGGCGAGGTCGACGAGTTCGGTGAAGGGGAGGTCGGTGGTCCGGTAGTCGGCGTACGGGTCACCACCGCCGTACGGGGCCGCGTCGTTGGCGTGGGGGTCCTCGTGGTGGTTCTCATTCTGATCGAAGGTCATGCGTCCACTGTCGCGGCGGACGACCCATCAGGTCCAGCGAAAGTTTTTGCACTGTTCATTCAGTTGAAGTGAACGAATCGGCTGTCGCGGTGAGCGCGACGAGGACCCTGGCCACCGCGGGGCCCCGCTCGGCGCCCTGCCGGACCGCCGCCACCACATGGCGGCGCGGCTGGTCGGCGTCGAGTGCGCGCATCACCACGCCGCCCCGGCTGCGGCGTTCCGCCGACGCCATGCGCGGGACCAGCGCCACTCCCATGCCCGCCTCGACCATGGCCAGGATCGCCGTCCAGCCGGAGGCGCTGTGCGCCTGCTCGGGTACGAATCCGGCGGCCTCGCAGGCGGCCGTCGTGATCTGCGACCAGGGCCCCGAGCCGCCGAAGATCCACGGCTCGCCGGAGAGGTCCGCCAGCCGGAGGGCGGGCGCGGCGGCGAGCGGGTGGTCCGCGGGCAGCGCCACGTCCAGGGGGTCCGCGAGCAGCGGCAGCACTGCGAACCGGGGATCGCGGGCCGTCGGGGCGTGCGCGGCGAGGGACAGGGCGAGGTCGACGTCACCGGCGGCCAGGAGCTCGTACGCCTGCCCGGCCTCCGCCTCCCGCACCCGCACGTCGGGGCCCGGCCGGTCCTCGGCGCGCAGCCGTTGGACGGCCGGTACGACGAGGGCGGACACGGCGGTGGAGAACGCCGCGATCCGCACCTCGCCGGCCTCGCCGCGCAGATAGCCGGTCAGTTCGGCGTCGGCGCGCTCCAGTTGGGCGAAGACGGCCTCGGCGTGGCGCAGTACGAGGTGCGCGGCATCGGTGAGCCGGACCCGCCGGCCCTGCGCCTCCAGGAGCGGCACGCCGAGCTGCCTGGACAGGGCGGAGAGCTGCTGCGAGACGCCGGAGGGGGTCATCAGCAGGGCCTGCGCGGTGGCGGTGACCGTGCCCCGGTCGCGCAGGGTGCGCAGGATGCGGAGCTTCTTGACGTCCCACTCGATCATGGCCGCAACCTACCGGGCGCCGCGGACCGGGTGCCCGGCTCGGGACGGGGTGCCCGGCCGCGGGCAGGCGTGTGCGTCGCCCGGCACTCGCCGCGGACATGCGTGTGCGCCGCTCGGTACTCGTGGAGTACCTGCGGCGCACTCGGGACGGGCGTGGAGTGTCAGGCCTGCTTCTTGGACTTGTCCAGGACCATGACCAGGCCCGTGATGACCAGGAACAGGACGATGGGTGCCACGACGTAGAGGCCGATGGTCTCCATCGCGCTCAGGCCGGGCCCCGGGTCGTCACCGTCGTCGCGGGTGAGCGCGAGCGCGGGGGACGACATGAGCAGCATCATCAGCGTCGTTCCGGCCGCGACGGCGCCGGCGCGCATAGCGTTCTTCTTGTCCACGGTGCAAACGTAGCGAACGCCCGCGAGGGGCGCGCGCCCGGGGGTGCCGTACGGGGTCGGGGGCGGGGCTCGGGGCTGGGCTCCGGGCAGAGTCGGCGCAAGGTCCTGGCGGGGTCACCGGGTGGGATCCGGGCGGTTGGCGCACGGTTCGAAGACCTCCATCAGCCGGTGCAGACGGGGCGCGGCGGCCAGTTCCTCCAGGGTGACCGGGTGGCCCTCCGCGTCGGCGACGGGCAGGCGCCAGTTGGGGTACTGGTCCCAGGTGCCGGGGAGGTTCTGCGGGCGGCGGTCACCGAGCGCGTCGGGCAGCCAGACGCCGGTCATCCGGGCGGGGGTGCGCAGCAGGAAGCGGTGCACGGCGCGTACGCAGCCCTCCTCGTCGCCCTCGCCCTCGGGGAGCAGGCCGAGCCTGGAGAGGTACCCGAGCCACTCGGCGGTGTCCGCCGCGTCCGCCGTCAGCTCCTGGTCCAGGGGGCGGGTGAGCAGGCCGAGGCGGTGGCGCAGCGTCACATGGTCGCCGGTCAGCCGGGCCGCGGTGGACGGCAGGTCGTGGGTGGTGACCGTCGCCAGGCAGTCCTCGCGCCACTGCTCGGGGGCCAGCGGGCGGCCGGTGCCCGCCCAGTCCCGCTCGAACCAGAGGACGGAGGTGCCGAGGATCCCGCGCCGGACCAGCGCCTCGCGGACCCCCGGTTCCACGGTGCCGAGGTCCTCCCCCATGACGACCGCGCCGGCCCGGTGCGCCTCCAGGACGAGGACGGCGAGCATCGCCTCGGCGTCGTGGGTGACATAGGTGCCCTCGGTGGGCGGGCGCCCCTCGGGCACCCACCAGAGCCGGAACAGGCCCATGACGTGGTCGATGCGCAGGGCGCCCGCGTGGGCGAGGAGTCCGCGCAGCAGTCCGCGGTAAGGGGCGTAGCCGGACGCGGCGAGGACGTCCGGGCGCCAGGGCGGCAGGCCCCAGTCCTGGCCCCGGGCGTTGAAGGCGTCGGGCGGCGCGCCGACGGCCATGCCGTGCGCGAAGGCGTCCTGCTGGGCCCAGGCGTCGGCGCCGCCGGGGTGCACGCCGACGGCGAGGTCGTGGACGACGCCGACGGCCATGCCCGCGTCGAGGGCGGCGCGCTGGGCTTCGGCGAGCTGACCGTCGGTCAGCCAGGCGAGCCGGCAGTGGAAGTCGACCCGGTCCAGCAGCCCGGCGCGGGCGCGGGCGGTCTCCTCGGAGCGGGGGTCACGCAGCCCGGCGGGCCAGGCGTGCCAGTCGGAGCCGTGCACCTCGGCGAGCGCGCACCACAGGGCGTGGTCCTCCAGGGCCTGTCCCTGCCCGGCCAGGAAGTCGCAGTACGCGGCGCGGCGGCCGGGGGCGAGGGGCACCTTCCGTACGAGTTCGAGCGCCTGGCGCTTGAGCTCCCAGACGGCGTCACGGTCGATCAGGGCGCCCTTGTTCAGGACGGTGTCGCTGAGCGCCGCGGCGTCCTGGCGCAGGTCGTCGAGGGTGGCCCGGTCCGTCACGTGCCCGTACTCGGGGACGGACTCGACGCGCAGATGCACGGGGTCGGGGAAGCGCCGCGACGAGGGGCGGTAGGGGGACGGGTCGGTGGGGCTGCCGGGCACGGCGGCGTGCAGCGGGTTGATCTGGACGAATCCGGCGCCGAGGGTCCGGCCGGACCAGGCGGCGAGGTCGGCGAGATCCCCGAGGTCGCCCATGCCCCAGGAACGGGCGGAGAGCAGGGAGTAGAGCTGGACGAGGAAGCCGTGGGCGCGGGCGGACGGCCGGGGCGCCCGGGGCGGGGCGACGACGAGCGTGCCGGCTCCGCTCCGGCCGCCGGGCGCCCGTACGGCCAGCCGGTGCACCCCGAGCGGCGGCTCGGTCCACCAGGCGGGGACCGCGGGCGCCCCCGTACCGGCATCCCCGCCCCCCGCACCCCCTTCGTCCCCTTCGTCCACCGGGCCCGTACGCCCGTCGGCGGCGCCCCGTGCCGAAACGGCCGGATCCGGTCGGTCGGCCTGGACGCGCATCCGCGGCGGCGGGTCCGCACCGGGGTCTTCGAGGGCGATGTCCAGCGTGGTGCCGGGCGGCAGGGCGGTCAGGGCCGCGGGCAGCGGCTCACCGGCCCACACCACCAGGGTCGGCGGGAGCAGCCGGGAACGGGCCGCGGACTCGGCGGCGGCGAGCGACCGCCGTACCGCCTCGGGCGTGGCGGCGTCCACGCCGAGCGCGGCGAGCACGGCGACGACCGTGTCGTCGGGGACGGACACCGTCACATCGGGGGACGGGGAGTAGGAGGTGGCGACGCCGTGCAGTGCGGCGAGCCGGGACAAGCCCATTCAGACTCCTGGGAACTCCATGCCCCACGCGCCGCCGGACGCGGCCGGCTCGCTGGTCAGCGGGGCGTTTACGGCGAGCGGGGGTTCGCTGGTCAGAGGTGTGGCGTCGGCGAGCGGCGGCTCGCTGGTGAGAGGTATCGCATCGGCGAGCGGCGGCTCGCTCGTCAGCGGGCCGGTGCGGGGCACGGGGACCGGGAGCGGGCCGGGCACGGGGGCCGCACCGCCCGGCGGGGCGGTGGCGTCCGGCACCTGTCCGGAGAGGGCGGAGAGCAGAAGCTGTGCGGCGGCGGGCATGGTGGCCTCCTGGCCGTGGGGTGACAGGACACAGCAGACCTACCCGGCGGACTCGACCACAGACGTAGGCGTCATCACAACGAGTCCAACGTGCCCTGGGTCACATTCCGTTCCCAGCAGGCCGGTTCTCCGCAAGTTGTCCGCCTTTTTCGGCCATTCGGCGTCATCTTTGGCGTCCGCCGCCGCGCCCCGCCGCCACTCGCCCGGCCCACTAAATCGGGCATTTCCGGCACACCACCCACGCGCATTGACACCCTCGCGCGCGGGTGGTGGGCTCGGAGCCCACCAGCCGGAACGCCGGAGACCAGCGGCGGAACGGGAAGCGCCGGGGACCAGCGGCGGGAACGAGGGAGACGGGGATGCGGCTCAGGCGCGGCAAGCAGGCGGCGGCCATCGCGGTCGCGGTGCTCGGCGGACTGCTCTCCACGGGAACACCGGCCGCCGTCGCGGCCCCTTCGGCCCCCGGCTCCCCCGCCGTCACCACCCCCGACCGCGCGGACGACGGCGGGCTGCCCGCCGTATGGCCCCGGCCGCAGTCCATCGAGGCCGCCGGAACGTCCGTACCGCTCTCGGCCGAGGTCACCCTCGTCACCGACGCGCACGCCGATCCGTACGCGGTCGACGCGCTCCGGCGCATCCTGCGGGACGCGGGCGTGCGGACCGTCCACGGGGCCATGCCCGGCCGCGGCCCGGTCATCAGGCTCGGCGGCGACGGCGCCCGCGACGCGCTGCGCACGCTGCACGCCTCCGAGCGCGGCGACCTGCCCTCCGGGGGCTACCGGATCGCGGTCGGCCGGGTCGCGGGCCGGGACACCGTCGCGGTGGACGGTGTCGGCGAGGACGGCCTCTTCCACGGCGTGCAGACCCTGCGTCAGCTGATCCGGGACGGAAACGTCGCCGGGGTCACCGTCAGGGACTGGCCGGGCACCGCCGTGCGCGGGATGACCGAGGGGTTCTACGGGCAGCCGTGGACCCGCGAGGAGCGGCTGGCCCAGATCGGCTTCATGGGGCGCACGAAGCAGAACAGGTACCTGTACGCGGCGGGCGACGACCCTTACCGCCAGGCCCGTTGGCGCGACCCCTACCCGGCCGACCGGCGTGCCGACTTCCGGGCGCTGGCCGAGCGGGCCCGCGCCGAGCACGTGACGCTCGGCTGGGCCGTCGCCCCCGGCCAGGCCATGTGCATGTCGTCGGCCGGCGACGTGAAGGCGCTGACGAAGAAGCTGGACGCGATGTGGGCGCTGGGCGTGCGGGTCTTCCAGCTCCAGTTCCAGGACGTCAGCTACAGCGAATGGCACTGCGACAGCGACGCAGACACCTTCGGCAGCGGCCCGCAGGCGGCGGCCAGGGCGCAGGCGCGGGTGGCCGGCGAGGTGGCGCGGCACCTCGCGGAGCGGTATCCGGGTTCGCAGCCGCTGTCGGTGATGCCGACGGAGTTCTACCAGAACGGGTCCACCGACTACCGCGAGGCGCTCGCCGCGGAGCTGGACGACCGGGTCCAGATCGCCTGGACCGGTGTCGGGGTCGTGCCGAAGACCATCACCGGCGGGGAACTGGCCGGCGCCCGCGCCGCGTTCGGGCACCCGCTGGTCACGATGGACAACTACCCGGTCAACGACTACGCCCAGGACCGGATATTCCTCGGCCCGTACACCGGCCGGGACCCGGCGGTGGCCACGGGTTCCGCGGCACTGCTCGCCAACGCGATGGAGCAGCCGTCCGCGTCCCGCATTCCGCTGTTCACCGCCGCCGACTTCGCCTGGAACCCGAAGGGTTACCAACCGCAGGAGTCCTGGCAGGCGGCGATCGACGACCTGGCGGGCGGTGACGCGCGTACCAGGGAGGCGCTGCGCGCGCTGGCCGGGAACAGCGCGGCGTCGGTGCTGGGCGGTGACGAGTCCGCGTATCTGCGGCCGCTGCTGGCCACGTTCTGGAAGACCCGTGCGGCACACGACACCACCGCGCGGGACGACGCGGCGCGCGGGCTGCGGGAGGCGTTCACCGTGATGCGGGAGGCGCCGCAGCGGCTGAAGGGCCTGGCGGACGGGCGCCTGGACGGCGAAGTGCGGCCGTGGACGGAGCAGTTGTCCCGGTACGGCCGGGCGGGTGAGCTGGCGGTGGATCTGCTCCAGGCCCAGTCGCGTGGCGACGGAGCCGCCGCCTGGAAGGCCTCGCTGGCCCTGGAGCCGCTGCGCAAGGCCGCGAAGGCGGACGGCGCGACGGTCGGCAAGGGGGTGCTGGGCCCGTTCCTGGACCGGGTGCGCCGGGAGGCTGACGCCTGGACGGGCGCGGACCGCGACGCCGGTACGGTCACGAAGGCTCCGGGCAGCTACACGGTCCGGCTGGACCGGGCTCGCCCGGTGGAGGCCGTGACGGCGATGACCCTGCCCGGCGGCGGCACGTTGGCCGGCGCGGCGCTGGAGGCCCATGTGCCCGGCGAGGGCTGGCGCCGCCTGGGCGCGTTGTCGGAGAGCGGCTGGACCCAGACGGCGGGCAAGGGGCTGCGGGCCGACGCGATACGGATCAGCTGGCCCACGGGCGGCCCGGCGATGCCCCCGATCATCTCCCGCACGGTGGCGCCGATGGCCCCGGGAGCCGGCGCCCCGGGAAGCGCCCCGCTGCCTGCTCCCCGGGTGCGCGCGCTCGTGCCCTGGTTCGGCGACGAGCCCGCGGCCCGGCTCGATCTGGCGCGCGGTGAGACGGACGCCGAGATCGGCGGCGGGCCGCAGCGGGTCGAGGCGCGCCTGGCCGCCCGGCGCCCTGCCGAGGTGCGGGGCGCGCTCACCGCGAAGGCGCCCAGGGGCATCAAGGTGGACATCCCGAAGCAGACGAGGGTGGCGCGCGGTTCCCGTACCGAAGTCCCCGTCGAGATCACGGTCCCGGCGGGCACTCCGGCCGGGGAGTACGAGGTGCCCTTCAGCTTCGGCGACGAGCGCAGCACGCTCACCGTAAGGGCGTTCCCGCGCACCGCGGGCCCCGATCTGCTGCGTACCGCCACCGCGTCCTCGTCCGGCGACGAGACCCCGGACTTCCCGGCGTCGGCCGCCGCCGACGGCGATCCGGAGACCCGCTGGTCCTCCCCGGTCGAGGACAACGCCTGGTGGCAGGCGGAACTGCCCCGGACCGCCCGGATCGGCCGGGTGGTGCTGCACTGGCAGGACGCGTACGCCACCCGCTACCGGCTCCAGGTCTCCTCGGACGGCCGCAGCTGGCGCACGGCGGCGACCGTCCGGGACGGCAGGGGCGGGCGCGAGTCGGTCCGGATGGACGCGAAGGACGCCCGCTACCTCAGGGTCCAGGGCGATGCCCGGGGCAGCGAGTTCGGCTACTCGCTCTGGTCGGTGGAGGCGTACGCCGTCGCCGCAACGGAGTAGCGGCGGGGCGGCGATCCGGGCCTTCCCCGTCCCGGGGACGACGAAGGCCCGGATCCCTAGGCAGAAATGCCGTCGATCCGGGCCATGGCGTCGTCCGCGCCGAACGGTTGCAAGTACGGCAACCAGCGCGGGTCACGGTGTCCCGTGCCGATGATCCGCCAGGCGAGGCCGGTCGGCGGGGCGGGTTGCTGGTGCAGCCGCCAGCCGAGCTCCGGCAGGTGCCGGTCCGCCTTGAAGTGGTTGCAGCGGCGGCAGGCCGCCACCACGTTGTCCCAGGCGTGCTGTCCGCCGCGGCTGCGCGGAATCACATGGTCGACGCTGGTCGCGGCGGCGCCGCAGTACATGCAGCGCCCCCCGTCCCGGGCGAACAGCGCCCTGCGGGTCAGCGGTACGGGCCCCCGGTAGGGAACCCGTACGAACCGCTTCAGGCGGACGACGCTGGGGGCCGGGACGGCCCGGGTGGCACTGTGCATGAGGGCGCCGGTCTCCTCCAGGCAGATGGCCTTGTTTTCGAGGACGAGGACGAGCGCGCGGCGGAGCGGTACGACGCCGAGCGGCTCGTACGACGCGTTGAGAACCAGGACATGCGGCACGGTGGATGCCTCCTTGTACGCCGGCGGCGCGTGGCTCGCGCCGGGACGATCCGATCTCAGTCTCTACTCCTGCCTGGTCGGAGCGCCACCACGTGCGGGTAACGGGCCGGGAGGATTTTTCTCCCGTCCACCTGCCGCGGACGGGCCCGCCGGGTGTGCGATCGGCCACAGAAGGCCGCCGCAGGTACCGTCCCGCCGCCGCTCATCGACCCCGGTATCCCCCGGTTGAGGCGTTTCTCGCCGCTCTGACGGGGCAACGGAGGATTCACGATGCCCCGTTAGTGTGGTCGGACGGCCGTCGCCCATCTGGAGGTCCCACCGTGTCCCTGTCCGCCCTGTTGGCCGCAGCCCCGTCACCCGAGCCCGGCAGCTCGTTCGACGAAGCCGCCAAGCAGGCCGGCGACGCCGCGGGCTGGGTGGAGGAGAACTGGTCCACCTGGCTGAACACCGGTCTGCGCATCATCCTCATCGCGGCGATCGCGATCGCGTTGCGGATCGCGATCCGGCGTGCTCTCACCAAGCTCATAGAACGGATGAACCGCAGCGCCCAGGCGGTGGAGGGCACCGCGCTCGGCGGGCTGCTGGTCAATGCCGAACGCCGCCGTCAGCGCTCGGAGGCGATCGGTTCGGTACTCCGCTCGGTCGCGTCGTTCCTGATCCTCGGCACGGCCGCCCTGATGATCCTGGGCGCCTTCCAGATCAACCTGGCCCCGCTGCTGGCCTCCGCCGGTGTGGCCGGTGTGGCGCTCGGTTTCGGTGCGCGCAACCTGGTCACCGACTTCCTCTCCGGTGTCTTCATGATCCTGGAGGACCAGTACGGAGTGGGCGACACCGTCGACGCGGGCGTCGCCTCCGGCGAGGTCATAGAGGTCGGCCTGCGGGTCACGAAGCTGCGCGGCGACAACGGTGAGATCTGGTACGTCCGCAACGGCGAGGTGAAGCGGATCGGCAACCTCAGCCAGGGCTGGTCGACGGCCGGCGTCGACGTGATGGTGCGCCCCACCGAGGACCTCGACAAGGTCCGTACGGTGATCACCGAGGCCGCAGCGGCCATGGCCAAGGAAGACCCCTGGAACGAGCGCCTTTGGGGCCCCGTGGAGATCCTGGGCCTGGACGCCGTGCTCCTGGACTCGATGACGGTCCGGCTGAGCGCGAAGACGATGCCGGGCAAGGCGCTGGGCGTGGAGCGCGAACTGCGCTGGCGGATCAAGCGGGCCTTCGACGAGGCGGGCATCCGCATCGTCGGCGGCGTCCCGGCCCAGTCGGACGAGCCCACCAAGGCCGACCCGTCGGCCTCCATGGCCGCCCCGTCGGCCTACGCCTCGACCACCTCGCCCCAGTCGCTGGCCACGGCCCCGATCACTCCGCCGAGCATCTCGAAGTAGGCGACCGGAAAGCAGTTGAGGGGCACCCACGCATCTTGTGGGTGCCCCTTCCGCTGCTCCGGACTCCGGGTCAGCCCTTCTTCCGGTTGCAGGCGCGCCGGGCGTCGGTCTCGGCGCGGGTCATGGGCTCGCCCTCGTACGTCCAGTACGCGTCCTCGGCCGGCTTCGCCGAGCGCAACGCCGGCCGTTCGCCAGCACACAGAACGAGAGCGAGCCGACCGCCATCGACGGCAGCACCGCGGCAGGCACCAGCTTTCTGGTCAAGGCCCGCAGTGGTAGTCGCCGTCGGCGTAATCCGCCGCCTCCTCACGCCTGTTGTGGCATGGGTCCCCCTCCCGAAGCCCGGCTGAAGCAGGTCGCCCTCCCTGCCGCCGCTCGTACAGAATGCCCGCCACGGACCCGGAGCGCGCCCCCTCAAGTAACACTTTGGCCACCACGGCGATGCGGACCATTGACGCACCGGCTACCGCGCCATACGGTCCTCACCGAATAGGAAACTTTCCTAACAGAGGGCAGGTGCAGTGCTCATGGCCGGAACCACACCGGGTACCCCCCGCGTTCTGCGGGCCATGAACGACCGGGCCGCCCTCGATCTGCTGCTGGAGCACGGCCCCCTCTCGCGGACCAGGATCGGGAAGCTGACCGGGCTCTCCAAGCCGACCGCCTCGCAGTTGCTGGCGCGGCTGGAGGCGGCCGGGCTGGTCGTCGCGACCGGGACGGTGGCGGGGCGGCCGGGGCCCAACGCGCAGTTGTACGGGGTGAACGCGCGGGCCGCCCATGTCGCGGGGCTGGATGTGAACGCGCGCCGGATCGTCGCCGCCGTCGCCGATGTGACCGGGGAGACGGTCGGGGAGTTCGAGCTGCGCACCCCGGGGCGGCGGGCCGACAGTGTGGTGCGGCAGGTGGCGGAGGCGCTGGACGGGGCGGTGAAGGACGCCGGTCTCACCCGTTCCGATGTGCACCGGGTCGTCATCGGCACCCCGGGCGCCTTCGACCCCGGTACCGGGCGGCTGCGGTACGCCTCGCATCTGCCGGGCTGGCACTCCCCCACGCTGCTGGAAGAGCTGGCCGCCTTCCTGCCGATGCCGGTGGAGTACGAGAACGACGTGAACCTGGTCGCGGTGGCCGAGCAGCGGCTGGGCGCGGCGCGGGGGCACGACGACTTCGTCCTGCTGTGGAACGAGGAGGGGCTCGGTGCCGCCCTCGTCATAAACGGACGGCTGCACCGCGGTTTCACCGGGGGCGCCGGCGAGGTCGGTTTCCTGCCGGTGCCGGGCGCCCCGTTGGTCCGTCAGGTCACCAAGGTGAACGCGGGCGGCTTCCAGGAGCTGGCCGGCGCCCAGGTGCTGTCCCGGCTGGGCCGGGAGCTCGGCATCGACGACGAGCTGATCCGCAGCTCCGGCACCCACCACGAGGTCGCGGCCCGGCTGCTCACCCGGGCCGCCGAGGCCGCGGAGGCCGGCGAGGACGGTCCGTACGTCCAGCTCCTCGACCGGTTCGCCACCGGGCTCGCGACCGGGCTCGCCTCCATGGTCGCCGTGCTCGACCCGGAGATCGTCGTGCTGTCCGGCGAGGTCATCGCGGCCGGCGGGGAGCAGCTGCGCTGCCGGGTGGAGTCCGAGCTCACCCAGCTGGCGGCCTCCCGGCCCCGGCTGATCGCCGGGGACGTGACGCACCGCCCCGTACTGCGCGGCGCGTTGGAGAGCGCCCTCGCCACCACCCGCGACGAGGTCTTCGACACATCCCGCTGACGCCGATTCCTCTCGGCCCGTTCCCGTTCCCTTCCTCCGTATCCCCCGCCCCATTCCTTCACCGGGAGACCGCCATGTCCGGAAACCGTCGGAAGACGGCCGCCGCGCTCGCCGCGACCGCCGCCATATCCCTGCTCGCCTCGGCCTGTACGGGGCAGAGCAACTCCGGTGCCAGTGATGACCCGTCCAAGGAGACGACCATCAACTTCTGGCACGGCTGGATCTCCCCGAACGAGGTCGCGGCGATCCAGGCGTCGGTCGACGCCTTCGAGAAGGCGCACCCCAACATCCATGTGAAGGTCGTCGGCAACATGACCGACGACAAGATCAACCAGGCGCTGCGGGCGGGCGGTTCGAAGGCGCCGGACGTCGTCTCGTCGTTCACCACGAACAATGTCGGCAAGTTCTGCTCGTCGAAGGCGTTCGTCGATCTCAACCCCTTCCTGAAGAAGGACGGGATCGACCCGGACAAGACCTTCCCCAAGGCGATGAACGAGTACACCCAGTTCGACGGGGTGCGCTGCACGGTGCCGCTGCTCGGTGACGCGTACGGCCTCTACTACAACAAGGACGCGTTCGACGCGGCCGGTATCAAGCGGCCCCCGCAGACCTGGTCGGAGCTGGCCGCCGACGCCAAGCGGCTGACGAAGACCAAGGGCGATTCGTACGAGCGGCTCGGCTTCATGCCGAACTACCACGGTTACGAGTCGAAGACCGAGCACTACCTCGGTGGCTGGGACCCGAAGTACTTCGACGCGGACGGCAAGTCGAACATCGCCGAGGACCCGGCGTTCGCCTCCATGCTGACCACCCAGAAGAAGCTGGTCGACGACCTGGGCGGCTACGAGAAGCTGGAGAAGTACCGGACGTCGTTCGGTGACGAGTGGGGCGCCAAGCACCCCTTCCACACCGGCCAGGTGGCGATGCAGCTGGACGGCGAGTGGCGGCTCGGGATGGCCGAGGAGGCCAAGCCCGACTTCGAGATCGGGGTCGCCCCGATGCCCGTCGCCGACGACGAGGCCGACACCTACGGCAAGGGATATCTGACCGGCACCATCGCCGGGATCGCCGCCACCTCGGAGAAGCAGAACGCTTCCTGGGAGCTGGTGAAGTTCATGACGACCGACACCGACGCCGTCGTGAACTTCGCCAACGCCATTCACAACGTGCCCTCCACCCTGGCGGCGCTGAAGTCGCCGAAGCTGAAGTACGACCCGCGGTTCAAGACCTTCCTGGACATCGCCGCGGACCCGAACAGCACCACCACTCCGCCCTCGGTGAACGGCGGCGCGTACCTGGTGTCCCTGCAGAACCTCGGGTACGAGATCGAGAAGGGTGAGCAGAAGGACATCGCGGCGGGTCTGAAGAAGACCGCCGAGGAGATCGACGCGGACATCGCACAGGCGAAGCGATGACCACGTACACACTCCGTGCGAAGCGCCGCCGGTCGGCGCTTCGGACAGCGGCCTTCATGTCGCCGTGGCTGATCGGGTTCTGCGTCTTCTTCGCCTACCCGCTGCTCTCCACCGTCTATTTCTCCTTCACCTCCTACGACGGTTTCACCGCCCCCGAGTTCAGCGGGCTGAAGAACTGGTCGTTCGTCCTCAACGACTACCCGCTGTTCTGGCCGGCGCTGCGCAACACGCTCTGGCTGGTCGTGGTCCTGGTCAGCTGCCGGGTGGTGTTCGGCCTCGGTGTCGGGCTGCTGATCACGAAGATCAAGACGGGCGCCGGGGTCTTCCGCACCCTGTTCTACCTGCCGTACCTGGCCCCGCCGGTCGCGGCGACCCTCGGCTTCGTCTTCCTGCTCAACCCGGGTACCGGGCCGGTCAATTCGTTCCTCGGCGAGATCGGGCTGCCCACGCCCGGCTGGTTCACCGACGCCACCTGGTCCAAGCCGGCCCTGACCGCGCTCGCGGTCTGGGGGGTGGGCGACCTGATGGTGATCTTCATGGCCGCGCTGCTCGACGTACCGAAGGAGCAGTACGAGGCGGCGGAGCTGGACGGGGCGACCGCGTTCCAGCGGTTCCGCTTCGTCACCCTGCCGAACATCTCGCCGATCATCCTGTTCGCGGTGGTCACCGGGATCATCCAGACGATGCAGTACTACACCCAGCCGTTCGTGGCCGGGAAGGTCGCCTCGGGCGTGATGGGCGGCTC
The DNA here is from genome assembly GCF_042890955.1 of Streptomyces sp. NPDC001933. Classification (NCBI taxonomy): domain Bacteria; kingdom Bacillati; phylum Actinomycetota; class Actinomycetes; order Kitasatosporales; family Streptomycetaceae; genus Streptomyces; species Streptomyces sp. NPDC001933. The sequence goes on along the minus strand of NZ_JBIASS010000001.1, from coordinate 213,564 downwards.
CGGGCAGCAGTTCGAACCGGGCTATCCCGACAAGTCGACACTGACGCTGCCGCAGCTCGTCTACAACCTCGGTTTCCAGCGCTTCGACTACGGCTCCGCCTGCGTGGTCGCGCTCGTTCTGTTCGTACTCGCCATGGCGTTCACCGCACTACTGATGCGGCGCCGCAGCGGACTGATCCAGGCAGGTGAGTGACGTGGCGCAGACTCTCGACGCCGTGAAGACGGCCGGCCCCGCGACCGGCCCGGCCACCCCGGCCGAACGCGTCGCGCGGCGCAAGTCGCTGCTGAACTGGATCGCCGTGCACGCGCTCGGCGTCGCCGCCGCGCTCTTCTTCGTACTGCCGTTCGTCTTCCTGCTGCTCACCTCGCTGATGAGCGACCAGCAGGCGCTGACCCGCGATCTGTGGCCGCACCCCTTCGAGTGGAGCAACTACCGGCGGGTCTTCGAGACCGACGGCTTTTTGACCTGGTGGCGCAACACCCTGCTGTACGCGGGGCTCGGCACCGTCCTGACCGTCGTCTCGTCGCTGCCCGTGGCGTACGCGCTAGCCAAGTTCCGCTTCCGCGGCCGGCATCTGTCGCTGATGCTGGTCATCTCGATGATGATGCTGCCGCCGCAGGTCGTCGTCATCCCGATGTATCTGTTCTGGGCCAAGCAGCTGGACATGTCCGGCACGCTCTGGCCGCTGATCATCCCGATGGCGTTCGGCGACGCGTTCTCCATCTTCCTGCTGCGGCAGTTCCTGCTGACCATCCCGGACGAGTACCTCGACGCGGCGAAGGTCGACGGCTGCGGCGAGCTGCGCACCCTGCTCAGGGTCGTCGTGCCGATGGCGAAGCCGGGCATCGCCGCCGTCGCCCTCTTCCAGTTCTTCTACGCCTGGAACGACTACTTCGGCCCGCAGATCTACGCCTCGGAGAACCCGGGCGCCTGGACGCTCAGTTACGGGCTGGAGTCCTTCAAGGGCGCGCACCACACCGACTGGAACCTGACCATGGCCGCGACCGTACTGGTCATGGCCCCCGTGATCCTCGTCTTCTTCTTCGCCCAGAAGGCTTTCGTCGAGGGCGTCACACTGACCGGAGTAAAGGGCTGACCTATGAAGCTCGCAGTAGTTGGTGGCGGGTCCACCTACACACCTGAACTGATCGACGGTTTTGCCCGGTTGCGGGACACGCTGCCCATAGAGGAGCTGGTGCTCGTCGACCCGGCGGCCGACCGCCTGGAGCTCGTCGGCGGCCTCGCCCGGCGGATCTTCGCCAAGCAGGGCCACCCGGGGCGGATCGTCACCACCTCCGACCTCGACGCGGGCGTCGCCGACGCCGACGCGGTCCTGCTCCAGCTGCGCGTAGGCGGCCAGGCCGCCCGCAACCAGGACGAGACCTGGCCGCTGGAGTGCGGCTGCGTCGGCCAGGAGACCACCGGCGCCGGCGGCCTCGCCAAGGCGATGCGCACCGTGCCGGTCGTCCTGGACATCGCCGAGCGGGTCCGCCGCACCAACCCCGATGCCTGGATCATCGACTTCACCAACCCGGTCGGCATCGTCACCCGGGCGCTGCTCCAGGCCGGCCACAAGGCCGTCGGCCTGTGCAACGTGGCGATCGGCTTCCAGCGGAAGTTCGCCCGGCTGCTCGACGTCACCCCCGGCGAGGTGCACCTCGACCATGTCGGGCTCAACCACCTGACCTGGGAGCTCGGGGTGCGCCTCGGCGGCCCGGACGGCGAGAACGTGCTGCCGAAGCTGCTCGCCGAGCACGGCGACGCGATCGCGGACGATCTGCGCATGCCCCGGGCGATCACCGACCGGCTCGGCGTCGTCCCCTCGTACTACCTGCGGTACTTCTACGCGCACGACGCGGTCGTGCGGGAGCTCGGCACCAAGCCGTCCCGGGCCGCCGAGGTCGCCGCGATGGAGAAGGAACTGCTCGCCATGTACGGCGACCCGGCGCTTGACGAGAAGCCCGCGCTGCTCGCCAAGCGCGGTGGCGCCTTCTACTCGGAGGCGGCCGTGGACCTGGCGTCCTCGCTGCTCGGCTCGGGCGGTTCGGCGGTGCAGGTGGTCAACACGTACAACCGGGGCACCCTGCCGTTCCTGCCGGACGACGCGGTGATCGAGGTGCAGGCCCGGGTCGACGGCACGGGCGCGACGCCGCTCGCCGTCCCCGAGCTGGACCCGCTGTACGCCGGTCTGATCGCCAACGTGACGGCGTACGAGGACCTCGCCCTGGAAGCAGCCTTGCGCGGCGGCCGGGCCACCGGGCGGGCGGGCGGGAGAGACGCAGTGTTCAAGGCGCTGCTCGCGCACCCGTTGATCGGGCAGTTCGAGTACGCCGAGGCGCTCACCGACAAGCTGATCGCGCACAACCGGGAGCACCTGGCGTGGGCGTGAACGCTTCGGTCCTCGCGATCGACGCGGGGAACAGCAAGACCGACGTGGCGCTGATCGGCGCGGACGGAACGGTGCTGTCGACGGCCCGGGGCGGCGGCTTCCAGCCGCCGGCGGTGGGCGTCGAGGCGGCCGTCGACGTCCTCGGCGCGGCCGTCGGCCGGGCGCTGGAGCTGTCCGGCGCATCCGGCCGACCGTTCGGCCCCGTCGCGCACGTGTCCGCCTGTCTCGCCAACGCCGACCTTCCGGTGGAGGAGGAGCAGCTGGCCGCGGCGCTGCGCGCGCGGGGCTGGGGCGCCACCGTCGAGGTGCGCAACGACACCTTCGCGATTCTGCGCGCGGGGGTGGACGAGCCGCGCGGTGTGGCCGTGGTCTGCGGCGCGGGGATCAACTGCGTGGGCATGGTGCCGGACGGGCGGACCGCGCGGTTCCCCGCCATAGGCCGGATCTCCGGTGACTGGGGCGGCGGCGCGGGGCTGGCCGAGGAGGCCATGTGGTTCGCCGCGCGGGCCGAGGACGGGCGCGGTGAGCCGACCGAGCTGGTTCGTACGCTGCCGGGGCACTTCGGGCTCGGCTCGATGTACGCGCTGATCGAGGCGCTGCATCTGGGCCGGGTCGATTTCGAGCGCCGGCACGAGCTGGCTCCGGTGCTCTTCGCGACCGCGGCGGCCGGGGACCCGGTGGCGGGGGCGCTGGTGGACCGGCTGGCCGAGGAGGTCGTCGCGATGGCCTCGGTCGCGCTGGGCCGGCTCGATCTGCTGTACGAGGAGGCGCCGGTGGTGCTGGGCGGCAGCGTACTGGCGGCCCGTCACCCGCAGTTGGACGCGAGGATGTCCGAACTCCTCGCGGTGCGGGCCCCGAAGGCGGAGCTCCGGGTGGTGACCCAGCCGCCGGTGCTGGGGGCCGCGCTGCTCGGCCTGGACCACACGGGCGCGGCGGCCGCGGTGCACGAGAGGCTGCGTGCGCAGTACGGCTGACATGTTGTTCGTGACTCAAGGGGCGTTCTGCGGTGCCTTCGCGCTGCGGGCGCCCCTTGTCGCGTACGGGAACCGATCAGTTGTCCCGGACGTGTTCATGAGTGGGGAGATCGGCCCGCATCGGGTACTGGTCCGCCGATCGTCTTGATCGGCGGCGCAGGCCTTGATCGAATGCAGGTGACCGCAATCGGATGTGTGTGATCGCATCGCATCCGTGGGCCGATGCAGGATCCGGACGTTCCAGGTGTGGATGTCGGTCCCTGCGGCCATACTTCATGGCCGGGCACCAGCCCCCGATCGGCCGGGGGCCGGGCCACCGTCAGTGACCGAGGGGGAGGTCGAGTGACATACCCGCCGAATGTACGCACGGCGCCGGAACACGAGCAGGCGCAGCCGCCCGCGCCCGCGACCGTACCCGCTCCGCAGCAGCGCGGTGTGCTGTCCATGACCGCCGACCGCGTGCGGGCCGCGGCCACCACCGAGCCCGGCAGGCTCCAGATCATCGGGGCCGTGCTGGCCCTGCTCGTCGTCGCGTTCGGGGCCGTGACGGCGTTCGAGGTCGCCGACCGCGAGTCCGCCGCCGGTGACGTGGTGGGCCGCAGCCAGCCGCTGAGCGCCGACGCGGCGGCCGTCTACCGCTCGCTGGCCGATGCCGACACCGCGGCTGCGAGCGGCTTCCTGGCGGGGGCGCAGGAGCCGCGCGATGTCCACGACCAGTACGAGCGGGACATCAAGGAGGCGTCCCGGCTGCTGGTGAAGGCCGCCGCCAACACGGACGCGGCGACGAAGTCCGGGCAGGAGATCACCACGCTCAACGTGGAACTCCCCCGCTACACGGGCCTGATCGAGCGGGCCCGCGCCAACAACCGGCAGGGTCTGCCGCTGGGCGGCGCCTATCTCCGGTACGCCAACCAGAAGATGAGCAACGTGCTGCTGCCGGCCGCCGAGCGGCTGTACGCGGCGGAGACCGGCCGGCTCGGCGAGGACAACGACTCGGCGCGGACCTTGCCCTTCCTCTCGCTGGGGCTCGGCGTGGTGGCGCTGGCCGGGCTGGTCTGGGCGCAGCGGCGCAACTACCGCAGGACGAACCGGGTCTTCAACCACGGGCTGCTCGTGGCGACCGCCGCGTCCACCGTGATCCTGCTGTGGCTGGCCGTGGGGCACACGGTGGCCCGGTCCCAGCTGAATGCCGCGGATGTGAACGGGCAGCAGTCCCTCGATGTGCTCAACCACGCGCGGATCGACTCGCTGAAGGCCCGCGCCAATGAGAACCTCACGCTGGTCGCCCGTGGTGCGGTGCTCACCCCGGACGGCAAGAACGACAAGTACGAGACGGACTACAACACGGGCATGAAGGCACTCGGCGAGGAGCTGGGGAAGGCCGGGGGGCTCGCGGACGACGCCCGGGGAAGCGATCCGGTGAAGGCCGCCTCCGCCGCCGTCACGGAGTGGCAGGAACGTCACCGGGCCGCCCGCACCACCGACGACAACGGTGACTACGAGGGTGCCCTGAAGCAGATCGTCGGGCCCGAGAAGTCGACGGGGCAGTCGTTCCAGCAGGTGGACGACGCGCTGGCGAAGGCGCTCGCCCACGAGCAGGACCAGTTCACCCGGGCCGCCGAGGACGGGCGCGGGGCGCTGTGGGGCCTGTCGGCCGGGGCGGCGGTGCTGGCCGTGCTGGGCGCCGCCGCGGCGATCATCGGGATCAACCGCAGGCTCTCGGAGTACCGATGAGCGGGGGAGCGACGAAAGGAGGAGCGATGACCAGGAAGCGCATGGGCGCATGGTCGGCCCGGGTCAGGCTGCGCGGCTGGGGCGGAGTGACGGCCATGGCCGCGGCCTGCGCCGTGACGGCCTCGCTCACCCTGCTGCCGCTCTCCCACGGCGGCGCCGACGCCTTCGGCGGGGGCCTCGCGGGCCGGGGCACCGCACAGGCCGTCCAGGTCAAGGCCGACGACTGCACGGACCCGGAGGCGAGCCTCCCGCCCTCGTCCGCCGACGGTCCGAGCATCGAGAAGATCAAGAAGCGCGGGAAGCTGATCGCGGGGGTCGACCAGAACAGCTTCCGCTGGGGATACCGCAACCCGGAGAACCGCCAGATCGAGGGCTTCGACATCGATCTGGTGCGGGCCATCGCCGAGAACATCCTGAACGACCGCGACGCGGTGATCTTCCGGGCCATTCCCACCAACAAGCGGGCCGAGCTCCTGGCGAACGGCAAGGTCGACATCGTCGTCCGCACGATGACGATCAACTGCAAGCAGGCCCGGAAGGTCTCGTTCTCCACCGCCTACTTCCAGGCCGGACAGCAGGTCCTCGCGCCGAAGGAATCGTCGATCACCGGGTACGACAAGTCCCTGGCCGGCAAGCGGGTCTGCACCGCCAACGGCTCCACCGCCTACGACGCGCTGAAGAAGCAGTCGTTCGGCGCGGTCTTCGAGGACCCGCACGACGGCACCGCCGCGGACGAGAACCAGCTCACCGTCCCCAACCAGCTGGACTGCCTGGTGCGGTTGCAGATGGGTGAGGTCGACGCGGTGGTCACGGACAACGCCCTGGCGGCCGGACAGGCGGCCCAGGACCCGGCGGTCGAGCTGAAGGGCGACAAGCCGTTCACCACCGAGTACTACGGTGTGGCGGCGAAGCTCGGGGCGGACGATCTGGTGGCCCGGGTCAACCAGGTGCTGGTCGACTACCGCAGTGGCGGTGCGAAGAGTGCCTGGATGCTGTCGTACCAGGATTGGTTGGAGGCCGGGCTGCCGGGGATAAAGGGACCGCCGGCCCCGAAGTACCGGAGCAACTGACGGCCGGTCCGTCCGGGTGCGCGCGACGGCGCGGACCCCGGCCGGTGAGGCAGTGGCACTGATCCTGCCGGGTACGTCCCGGCAGCAAGAGCGGAGAGGTGATCGATGGGCGCGGGCCCCTTCCCCGGCTATGCGGCCAGGCCCCCCGGCCCGGTCATGGACCGGGACGAGGCGGACCGCGCGCTGGCCCGGCTCGGCGCGGAGCACGAGGCGATCGAGACCTCGCTGCTCGCCCTGCAGGACCACGCGGGCCGCCGGCTCCTGGAGGGCGCCGAGCTGACCGGCGTCACCAGGGAACGCTGGGCCTCCACGGAGCAGTCGATCACGCTGCTGTGGGGGTATTTCGACGCCTACGCGGGGGCGCTCGACCGGGCCCGTTCGGTGCGGGCCCGCCGCCGCTATCCCAACCGGGACGATCTGCTGGCCCTCACCGAGCTGCTGCGCGGCCAGGGTGTCACCGTGGCGCACGCGGCGGCCCGCCCGGATCCCGCGGTCAACGGTCCGGCCAGGCTCTCCGAGCGGTTCACGCTGGAGGAGCTGGTCGCCCGGATGAACGAGCTGTACGCCCGCTCGCTGGACATGGTCGTCGCCTCCGACTCCGTGTGGTCCGCGCTGCCCGCCCGGATAGATCTGCTCGCCGCCGAGCTGCACCGCACCCGCTCGCTGGCGCACTCCGTGGGGGTGCGGCCCGGTGAGCACCCGGCGGGCGACGACCTGGCGGCGATCACCCAGGAGCTGACCACGCTGCGGGCGCAGGTGATCTCCGATCCCCTCGCGTTCTGGCTGCCGGGGCCCGGCAGTTCGGCGCCCGGCGGCGGCCGCCCCGACACGACGCGCTACGACCGGGCGGCCCGCGCCCTGGACGACGTACGCCGTGAGATCGAGGCGGTGCTCGCGGTCCGGCAGGACGCCGAGCAGCGCCTGGTCCAGCTGCGCGACGTGCTCTCCCGCGCGGACCGCACCCTGACCGAGGCCCGGTCGGCGCGCGGCGAGGTGCTGGCGAAGATCGCAGCCTCCGAGGTGCCCGCGGTCAGCGGCGCGGCGACGGTGCTCCAGGAACGGCTGGCCGCCGCCTCGGAGTACCGCAGGCACGCCCAGTGGCACCGGCTGTCCCCGCTCCTGGAGACGCTGGAGCGGGAGGCGGAGGAGGAACTGCTGCGGGCCCGTGAGTCGTTGACCGCGGTCACCGCCCCGCTGGCGGTACGGGCGGAGCTGCGCGGCAGGCTCGACGCGTACAAGGCGAAGGTCGCCCGGCACGGGCTGGCCGAGGACCCGCTGCTGATCGAGCGGTACGACGCGGCGCGCCGGATGCTGTGGAGCGCGCCGTGCGATCTGCGGGTCGCCGGACAGGCGGTGCTGCGCTACCAGGAGGCGGCGGCCGAACTGCTGTCCCAGCGGCGGGCACCGGGGCCGGAGGACCGGCGATGACCACGGATGTGTGCAAGGTGGCAGGGCCGTTGCGGCGGCGGGGCGATCAGGGGGACCGACCATGAGTACGCAGTGCCAGCGCCCCGCGTGCGAGGGCAGTTACGAGGACATGGGCGGTGGTGAGCTGTACTGCGACACCTGCGGCCTGGCTCCGGTCGTGTCGCCCAGTGGCCTGGTGAGCTCGCCGCCCACCGGGATCGCGGTCGGCGGCGCGAACAGCCGGGGCAGCAGCAGTGGTTCAAGGTCCTCGTCCCGGGCATCCTCGCGCTCGTCCCGCTCCTCCCGCTCGTCGACCTCACGGCGCTCGGTGTCGGGCCGGCTCTCGCGTTCGCTGTCCGGCAGCGCCACGTCCCCCTCGGTCTCGGTCCGTTCCTCCGGTTCGGCCTCGGGCGCGTCCGCCCGGGGCAGGCTGGGCGTGGGCCTGGTCGAGGTGCCGGACGTGCCGCGTCCCGACCCGCGCTCGGCGGTGATGGAGAACCCGGAGGTACCGGAGCGGAAGCGTTTCTGTTCGCGTTCCGACTGCGGGGCCCCGGTCGGCCGGTCGCGCGGCGAACGGATCGGCCGCACGGAGGGGTTCTGCACCAAGTGCGGTCACCCCTACTCCTTCGTGCCCAAGCTCCACGCGGGCGACATCGTGCACGGCCAGTACGAGGTCGCCGGCTGTCTGGCGCACGGCGGGCTCGGCTGGGTCTACCTCGCGGTCGACCGTGCGGTCTCGGACCGCTGGGTGGTCCTCAAGGGCCTGCTCGACACCGGCGACCAGGACGCCATGGCGGCCGCGATCTCCGAGCGCCGCTTCCTCGCCGAGATCGAGCACTCCAACATCGTCCGGATCTACAACTTCGTCGAGCACCTCGACCAGCGCACCGGCTCGCTCGACGGCTACATCGTGATGGAGTACGTCGGCGGCAAGGCGCTCAAGGACATCGCCAACGAGCGCCGTACCCCCGCCGGGAAGCGCGATCCGCTGCCGGTCGAGCAGGCGTGCGCGTACGGCATCGAGGCGCTGGAGGCGCTCGGCCATCTGCACAGCCGCAACCTGCTGTACTGCGACTTCAAGGTCGACAACGCGATCCAGACCGAGGACCAGCTGAAGCTGATCGACATGGGCGCGGTGCGCAGGATGGACGACGACGAGTCGGCCATCTACGGCACGGTGGGGTACCAGGCTCCGGAGGTCGCGGAGATCGGCCCGTCGGTCGCCTCCGATCTGTACACGGTCGCGCGGACGCTCGCGGTGCTCACCTTCGACTTCCAGGGCTACACCAACGTCTTCGTGGACTCGCTGCCGGATCCGGACAACATCGAGGTGTTCCGGACCTACGAGTCGTTCTACCGGCTGCTGGTGCGGGCCACCGACCCGGATCCGGCGCGGCGGTTCGCCTCGGCCGCGGAAATGGCGGAGCAGCTGACGGGTGTGCTGCGCGAGGTGGTGTCGCTGCAGACGGGGCGGCCGCGCCCGGCGCTCTCGACGCTGTTCGGCACCGAAGTGCGGGTCACCGACACGCAGTTGTTCCCGGAGCCGATGGGCGATGTGTCGCGACTGGGGATCCGGGCGACCGCCCCGGCCCGGTCCGGCCGCCGCGGGCGGCGCGGCGGGGCGGGCAACGTGCCCCGGGCCGCGGCTCCGCTCGCGCCCGCCGCACCGGCGCCCGGCGCGCTGCCCGGGTACGCCCCGCCCGGGGCCGCTCCACTGACCGCGCCGCCCACCCACGTACGGGCGGGCAACGCGCCGGGCGGGAACGGCGAGGCCGCCGCGTACGCGCAGCCGCAGGCCGCGATTCCGGCCCCCCGGGTCCCGGCCGCCGCTCCGGCGGCGCACTTCCCCGCGCCTGACGGCCCGCGCCTCGCCGAGCTCGACGTACGGTCCACCTCGCTCGCGCTGCCGGTGCCCCGGGTCGACGCGAGAGACCCCAACGCGGGTTTCCTCGCCGGGCTGATGACCACCGCCCCGTCCGAGCTGATCTCCGCGCTGGGCACGGTGCCGGTGGCCTCGCTGGAGACCCGGCTGCGCGAGCTGCGCGCCCGCCTTGAGCTGAACGACCTCGGTGCCGCGGGGCAGACCCTGACCGCGCTGGAGGGCCAGTACCCCGACGACTGGCGGGTGGTCTGGTACCGCGGCATCACCTCGCTGGTGACCGGTGACAACGAGAACGCGGCGCTGTCCTTCGACGCGGTGTACGACGCGTTCCCCGGCGAGCCGGCGCCCAAGCTGGCGCTGGGGATCTGCGCGGAGGTCCTGGGCCAGCTGGACAACGCCGCCGAGTACTACCGGCTGGTGTGGACGACCGACCCGAGCTTCGTCAGCGCCGCCTTCGGGCTGGCCCGGGTGCAGATCGCCGCCGGGAACCGGGCCGGGGCCGTCAGCGCCCTGGAATCGGTGCCCGAGGCGTCGATCCACTACACGGCGGCACGGGTCGCCGCGGTACGTGCCCGGCTGCGCGGGAGGTCCCCGGACGAGCCGCTGATCACCGATCTGATGGCCGCCTCGGCCCAGGTATCGGGACTGGCCGGTTTCGGTCTGGACGCGGTGCGCCGGGAGCAGCTTTCGACCGAGGTGCTGGGGACGGCGCTCGACTGGGTACTCTCCGGTAGCCCCTCGGCGCAGCCTCCTTCGCCTGCCGGGCCGGGAACGCTGCTCGGCAGTGAGCTGGACGAGCGGGGCCTGCGCTTCGGGCTCGAACGTTCGTACCGGATGCTCGCCAGGCTTGCGGAGCCCGGCGATGAGAGGATCGAACTGGTGGAGCGGGCCAACCGTTTCCGCCCCCGGACGTGGGTGTGAAAATGTCGCAGAAGCCCCAGGAGACGGCCCTGTCGAAGTGCCCCGGCTGCGAGGAGCCGCTGGAGCCGGGGGACCTGTTCTGCGGTGCGTGCGGGTACGACCTGTCGGCCGTGCCCGCCGTCGCCCAGGACCACCCGACGGTCGCCATGACCGTGCCCGCGGAGGGTTCGGCGGGGGTCCGCTTCGACCGGCGACGTGAACCGGACGGACCGGCCGGACCGGGCACATCGAATGTGTCGAGTGTGTCGAGCGGGCCGAGTACGTCGAGTACGTCGAGTACGTCGAGCGGATCGGACGACTTCGAGCTGCCCGCGCCCGCGCCGGCGGCCGCACCCGACCCCCGTACCCCCGCCGTGGATCCGGTGGCGGCCACGCCGCCGGCCGGTGCCAAGCGCTGTGTGGCCTGCCGGGCGGGCAGCGTCGACACCGACGGCTACTGCGAGAACTGCGGTCACGCACAGCCGCGCGAGCGTGACCACATGGAGCAGGAGCTCGGTTCGGTGGCCGCCGTCAGCGACCGGGGCCTGCGCCATCACCGCAACGAGGACTCGTTCGCGGTGTCGACCACCGCCCTGCCCGACGGTTCACCGGCCGTCGTCGCGATCGTCTGCGACGGCGTCTCGTCGGCCAGCCGCCCGGACGAGGCGTCGGCGGCCGCCGCGAGCGCGGCCAACGAGGCGCTCCTGGAGTCGCTGCCGCGCGGCACCCACCCGCAGCAGGCGATGCACGAGGCGATCCTCGCGGCCGGCGAGGCGGTCAACTCCCTGGCCCAGGAGCCCGGCCGGGCCATGGAGCACGACCAGCACCGCCACCAGAACGCCCCGGCGTGCACCCTGGTCGGCTCGATCATGGCGGGCGGTCTGCTGATCGTCGGCTGGGTCGGCGACAGCCGCGTCTACTGGGTGCCCGACGACCGCACCAACCCGCCCGCCCGGCTGACCGAGGACGACTCGTGGGCCGCGCAGATGGTGGCGGCGGGCCTGATGAACGAGGCGGAGGCGTACGCGGACGAGCGGGCCCACGCGATCACGGGGTGGCTCGGCGCCGACGCGTACGAACTGGAACCGCACACCGCGTCCTTCAAACCGGACCGGTCCGGTCTGGTGGTCGTGTGCACGGACGGCCTGTGGAACTACGCGGAGTCGGCGGCCGAGATGGCCGCGGCGGTACCGGCCGACGCACACCAACGGCCGCTGCACGGCGCCCAGGTGCTGGTTGGTCACGCGCTCGACGGCGGGGGCCACGACAACGTAACAGTGGCTCTGCTGCCGTTCGCCGTGGAGCCGCAGGGGGCAGGATCGGCCTGCGGTACCCCGTGAGTCCCGTTCCGTAACGCTTGGTTCCAGTTCCGACCGTCCGCCCCGCACCGCCGCCTTCGCCCGTTTTTCTTCGCTCGCAGCTGTCTTCATCCGACATCTGGAGTCCCAAGGAGCCGACCAGATGGCCAACTTCTCCAAGTCGAACGTGCCGCAGTTCTCCGTCGAGGTGTACCAGAACGAATATCTGCCGGAAGGCGGCCGCGAGGTCAACGCGATCGTCACCGTCACCTCGACCGGGGGCGGCACCACCGGCGGCGTCCCGCTGTCCGGTGCGGCCGCGTCGCCCGCGCACGTTCCCGGGCGGGGACCGAACGCCGCCGTGGTGATCATGGTCGACTGCTCCGGCTCGATGGACTATCCGCCGACGAAGATGCGCAACGCCCGCGACGCGACCGCCGCGGCCATCGACACCCTGCGCGACGGCACCTCGTTCGCCGTCGTCGGCGGTACGCACGTCGCCAAGGAGGTCTACCCGGGCAACGGCAGGCTCGCCGTGGCCGACGCACGGACCAAGGCCCAGGCCAAGGGGGCCCTGCGCGCGCTCAGCGCCGGTGGCGGTACGGCGATCGGCACCTGGCTGCGGCTGACCGACCGGCTGCTCGGCGCGGCCGATGTGGACATCCGGCACGGCATCCTGCTCACCGACGGCCGCAACGAGCACGAGGCCCCGGAGGACCTGCGGGCCGCGCTCGACTCCTGCGCGGGCCGTTTCACCTGTGACGCCCGCGGTGTCGGCACCGACTGGGAGGTGAAAGAGGTCACAGCGATCGCCTCCGCGCTGCTCGGCACGGCCGACATAGTCGCCGACCCCACGGGGCTGGCCGCGGACTTCACGCGGATGATGGAGAACGCGATGGGCAAGGAGGTCGCGGATGTCGCGCTGCGGCTCTGGACGCCCGTCGGGGTCGAGATCAAGTTTGTGAAACAGGTCGCACCGACGGTCGTCGATCTGACCGACCGGCGCACCGAGGCGGGTCCCCGCGCCGGGGACTACCCCACAGGTTCCTGGGGCGACGAGTCCCGCGACTACCACGTGTGCGTGACCGTGCCGCAGGCCGGAATCGGGCAGGAGATGCTGGCGTCCCGGGTCTCGCTGATCCTCCCCGACCCGTCGGGCGGGGCCCCGCAGACGCTTTCGCAGGGCCTGGTCAGGGCCGTGTGGACCGAGGACATGGTGGCCTCCACCTCGATCAATCCGCAGGTAGCGCACTACACCGGCCAGGCGGAACTGGCCCAGGTCATCCAGCAGGGACTCGATGCCCGCAAGTCGGGCGACTTCGACGGCGCGACCGCGAAACTGGGCCGCGCGGTGCAGCTGGCATCGGCCTCCGGGAACGAGGACACTGCGAAACTGCTTTCGAAGGTGGTGGACGTCGTGGACGCGGCGACCGGTACTGTGCGACTGAAGGCGAAGGTCGCGGACGCCGACGAGATGACACTCGAAACACGCTCGACCAAGACCGTTCGCGTCAAGAAGTAGAAACGATCAATAAACAGCAAACAGTAGGCACAGAGCCACACAGTCGAGCCTCCCGGCCGGAATGATCCGCCGGGAGGCGAAGAGCAGAAAAATACGCCGGCCCCGCGGGGCCGGCCCAGGAGAGGGGGAAGCGCCGACATGCCGACCTGCCCGAACGGACACCAGTCGGGTTCCGACGACTGGTGCGAGGTCTGCGGCCATCGCATGGCCGGCGCGGGCGCGCCTGCGGGTGCGGTCCCCCCGCCTCCGCCGCCCGCCGCCGGTTACGGCTACCCGCCGAACCCGGGTTCCGATGCGACCCAGGCCGCCGAGCTCTGCCCGCAGTGCCGCACGCCGCGTGAGGCGATGGCGCCGTTCTGCGAGGAGTGCCGCTGGAACTTCCTCACGAACACCGCGACGTCGTACACGCCGCTGGCCCCGGCCCAGGGCGTGCCCGGCCCGCCGCCCGGCCTCAACCTGCCGCCCGGTTTCCAGGCGCAGCAGCCGCCGCCCCCGCAGCAGCAGCGCGACCCGTTCGAGTACCAGGGTTCGCGGCCCTCTCAGATGAACCGCCCGGCCGAGCCGCTCTCCGCCGAGCGGGGCAACCAGCCCGGTCCCCCGGCCCCCGGCCCGGGCCCGCAGTCGCCCCCGGCCCCCGGACCCGGTCCGCAGTCGCCCCCGCCGCCGTTCCAGCAGCAGGGTCCGCCGCCTCCGCCGTCCTTCCAGCAGCAGTCGGCACCGCCCGCGCCGTTCCAGCAGCAGTCCGCGCCGCCGCCGTTCCAGCAGCAGTCGGCACCGCCGGCACCGTTCCAGCAGCAGTCCGCGCCGCCCGCGTTCCCGCAGCCCGGTCCGCCGGCTCCGCAGCCGCCCGCGCCGCCCCAGCAACAGCAGGGGCCGCAGAGCAGCGGCAGCGGCGACGACGACTGGATGCTGTCGCCGCCGTCCCACACCCAGGGCCCGCAGCAGTCGGCCCCGGCGCAGCAGCAGCCGCCGTTCCCGGGGCAGAACCAGAACCAGCCGCCCGCGAGCTGGACCGCGGTCATCGCCCCGGACCGGGAGTACTTCCTGGCGATGATGCAGCGCAGCGGCCCCGAGGCGACCGGGCTGAACCTGCCCGCGTACTCCCCGGAGCAGCAGCTTCCGCTGGCCGGCAACCAGATCACCATCGGCCGCCGCAGGCACAGCACCGGCGAGTCGCCCGACATCGATCTGTCCGTGCCGCCGGAGGACCCGGGCGTCTCGCACCAGCACGCGGTGCTGGTGCAGCAGCCCGACGGCGGCTGGGCCGTGGTCGACCAGAACTCCACCAACGGCACCACGCTCAACGGCGCCGAGGACCCGATCCAGCCTTATGTGCCCGTCCCGCTCCAGGACGGCGACAGGGTGCACGTCGGGGCGTGGACGACGATCACGATCCGCCGCGGCTGATCCACGTCGCAGGCGTGGGTCGCGCCACACGCGCCACACGCGCCACAGCGCCGGGCGCGCCCGGCGCGTCGCACGCGTAACAGAGGTAACAGAGGTCACACGGTCGGCAGTGGCCAGGCGTACGGTCCCTCGGGGTCGTCCAGCCAGGCCCACTGCCGCCCGTCCCTGACCGTGATGCCGAACCTCTCCCGCTCGGGGCGCTTCTCGCGCTGCCAGAGGGAGAGGGCCTCGCGCGGGTCGAGCGAGCCCTCGGTCAGCGCCAGCAGGAACCGGAAGAGGTCGTTCTCGCTGAAGCGCCTCGGCAGCGCGCGGGTGTGCGGGCGCCTGACGGGCGGCACCGGGCTGCCGCGCAGCGGCACGAAGTAGGCGGCCGTGTGCAGGAACCGGCCCTCGGCGTACTTCCCGTGCGCCGCCTCCCGCACCCGCAGCATGATCAGTCCGGTGGCGAACGGGGCCAGTATCCGGGCGCCCGGCACGCACTGCTCCAGCCAGGACTGCGGTACGCACGGCAGGGTGCAGGTGACGATGATCCGGTCGTACGGGCCCCGACGGGGCCAGCCCCGGGTCCCGTCCCCGGTGATCACCGCCGGGTGGTATCCGGCCGCGTCCAGGTGCCGGCGGGCCGACTCGGTGATCTCCGGGTCGAGGTCGACGGTGGTCACGGCGTCGTCGCCGAGCCGGTGGGCGAGCAGCGCCGCGTTGTAGCCGCTGCCCGCGCCGATCTCCAGGACCCGGTGCCCGTCCCGTACGTCCAGCTCTTCGAGCATCCGGGCCATCAGCGAGGGCTGGCTGCTCGACGAGATCAGTTGGCCGTCCTTGATGCGGGTGGCCAGTGCCCCGTCCTCGTACGCCCCGCGCAGCCACCGGGCCCGCCGGACCGGGTCGGGGTCCTCGCACCACAGGCGGTCGTAGCCGCCGGCCACGAAGTAGTACGGCACGAACAGATGCCGCGGCACCTCCTCGAAGGCGGCCCGCCAGCCGGGGTCGACCAGCGCCCCGCCTGCCACGATGGAGCGCACCATCGCCCACCGCTCCTCGGCGGCGGCCTCGGCGAACCGGTCGGTGTGCGCGTCCATACCTCCACCTTCCTGCGCCGGGGGCCCGGTGGCCAGGAACCCGGGGCCCGGACGGGTGTTCGGTGAGGGGGGACTAGGTCCCCGGTCCTCGGCCGGTGCGTCTGCGACGATGGACGGGTGACAGAGAATCCGCACGACACGCTTCAGGAGCAGACCTTCTACGAGCAGGTCGGCGGCGAGGAAACCTTCCGGCGCCTGGTGCACCGCTTCTACCAGGGAGTCGCAGAGGACCCGCTGCTCCGGCCGATGTACCCGGAGGAGGATCTGGGCCCGGCCGAGGACCGGTTCGCGCTGTTCCTGATGCAGTACTGGGGCGGGCCCCGTACCTACGGCGAGCTGCGCGGACACCCCCGGCTACGGATGCGGCACGTCCCGTTCCGGGTGGACCGGGCGGCGCACGACGCCTGGCTGGGCCATATGCGGGTGGCCCTGGACGAGCTCGGGCTGGCGCCGGAGCACGAGCGGCAGTTGTGGGACTACCTGACCTACGCGGCCGCCTCGATGGTGAACACCCAGGGCTGAGCCCCGCACCGCCCCCTGCGCACCTCTCCAAGAGCGGAATTCGGTCTTCCGACACCGATAAACGGTCACAATCGGATCAAGTACTCACGCAAGCGGTTTCCAAGCGCGCATGCCCTTGAAAGCATCCGTGGAACGCCGGGGGGCGTGTGTGGCGTTGAGGGCCCAGGGGGGGCGTGAGTGACGGGGTTCGTCTTTCTCCGGGTACGGGCCCATCGGCTCCTGCTCTCCGCGGCGGTTCTCGCCGTTCTGCTGACCGCCTCGGTGCTGGCCGCGCTCACCGCCTTCTCCGGTTCCGTCGGTGACGCGGCGCTCCGCCACGCCCTCACCCACCGTTCGGCGGCCGACGCCTCCCTGGTGATGTCCGCGCAGGTGGCACCCGCACAGCGGGACGCGGCAGACGCGACCGCCCGGAAGGCCGCCCGCGAGGCCTTCGACGGCCTTCCGGTGACCGTCCGGACGCTGGAGACCTCGGGGGCGTACGCGCTGCCGCGCGAGCTGCGGGCCCCGTCGGCCCGGGGCGACGAGCCCGACCTCGCCCACTTCGCCTCGCTCGACCGCAGCCGGGTCAGGATCACCGCGGGCCGCGTCCCGGCGGCGGGCGGCGGGAAGTCCGGTGCGCCCGTCCAGGTCGCCCTGCCCCGCCCGGCCGCAAAGGCGCTGAAGCTGGAGCCCGGTTCGCGGTTCACCGTCACCGACCGGCTGACCGACAAGCCGCTGCCGGTCCTGGTCACGGGCGTGTACGAGGTGTCCGACCCGGCCGATCCGTACTGGCAGCTGGACGAGCTCGGCGGGCGCGGCATCCGCAAGGTCGCCTTCACCACCTACGGTCCGCTGCTCACCGACCCTGCCGCGGCGCGCTCCGGACGGCTCAGTTCCGGGACGATGTCCTGGCTGGCGGCCGCCGACTTCCGCACCGTCACCACGGGGCGCATCGACGCACTGCACGGCGCCGCCACCGCCGCTCCGAAGGCGCTGCTGGCCGCCCCCGAGTTCAAGAGCGGTGCCACCGCACGGACTTCGCTGCCCCGGGTGCTGGAGCAGATCGACCGGGCGCTGCTGGTCTCCCGCTCGACGCTGATGATCGTGGCCGTCCAGTTGGTGCTGCTCGCGGGGTACGCGCTGCTGCTGGTGGCCCGGCTGCTGAGCAGCGAGCGCGACGGCGAGACCCGGCTGCTGCGTGCCCGGGGCGGATCGCGCGGCCGCATCACGGCACTCGCCGCGATCGAGGCGCTGCTGCTCGCGCTGCCCGCCGCGCTGGTGGCCCCGCTGCTCGCCGGTCCGCTGACCCGGCTGCTCGCGGGGCGCGGCGCGCTGTCCCGGATCGGGCTGCGGATCGACGGCGGCGCCACCGCCACGGTGTGGCTGGTCGCCGTCGTCACCGCGCTCGCCTGCGCGCTGGCCGTGGTGGCGCCCGCGCTGGCGGCAGGTGCCGGGGAGCGCCGGGCGGGCCGGACCGCGGCGCTGCCCGCGCCGCTGCGGGCGGGTGCCGACATCGGCCTGCTGGTGATCGCGGCGGTGGCGTACTGGCAGCTCGACCGGCGGGCCACGGGAGTCGGCGGCGGTGTGCTGAGCGGGGACCGGCAGGGGCGGCTCGGCGTCGATCCGCTGCTGGTCGCGGCTCCGGCCCTGCTGCTGCTCGCGGGCACCGTACTGACGCTGCGGCTGCTGCCGCCCGCGGCCCGGCTCGCGGAGCGCGGCGCGGCGGGCGGCCGGGGGCTGATCGCGGCCCTGTCCGGCTGGCAGTTCAGCCGGCGCCCGCTGCGCAACGCCGGGCCCGTGCTGCTGCTGGTACTCGCGGTGGCGATGGGCATGCTGGCCGTCGGACAGCGCGCCTCCTGGGACCGTTCGCAGAGCGACCAGGCGGACTTCAGGGCCGGTGCGTCGCTGCGCGTGATCACCGGCACCGAGGACGATCCGGTGAAGTCGGGCGCGTACACGCGGCTGCCGGGTGTCCGGGACGCGGCGCCCGCGTTCCGCACCACCACCGAACTCTCGGGCAACCGCACCGCCTCGGTCCTCGCCCTGGACACCGCCCACGCCACCGAGCGGATGCTGATCCGCGACGATCTCGGCGACCGGCCGCGGGAGCGGCTGTTCGACCCGCTCGACCCGCCGAGTACCGCACGGGCCGGCCTGATGCTGCCGAAGAACAGCGAGCGGATCGGCTTCGACGTGCGGATCAAGGCGGCCGGGGCGCACGGACGGCCGGGCGACGAGCCCGTCCTCGCCGTGCTGCTGGAGGACCGCTACGGCCTGCCCTACCGGGTGCCGGCCGGCACCGTGCCCGCCGACGGCAGCGCGCATCCGGTCGCCCTCGCCGTGTCGGCCGCGGGCGATCTGGCCGTGACCGGATTCGAGCTGAACGGCAACCGGCCGTCCGGCCGGAGCAAGACGTACCGCCTCGACATCAGCGCCCTGCGGACCGTGACGGCCGACGGCACCGAGCGGCCGGTCCCGGTCCCCGAGGGCTTCCGCTGGGATGCCGAACTGACGGGCTCCGGCTCAGGCTCCGAGACGCAGGCCGGCGAACCGGTGGACGCGACGGCCTCCCCGAAGAGCCCGCTGGCCTTCACGTACGACACCGGCTCCGCCCCCAACGTCTGGGAATGGACGCCCGCCTTCTCGGTACGGGTCACCGTGCCCCGCCCGAAGGCTCCGGCGCCGAAGGCGATCGTCACCGACGCGTATCTGAAGGCCGCCGGGGCGAAGAAGGGGCAGCGCGTCGATGTCACGCTGGCCGGCGAGACGGTCCGGGTGGAGATCGTGGACTCGGTGCGCCGGCTGCCGACCACCGGCCAGGGCTCGGACGGTGGCGGGTCCGCGGACCGGAGCCGCGACGGCGGGGCCGTGCTGCTCGATCTCGGGGCCGTCGGCCAGGTCTTGGCGCAGCGTCCGGGCGCCGTGCTCGACGCCAATGAGTGGTGGCTGAGCACCGCCCCCGGCCGGGCCGCGGAGACGGCCGCCACGCTGCGGGAGCAGCCGGACACCGATCCGTCCCAGGTCCTGGTGCGGGACGAGATCGCGCGGGAGCTGGTCGGCGATCCGCTGGGCGCCGGACCTCAGTCCGCGCTGCCCGCGGTGGCGGTGGTCGCCGCGGCCCTGGCGGCGGTCGGCTTCGCGGTGAGCGCCGTCGGCGCGCAGCGGGAACGGGCCGGCGAGTTCGCCGTCCTGCGGGCGCTGGGCACCCCGCGCCGCCGGCTGACCAGGATGATCGCCGCCGAGCAGGGCGTGCTGATCGCGATCGCGCTGCTGGTCGGGACCGTGCTCGGGGCGGTGCTGAACCGCGCCGTCGTACCGCTCGTCGTACTGACCGGGCAGGCCACCGCGCCGGTGCCCGGGGTGCTGGTGCAATTGCCGGCCGGGCAGATCGCGGCGCTGCTGGCGGGCGTCGCCGCGCTGCCGCTGGTGACCGTCGTGTCCCTCGCCCTGCGCGGTGCCGACCCCGCGGCCTCACTGCGTGTCCAGGGGGACAACTGACATGACTCCGCGTTCCGTTCGAGACGACAATTCCAGCGGCTCCGCGCAGGACGGCGGCACCGTTCGAGACCGCGGTTCCGTTCGAGACCGCAGCACCCCCGCCAATGCGCCCTGGGTCCGCACCCGGCTGCGCACCGCACCCGGCACGGCCTGGGCGCTGGGGCTGCTGGTGCTGCTGACCTCGTTCCTCGCGGCCGCCTTCCCACGCGCCGTCGAGCGCCACGAGAACGACGGGCTGCGCCACGACATCACCGCCGCCGACCCCCGGCGCAGCGTTCTGGAGCTGAGCGCACCGGAGCCCGAGCTCCAGTTGCCGACGGCGGAGCGCGAGGCGGCCGTCCGCGACGCGGCGCTGGCCTCCGTCCACCGCAAGGCACGGTCCCTGCTGCCCGGCCCGGTGGTGTCGGGCACCGTCGATTCCTCGTACGGCTTCCGCACCGGGAAGCCGATCGTCGCGCAGGACCGCTGGCTGCCGCGGCCGGACCTCGTCGACCCCCAGCTGACCTACTCCACGCTGTCCGCCCTCCCGGACCACGCCACCCTGCGCGCCGGGAAGTGGCCCGCCGTGCACGGCCAGGTCTCCGAGGACACGACCGAGGTGGAGGCCGCGGTCACCGAGGAGACGGCCAAGACCCTGAAGGCGACGACCGGTTCGGTCATCTCCGTACCGGCCCACAGCGGGAAGCGACTGACCGTACGGATCACCGGTATCGTCGCCCCGACCGACCCCCGGTCCGCCTACTGGTCGGCCCAGCCGCTGCTGCGGACCCCGGCCCTGGTCCCCGAACCGGTTCCGTCCCCCCCGACTCTGTCCCCTCCGCGCCACTACTGGACCGCGGCCGTGCTGCTGCCGCCGGACGCCGCGCCCGCGCTGCTCGCCACGACGGGCCGGCCGGAGGCGTTCTGGCGGTTCCCGCCGGACCCCTCCCACCTCACCGCCCCCGACGTGGCGGGGCTGCGCTCGTCGATCGCCTCCCTGGAGGGCGGCCCCGGACTGGTACGGCTGCGCGGGGTGGCCGGTGTCAACGCCACGTTCACGACCGGCCTGGACGACATCCTCACCGGGTACGGATCCCTGCGCGCGGCGATCGGCCCGGTCGTCACGGTCGCCGCTGTGGGCGCCGGGGCCGTCGCCGCCGTCGTGCTGCTGATGACCGTCGGGCTGATCGGCGGGCGGCGCCGCGCCGAACTCGCGCTCCTGCGGGCGCGCGGCGGATCGCTGCGCGGGATCGGCGGCCGGCTGTTCGCCGAGACGGCGGTGATCGCGCTGCCCGCGGCGGTGCTGGGTCTGCTGATCGCCGTGCCGCTCCTCGACCGGGCCCGGCTGTGGCCCTCCGTCGTCGGGCCGGCCGCCGTCGCCGCTCTGGTCTGCCTCGCCCTGCCGCTGGGCGCGGTGCTGCCGCACCGCAGGCCACAGTTGCCCGGGGCCCGCGACGACCTGATGGACGCCCGCCCGTCGCGGCGGCGCACGGTCGCCGAACTCACCGTGCTGGTGCTGGCCGTCGGCGCGGTCGCGGGCCTGCGCCGACGCGGTACGGGAGGCGAGGGCGGGAGCGACCTGCTGGTCAGCGCCGCCCCCGTGCTGGTCGGGCTGATCGCCGCCCTGGTCCTGGTGCGGCTCCTGCCGCTGCCGCTGCGGCTCGCCTCGCGCGCCGTCGCCCGGCGGCGCGGTGCGATCGGCTTCCTGTCGCTGGCGCGGGCCGGGCGGAGCTCGGCGGGCGGCACCCTGCCGCTGCTGGCGCTGCTGCTCGCGCTGACCACGGCGGCGTTCGGCGGCTCGGTGCTCGCAGGTGTCGCGGACGCGCGGGACCGGGCGGCTGTGCACACGGTCGGCGCCGACGCCCGGATCAGCGGCCTGTACGACGCCGTACCGCTGCCGGACCGCCTGATCCGGCAGGTGCGGGAGGCGGACGGGGTGCGGGAGGCGGCGGCGGTGCAGGTCGTGTACGGCGTGCCGCTGCCCGCCGACCCGGCCGGGAACAACCGGATGAAGAGCGCCGTCCTGCTGGGTGTCGACCCAGCAGCGTACGCCCGGCTGGCCCGTACGACGGGCCTCGGCGCGTTCCCCGCCGACCGGCTGCGCGCCCCGGGGCGTACGGCTGCGAAGGGGGCCGCCCCGTCGAAGGACGCGGTGGTGCCCGTGATCGTGTCGCCGTCGGTCGCCACGGAGCTCGGCGACCGGCCGCGCGAGCTGTCCACGGCGGCCGGGGACCTCACGGTGCGGGTGGCGGGCATCGTCCCGCGCACCGCCGCCGTCCCCGACAGCGACTTCCTGGTCATCGACGCCGCGGCGCTCACCCGCCAACAGACCACCACCCTGCTGGTCACCGGCGACTCCCCGGACGCGAAGGCGCTGCGGGCGGCGGCGCGGGACGCGGGCCAGGGCTTCTCCGTACGGCTGCGCTCCGAGGAACGCGCGGCGTTCGTCGACACCCCCATGCAGCTGGGCGCCCGGGGGATCTACGCGGCGGCGATCGCGGCCGGTGCGGGCTACGCCCTGCTCGCCGTCCTGCTGTCGCTGCTGCGGACCTCGCCGGAGCGCACGGCCCTGCTGGCCCGGCTGCGGACCATGGGCCTCACCTCCCGGCAGGGCAGGCGGCTGCTCGGCCTCGAAGCGCTGCCGCAGGCACTGCTGGCGGCCGTCGGCGGGGTGCTCGTCGGCTGGACGGCGATCGCGCTGCTGGCACCGGGCATCGACCTGGTGGGCCTGTCACTCTCCGCCGGACCCACCGCCACCGAACTCGACACCGCCGTGCTGCGGGCCGACCCGTGGTCGCTGACGCTCCCGGCGCTCGGCGTGGTCGTCCTCACCGCCGCGGTGACCGCCGTCCAGGCCCGGTGGGCCGGCCGTCGCGGACCGAACACCGAACTCAGGGCAGGAGACCCCCGATGACGTCGACGTCGGCCGACACCACACTCGCCGAGCTCGAACAGCGCGCCAACGCGCGCCGCGACCGGCCCTCGTACGGGCACGACGCGCTGATCGCCTGCGACCGGCTCGTCCGCATCTTCTCTGCGGACGGGGTGGAGGTGCAGGCCCTGCAGGGACTGGATCTCCTGGTCACCGAGGGCGAGTTGATGGCCCTGGTCGGCGCGTCGGGCAGCGGCAAGTCGACCCTGATGAACATCCTGGCGGGCCTCGACGTGCCGACGGCCGGGTCGGCGAAGGTCGCGGGCTGCGATCTGCTGTCGATGGGGCCGAAGGAACGGCTCCGCTACCGGCGGGACGTCGTCGGGTTCGTCTGGCAGCAGACCGCCCGCAATCTGCTCCCGTACCTCACCGCCGTCCAGAACGTCACGCTGCCGATGCAGCTGCGCGGCCGGGGCCGGATGAGGGGCGCCGAACGGGCCGCCCGCGCCGAGTCGTTGCTCCGCATCCTGGAGGTCGAGGACTGCCGCGACCGGCGCCCGCAACAGCTCTCCGGCGGCCAGCAGCAACGGGTGGCGATCGCGGTCGCGCTCGCCAACAACCCGTCGGTGCTGCTCGCCGACGAACCGACCGGCGAGCTCGACTCGGCCACCGGCGAGCAGGTCTTCGCGGCGTTCCGCCGCGCCAACGAGGAGCTCGGCACCACGATCGTGATCGTCACGCACGACCAGGCGGTGGCCGACGAGGTCCGCCGCACGGTCGCCATCCGGGACGGCCGTACGTCCTCCGAGGTGCTGCGCCGCACCGAGGTCGACGCCACCACGGGACTGGAGTCCCAGGTGGCCCGGGAGTACGCGATGCTCGACCGCGCGGGCCGGCTGCAACTGCCCGCCGACTACACGGAGGCGCTCGGGATGGAGCACCGGGTGATGCTGGAGCTGGAGCGCGACCACATCGGGGTCTGGCCGGACGACCAGCCGCGCCCGTGACGGGTGTTGGTGGTGCCGGCCCCAGGCCGCTTCCGCCGGGTAGCCCGATGTTCCCGCGCCGCGTACGCCCATAGCGTCGTGCGGGAGTCATCCACCTGATCCCGAGGAGCACCATGCGCGCCACCACCCCGGCCGCCGTCGGCCTGGGCCTGACCTGTCTACTCGCGGGCGGCATGCCCGCATCGGCCACCCCCGCCGCACCCACCCATCAGCGGCTCGTCTGGGGCCCCTGCTCACCGCAGCAGCGGGAGCTGAACGAGGCGGGTGCGCAGTGCACGGAGGTGACCGTCCCGCTCGACTACTCCGACCCCGGCGGCCGGACGATCCGGATCGCCGTCTCCCGTATCAAGGCCACCGCGAAGCACGGGCAGCGGCGGGGCGTCCTGCTGTCGAACCCGGGCGGTCCGGGCGGCACCGGACTCGCCAACACCCTGTATCTGCGCCCCGCGTTGAAGGACGTCGCCGACCGCTACGACCTGATCGGCTTCGATCCCCGCTTCCTCGGCGAGTCCACCCCCGTCGCCTGCGCTCCGGCCGCCCCGGCGCCCGTGCCCGGCCCGGTCACGACCCGTCGCGAGGACTTCGAGCGGTCGGTACGGTCCGCCCGTGACACCGCACGCCGCTGCCAGGAGCACGGGGACAACGCCCGGCTCCTCCCCCACGCCACGTCCCGGAACGTCGCCCGCGACATGGACGCGATCCGCGCGGCGCTGGGTGAGCGCAGACTGTCGTACTACGGCGTCTCGTACGGCGCCGATCTGGGCGCCGTCTACACCCAGATGTTCCCGCGCCGCGCCGACCGCGTCGTCATCGACTCCTCGACCGACCCGTCGGCCACCCAGTACGAACTCTTCCAGCGGGCGGGCAGACCGCTCGAAGAGGCGCTGGACGCCTGGGCCGGCTGGACCGCCCGGCACGACGGCACCTACCGGCTCGGCGCCACGCCCGCCCGTGTGCGGTCGAGCGTCCAACGGCTGCTCGACGGGGCCGAGCGGCGCCCGGTGACCGTCTCCGGCGTCCGGCTCGACGCGCCGCTGCTGCGGCTGGTGCTGCGGCAGCTCATCCAGCACGAGGAGCACGACCCGGCGCTCGCCGGTACGGTGCGGGACCTGGCCGACGCCGCGGCGGGCAGGCCGGTCGAGCCCGGCCCGGAGCTCGCCGCCATGCTGGAGCTGCTCGCCTCGCCCGAACTGGCGGACAGCATGCTGGGCGGCGCCCTCTTCATGTGCGGCGACAGCGGCTGGCCGGCCGGCGGCTGGCCACGGGACCCGGAGACGTACTGGCGGAACATGGAGGCCAGTCGCGCCACCCAGCCCGTCTTCGGCCCGCTCGTCAACAGCATGATGGCCCCGTGCGCGTTCTGGACGAGCACGTCCCGCGAGCCCGCCACGGTGATCGGCAACGACGTACCCGTCCTGATGCTCCAGGCCCGGCGCGACAACAACGTCCCGTACGAAGGGGCGTTGGCCCTGCACCGCCGCCTGACCGGCTCCCGGCTGGTGACGGCGGACATCCGCTCGCACGGGGTGTACGGGCGCGGACTCGACGGCCTCACCCCCGTCCCCTGCGCCGACCGAGCCGTCAACGACTACCTGCGCGACGGCACGCTCCCCGCCGCCGACCTGACCTGCCCGCGCACCGGGGAGGACCGGTGATCAGCAGACGTACGGGCCTGGCGGCCACGGCGGCGGCCCTGCTCACCGGGGCATCCGGCCCCTCTGCGACGGCCGCGCCCCGCCACCGTCCCGGGCTCGGCGACCACCTCCAGGAAGACGTGGACGCGATCGTGGCCACCGGCGCCACCGGCGTACTGGCCGAGGTCCAGAGCGCCCGCGGCCGCACCACGGCCCGCGCCGGCTCCGCCGACCCAGGGGCCCGGCACCACCCCGTCCCCTGGGACGCCTACTACCGGATCGGCAGCGACACCAAGACCTTCACGGCCACGCTCGCCCTCCAACTGGTGGGCGAGGGACGGCTCGCGCTCACGGACACCGTCGAGCGGTGGCTGCCCGGCGCGGTGCGGGGCAACGGCAACGACGGCCGCAGGATCACGGTCGCCGACCTGCTGCGCCAGACCAGCGGCCTGAACGACTACCTGGCCGTCTCGCCCGACGCGGCCGACGTATTCACCCCGGCCGGGTACCTCCGTTCCCGGTTTCGAACCACCACCCCCGAGGACCAGCTGAAGGCGGCCCTGAGCCGGCCGCCCCTGTGGGTACCGGACGCCGGAGCGCCCGCCCCTGGGCGGCGCTAGGGCTACTCCAACACCAACTACGTGGTGGCGGGCCTGATCATCGAGCGGGTGACCGGCAACTCCTGGGCCCGGGAGATCCACGACCGGATCGTCGAACCCCTGGGCCTGCGCCACACCTTCACCCCGGGCACCTCCCCGTACCTGCCCCGGCCCACGGCCACCGCGCACACCTGGTTCCCCGGCCGCACCCGGCCGACCGACACGACGCTGGCCTCCGGCGGCGGGGCGGACGGCTCCGTCATCAGCACCACCCACGACCACGGGGTCTTCCTGCGCGCCCTGATGAGCGGCCGGCTGCTGCGCCCGGCGGAGCTGGCCGCGATGAAGGAGACGGTCGCGGCCGAGGACTGGATCGATGCGCCGGGAGTCCGTTACGGGCTGGGCATCGCCTGGCGCCCGGTGGCCGGGAGCGACGGCGGGATGTGGTTCCACGGCGGAACCCATCTGGGGATCGTCTCCGAGAGCGGGGTGACACCGAACGGCTCACGGGCCGCGACCAGCGCCACGTTCACCCTGCGGATGGGCGACCCGGCCCAGGACGCCCAGGACGCGGCCGCGCGGCGCCTGGTGGACAGGGCCCTGACCGGCTAGGGCCTCTCGCTCAGCCCGTGCCCACCGACAGGTTGAGCGAGCCGAGCCCGCTGCCCGGACCGCGCAGGGCGACGGAGCCGTAGGGGGTACGGAGCCGGAGCCAGGACCCGGCCGTGAGCAGGGCGACGGGAAAGTCCGGCGCGGGGCGGAGGAATCCCAGCGACTGGGCGGCGTGGACCGCCCGCAGAGGAAGCCCGGTGCCGGCGACCGTGCGCGACCAGATCTCGCGGCCGATCAGGTCCCGCTCCGCCCGGGTACGGCGCTCCTCGGGCAGCGCCTCGTCGCGGGAGCGGAACTCCGCCACCGCGGCGGTGACCGCCGCGCGCAGGGAGACCGGGTCGGGCAGGCCCGGCAGTTCGCGCCAGCCGCCACGGGGCGGGAGGACCCCCGTCCACGGCGGCCCGGTGACGGGTGCCGGGACGGCGCCGGTGCCGGTGGACTCCCCGAGGGATTCGAGGAGTTCACCGGCGGACACCGTGACGTCGAAGTCGTCGTCCGGCCCGGACAGCCGCGCCGTCCGGATCGCCAGGACCTCGAACGACGGCGGCCTGCCGAACACGGCCAGCGCACCGCCGCCCGCCTGCATCCGCACCGCGGCGGCCCGGTCGTAGTGGAGCAGCCGGCCGAGGAAGGCCGCGAGATCCGCGGCCTCCCTCGGGTCGGCGAACTCCAGCGACCGTACGGGCACCGTCATACTGCGACGGGCTCCTCGGCCAGGTACTGCTGGAGGAAGAGCTTCTCCTCGGCGGAGATCCGCCGGGGCCGCTCCTCGGCCAGGTCGTACGGCACGACGACGGTCGAGGCCCGGACGTACACCTGGTCCGGGTCCTTGACCTCGTACGCGATCGTCAGCGACGCGGCGCCGATCTTCGTGACCCACGACTCGACGGTCACCGGCTCGTGCCGGTGGACCAGCGGCCGTACGTAGTCGATCTCGTGCCGGGCCACGACGGAGCCGCCCGAGAAGGACGGCGAACCGTCCCCCGGCGCCAGCCGGAACATGAAGTCGATGCGCGCCTCCTCCAGGTAGCGGAGGAAGACCACGTTGTTCACATGGCCGAAGGCGTCCATGTCCGACCAGCGCAGCGGGCAGTTGTAGATGTGACGAGCCAAGACGATCAGCCTCGCGTGAGCTTCTTGTACGTGGCACGGTGCGGGCGGGCCGCGTCCGCGCCGAGGCGCTCGACCTTGTTCTTCTCGTACGACTCGAAGTTGCCCTCGAACCAGTACCACTTGGAGTCGCCCTCGTACGCCAGGATGTGCGTGGCGACGCGGTCCAGGAACCAGCGGTCGTGGGAGATGACCACTGCGGCGCCCGGGAACTCCAGGAGGGCGTTCTCCAGCGAGGACAGGGTCTCGACGTCGAGGTCGTTGGTGGGCTCGTCGAGGAGCAGCAGGTTGCCGCCCTCCTTGAGCGTCAGCGCCAGGTTGAGGCGGTTGCGCTCTCCACCGGAGAGGACCCCGGCCGGCTTCTGCTGGTCCGGGCCCTTGAAGCCGAACGCGGAGACGTACGCCCGCGAGGGCATCTCGACCTGGCCGACGTTGATGTAGTCCAGCTCGTCCGAGACGACGGCCCAGAGGGTCTTCTTCGGGTCGATGTTGGCGCGGGACTGGTCGACGTAGGAGATCTTGACCGTGTCGCCGATCTTGACGGAGCCGGTGTCCGGGGTCTCCAGGCCCTGGATCATCTTGAACAGCGTGGTCTTGCCCGCGCCGTTCGGACCGATGACGCCGACGATGCCGTTGCGCGGCAGCGTGAACGACAGGTCGTCGATGAGGACCTTGTCGCCGAAGGCCTTCGAGAGGTTCTCGACCTCGACGACGATGGAACCGAGCCGCGGGCCCGGCGGGATCTGGATCTCCTCGAAGTCCAGCTTCCGCATCTTGTCCGCCTCGGCCGCCATCTCCTCGTAACGGGCGAGTCGGGCCTTGGACTTGGTCTGCCGGCCCTTGGCGTTGGAGCGGACCCACTCCAGCTCTTCCTTGAGCCGCTTGGCGCGCTTCTCGTCCTTGCGGCCCTCGACCTTGAGGCGGGTGGCCTTCTTGTCGAGGTACGTGGAGTAGTTGCCCTCGTACGGCAGGGCACGGCCGCGGTCGAGCTCGAGGATCCACTCGGCGACGTTGTTCAGGAAATAACGGTCGTGGGTGACCGCGACCACGGCGCCCGAGTACTTCGAGAGGTGCTGCTCCAGCCAGTTCACCGACTCGGCGTCGAGGTGGTTGGTGGGCTCGTCGAGGAGCAGCAGGTCGGGGGCCTCGATCAGCAGCTTGCAGAGCGCGACGCGGCGCTTCTCGCCACCGGAGAGGTTGACGACCGGCCAGTCGCCGGGCGGGCAGCCCAGGGCGTCCATGGCCTGCTCCAGCTGGGCGTCCAGGTCCCACGCGTTGGCGTGGTCCAGGTCCTCCTGGAGCTTGCCCATCTCCTCCATCAGCGCGTCGGAGTAGTCGGTCGCCATGAGCTCGGCGACCTCGTTGAAGCGCTTGAGCTTGCCCATGATCTCGGCGGCGCCGTCCTGGACGTTCTCCAGGACCGTCTTCGCCTCGTCGAGCTTCGGCTCCTGCATGAGGATGCCGACGCTGAAACCGGGCGAGAGGAACGCGTCACCGTTGGACGGCTGCTCCAGGCCCGCCATGATCTTCAGCACCGTGGACTTACCGGCGCCGTTGGGGCCCACGACACCGATCTTCGCGCCGGGCAGGAAGTTCAGGGTGACGTCATCGAGGATCACCTTGTCGCCGTGCGCTTTGCGCGTCTTGCGCATGGTGTAGATGTACTCAGCCAAGAGAAACCGTCCGGCTATCGATGTGTGGGCAGATACACCCCATCTTGCCTGACGTCCATCCCGGGATGGAAACCCGCCCGGTCCGCGAGACATCCCGTTCCGGCCCCCGGAGCGTGCGGGGATCCGTCGCCGGGCATGCGAGGGCCCCGGTACGCGTCGGCGTACCGGGGCCCTCATCAGCGAACGTGACAGTCCGCCCCCTGTTCGTCACTCCGCAATCAAAGGTGCGGCACGACGGTGCGGAATCACTGTGCGGAGGTCTGCGTCTTCCGCTTGCGGAGGAGGAAGACCGCGCCGCCGCCGACGACGACGAGGGCGATCGCGACGCCCGCGATGACCGGGGTGGCGCTGGAGCCACCGGTCTCGGCGAGGTCACCCGAGCCGCCGGTGGTGGAGCTGCCGCCGGACGTGGCCGGAGCGGGCTTGTCGCCGCCGGTCTGGGTGTCGGTGCCGCCGGTGGTGCTGCCGCTGGTCTTGCAGTCCAGGACGCCCTTGAACGTCTTGGAGAAGCCGCCGGGGCCGGTGATCGTGAAGTCGTAGGCCTGGTCCTCGGCGACCGGGACGGTGACCGTCTCGGACTTGCCCGCCTCGATGGTGTGCTTCACACCGGCCAGCTCGAAGGTGAAGGCCTCGTCGCCCGTGTTGGCGGCGGTGACGTCCACGCCGCCCTTGGCGCAGTTCTTCTTCGCCGTGACGGCCGGGATGGCGCCCTTCTTGGCCCAGGTGCCGGTGGCGGTCGCGGAGACCGTGGACTCGCTGGAGCCGGCCAGGATCATGGTCTGGCTCTTGGTGACACCGGCGAACGCGCGGCCGACCGGCACCGAGGTGGTGGCCTGGACCGTCAGCGAGGCGGAGCCGTCGGCGGTGCCCTCGGGCACGTCGAAGTAGAGCTCGGCACCGTTGGCCGCGGCGGTGACGGGCTTGCCGGCCTTGTCGGTGACCTTGACGCCGGTGGCGGCGTCGGCGGGCGGGGTCACGGAGACCTGGCCGGCGTTGGTGTGGACGGTGACCGGGCCGAGCCGCTCACCGGACTTGCCGGAGACCGCGGCCGGGTCCAGGGCGAGGGACGCCTTGGGCTCGGCCTGGTCGACGGCGTTCTTCTCCAGCCAGTCGGCCAGCTTCTCGGCCTGGCCGTCGGTCGCGTCGACCTTCACGTTGTCCGAGTAGCGCCAGATGGCGACCTGGGTGCCCGCCGCCGCGGTCTTCTCGGTGAGCGGGCCGGTGCCGGCCTCCTTGGCGAGCGCCGCGAGATCGTCGACCTGCGGGTAGGAGTGCTCCAGGATCCAGCGGATCTTGCCGGCGTTCTTGTTGCTGCCGAGCGAGGTCTGGTTCCAGGGGGTCTCCAGGTACTTCGCCTGGTCCTGGGTGGGGTTGTGGATGTCGATGCAGTACGTCTTGAGCTTGCCGCCGCCGTCGACGGTCATCTCGAAGAGGCCGGCGGGCAGCTGCTGGTCCTTGCCGCCCGTGTGCAGCACGGCGCGGTCGAAGGTCTTCAACCCGTCCAGCACCGCGGCCGCGCCGCCCTGATGCTGCGGTGCCTCGTCGGCGACCGCGCCGCCCGCGCCGACGAGGGCGCCTGCCATGACCAGACCGGATGCCACCACCGATGCGGCCAGCCGGGCTATGCCGCGCCGCCTCGGAGTATTGGCCGTCGTCCCCGAGGACGACGAAGCGGTCGCTGAAGAAGCAGAAAACACAGAATTCCCCTCCGGGCGGGACCCTCCGCGCCTTATGCGCGTGTGGGGATTGCCCCGCCAGTCGACTCAAGTGCCCCGTGAGTACTGGGGAATCCTAAGGAGGAAGCGATGAACAGTCCCCCGTCATACCGTCGCACAACCATTCCGAATCGGAATCGTTATCGCCGGTATCACCCGCGTTCGCCTCCACGGCCCCTTCCCGGCCCGCCCCGGCCCGTATTTCGCCCTGCTCCTGGACCGCTCCAGGCCCGTCACGGCACCGACGCGAGTTCCTTCGCGGCCTTCTGACGGTCCGTCGCCCGCCCGCGCCGGGAGCCGCCCGGTCCCCCGGACCCGTCGAGGCCGCCCGGCCCGGCGACGTCCTCCGGCTCCGCCGACGCCCCCGGCCCCGGCCCCGCCCCCGACCCGTCCACACTCCCCACCCGTGCCGTCAGCGCGGGTTCACCCCTCATCACCCGCCGGAACGCCGCCGTCCCCCGCGTCAGATCGTGACCCACCGCGACCGCCTCGATGTCCACGAACGTCCTGCGCTGCCCCTCCCGTTCCTCCTCGCGCACCTTCAGCCAGCCATGCACGACGAGGGGTTCCCCGACGGAAACGGAACCGGACAGATTCAAGGCCAGAGTCCGCCAGGCCCACACCGTGTAAAAGCTGGTGTGCCCGTCCGTCCAGAGCTGTTTCTCGCGGTCCCAGCGGCGCGGCGTCACCGCGAACCGGAATCGCGCCATTCCGCCGGTCGCGGTCTCCCGGAACTCCACGCCCGTAGCCGCGTTGCCCACCAATGTCACCAAGGTGTCGTTCATGACTCCGCCTCCCCTTCGGCCTTCGGAACAGCGATCGCGTCCACGCGGTCACTGATCCCAGGTTGAAGGGGAGGCGGAAATCCTGCTCGCGCCTGTGGACTACCCGCCGGTTGTGGAAATCTCCGTCACCGCCGCGTACCTCTCGCGCACCTCGCGGTACCGCACGAGCTCCGCGGCCACCGGGTCGAGCACCCGGGCCCGCCCGCAGGCCGCCGCCGCCTCGCGCAACTGCCGCTCGGCCTCCTGCCCGTACCGCCGCGCCGGCCCACGCGCCGCGGCCGCGCACGACCACTCCACGAGCGGCCCGCCGACGATCCCGGCCAGCATCACCAGGGCGGGCGTGAAGTAGCCCGGTTCGAACACGCCGACGATCTGCCCGACCAGCCAGAGCCCGCCGAAGACCTGCAGCAACGTCATCGCGGCCTGCGCCAGCACCGCCGCCGGCCACCACTTCGGCCGCGGCGGCTTCCCGCCCACCCGGCCGCTGTGCGCCACTCCGGAGGCCCCGGCCACGCCCGTGGCCACCACCGCCCCACCGCCCGGGGCGTGCTCCGCGCCGGACCTTTCCGCCAGCACGTCGAGCGCCTCCGGCAACCCGTCCGCGCCGTTCACCGCCGCCTCGCGGACCGCCTGCGCCCAGGGGCCCGGCAGCCCGTCGGCGGCCTCGTCCGCCACCGTCCGTACCGCCTGCTCGACGCGCTGCCGGGAGGAGGGCCGCTCCTCGGGGGGCTCGGGCCGCACCGGGCGCTCCAGGCTTCCGGGCCGCCGGGTGGTCTCGTACCAGCGCCAGAGCCTCAGCCACGGCGTGCCGCACGCCCGTCCGGCGTTCCTGCGCCACTCGCGCTCGGCCGCCTGGCCCGCCGCGGCCGCCCCGACGGCTTCCGCCAGCCGGTCGGTGAACTCCTCACGGCTCCGCTCTCCGAGGCCGGGCCGCCCCTCGGCCACGTACACCGGGCGGAGCCTGGCCGCGGCGGCGTCCACGTCCGCGGACAGCCGGCGCGCCGCCGCGGTGCGTCCCTGGACGAACCGGCCGAGCACCTCGCGCAGTTCATCGACGCCCTCGCCGGTGAGCGCGGACAGGGGCATGACGGTGGCGCCCGGTTCGCCGTGTTCGCCGAGCGCCATGCCGTCCTCGTCGAGCAGCCGGCGCAGATCGTCGAGGACCAGGTCGGCGGCGTCGCCGGGCAGCCGGTCGATCTGGTTGAGGACGACGAAGGTGATCTCGGCGTGTCCGGCGAGCGGCCGCAGGTAGCGCTCGTGCAGGGCCGCGTCCGCGTACTTCTCCGGGTCGACGACCCAGATCACCGCGTCGACCAGTGCGAGGACCCGGTCGACCTGTTCCCGGTGTTCGGTCGCCGCCGAGTCGTGGTCGGGCAGGTCGACCAGCACGAGGCCCTGGAGTGCCTCGTCGGTGTCCGCGCCGCCCGGCTGCGGCCTGCGCCTGAGCCGTCCCGGGACGGCGAGCCGGTCGAGCAGTCCGGCGGCCCCGTCGGTCCAGGAGCAGGCGATGGGGGCGGCGGTGGTCGGCCTGCGCAGCCCGGTCTCGGAGATCTGGGCGCCCGCGAGGGTGTTGAAGAGCATCGACTTGCCGCTGCCGGTGGCCCCGGCGATGGCGACGACGGTGTGCCGGGAGGAGAGCCGCTGCCGGGCCGCCGCCTCGTCGAGCACCCGTCCCGCTTCGGCGAGGGTGTCCCCGTCGAGCCGGGCCCGGGACAGTCCGACCAGTTCCCGCAGCGCGTCGAGCCGGGGCCGGAGCGGGCCGCCGGAGGGCACGTACGCCTCGACCTGGGGCGGTCGCACGTCGTCGTCCCGGTCGGGCTCGGGTTCGGGGTCCGCCGCCTTGGCCGCCGCCCGCCGGGCGATGAGCCCGTCGTTCCATTCCCGGCCCGGCTCCGGCGCCCTGCCCGGCTCCGGCACCCGGCCGGCCTCCGGGACCGGGACCGGCCCGTCGGTCGCCCGGTCCTCGGGGGGAGCTGGGCTCCCGGCCGGTGCGGTCCCCTCGTCAGTGACGGCAGTCATCGCTGCCACCTCTCCTTCTGCAGTACGGACAGCGCGGCGATCAGTTCGGCCTGCGGCTCCGGGGCCACGTCGAGCGCGTCGAGCGGTGCGAGCCGCCGGTCGCGCTCGCCGTCCAGCACCCGGTCCAGGCATTCGGTGAGCAGCGCCCCGCCCTTGTCGCGCAGCCGCAGCGCGGTCTGGGCGCCGATCCGTTCGGCGAGCTGTTCCCCGGCGCCGCGGGTGCGGCGGCCGCCGAGCAGCGCGGCGGCCAGCAGCGCGGCCACGGTCTCGGGGTCGGGGGCGGCATTGCGTTCCAGGCTGCGCACCTCTTCCTCGGCCAGCTCCTCCAGGACCCGCCACCACCGCCGTACGGCCATGGCGATCCGGCCCCGGATGTCCTCGGCGGGCCCCCATCCCCCGGCCTCCCGGCCGACGTCCTCGAAGCCGAACTCGCCGGCCGCGGGTTCGCGCTGCCAGGTCGTACGGATCTGCTCGTCGGCGGCGGCCACGGCGCACTGCAGGAGCGCGGCGAGGCTTTCGACCAGCGCTTCGAGGAGCTCCCCCGGGGTGCTGTACTGCGGGTAGCCGCGCCACCTGGTCCGGGCGTCCCCGGCGAGCACGCCGCCGCTGTGCAGCCTGCGCCGGACCCGGGCGCCCTCCGCCCGGTACGCGTCCTCGACCACGCCGGTCAGCCGCACGGCCGCCGCGTACTGCGCCGCGACGGCCCCGGCCAGCTCGGGCATCCGTACGTCCAGCGAGTCGATGACCCCGGCCGCCGTACGCCCGACCGCCTGCTGGCGGGCCGCCGGGTCCTGGGCGCGGTGGCTGAGCCAGGCGCGCAGCGGGGCGACGGCGGTCGTGGGCAGCAGCCCGCTGCCGCCACCGGCCGATTCGGGCAGCTCGGGGATGGTGAAGCGCGGCACCTCGCCGAGCCCCGCACGGGTGAGCAGCGCCCCGTACTGCTGCGACACCTCGGCGATCACCTGGTGCGGCACCCGGTCGAGGACGGTGACGAGCGAGGCGTCGTACTGCTTGGCGGTACGCAGCAGGTGCCAGGGCACCGCGTCCGCGTAGCGGGAGGCCGTCGTGACCATCACCCATACGTCCGCGGCGCAGATCAGCTCGGCGGCCAGCATCCGGTTGCGCACCACGAGCGAGTCGATGTCGGGCGCGTCCAGCAGCGCGAGCCCGCGCGGCAGCCCCGGCGAGGTCTCGACCCGCAACGAGGTCCCGTTCTCCTCCTCGCATCCGTCGAGGTCGTCGCACCGGCCGGGCCCCCCGGACTCCTCCGGCGGCAGCCAGACGCGGGTCAGCCGCGGCAGTACGCGTGCCCCCGCGAACCAGTGGTGATCGTCCGGATGGCAGACGAGCACGGGTGTCCGGGTGGTCGGCCGCAGCACCCCGGCCTCGCTGACCGGCCGCCCCACCAGCGAATTGACCAGCGTCGACTTCCCCGCACCGGTCGACCCGCCGATGACCGCGAGCAGCGGTGCTTCGGGATCCCTGAGCCGGGGAAGCAGATAGTCGTCGAGCTGGGCGAGCAGCTCGCTCCGGGTCTGCCGGGCGCGCGCGGCTCCCGGCAGCGGGAGTGGGAGACGCACGGCGGCGACACGGTCGCGCAGGGCGGAGAGTGCGTCGATGAGCTGAGGCCGTACGTCCAAGGTCACCACATGCGAAGAATGCCCAATTTTGGAGCCTTTTTGAAGCGTATAGCCACCTCTGCGCGCCGGTTCTCTCCCAGGAATGAAGTCGGGACAGAGGGGATGAGTGGGGCGCAGGCATAACGAGTGCACAACACCCGGGGCGCGAGGCGCCAAAAGCGGTGCAGGAATCCCACCCACCTGCGATTATCGGTTCGCTTCACCGAACCTCCACATCGTGCCACGCAGGTGAAGCAACCAGGACGAGGCGATCGGAGCCCTATCCTTGTCCCGGCAGGTCACCGACCGGCCCGGCCCCAGGGCTCCAGGCCGCCGAGGCCACCACCCGGCCCCCGTAGCTCAGTGGATAGAGCAGGTGCCTTCTAAGCACTTGGCCGCAGGTTCGAGTCCTGCCGGGGGCGCACGAATCAAGACCCTCCTCCGGGAGGGTCTTTTTGCCGTTCTCGGACCGGTTCGGGTCCGGGGCCGTCAGGCGCGCAGAAAGGCCAGGACCGCCAGGACTCTGCGGTGCGTCTCGTCGGCCGGCGGGAGGTCCAGCTTGGCGAGGATGTTGCCGATGTGTTTGCCCACCGCCGCCTCGGAGACGACCAGTTCGCGGGCGATCGCGCCGTTCGACCGGCCCTGGGCCACCAGGGCGAGCACCTCGCGCTCCCTGGCGGTGAGGCGTTCCAGCGGGTCGCGGCGGCGGCGCAGGAGCTGGCGTACGACTTCGGGGTCGACGACCGTGCCGCCGTCGGCGACCTCGCGCAGCGCGTCGATGAACTCCTCGATCTGGCCGACCCGGTCCTTGAGCAGATAGCCGACGCCCGAGCCGTCGCCGGAGTCCAGGAGGTCGGCGGCGTAGGCGCGTTGCACGTACTGGCTCAGGACCAGCACCGGGAGGGCGGGCTGCCGCTCGCGGAGCCGGACCGCGGCGTGCAGGCCCTCGTCCTGGAAGCCGGGCGGCATCCGGACGTCGGTGACGACGATGTCCGGGGCGTGTTCGGCCACGGCCGTGGCGAGGGCTTCCGCGTCGCCGACCGCCGCGACCACTTCGTGGCCGAAGCGGCCGAGCAGGCCCGTCAGTCCCTCGCGCAGCAGCACGCTGTCCTCGGCCAGGACTACACGGAGCGATCGGTCCACTCGCAAGGAATCTCCACACGCAATCGGGTCGGGCCCCCGGCCGGGCTGGACAGCGCAAGTCTGCCATCGAGCACGGAGACTCGGTCGGCGAGGCCGGTCAGTCCGCTGCCGCCCCCGGACGTGCTCGCGCCGCCTCGTCCGTCGTCGTGGATCTCCAGGAAGAGGCGGCCCGCACGGTGGCCCCCGCTGACCTCCGCGCGGCTCGCGCCGCTGTGCTTGGCGACGTTGGCCAGGGCCTCGCAGACCACGAAGTAGGCGGCCGCCTCGACGGCTTCGGGGAGCCGGCCGGGCAGTTCGACGTTCAGTCCGACGGGGATCGCGGAGCGTTCGGCGGCGTCGGCGACCGCGGCCTGGAGGCCGTAGTCGGCCAACACCTGGGGGTGAATTCCGTGGATCAGTTCGCGCAGTTCCGCGAGGGCCCTGCCCGCCTCCTCGTGGGCCCGGGTGAGCTGGTCGGCGAGGGGGCCGGGCGGGGCGTCCAGGCGGGCCAGGCCCAGCATCATGGTGAGGGCGACGATGCGCTGCTGGGCGCCGTCGTGCAGATCGCGTTCGATGCGGCGGCGTTCGGCCTCGAAGGCGTCGACCAGCCGGACCCGGGAGCGGGTCAGTTCCATGACCCGCGCGTCCGGCTCCGAGGGTCCGGGGGTGAGCAGGAGGCGGGTCAGTTCCGCCCTGGCTCCGGCCAGGGCGCCCAGGGCGTAGCCGCCGAGCAGCAGGAGTACGAGCCCGAGCGCCGCCGTCGCGAAGGCCCCGGGCCAGGTCGTGACCGTCCACAGCTTCACCACGCGGAGCTCCTCGCCGTCCCCGTAGACCTCCATCAGTACGGGGGTGCCCGCCATCGCCAGCGGTGCGGCCGCACAGAGGGCCACCGCGAGGGCGTCGAGCGGCCACAGGACCAGGGCGAACAGCGCCGCGTACCCGAGCTCCCACCAGGTCGCCCGTTCCCGGAACCGGCATGCCGCCCAGCTCCGCAGCCCCGGTTCGGCCGGGCGGCGGTGCGGGTCCGGGGCCGGGGCGGGGCCCATCAGGCCGAGCCTGCGCCGCTCCAGGGCCGCCACCGGGATGCCGGTCAGGGTGAGGAGGGCGAGCAGCGGCAGGCCGATCAGTACGACGGAGAGCGCGCCGCCCACGACCGCGGCGGTCACGGTCACCACCAGGACGACCGCACCGGACAGTGCGCCGCTGATCAGGTATCCCGCCGACCGCCAGGGCCAGGAGGACAGCGGGTAGCGGGGGGACGGCAGGGCCTGCCAGACGGTGCGGGGGCGTGTCCGGGGACCGTCCGGCTCCGCATCCGCCGGGAGTACGGCGGGACTTGGCTGACACTGCGTCGGGCTCATGGCCCCACCGTAGAAGGCGGTCCCGGGCGGGTACATCCGCGCTGCCCGACTCCCGGGGTAGGGCCGGCCCTACCCCGGGGCGGGATCGCGGGATCAGGATCAGCGGTTGAAGGACGATCCCAGCGCCGCGTCCGTTCCCACGGTGCCGAGCGCTCCGTGGCCGAAGGTGAACGAGCCCTTGGCCACCGGGCCGGACGCCGCGGTCGGGAAGATCCACAGGGAGCCGGCGTCCGTGTTCTCGCCGGGGGCGCCGACGGCCAGTTCGCTGCGGCCGTCGCGGTTGGCGTCGACCAGCTTGGCGGCGCCGCCGAACCGGTCGTTCGCCTCGGCCGCTCCGGGAACGTCCGCCGTGTCCTGGTTGAAGCCCACGGTGCCGGTTCCGGTCGGGCCGGACGCGGTGCCGGGGAGGACCAGGGCCGAGCCCGCGTCCTTCGTCGTGCCGAGGTCCTCGTAGGGGACGCCGACGGCGATGTCGCCGTAGCCGTCGCCGTTCATGTCGCCGATCGACACCGAGGCGCCGAAGCCGTCGCCCCGCTCGGCGGCGCCCGGGACACCGGCGCTGTCCTGGTTGAAGACCTTGGCGCGGTCGCCCTGCGGGCCGTTCGCGCCGCCCGGTACGTAGGTGATCATGCCGCCCTTGGCGAGCGGGAGGTCCAGGTCGCTGTCGTAGCCGTCGACCGGGCGGCCCACGACGAGGTCGGCGTACTTGTCGCCGTCGATCCGGCCGGCCGTGATGGTCTCGCCGCCCTGGAGGCGGTAGCCGTTGGCCGCGTTCACGGTGGTGTAGTCCTCGGCGAGGCCGGTGGCGCCGCCGTCGCGGACGAGGATGCGGCGGGCGTCGTACTCGTCGCCGTCGTGGACGACGCCGGCCAGGTCGTCGTGACCGTCGCCGTCGAAGTCGCCCGCGGTGATGTCCATGTAGCGCAGGTCGTCCATGTCGCGGATCTCCCTGGCGGGGGCCGCGGTGCTGCCGTCGCGCTTGAACGGGCCCGACAGGACATACGTGTTGTGCATGCCGACCGTGACGATGTCCATGGCGCCGTCGCCGTCGAAGTCGCCTGCCGCGGTCCTGGCGCCGACCTCGTCGTACAGCTCGTCGCCGGTCAGCAGGGTCGCTCCGCCGGAGAGTCCCTGCGCGCCGCCCCAGATCACGGTGAGCGAACCGGCGGACCCGGCCGAGCCGATCTTCTCGTTGCCCGCGCCGACCACGAGGTCGCTGTATCCGTCCTTGTCGAGGTCGGCGGAGACCATCGAGCCACCGAACGCGTCACCGGCCTCGGCGGAGTCCGGTATGCCGGGCGAGTTCTGGGTGAAGACCTGCTTGGTGGAGGTCTGCGGCCCGTTCCCGGAGCCGTACACCACGGCCACGTAACCGGCCTTGGCCTTGCCGTCGACGGTGGCGCCGGGCGCGGTGAACGCCAGGTCCGGACAGCCGTCCCCGTTGAAGTCGTCGCGGCGCGGGACCGGTGCGGGCACCGCCCCGGTCGCGGACGCCGACGCCGAGGTCGTGGCGCGGTCGGGCGTCGCTGCCTGGGCGGTGGGGAAGGTGATCACGGCGGTCGCCACGGTGATGGCGAGTACCACGGTGGTTCCTAGGGCGCGGGATGCCACGTGGACTCCTTCGTTCGGGTGCGGGAGGTTGGTGTGAGCCTGTGAGCCTGCGTACGCGGATGGTCCGGTGCGGCGGTACGGCACCGGCGCTTCGCAGAGTCAGACCTGCGGTGGTGCACGGCGGTTGCGTTCGCTCGGCAACCGTCACAGCTCCTCCACCCGGGCCCCTGCCGGGCGGGTACGGAACAGGGGCGCCACCGCACCATTGACGGTGCCCGCGATCCCCGTCCAGCTTCCGAGTACCTCATTGAATCCTTTCACGGCGTGGGGGAACCGCGTCCCACAGGTGCGTGCCTCCGCTGAGGAGCCCTCATGAACCAGCCCGCCAAGGACCCGGCCCCGGGCCCCGCCGCCCCGGTCCTGGCACTGAAAGCCTGATCTCCTGCGAGCCGCTGGCCGGGCTGACCCAGGACGGCCTGGTGCGCCGGATGGTCGGCCGCGATCTGGACGAGCTCTGTCCGAAGCAGGACGCGAAGGCCGGCGAGGTCGCCCTGTCGGTGCGCCGGCTGACCCGCGAAGGGGCCTTCCGCGATGTGTCGTTCGAGGTCCGGCGCGGGGAGATCGTCGCGCTCGCCGGGCTCGTCGGCGCCGGCCGGACCGAGGTCGCCCAGGCGGTCTTCGGCGTCGACCGCGCGGATGCCGGGGAGGTACGGGTGAACGGCGCCGTGCTGCGCCCCGGGTCGCCGACCGCCGCGATGGCCGCCGGGCTGGCACTCGTACCGGAGGACCGCCGCCAGCGCGGGCTCGTGATGGCGATGTCCGTCGAGCGCAACATCTCGCTCACCGGCCTCGGCGACGTCCGCAGGCGCGGGCTGGTCCGCCGGGCCCTGGCGGTTCGTACGCCGCCGCCGCGCTGGCGTCGGGGCGGATCACCGGCGCGCAGGGGGAGAAGTTCAAGGCGGGCCGGCTCGGCGAGTACACGGTCGGCAAGGACGGCGAGGTCATCCTCGGCAAGCCGACCGTGTTCCACCGTGGCAACATCGACAAGTTCGACTTCTGAGCGGCAGAACCGGCCCGGCTCTTCGTACCGCTCGTCCCGCGCGGCCTAGAACTCCGCCCCGACCACGGCCAGCAGGGCGAACGCGGCGAGGGACAGCAGCGTCCTTACCCGGTGGAGCCGGTTCCAGCGGGACTCGAACGCGGCGCGGGCCGTGCTGTCGTCGCCGCCCTCGGACTCCGCGAGCGCCTTGTTGAGCGGGATGTTGCCGGCGATCGTGATCAGGTGGCCGGCGACCGCGCAGACCAGCGCCGCGACGGCGAGCACCCGGCCCGTGCCGCCGTCGCCGCCGATGGCCACGACGGCCGGGAACGCGATCACGCCGAGGAAGAGGACCATGAAGGCCGGTCCCGGCACCTTTTCGTTGAAGCGGCGCATGGCGTCCGTGAACCGCTCGTCGGGCAGCGCGGCGATGCCCGGCATGACCGCGATCAGGAAGGTCAGCATGAATCCGGCGTAGAGGCCCGTCGTGATCACGGCGAGCGCCAGGAACAGGGAGGACAGGGAGGAGGACATGAGGCACATCATGTCCTCGGCGGGCGGGCCGCCGCCCCCCGTTCGGGCCGGCCGGTCCGGTCGGTCCGGTCCATCCAACCGGTCCAGCCGGACCGGTCAGCCCAGTTCGCCCTCCGGTGTTTCGTCCGAACCACTGTCCACCGGGCCGTTCTTGAGCCGGTCGGCCTGTCCGATCATGGTCGCCAGTTTCTGTACCGAGTCGTCCTCGGTCTCGGCGGCCAGCTTCCTCGCGTGCGAGGACAGTACGCCGAGGCCGGGCGCGCCCGGCAGCTCCTCGCCGCGCAGCTCCTCGGCGAAGTAGGCGGCGACCGCGGTCACTTGGAGGCGCTTGCTGTCCCCGTTCCACAGCGGTCCGTCGATCGCGCCCGTCCCGACGGTGCCCTGCTGCTCGTGCGGCGCCCGGGTCCTCGGGTCCAGCCAGCGCACGGTCGCCGTGGCCACATGGCCCGAGGCGCCCGCCCTCAGCCGTACGGCATAGAGCGCGGTCACCGTGTGGCCGGGGCCGACCTCGCCGCCGTCGACGCGGTCGTTGCGGAAGTCCTCGTCGGCGACCTTGCGGTCCTCGTACCCGATGAGCTTGAACTGCTTGACGGTCTTGGGGTCGAAGGCGACCTGGGCCTTGGCGTCGCGCGCCGTCAGTTCGAGGTGGGCGGGCAGCTGGTCGACGAAGACCTTGCGGGCCTGGTCCTTGTCGGCGATGTAAGTGGTGTGGCCGTCGCCCTTGTTGGTGAGCTGCTCCATGAACGCGTCGCCGTATTCGCTGCCGACGCCGACGCCGAAGAGGGTGATGCCGTGGTCGCGGCGGGCGGAGCCGATGCGTTCCAGGATGGCTTCGGCATCCGTCTCACCGGTGTTGGCGAGGGCGTCGGAGAGCAGCACGACCCGGTTGTTGGCGCCCTCGACGCGGCCGTCGACCGCCTCGTCGTACCCGCGGCGGATGCCGGCTTCCACGTTGGTGGAGTCGGTGGGTTCCATGGAGTCGACCCGGTCGCGGATCCTGCCCCGGTGGTCCCGCAGCCGGGTCATCGGCAGCAGGGTCTCCGCCTCGTCGCTGAAGGTGACCAGGGAGACCGAGTCGTCGTCGCGGAGCTCGTCGGTGAGGATGTCCAGGGACTCCTTCACCAGGTCGAGGCGGCCCGCCTCTGCCATCGAGCCGGAGATGTCGACGACGAAGGTGAGCGCGGCGGGCGGGCGTTCGTCACGGGTGGGGGCGGCCCGGGTGGCCAGCCCGACCCGCACCAGCGACCAGTCCTCGCCCTTGTCCCCGGCGCGGGCCCCGTCGACGTTCACGGTGAAGCCGTTGCCGTCCGGGCGCCGGTAGCCCTGGCGGAAGCTGTTGACGAACTCCTCGGGCCGGACGGTGGACGGATCGGGCAGGCCGCCGTCGGCGAGGGTGCGGCGCGCGTAGCCGTACGAGGCGGTGTCGACGTCCAGGGCGAAGGTGGACAGGTAGTCGGGCGGTGCGGACTCCCGCAGCCCGTCCTGCTTCTTCGCGCCGTCGCTCTCGGCACCGGCCGAGGCGGCGGGCCCGGGGCCCGGGCGCCCGCCGCCCCGGCTGTCCGTGGCGGCCTTCTCCCCGCTCGACATCCCCGCCGAGCATCCGGTGAGCAGCACCCCGCCCGCCAGCAGCACACCGAGTGCGCCCCGCCATTTCCGTACGTGCCGCCTTGTGTGTTCAGCCGTCCGGCGTTCCATCGCCTGCCCCCAACGTCGTCGTGTCAGCACTTGTGAATGTGACGTGCGAGACGGCGCCGGGGAGCAGACGAAGACGTTGCGGAAGCATCTCGATGCGGCAACGGAGGCGGGGAAATCGGCGGAACATCAAGGTCAGGACACGATGTCCTTACGACTGAACCCCCGGAAGGCGAGAGCGAACAGGATCAGGGCATAGGTCACCGAGACCGCCACCCCCTTGACCATTCCGCCCCACTCCAGCTCCGGCTGGAGCGCGTCCGCCCAGGCGAACTGCCAGTGCGCGGGCAGGAATTCACGCCACGAGCCGAGTGCGGTGACGGCGTCCAGCACATTGCCGACGATGGTCAGCCCGACCGCGCCGCCCACCGCGCCGAGCGGGGCGTCGGTCTTGGTCGACAGCCAGAACGCCAGCCCGGCGGTGACCAGTTGGGACACGAAGACGAAGGCGACGACGAGTGCGAGCCGGGGCACGGTCTGCGAGGCGGCGAGCGCTCCCCCGGTGGGCAGTTCGAGCGGCCCCCAGCCGTACGCGGCGGTTCCCGCGGCCAGTGCGACGAGCGGCAGCAGCACCATCGCGGCCAGGCTGAAGCCGAGCGCCACGACGAGCTTGCTCCACAGCAGCCTGGCCCGTGGCACCGGCGCCGCCAGCAGGTAGCGCAGCGAGGACCAGCTCGCCTCGGAGGCGACGGTGTCGCCGCAGAACAGCGCGACCGGGACGACGAGCAGGAACCCGGCCGAGACGAACAGGCAGGTCGCGGCGAAGTTCGCGGCGGACGCGGTCGCCGTGTCCATCAGGGTGATCCGGTCGCTGCCGCCGCCCCGCGAGTCCGGGGTGCCGCCGATCGCGAAGGCGACGATCAGGATGAACGGCAGCGCGGCCAGTACCCCGCCCATGAGCAGGGTGCGGCGCCTGCGCAGCTGGCGCACCGCCTCGACGCGCAGCGGCAGGGTGTGCCGGGCCCGGTAGCCGGGGGCTTCGACGCCCCCGGTGAGATCGACTGCGGCACTCATGCGGAGCCTCCGGAGATCAGGGTGAGGAACGCGTCCTCCAGGCGGCGGTGCGGTCCGACACCGGTCAACGGCACGTCGAGCCTGACCAGTTCGGTGATCAGCCCGGACGCGGTGGCGCCGTCGAGCCGTACCAGCAGTCCGGGTCCGTCGTCGGTGCGGACGGCCGAGCCGATCCCGGCGAGCGCGGCGATCTTCTCGACCAGCGGTTCGGGGACCTCCTGGGCGGTGGTGACGAGCAGCATTTCGCCGGAGCCGGTGATCTCGGCGACCGGGCCCGCCTGGACGAGCCGGCCCCGGTCCATGACCACGAGGTGGGTGCAGGACTGTTCGACCTCGGAGAGCAGGTGGCTGGAGACGATGACGGTCCGGCCCCCGGCCGCGTAACGGATCATCACGTCACGCATCTCGCGGATCTGGGGCGGGTCGAGGCCGTTGGTCGGTTCGTCGAGGATCAGCAGGTCCGGCATGCCGAGCATGGCCTGGGCGATGGCGAGCCGCTGCCGCATGCCCTGCGAGTACGTGCGGACGGCTCGGGCCAGGGCGTCGCCGAGCCCGGCGATCTCCAGGGCCTCCTCCATGTGCGCGTCCTCGACGGGGCGCCCGGTGGCCTGCCAGTACAGCTCCAGGTTGGCGCGTCCGGACAGGTGCGGCAGGAAGCCGGCGCCCTCGACGAACGAACCGACGCGGGAGAGCACGGGTGCGCCCGGCCGGATGGCCTGGCCGAAGACCCGGATCTCGCCGTCGTCGGGGGTGATGAGCCCCATCAGCATGCGCAGCGTCGTGGTCTTGCCCGCGCCGTTGGGACCGAGGAGGCCGAGCACCTGCCCCTTCTCGACCCGGAAGGACAGGTCCTTCACCGCAAGTGGGGTCTCCCCTGCTCGAACGAAGTTGAGAGCTTGGGGAAGGTTGGCGGACTTGGCGTACTTCTTGGCCAGGCCGGTGATCTGGAGGGGTACGTCGGCCAGCGCCGGGTCGGGTGCGGGTGTCGCGGTGCGGCGGCGGGCGGTGAGCAGCAGCAGGGCGGCGATCACGACGGCGGCGGCCGGGAGTCCCCAGGTCCACCAGGGCAGGGTGGCCGGTGCGGTCTTCAGGGCGGGTGCGGTGGGGACGCTCAGCGGTCCGGCGGGGGTCACGGTGTACGTCGTCGGCTCGGCCGGTGAGGCGTAGCCGAGGTCGGTGGCGGAGAGGACGAGGCGGAGCCGGTGTCCGGCGTCGAATCGGTGGTCGATGGCGGGGAGGGTCAGCCGGACCGGCTTGCCCTGCCGGTCGGGGGTGATCCGGAAGGGGGCGACGAGCTGGGAGGGCAGCAGC
This sequence comes from Streptomyces sp. NPDC001933, assembly GCF_042890955.1. Classification (NCBI taxonomy): domain Bacteria; kingdom Bacillati; phylum Actinomycetota; class Actinomycetes; order Kitasatosporales; family Streptomycetaceae; genus Streptomyces; species Streptomyces sp. NPDC001933. Next base: position 168,657 of record NZ_JBIASS010000001.1, on the reverse strand, counting down.
TGCTGCTTGCCGTCCGGCGACACGTCGTACACCTTGCCGAACAGCACCGCGTCGCCGTGCCCGGCCTTGACGTCCACCTGGACGGCCGGCGAGCCGGTGACGCTCAGCTCCTCGTCCAGCGGGGCCGAGTCGAAGCGGGCGTACTGGCCGGGGAAGTCGATCGAGAGGCCGACGCCGAGGGAGGAGAGCTGGGCGAGGCCGCCGCCGACGCCGGGAACGGCGGAGATGGCGGGCGGGTTGGCCCCGGCGGGGTTGCGGAACGTCTTGGTGCGGCCGGCGAGGGCGACGCTCTCCGTGCCGTTGCTCAGCCCCGGGTACGTATCGCTGCTCGCCCCGCGCACCAGGGTGGCCCCGTCGGTGGAGTCGATGCCTCCGGTGCGGGTGACGCGGAAGGCGGGCCCGGTGTCGGCGCCCTTGTCGTCCTTCAGGTACCGATCGAACCAGCTGCCGATGCGCCGGTGTACCCGGTCGGCCTCCAGGTCGCCGCCGTCGTGTCCGCCGGCGATCCAGTCGACGGCGACCGGTGCGCCGTTGCCGCTGATGGCCTTGGCCATGGCGTCGGCCTGGCCGAGCGGGAAGAGGGAGTCGGACTGGCCCTGCACGATGAGCGCGGGCACCTCGATGTGGTCGGCGACGGCGCTCGGTGAACGCTCGGCGAGCAGGGCGCGTGCGGCGGCGTCGGGCTTGCCGCTCACGGCGACCCGTTCGTACATCTCGCAGAGCCGCTTCTCGAACTTCTGGCAGCCGCCGCCGGTGGTGACGAAGACTCCGGCCCAGAGCTTCTTGAAGACCCCGTCGGGGAAGAGGGCGTCGGCGAGGTTCCAGTAGGTGATCTGCGGGGCGATGGCGTCGACCCGCTTGTCGTGCCCGGCGGCGAGGAGGGAGACGGCTCCGCCGTAGGAGGCGCCGGTGATACCGACGCGGGGGTCGCCCTTCGCGTCGAGTTCCACCTCGGGCCGGTCCGCGAGCCAGTCGATCAGCCGGGACACGTCCGCGACCTCGCGGTCGGGGGCGTTGAGCCCGATGTCCCCGCCCGACTTCCCGAACCCGCGGGCGGACCAGGTCAGCACGGCGTACCCGGAGCGGGCCAACTGCTCGGCCTGCGCCCGCACATCGTCCTTGCTGCCGCCGAAGCCGTGCCCGATCAGCACGGCGGGCCGGCGCCCGGTGGAGCCGGCGGTGAAGTACGAGGTGTCGATGGACACCCCGTCGGCCTTCATCATCCGGTCCTGGCGGTGCACGGCGGGTCCGCTGTCGTCGGCAGCGGCGTTCCAGGTGCCCGCGCCGGCCAGCACGGCGAGCGCCGCCAGGCCCGCGACCCAGCGGCCGCGTTTGCGCAGCGGCAGCCGCCGCCACCTGGACCTGCTCGCTTCGGAAGTCTCCATGGTGCGACCCTAAGCGGGCCGCCGTGACGTGCGGCCAGCCACCAGGGGGAGGTCTCCGGCCTCCTTGCGGCGTACGGCATTCCACCGGCGTACTCCATGCGCGGTATACCGGGCCGTTCGCGGCGGAGGTCGACGGAGGGTCCGCCGGATACCGGGTGGCTCACATGGTGTTGACGATGAGGCCGATGTGGGTGAAGTAGTTGAGCCCGCCGAAGAGCAGGAACGCCAGACCGGCCAGCCCCCAGACGACACCGGTCACCGGGGCCAGCCGACTCGACGGCCGGCGCAGCACGAACGGGAACAGCAGCGCGCCGATGCCCACCAGGACGTACAGCCCGGACATGAAGCTCGCCTCCAGGATCGGCCACCGCGCGAACTCCCCGGAGATGGGTTCCTCGGGCGGTGCGGCGAAGAGGGTGTACTTCCAGCCGGCGGCGGCGATGCCGAAGCAGGCGAGCCCGATCCCGAACACGAAGACGGAGATGGGCTTGGCGACGCGGGCCGACCGTTCGATGCGTTCCGCGCTGTTGAGTTCGGCTCCGCGTTTCCAGAGGTAGAAGGACGCGGCGAAGAGGAAGACACCGAAGGCGAGCGCCGGTTCGCCGAAGATGATGTTGTCGAACGGGAAGCCCTGCCCGGCGAGCGGCCAGGTCAGGGTCATGTGGAGGCCCGTGGTGACCAGGGTGAAGCCGAGGGCCCCGAAGGCGAGGACCCACCCTTCGGGGGTGATGGCGCGTCCGGGCGTGAGGAGCTGACGCCCCAGCGCCACCACGAGCAGCAGCCCCGCGCCGGCGGCCACCGACATGATCGTGTTGTACGTCGGCATCCTGGCCCAGTCGATCTTCAGGCCGGACGCCGCCAGGGGGATGACATGGTGGATCATCCCGGGAGCGTATCGATGAATATGTGACCGATGCAGCATTTGCACCGCCCACCCGAGTCGCAGACGCGTGGCACATCCCCGCACGCCCCCGCACCCCGCCCCTCCCGGCGGCACGGGAACCCGGACGGTCTTGTCATGGACACCCGGTCACGGTCTACTCGCATAGACCGATGCGCTCACCCCCTCCACCCGCTCGCCGGATGCCGGTGGCGCTTCGGCCTTCCCGTAGTGCTCCACATCCCGTAGTGCTCCAACTGCCGGCAGGAGAGATCCCCTTGAGTACATCGACACCGCTGCGCACGGCACTGATCGGTGCCGTCCTGGCCGCGACCGCCCTGGTCCCCCTCCAGGGCACCGCGCTGGCGGCACCGTCCGGAACGGACACGGCGGCCACCGCCGCCTCCACCACCGCCTCCTCGGTCTCCGGAATCGAGGACGCCACCGCGCTCGCGCTCGCCCGCTCGCTGGCCGATCCGGACTGGAGCAGAGAGGTCCGCAGAGCCGCCCTGGCCGCGGACTCGGTCGGCCTCGGCGCACTGGCCGACGACGCCACCGCCTCGGTCGGCCGGAAGCTCGCCGCCCGGATCATCGCGGCCGACCGGGGCGTCGCCACCGCCAAGGGCCTGGGCAGCGGCGCGGGTCCGCTGCTGCGGCTCGGCCTGGCGGACGCGTCGATGAAGGGCCGGCTCGCCTCGGGCGCGGCCCCTCTGGTGGCCGCCGCTCCGTCAGACGACGACGGCGCCCGGACGTTCACCGCGTACGACAGCCGGGGCACGGCCCATGAACTGCCCCTGGACAGCGCCCCCGGCCGGCCGGTCTACCTCATCGACATCGATGGCGCGAAGGCTGTCGCCGAGGGACTGAAGGTCATCGACAAGACCCTGGAGTCCAAGGGCCTTGGCCTGAGCGCACCGTCCGCCGGGACCAGCCTGTCCGCCGCATCGGGCATCGACACCACCCGGATCGACTCGGTGCGGCTCGGCGACGTCCAGGAACCGTTCTTCAAGGGCGACGCCGAGATCTTCGCCCTCGTCACGGGCTTCGGCAAGGACGGCAAACCGCGCGTCGACACCGTCGAGATGCCCTACCTGAACAAGGAGGACACGACCTACTACCCGGGCCAGGTCCTGGTGAACTGGTCCAACTACAAGTACGACATGGCCGACGCGGTCATGATGGAGGACGACGGGGACACCAACTACCAGGCCCTGGCCAAGGCCATCGCCGCGGTCCTGCTCACCATCACCGACCAGGGCGCTTACATCCCGCTGGTCGACGCGCTGCTCGACGCCATCCCCACCAACTGGTGGACCGACGATCCGGACTACGTCGAGTCCTGGTACACCCTGGCCAAGAACAGCAGCGGCCAGCGCAACGGTGCCGCGGGCAACGGCTGGATGACCGTCTCGCCGTACCACGTGCCGGAGCTCTGACCACTCGCGCCATGACGAGCCGGAGCATGCGCGAAGCGCGTGCCGCGCATGCTCCGGGGTCAGGCCGCCGCCCGCGCCGGGAGCGGGACGCCGCCCGGCGGGTACGGCGACTCGCGGGGCAGGAGCGCCGCCGCCTCGTCGAGCCGTCCGTCACGCACCAGTTGATGGATCTGCCGGGCGAGCGGGGTGACGTCGCGGATGGACACCGTCCACTCGTCGGCGTACCGCCGTGACGCCTCGCCGGACAGCCCGAGCTGGAGGGAGCGGTACGGCAGCCGGTTCAAGTGCAGGTCGCGCTCGGGGTCCCACTGGACGCGGGCCGGGGCACGGCGCAGGTTGCGCTGCCAGGTGGCGCGGTCCGGGTGGACTCCCCTGACGTAGTGGGAGAGTTCGGCGTGCTCCAGGGCCCAGTCGAAGCCCTCGCGGGTGATCTCGACGGCCAGCACGGTCTCCTGACCTTCCTTCAGCCCCCAGCCGCAGCGGTACATCATCCACAGGAAGCTCGGCTTGATCCATGTCATGCGGTCGCGCTTCCAGGCTTCGGGGAAGCGCCCGTCACGGACGGCTGGACCGCCGATGAGGGGGGAGTACGCCTGGTAGACGGTGACAGTGGTGTCCGTGTGCTGGGCGCGGATCTCGTACTGCGGCCTGGTCAAAGCGGTCATGGCCCCATCAGAACACCGCTCCGGCGGGCGCGGCGAACGGTTTACGACCTACCGGAATCCAAGGCTCCGCAGAGTGGTGGACGGGTCTGTCACCGACGGGTACTGACATTCGTCATACGGAGCCCGGTACACGCGGCTCTGCCGGGCAACGGGCCCCGGCGGCCAGTCTGTACGTATCGAGAGCGGGGCCGGGAAGGCACCGCCGATACGCGGGAGAGGAACCCCTCATGACCAGCCCGGCCGCCACCGTCACCGCCCCGGTCGCAGATGCCCCGGCCGCCACCGCTCCGCACGCGCCGCGCAATGCCCTGCTGGACAGTCTGATGCCGCTGATGGTGGATGTGGCGGTGCCGCTCGCCTCGTACTACGCGCTGAAGGCGGCGGGTCTGAGCACCTTCGCCGCGCTGGCCTGGAGCAGTGTGCTGCCGGCCGTGCGCACCGGGTGGAGCGTGCTGCGCAGGCGCCGGCTCAACGGGCCGGCGGCGCTGATCGTGACGGTCAACGCGGTGAGCCTGCTGACCAGCCTGATCGTCGGCGATCCGCGGCTGATGCTCGCCAAGGACAGCGGGGTGAGCAGCATCATCGGGCTGGTGATCCTGGTGACCGCGCTGAAGGGGCAGCCGATGATGACCGCGGGGCTGCGGCCCGTGCTGGTGAAGGGCGACGCGGCCAAGGACGCCGCCTGGCAGCGGCTCGCGGCCGGCTCGGCGGCGTTCCGGCGGGCGGAGATCCGGTTCTCGGCGGTGTGGGGTACGGCGCTGCTGGGCGAGTGCGTGGTGCGGGCCGTGGGTGCCTACACGCTGCCGGTGGAGACGATGGTGTGGCTCGGCACGGTGATCATGGTGGTGACGATGGTGTTCGCGTTCATGGTCTCGGGCCGGGTGGGCGCGGTCCCGATGCAGGGCATGATCGCCGAGGAGGCCGGGGCCGGGAAGCCGGCGGACACCGCCCGCTGACGGACCGGGCCCGGCGAAGGGGCCGGTGGGAGAGCCTCGAACGGCTCCCCCACCGGCCCTTCTCGGGTCTCTTCGGGGCTCCGGCGATTACCTGGGAGGTAATTGAGCGGTCCCCCGCCCGCTCCTACCGTTCCCGTACGGGCCGGCCGGCGGCTGCTCGCCGCCCGCGCCACCGCACGACAACGGAAGGAAGACCCCATGATGTCGTCCCACGACGCGGTTACGGTCACGGCTCCGGACGCCGCCCGTTCCGACAGCCTGCTCCGGTTCGCCCTGCTGGCGGACGTGGTCCTCACCGGCGCCAACGGCATCGGCTATCTGGCGCTCGCCACGGTCCTGGACTCGTTCCTCGGCGTGGACCGCTCGGTGCTCTACCCGGTGGGGGTGTTCCTCACGGGGTACGCCCTGTGGCTGCTGACCGTCGCCCGCCGGGAGGACATCGCCCGCGGCGCGGTCGCCGTCGTCATCGCCCTGAACACGGCGTGGGCGGTGGCCGGTGTGGCGGCCGTGGCCGTGGACACGCTGACCGCCACGGGCGCGGGCGACGTGTGGATCGTGTTCCAGGCCCTGACGGTGGGGGCGATGGCCGCGCTCCAGTACGCGGGGCTGCGGCGGCTGTGAGCCGTACGGCGACGGCCCGTACGGACGCGGGGGCATCCGTACGGGCCGTCGGGCCGGGCCGTTGATCAGTGGTTGCGGGGGAAGCCCAGGTCCACACCGGCCGGGGCGTCGGCCGGGTCCGGCCAGCGGGTGGTGACGACCTTGCCGCGGGTGTAGAAGTGCACGCCGTCGTTGCCGTAGATGTGGTGGTCGCCGAAGAGGGAGTCCTTCCAGCCACCGAAGGAGTGGTAGCCCACCGGCACCGGGATCGGCACGTTGACGCCGACCATGCCGGCCTCGATCTCCAGCTGGAAGCGGCGGGCGGCGCCGCCGTCGCGGGTGAAGATCGCGGTGCCGTTGCCGAACGGCGAGGCGTTCATGAGGGCGACGCCCTCCTCGTACGTCTCGGTGCGCAGGACGCACAGGACCGGGCCGAAGATCTCGTCCTTGTACGCGTCCGAGTCGGTGGACACGTTGTCGAGGAGGGAGAGGCCGATCCAGTGGCCGTCCTCGAAGCCCTCGACGGTGAAGCCGGTGCCGTCCAGGACGACGTCGGCGCCCTGGGCGGCGGCGCCCGTGACGTAGGAGGCGACCTTGTCGCGGTGGGCGGCGGTGATCAGCGGGCCCATCTCGGACGTCGGGTCGTTGCCGGGGCCGATCTTGATCTTCTCGGCACGCTCCTTGATCTTCGCGACGAGCTCGTCGGCGATGGAGCCGACCGCGACGACCGCGGAGATCGCCATGCAGCGCTCACCGGCGGAGCCGTACGCGGCGGAGACGGCGGCGTCGGCCGCGGCGTCGAGGTCCGCGTCCGGCAGCACCAGCATGTGGTTCTTCGCACCGCCGAGCGCCTGGACGCGCTTGCCGTTGGCGGAGGCGGTGGCGTGGATGTGGCGGGCGATCGGGGTGGAGCCCACGAAGGAGACCGCGGCGACGTCCGGGTGGTTCAGCAGCCCGTCGACGGCGACCTTGTCACCGTGCAGGACGTTCAGCACACCGTCCGGCAGACCGGCCTCGGAGGCCAGCTCGGCCAGCAGGTTGGCGGCCGAGGGGTCCTTCTCGCTGGGCTTGAGCACGAAGGTGTTGCCGCAGGCGATGGCCAGCGGGAACATCCACATCGGCACCATGGCCGGGAAGTTGAACGGGGTGATGCCCGCGACGACGCCGAGCGACTGGCGGATCGAGGAGACGTCGACCCGGCTGGAGACCTGGGTGGACAGCTCGCCCTTGAGCTGGGTGGTGATGCCGCAGGCCAGCTCGACGATCTCCAGACCGCGGGCGACCTCGCCCAGCGCGTCCGAGTGCACCTTGCCGTGCTCGGCGGTGATCAGCGCGGCGATGTCGTCGCGGTGGGCGTCGAGCAGCGCCCGGTAGCGGAACAGGACCGCGGTGCGGGCGGCCAGCGAGGACGTGCCCCAGGTGGCGTAGGCGTCCTTGGCGGCGGCGACCGCGGCGTCGACCTCTTCGAGGGAGGCGAGCGCGACCTGGGTGGTGACGGCGCCGGTGGCCGGGTCGGTGACCGGGCCGTAGTTGCCCGAAGCGCCCTCGACGGTCTTGCCACCGATCCAGTGGTTGACGGTCTTCATGACAGAACTCCTTCAGAGGTGGGGGCGTCGGTCGGCGACGTGACGTTCGTACACTTCCCGGGCTTTCACGGCCGGCGGCCGGGTGGCCGTCTCGGCTACGGGAACATCCCACCACGCCTGTGCCGGAGGGGGGCCCGACACAGTGTCTGCCGTTTCGGTCTCGACGTAGACACAAGTAGGACGGTCCGCCGCACGTGCCTCGGCGAGGGCTTCGCGCAGGTCACGCACCGTCTTGGCGCGCAGCACCCGCATGCCCAGCGAGCCGGCGTTGGCCGCGAGATCGACGGGGAGCGGAGGGCCGGTGAACGTGCCGTCCGCAGCCCGGTGCCGGTAGGCGGTGCCCAGGCGCTCGGCGCCGACCTGCTCGGACAGACCGCCGATGGACGCGTAGCCGTGGTTCTGGAGGACGACCAGCTTCACCGGGAGTTCCTGCTGGACGGCGGTGACGATCTCGGTGGGATTCATCAGATACGTGCCGTCGCCCACCAGCGCCCAGACGGGACGGCCGGGAGCTGCGAGCTGCACCCCGATCGCGGCCGGGATCTCGTAGCCCATGCAGGAGTAGCCGTACTCCACGTGGTACTGGTGCGGGGAGCGGGCCCGCCAGAGCTTGTGCAGGTCGCCGGGGAGCGATCCGGCGGCGTTGATCAGGATGTCGTCCTCGGTGACGAGGGCGTCGAGGAGGCCGAGGACCTGGGCCTGGGTGGGCCGGGCAAGCGGGTCCGGGGCGGTGAACGCGGCGGTGACGCGCCGCTCCCACTTCTCCTTGGCGTCGGTGTACTCCGTCTCGTAGGCGGGGGCGACGCGGTGGTTGCGGGCGGCGAGCGCGGTGGTGAGGGCTTCGAGGGCGGCGCGGGCGTCGGCGACGAGCGGGAGGGCGCCGAGCTTGTGGGCGTCGAAGCCGGTGATGTTGATGTTGAGGAAGCGGACCGCCGGGTCGGCGAAGAGCGTGCCGGAGGCGGTGGTGAAGTCGGAGTAGCGGGTGCCGATGCCGATGACCAGGTCGGCGGTGCGGGCCAGCTCGTCCGCGGTCGCGGTGCCGGTGTGGCCGATGCCGCCGACATCGGCGGGATGGTCGTGGCGCAGCGAACCCTTGCCGGCCTGTGTGGTGGCGACCGGGATGCGGGTGGCGGCGGCGAACGCGGCGAGGGTCTCCTCGGCGGCGCTGTGGTGGACCCCGCCACCCGCCACGATCAGCGGCCTGCGGGCGGTGCGCACCGCCCGTACCGCCCGGTCGAGTTCGTACGGATCGGGGGCGGGGCGGCGTACGTACCAGACGCGCTCGGCGAAGAACTCCGCCGGCCAGTCGTACGCCTGCACCTGCACGTCCTGCGGCAGCGCGAGTGTCACGGCGCCGGTCTCCGCCGGGTCGGCGAGGGTGCGCATGGCCTGGAGGGCGGCCGGGACCAGGGCCTCGGGGCGGGTGATCCGGTCGAAGTAGCGGGAGACGGGGCGCAGACAGTCGTTGACGGAGATGTCGCCCGCGGACGGGACTTCGAGCTGCTGGAGCACGGGGTCGGCGGGCCGGGTCGCGAAGGTGTCGCCGGGCAGCAGGAGGACGGGGAGGTGGTTGATCGTGGCGAGGGCGGCGCCGGTGACGAGGTTGGTGGCGCCGGGGCCGATGGAGGTGGTGACGGCTTGCGCGGAGAGCCGGCCCGACTGGCGGGCGTAGCCGACGGCGGCGTGCACCATGGCCTGCTCGTTGCGGCCCTGGAGGTAGGGCATCGCGCGGCCCGACTCGACGAGCGCCTGGCCGATCCCGGCGACGTTGCCATGGCCGAAGATGCCCCAGGTGGCGCTGATCAGGCGCTGTCGCCGGCCGTCGCGCTCGGTGTACTGGCGGGCCAGGAAGGCCACCAGGGCCTGGGCGGTGGTGAGGCGGCGGGTGGTACGGCTCATGGGCGCGGCTCCGTCCCGTAGAAGGGGAGTCTGGGGTCCACGGGCTGGGCGGGCCAGGTGTCGCGGATCCAGCCGTGGTCCGGATGGTCGCTGATCAGCCACTCCCGCTGCTCCCCCGGGCCCGCCATCACGTTGAGGTAGTAGAGGGTGCGGCCGGGGGAGGCGATGGACGGGCCGTGCCAGCCGTCGGGGATCAGGACCGCGTCGCCGCTGCGGACCTCGGCGAGGACGTCCGTACCGCCGGGGCGGGAGGGCGAGACCCGGTGGTAGCCGAGGCCGTCGTGCTCCACCTCGAAGTAGTAGATCTCCTCCAGCACGGACTCGGCGCCGGGGCGGTGCTCGTCGTGCTTGTGGGGTGGGTAGGACGACCAGTTGCCGCCGGGGGTGAGCACCTCGACGGCGATCAGCCGGTCGCACTCGAAGGTGTCGGCGGCGGCGAAGTTGTTGACCTGGCGGGAGCAGTTCCCGGAGCCGCGCAGCTCGACGGGTACCTCCGGCGCGGGGCCGTAGCGAGCGGGGAGTCGTCGCTCGCACTTCGCTCCTGCCAGGGCGAAGCGGCCTCCAGCGCCGGAGGCGATCTGTGCACGGGCCTCACGCGGTACGTACGCGAAGTCGGATACCCCGCTGAACACGCTTTCCCGGCCCAGCAGTTCAAAGATCTCACCTGAGGCGTGCACCGTACAGCCACCGGTCAACGGCAGAACGATCCACTCGCTCTCCCCGGTGACGAGTGTGTGAACTCCGCCCGGTGCGAGTTCGAGGATCCGCAGGCTCGACCGGTCCCAGCCGGCCCGCTCCGGGTCGAGGTCGAGGGCGTAGGAGCCGCTCGCCGTGCTCCCGGCCTTCAGGTGGTGGCGCGATCCGTCGCCGGTCGTGGTCATGCTCTCGGCCCCCTCTCTCCCGGCCCCGTTCCTCGCGGTCCTGTTCTTCTCGGCTCCAGCAGTGAGACGGCCGTGTCCACGGCCGCGGCCACCTCTCCGTCGGCCGGGTAGAGCAGCGAACGCCCCACCACCAGCCCCTGGACGGTGGGCAGTCGAAGCGCCGTGCGCCATTTCTCGAACGCCCCGTCCAGGTCGTCGCCCACCTCCCCGCCCAGCAGCACCGCGGGCAGCGTCGACGCCTCCATCACCCGGGCCATGTCGTCGGGGTTCTCGGTGACGGGGACCTTGAGCCAGGTGTACGCGGATGTCCCGGCGAGCCCGGAGGCGATGGCGATCGAGGTGGTGACCGCCTCCGCGCCGAGGTCGTTGCGGACGTGGCCGTCGGTGCGGCGGCAGAGGAACGGTTCGACGAAGACCGGCAGCCGGTGTGCGGCCATGGCGTCGATGGCGCGGGCGGTGGCGTGCATGGTGTCGAGCGAGCCGGGGTCGTCGTAGTCGATCCGGAGCAGCAGTTTGCCCGCGTCGAAGCGGAGCCGGGCGAGGTCCTCGGGGCGGTGTCCGGTGAACCGGTCGTCGAGTTCGAAGGCCGCGCCCGCGAGTCCGCCGCGGTTCATCGAGCCGATGACGACCTTGTTCTCCAGCGCGCCGAGCAGCAGCAGGTCGTCGAGGATGTCGGCGGTGGCGAGCACTCCGTCGACGCCGGGGCGGGAGAGGGCCAGGCGGAGCCGTTCCAGCAGCTCGAAGCGGTTGGCCATGGCCAGTGCGCGGTCGCCGACGGCGAGCGAGCCGCGGGCCGGATGGTCCGCCGCGATGATCATCAGCCGGCCGCCCCGGCCGACGAGGGGGCGTCTGCGGCGCCGGGCGGCGGCCTCGGCGACGGCCTCGGGGTGGCGCATGCGCAGCTGGACGAGTTCGGAGACGGAGGAGGCCGGGGGTGTCATGGGGTCGCTCCGGTGGGGCGGGAGGTGACGGCGCCTTCGGTCAGGGCCGCTTCGACTTCGTGCGGGAACGGCATGGCGGACGAGCAGGCGAGCCGGGAGGCGACGATGGCCCCCGCGGCGTTGGCGTACCGCATGATGCGCCCGGTCTCCCAGCCAGCGAGGAGCCCGTGGCAGAGCGCCCCGCCGAAGGCGTCGCCGGCGCCGAGGCCGTTGAGGACATCGACGGGCAGCGGCGGCACTTCGGCCACCGCGCCGTCGCGGTGGACGGCGAGCACACCCTCGGTGCCCTGTTTGACGACGGCGAGTTCGACGCCGGCGCGGATCAGCGCGCGGGCGGCCGCGTGCGGTTCGCGCTCGCCGGTCGCGATCTCGCACTCGTCGATGTTGCCGACGGCGACGGTGGCGAGGGCGAGCGCCTCGCGGTAGCGGGCGGTGGGGGTGGAGCCGGGCGCGGATTCCTCCGTGGTGTCCCAGAACATCGGGCGCCAGTCGAGGTCGAAGACGGTGATGCCGCGGCGGTCGCGGGCGCGCAGCGCGGCGAGGGTCGCGGAGCGGCTCGGTTCGGCGCACAGCCCGGTGCCGGTCATCCAGAAGACCCGGGCCGACCGGATCGCCGCGAGGTCCAGCTCCGGGGTGCGGATCTCCAGGTCGGGGGCCTTGGGCTGCCGGTAGAAGTAGAGGGGGAAGTCGTCGGGCGGGAAGATCTCGCAGAAGGTGACCGGTGTCGGATACGCGTCGACGGCCGTCACCCACCGGTCGTCCACCCCGAACTCCCGCAACTGGTGGTGGAGATAGTCGCCGAAGGCGTCCCGTCCGGTGCGCGTCACCACCGCCGTCCGGCGGCCGAGCCGGGCCGCCGCGACGGCCACGTTGGACGGCGAACCGCCGAGGAACTTCCCGAAGGTTTCGACCCGGGCCAGTGGCAGACCGGTCTGGAGGGGGTAGAGATCCACACCGATGCGGCCCATGGTGATGACGTCGTACCGCTCAGGCATGACCATCCCTTCGACCGCCGTCCGGGGTGACTTCCCCCAGGTCCAGCATCCTCCGTCCGGAACATGCCGGGCTCGCGTGCCCCGGCACCGCGCCTCGCCGCGTTGTCGTCGGTCACCATGGCTCCGCCATGCTTCCCTCCTCCGCCTTGCGATGCACGGCACCGGACCCCGCTCCCTGATCCGGCCTGATCCGGACGAAGGACGCTAGCCCTCCCCCGGAACCGTGTCAATGCTTTGTCCGGACATACGGACGAATGATTGACAGCCGCTCCCCCGGCCGGAACCCTGGACGGCATGACCTCCTCCGCAGTGGCCCCGGCCCGTATCCGTATCGGTTCGGCACCCGACTCGTGGGGGGTGTGGTTCCCCGACGATCCGCTCCAGGTGCCCTGGCGGCGCTTCCTCGACGAGGTCTCCGAGGCGGGTTACGAGTGGATCGAGCTCGGCCCGTACGGCTACCTCCCGACCGACCCGGTCCGCCTCGCCGACGAGACCCGCCGCCGGGGGCTCTCGGTCTCGGCCGGGACCGTTTTCACCGGATTGCACCATGGAGCGGGCGTCTGGGACCGGACCTGGGCGCATGTCGCCGACATCGCGGCACTCACCCGGGCGATGGGCGCCCGGCATCTGGTGGTCATCCCCTCGTTCTGGCGCGACGACAAGACCGGCGAGGTCCTGGAGGACCGCCGCCTCACCGCGCAGCAGTGGCGCGATCTCACCACCCAGACGGAGCGGCTGGGCCGGGAGGTGCTGGACCGTTTCGGGCTGCGCGTCGTCGTCCATCCGCATGCCGACACCCATATCGACACCGAGGAGAACGTCGCCCGTTTCCTCGACGCCACCGCCCCGGACCTCGTCTCGCTCTGCCTCGACACCGGGCACTACGCCTACTGCGGAGGCGACAGCGTCAAGCTGATCGAGACCTACGGCGAACGGATCGGCTATCTGCACCTCAAGCAGGTCGACCCGGAGATCCTGGCCCGGGTCGTGGCGGACGAGGTGCCGTTCGGCCCGGCCGTGGCGCGCGGCGTGATGTGCGAACCGCCGGGCGGGGTCCCGGCGCTGGAACCCGTGCTGGCCGCCGCCCGCGCGCTGGACGTCGACCTGTTCGCCATCGTCGAGCAGGACATGTACCCGTGCCCGCCCGACAAGCCGTTCCCCATCGCCCGCCGCACCCGGGAGTTCCTCCGCTCCTGCGGCGGGCCGGGGCGCGGGGCGGGACACGCCGAACGGACCGGGGACGTGACGTAGCGGCGGTGCGCGGTGTTGTCCTCGGTGAGAGGCGGGGGGTGCGGCCCCGGTCGCGCCCCCGCCGCCGTACGCCACACCTCCGCACAAGGAGCAGCTCACCATGATCCGAAAGATGCTGCCGTCCCGCAGGACGGCCGCGGCCCCGGCGCTGACCGCCGCCGCTCTGACCACGGTCGCCCTGGTCGCCGCCCTCGCCTCGGCGCCGGGGGCCTCGGCCGACGAGGACAACCCGGCGCCGCCGCCCGGCTCCAGCCCGGTCTGCGCGTTCTACGACGGCGACCGTCCGACCTCCTTCGGCGAACAGGGCGAAGAGGTCTCCCAGGTGCAGTGCCTGCTGGCCAACCGTCACTACCTGCGCTGGTCCGCGGTCGACGGGAGGTTCGGGGCCGAGACGCTCATCGCCGTGCAGCGCTTCCAGGCGGACCATCCGCCGCTCGTGCCGGACGGCCGGGTCACGCCGGCCACCTGGTCGGCGCTCTGGCACGCGGGGCCGAACCGTGTGACCCCACTGCCCTTCCCGTAACCCGCCGCCCTTCCCGCGCGACCCGCGCTTCCTCCTGGCCCCGTACGGCGGCGAGCCGCCCCGTACGGGGCACCCCTCGCCCGAATGCCTCACGGCACCACACACCATAGGATTCGGACAAATTAGGAGATTATGCGCGAGATGTAGAGGGAGTCCGCGTGAACTGGAACAGCGATCCCGACAGTCCGTCACCCGCCGCCCCGTCCGCCCGGCAGTCACCGTCCACCCCGCCGCACCCCCAGGGCCCGCCGGCTCCGCCGCAGCCACGGCCCGGACTCTGGAAGCGGTGCCTGTGGGGCGGCATAGCCCTCTGGCTGCTGACGGCGGTCGTCACGTACACCACCAGCAACACCAACCTGCTGCCGACCCTCATCCTGCTCGGCAGCTTCCTGGTCCCGGCCGTCTTCGTCCTGTGGGCGTACGAGCGGCACGGCCGCGACCTCGGCGTGGGCCTCATCCTCGGCTGCTTCCTGACGGGCGGAATCCTGGGCGTGCTCGGCGCCTCCGTCATGGAGTCCTATCTGCTGCACCCGTCCATCTGGATATTCCTGGGCGTCGGCCTGATCGAGGAGGCCGTGAAGCTCCTTGCGCTGATGTTCGTGCTCCGACGCCACCCGCATGTCCACGGCATGCGGGCCGGTCTGGTGCTCGGCGCGACGGTCGGATTCGGGTTCGCCGCCTTCGAGAGCGCGGGCTACGCCTTCAACGCCGCCGTCACCATGAAGGGCATCGACCTGCACGCCCTGCTGGAGACCGAGGTGCTGCGCGGGGTGCTCGCGCCGTTCGGCCACGGACTCTGGACCGCGATCGCCGGTGGCGTACTGCTCTCGTTCCGGAAGCCGAACGGGCGTTTCCGCTTCGCCGCGCCCGTGATCGGCACCTATCTCGGCGTCGCCGTGCTGCACTCGCTCTGGGACTCGATGCACGGCATCGCGATCTGGCTGGTCGCCAGGGTCACCGACACGGGCCTGAGCCGTGCGCTCTTCTCGCAGGGCTACATCCCGGCCCCCACCGACGAGCAGCAGCATCTGTTCACCCTCTTCTCGGTCGGCGGCATCGTCGTGATCACGCTCGTCGCGCTGGCCTGGCTGCGGTCGCTGGCCCGCAGTGCGCGGCATCCCTGAACCGGCGACCGGCGGGGCACTCGCATTCATACCCCCTAGGGGTATAGTCTGGGATGTGTCGGGGCGCACCGGCCTCCCCCGGGGCCCCTGACGCCACAACCCTTTGCGCTCGCCAAAAAGGAGATCACCATGACCACCGAGACCCAGCTCCCCCAGGCCACCGGCTCCTGCTGCTCGCCCAGCGGCTCCTGCCACGACGGCGCGGACGCCGGTGCGCAGGCGGGCGGCGTGACCACCGTCTACCAGGTGTCCGGCATGACCTGTGGACACTGCGAGGGCGCCATCTCCGAGGAGGTCTCCGGCATCGAGGGTGTCACCTCGGTGAAGGCCGTGGCCGCCACCGGTCAGGTGACCGTCGTCTCCGAGGCCCCGCTGTCGGACGACGCCGTGCGCGCCGCGGTCGACGAGGCGGGCTACGAGCTCGTCGGCCGGGCCTGAACACCGTCGCTGCACCGGACGCACCCGCGTCCCCCTTTGCCGCCGGGCCGGACCTGCCAGCAGATACTGGTGGGGTAAGGCCCGGTCGGCGTTTCAGGAGTTCGGACATGCACAGCGCAACAGAGGCCGCGGCCCGGACGGCGGAGGACTCGACCGCCGAGCTCACGATCGGCGGGATGACCTGCGCCTCCTGCGCGGCCCGCGTCGAGAAGAAGCTCAACCGGATGGACGGCGTCACCGCCACCGTCAATTACGCGACCGAGAAGGCCAAGGTCGCCTTCGGCCCCGGGACCGGCCTCGCGGATCTGATCGCCACGGTCGAGAAGACCGGTTACACGGCGCAGCCGGTACACCGTCCCGAACCGCCCGCGCCCGCGCCACCACCGGCGGCGGGTACCCGCACCGGCACACCGGCCGACGCCGGGGCCGGCACCGGGGCCGGGACAGAGGCTGAGGCCGAGATCGAGACCGGTGCCGGTGAGCAGCAGGAAGCCGACCCGGCTCTCGCCTCGCTGCGGCAGCGTCTGATCGTCTCGGCCGTCCTCGCCGCCCCGGTCGTCCTGCTCGCGATGGTCCCGGCCCTCCAGTTCGACAACTGGCAGTGGCTCTCGCTCACCCTCGCCGCCCCCGTCGTCGTCTGGGGCGCGCTGCCCTTCCACCGCGCGACCTGGACCAACCTCCGGCACGGCGCGGCCACCATGGACACCCTGGTCTCGATCGGCACGCTCGCCGCCTTCGGCTGGTCCCTGTGGGCGCTCTTCCTCGGCGACGCCGGCATGACCGGGATGCGGCACGGCTTCGACTTCACCGTCTCGCGCGACGGTGCCTCCTCCACCATCTATCTGGAGGTCGCTGCCGGGGTCGTCACCTTCATCCTGCTGGGCCGCTTTCTGGAGGCGAGGTCCAAGCGGAAGGCGGGCTCCGCCCTGCGGGCGCTGATGCACCTGGGCGCCAGGGACGTCGCCGTCCTCCGGGACGGTACGGAGGTACGCGTCCCCGTCGCCCGGCTCACCGTCGGCGACCGCTTCGTGGTCCGCCCGGGCGAGAAGATCGCCACCGACGGCACCGTCGTCGAGGGTGTCTCGGCCGTGGACGCGTCCATGCTGACCGGTGAGTCCGTGCCCGTGGAGGTCGGCGTCGGCGACCCCGTCACCGGGGCCACCGTCAACGCCTCCGGCCGGCTCGTCGTGGAGGCCACCCGGATCGGCGCCGACACCCAGCTCGCCAGGATGGCGAAGCTCGTCGAGGACGCCCAGAACGGCAAGGCCGAGGTGCAGCGCCTCGCGGACCGGGTCTCCGCCGTCTTCGTACCCGTGGTGCTGCTGATCTCGCTCGTCACCCTGGCCGGGTGGCTGCTGGTCACCGACGTGACCGCCGCGTTCACCGCCGCCGTGGCCGTACTGATCATCGCCTGCCCCTGCGCCCTGGGCCTGGCCACCCCCACCGCCCTCATGGTCGGCACCGGGCGCGGCGCCCAGCTCGGCATCCTGATCAAGGGCCCGGAGGTCCTGGAGACCACCCGCCGCGTCGACACGATCGTCCTCGACAAGACCGGCACCGTCACCACCGGCCGCATGACCCTCCTCGACGTCCACACCGCCGACAACACCACCGAAACCGACGTACTGCGCCTCGCCGGCGCCCTGGAGCACGCCTCCGAACACCCCATCGCCCAGGCCGTCGCCGCCGGAGCCGCCGAACGCACCGGCACCACCCTCCCCACCCCCGAGGACTTCACCAACATCGCCGGACTCGGCGTCCAGGGCATCGTCGAGGGCCACGCCGTCCTCGTCGGCCGCGAGCAACTGCTCGCCGACGCGGGCATCGACGTGCCCGGCACCCTGTCCGGCGCCGTCGCGGACGCGGCGGCCGAGGGCCGTACGGCGGTCATGGTCGCCTGGGACGGGCGGGCGCGCGGCGTCCTCGCGGTGGCCGACAAGATCAAGGAGTCCAGCGCGCAGGCCGTCGCCGAACTCCGCGCACTCGGCCTCCACCCCGTTCTGCTGACCGGTGACAACCGTGCCGTGGCCGACGCCGTGGCCCGTGCCGTCGGGATCGACGAGGTCCACGCCGAGGTGCTGCCCGAGGAAAAGGTGCACGTCATCGAGCGGCTGCAGACCCGGGGGCGCTCCGTCGCCATGGTCGGTGACGGGGTCAACGACGCGGCCGCCCTCGCCACCGCGGACCTCGGTCTGGCGATGGGGACCGGCACGGACGCCGCGATCGAGGCCGCCGATCTCACCCTGGTTCGTGGAGATCTCAAGGTGGCCGCCGACGCGATCCGGCTCTCCCGGCGCACCCTGACCACGATCAAGGGCAACCTCTTCTGGGCATTCGGCTATAACGCGGCCGCCCTGCCCCTTGCGGCATTTGGCCTGCTCAACCCTATGATTGCCGGAGCGGCGATGGCCTTCTCATCGGTCTTCGTCGTGACGAACAGCCTGCGGTTGCGCGCCTTCACGTAAAATCCACAAAGAGATCCAGATCACATGGATTTCAGGGTAACCATCCGGCGGGTTCGTGAGTCTAAGAGTGCGATGCCAAGGATGTCTTGGGGGACGTCCGTCGGAGCGTCTTGGGGGACGCGCCGGGCAAGCGTTGGCCGGGGCACGTGCACCGGGGAGCTTTGAGCGGCCCTCCCGTGCGTACGTACCCCGGCAGACCGCACGAAGCAGGACAAGTGAAAAGCGCAGTTCGCAGCTAGTCGAGGAACGCAGGAGCTCCGGCTCCCACAGACGCCCGGCCGGATCCCGTGGGGGGAATCCGCTCCGGGACATGGGAAGCGCCTCGCTGTCGGCCCGTGGGGGGATCGATGGCGGGGCGCTTCTCTCTGCCGTCTCCCTGCCGCCGCCGGGCGGTGAAACAGCCCGCCGGACACGCAAATCGCCCCGGACACCGCGCTCTGTGCGAAGGCGCGGTACTCGGGGCGAAGTCGACCGGCCTCGGCGGCCGGGGTCGTGCGGGGGGTGCTACGAGGTTCAGCGAGCCTCGACCGGGACGAAGTCGCGCAGGACCTCGCCGGTGTAGATCTGGCGCGGGCGGCCGATGCGGGAACCCGGCTCCTTGATCATCTCGTGCCACTGGGCGATCCAGCCGGGGAGGCGGCCGAGCGCGAAGAGCACGGTGAACATCTCGGTCGGGAAGCCCATGGCCCGGTAGATCAGACCCGTGTAGAAGTCCACGTTCGGGTAGAGGTTGCGCGAGACGAAGTACTCGTCGGAGAGCGCGTGCTCCTCCAGCTTCAGCGCGATGTCGAGCAGCTCGTCGGACTTGCCGAGCGCGGACAGCACGTCGTGGGCGGCGGCCTTGATGATCTTGGCGCGCGGGTCGAAGGACTTGTACACCCGGTGGCCGAAGCCCATCAGGCGGACGCCGTCCTCCTTGTTCTTCACCTTGCGGATGAAGGAGTCGACATCGCCGCCGTTGGCCTGGATGCCTTCGAGCATCTCCAGCACCGACTGGTTGGCGCCACCGTGCAGCGGACCCCACAGGGCCGAGATGCCGGCGGAGATCGAGGCGAACATGTTCGCCTGCGAGGAGCCGACCAGACGCACGGTGGAGGTCGAACAGTTCTGCTCGTGGTCCGCGTGCAGGATGAGCAGCTTGTCGAGCGCGGAGACGACGACCGGGTCCAGGTCGTACTCCTGGGCCGGGACCGAGAAGGTCATGCGCAGGAAGTTCTCGACGTACCCGAGGTCGTTGCGCGGGTAGACGAAGGGGTGGCCGATCGACTTCTTGTAGGCGTACGCCGCGATCGTCGGCAGCTTGGCGAGCAGCCGGATCGTCGAGAGGTGGCGCTGCTCCTCGTCGAACGGGTTGTGGCTGTCCTGGTAGAACGTGGACAGCGCGCTGACGACCGAGGACAGCATGGCCATCGGGTGGGCGTCGCGCGGGAAGCCGTCGAAGAAGCGCTTGACGTCTTCGTGCAGCAGCGTGTGCTGGGTGATCTCGTTCTTGAAGGTCGACAGCTCGTCGACCTTGGGAAGCTCGCCGTTGATGAGCGTGTACGCGACCTCCAGGAACGTCGAGCGCTCGGCGAGCTGCTCGATGGGGTAGCCGCGGTAGCGCAGAATGCCCTGCTCACCATCGAGGTAGGTGATGGCGGATTTATAGGCTGCGGTGTTGCCGTATCCGCTGTCCAGTGTCACCAGACCGGTATTGGCCCGGAGCTTCCCGATGTCGAAGCCCTTGTCGCCGACGGTGCTGTTGATCACCGGGTAGGTGTACTCGCCATCGCCGTACCGCAGTACTACAGAGTTGTCGCTCACGTCATCCCTCACCGACGTAGTGCCTCTTCTTCGAGGTTCCCTGACTGTCTCCACCCTCCCCCATTTGGCTCAGGAGAGTGCACTCGGGGTCGTCCATTGGACCTACTCGCGGCACTGAGTGCCGCGAACTTACTCATCCTGCCCCCTCGTTTCCGGTTCCGGAAGGGCTGGGTGATGTTTCCCACCGATTTGATCGATCATTTTTTCCGCCGATCCTCCGCCCGAGCCACCCGACAGCCGGTAATCCAGCGCCGTACAGCGTCTGCCTGCGGAAACCGTGCGGACCGCCTGGCCGATCGCCTGCCGCGAGCCGACCAGTACGACAAGCTTCTTGGCCCTGGTCACGGCGGTGTACAGCAGGTTCCGCTGCAGCATCATCCAGGCGCTCTTGGTCACGGGGATGACGACGGCCGGGTACTCGCTGCCCTGGGAGCGGTGGATCGTCATGGCGTACGCGTGGGCCAGCTCGTCGAGCTCGTCGAAGTCGTAACCGATCTCCTCGTCCTCGTCGGTGAGCACCGTCAGCGTCTGTTCGTCCAGGTCAAGGGCGGTGACGACGCCGACCGTGCCGTTGAAGACGCCGTTCTCGCCCTTGTCGTAGTTGTTGCGGATCTGGGTGACCTTGTCGCCGACCCGGAAGACCCGGCCGCCGAACCGCTTCTCGGGGAGGTTCGGGCGGCCCGGGGTGATGGCCTGCTGGAGGAGTCCGTTGAGCGTGCCCGCCCCGGCCGGGCCCCGGTGCATCGGGGCGAGGACCTGCACGTCGCGCCGCGCGTCCAGGCCGAACTTGGCGGGAATGCGACGGGCCGCGACATCCACCGCGAGCACTCCGGCGTCCTCCGTCTCGTCCTCCACGAAGAGGAAGAAGTCCTTGAGGCCCTGGGTGAGGGGCGGTAGACCGGAGTTGATCCGGTGGGCGTTGGTGACGACGCCGGACTGCTGGGCCTGGCGGAAGATGGTGGTGAGCCGGACCGCCGGAACGGGGCTGCCGTCGGCGAGCAGATCGCGCAGCACCTCCCCCGCGCCGACCGACGGCAGCTGGTCGACGTCCCCGACGAGCAGCAGATGGGCACCGGGTGCCACCGCTTTCAGCAACTTGTTGGCCAGCAGCAGATCCAGCATCGACGCCTCGTCGACGACGACCAGATCGGCGTCCAGCGGACGGTCCCGGTCGTAGGCGGCGTCGCCGCCCGGTTTCAGTTCGAGCAGCCGGTGGACGGTGGACGCCTCGGCCCCGGTCAGCTCGGAGAGCCGCTTGGCCGCCCGCCCGGTCGGCGCGGCCAGCACCACCTTGGCCCTCTTGGCCCGCGCCAGCTCCACGATCGACCGGACCGTGAACGACTTCCCGCAGCCGGGCCCGCCCGTCAGCACGGCGACCTTCCGGCTGAGCGCGAGCCGGACCGCCGCCTCCTGCTCGGGCGCCAGCTTCGCCCCCGTACGCGTACCGAGCCAGGCCAGCGCCTTGTCCCAGTCCACGTCGGCGAAGGCCGGCATCCGCTCCTCGGGCGTCCGCAGCAGCCGCTGCACCTGGGCGGCGAGGGCGACCTCGGCACGGTGGAAGGGCACCAGGTAGATGGCGGTGACGAGCTCGCCGCCCTCGGGCGACGGCACCTTCTCCCGTACGACGCCCTCCGGGTCCTCGGCCAGTTCGGCGAGGCACTCGATGACCAGCCCGGTGTCGACCTGGAGCAGCTTCACCCCGTCCGCGATCAGCCGCTCCTCGGGGAGGAAGCAGTGCCCCTGGTCGGTGGACTGCGACAGCGCGTACTGGAGGCCGGCCTTGACCCTTTCCGGGCTGTCGTGCGGGATGCCGACCGCCTGGGCGATCTTGTCGGCGGTGAGGAAGCCGATGCCCCAGACGTCGGCGGCCAGCCGGTAGGGCTGGTTCTTCACGACGGAGATCGAGGCGTCCTCGTACTTCTTGTAGATGCGGACGGCGATGGAGGTGGAGACGCCGACGCCCTGGAGGAAGACCATCACCTCCTTGATCGCCTTCTGCTCCTCCCAGGCGGCCGCGATCATCTTCGTGCGCTTGGGGCCGAGGCCGGGGACCTCGACGAGCCGCTTCGGTTCGTTCTCGATGATGTCGAGGGTGTCGACGCCGAAGTGGGTGGTGATCCGGTCGGCCATCACCGGGCCGATGCCCTTGATCAGCCCGGAGCCGAGATAGCGGCGGATGCCCTGGATGGTGGCGGGCAGGATCGTCGTGTAGTTCTCGACGGTGAACTGCTTGCCGTACTGCGAGTGCGAGCTCCAGCGGCCTTCCATGCGCAGCGATTCACCGGGCTGCGCACCGAGCAGCGAACCGACCACGGTGAGCAGGTCGTTGGCACCGCGACCGGTGTCGACGCGCGCGACCGTGTATCCGTTCTCCTCGTTGGCGTACGTGATGCGCTCCAGCACACCTTCGAGGACGGCCATGTTGGACATGTGTCCGACGGTATCGCCTGCCACTGACATCGTGTTCCGGGCCTCGGGGACTGCGGGCCTCGGGGAGGTCGGCCGACACCCCTGCCCCGTCGGCCGGCGGCCGACGGGGCAAGGGTGTCGCGGTGGTTCAGCGCTTGGTGGTGCTGTTGAAGAGCGAGCGCGACCAGATGTAGCCGACCAGGGCGATACCGGCGCACCAGGCGAGGGAGATCCAGCCGCTGTTGCCGACCGCCGAGCCGGTGAGCAGGCCGCGCAGGGTCTCGGTCATCGGAGTGAACGGCTGGTACTCGGCGAACCAGCGCAGGCCGGGCGCCATCGAATCGGCCGGCACGAACGCCGAGCCGAGGAACGGCAGGAACTGGATGAGCAGCGGCTTGTTGCTCGCGGACTCGACCGTCTTGGAGATCAGGCCGAGAGCCGCCGACAGCCAGGCCACGGCGAACGCGATGGCCGCGATCAGCCCGGCCGCGGCCAGCCACTCCAGCGGGTTCGCGTCGGGGCGGAAGCCGAGCGCGAGAGCCACGCCCACCACCAGGACCAGGCTCACCACCGTGGTGATGACGGAGCCGATCACATGGCCCGTCATGAACGACGAGCGTGTGATGTTCATGGTGCGGAAGCGGTTGATGATGCCCTCGGTCATGTCCTGGCAGACCGCGATCGAGGTCGACATGGCCCCGGCGGCCACGCCCATGATGATGACGCCGGGCGTCAGATACTCCAGATACGCGTCCCGGCCGCCGGAGCCCGGCAGACCGGCGCCGATCGAGTCCCCGAAGGCGTACACGAAGAGCAGCAGCATCAGGATGGGCATCATGGCCGGGCCGAGCGAGACGGCCGGGTAGCGCAGCGCGTGCTTGATGTTGCGCCGCAGCATCGTCATCGAGTCGTGCACGGCGTACGTGAGGGTGCTCATCGCAGGGTCTCCTTGACGTGGAGCGGAGTGGCGTCGGTGCCGTCGCCGGTCAGGGCGAGGAACACGTCGTCGAGGTCGGGGGTGTGCACGGAGAAGTCGGCGGCCCGCACTCCGGCCGCGTCCAGCTGGTCGAACAGGGCGCGCAGTGCCTCCATGCCGGCATCGCTCGCCACGCGCAGGGAGAGGTTCTCGTCGTCGCGGGCGGCGCCGGGGAAGGCGGCGGCCGCGCGATCGAACTCGTCGACGGCGTCGAACCGCAGCCGTACGTGGCTGCCGGGGATCTGCGCCTTGAGCTCGTCGGCGGTGCCCTCGGCGACGATCCGGCCGCCGTCGAGCACCGCGATCCGGTCCGCCAGCTGGTCGGCCTCCTCCAGGTACTGCGTGGTGAGGAAGACGGTGACGCCGCTCTCGACCAGTGTGCGCACCGTGTCCCACATCG
Organism: Streptomyces sp. NPDC001933; assembly: GCF_042890955.1. Lineage (NCBI taxonomy): Bacteria > Bacillati > Actinomycetota > Actinomycetes > Kitasatosporales > Streptomycetaceae > Streptomyces > Streptomyces sp. NPDC001933. The sequence continues at coordinate 145,044 of NZ_JBIASS010000001.1, read as the reverse complement.
TGCGGCGGCTGCGCGGGTCGAGCCCGGTCGTCGGCTCGTCCAGGAAGATCACCTTCGGGTCGCCGACCAGCGTCATCGCGAGGTCGAGACGGCGCCGCATGCCGCCGGAGAAGGTCGCGGCACGGTTCTTGGCGACGTCCGCGATGCCGAACCGCTCCAGCAACTCCCCGGCCCGCCTGCGCCCTTCGCGCTTGCCGAGGCGCAGGAGGTCGGCCATGAGGAGCAGGTTCTCCTCGGCGGTGAGCAGGTCGTCGAGCGCGGCGAACTGTCCGGTGACACCGATCGCGGCGCGCACCCCGTCCGGGGAGCCGGCGACGTCGTGGCCCGCAACCTGGGCCTGTCCGCCGTCGGCGGCGATGAGCGTGGACAGGATCTGCACGGTAGTCGTCTTCCCGGCGCCGTTCGGGCCGAGCAGCGCGAACACGGATCCGGCCGGGATGTGCAGGTCGATGCCGTCGAGGACGGTCTTGTCGCCGTAGGACTTGCGCAGCCCGACGGTGGAGACGGCGGGGGCCGCCGATTTGGTTGTGGACATGGGCATGACAGAAGCAGACATGGAGCCCTCCGGGCTCGTGAGGGGAGTGAAGCGAGGGACGTCGTACGGGAGTTGCAGGCGCTCAGGCCTTGGCGCGGCGGATGTCGATGTTGCCCCAGCGGGTGCGGGCACGGACCTGCACGGTCCGCTCCGCCTCGGCCGGCGGCGCCGAGTCGGCGATCGTGTTGTGCACCTGCCCGCGCTCGGCGCTGACGTCGAGCCAGGCGGCGGTGCCCCGGCGGACGCCGATGTCGATGCCACCGTAGGAGGTCTCCAACTGGACGGTGCCGGAGACCACTTCGGCGACGCGCAGGGCGCCGTGGGCGGTGGTGGCGGTGACCGAGGCCTCGGCGCACATGATGTCGATGTCGCCGTAGGCGCCGTTCGCCCGCAGGTCGCCGACGACGGCGCCTACGGTCGTGCTGCCGTGCGAGTTCTTCAGGACGGCGGGCCCGTCGACCGTGCCGACGCGCAGGCTGCCGGAGCTGGTGGTGATCTCGGCCGCGCCCTCGACCCGGTCGACGGAGATCGAGCCGTGGGAGACGGTCAGGTGCACCGGCCCGGTCTCGTCGAGCCGGACGTCGCCGCCCGAGCTCTTCACCCGGACCTTGCCGAGCCGGCCCTCGGCGGCCACCTGGGTCCAGGCGCCGGTGATGTCGACGTCGGAGCCGAGGGGCAGGTCGACCATGACGTCGACGGCGCCGGCGGGGCCGATGAAGCGGCGTTCCTTCGTCCTGACGGTCAGGACGCCGTTCGCGTAGGAGACCTCGGTCTGCTCGGCGGCCCGCACGTCCTTGTCCCGCTTGGGGCTCGCGGGCCGTACCTCGACGGCGGTGTCGCCGCGCTCGCTCGCGGTGAGCCGGAGGGAGCCGGCGCCGACGTGCGCGGTGACCGTGATCGGTTCGGGAGTGTCGAAAGAAGGCATGGCTGTACCGTCCTCATGACTCGTCGGGGCGTCCCCGCAGGTGGGACGTGGTGTGGGTGGCGCAGGTCGGGTGCGGGTGCGGCCAGGTCCTGCCTAGCGCACCCAGCCCGTGAAGCTCTGTCCTGTGGTGCTGGTCTTCTGGGGTGTACGGGGCTGCGCGCCGCCGTCGACCGCGGCCGACACGGCTCGTACCAGCCACGCGTTGACCGACAGGCCCTCGCGGCTCGCGGCCTCCTCGGCGCGCGCCTTGAGGTGGGCGGGCAGACGCAGGTTGACGCGGGCGGTGCCACCCTCGTCGCCGTCGGCGGGTGCCGGGGCCGGGGCCGGGGTCTTGAGCGGCTCGGCGGGCCCGCTCCTGTCCCCGTACGTCTCCTCGCCCGTCGGCCGTGTCACCACGAAGTCGGGGTCGAGCCCACGCAGCCGTACGTCGACCGATCCGGGGGCGAGTTCACGGGTGATCTCGTCCATCGCGGCGGAGAGCACGTTGAGCATCGTCAGGCGGGTCGCCGACTCCAGCGGAGCGGTGAGCCGCTCGGCCAGCTCACGGGCTTCTTCGCCGCCGGCTTCGGCGGCCACCGCGAGTTCGCGGCGGAGGTTGTCGACATACGGCGTGAGGTCCATGACGCCATAATGGCATCAGAGTGGCGCCATTCGCAACCCCGAAAGAGGGGCAACTGCGGCGCGCTCACACCTTGAAGGCTTTGACCTGCGGAAATACACCGACGCCACGTTGCATCAATGCGGCGCCACATGGATTCCCGGCTTCTCCGGCACCTCCGATGGCATCACTTGGGCATCACGTGGTGCCACGTGATGCCCAAGTGATGCCGCATGCCGTCACAGGGCCTGCCGACGGGCCGGGTCCCGGGCATGCGCCAGCGGCAACGGTGATGGCGATGACGGTGGCGCCGTGCCCGACGGGCGGCCTCCGAACACGAAACGGGGCCCGGTCACATGACCGGGCCCCCCTCGCTTTCCCCCAACGCCGAGACTTCCTGATCCCCCCAGATCCCTCCCCGGAAGCACCCGACGCCAGATACGACCAGGCGAACCACCAAACGGTTGTACGCCTTGACGATCTCTTTGCCTTGTGGGCAAAGAGCCTTGTCAGCAGGCGTGCTCGGCGTACCGGGAGGCGACCTCGGCGAGGACTTCGGCACCGTCCCGGGCCCAGAGCGCCTCGTTGAAGATCTCCACCTCGACCGGGCCGTCGAAACCGGTGGCCTCGACCAGCGAGCGGAACGCCCGGAAGTCCACCGCCCCGTCGCCGAGTTGGCCCCGGCCCACCAGAACTCCCGCCGGGAGCGGGGTGATCCAGTCGGCCAGCTGGAAGGAGTGGATCCGGCCGCCCGCACCGGCACGGGCGATCTGCGCGGCCGCCTGGTCGTCCCACCAGATGTGGTACGTGTCGACGACCACGCCGACCTGGTCCGCCGGGAAGCGCTCCGCGATGTCCAGCGCCTGGGAGAGCGTGGAGACGACGCAGCGGTCCGAGGCGAACATCGGGTGCAGCGGCTCGATGGCGAGACGTACGCCGCGTTCTGCCGCGTACGGGGCCAGTTCGCCCAGGGCGTCCGCGACGCGTTCACGGGCGCCGTGCAGGTCCTTGCTGCCCTCGGGGAGGCCGCCGGAGACCAGGACCAGGGTGTCGGTGGACAGGGCCGCCGCCTCGTCGAGCGCGGCGCGGTTGTCGTCCAGGGCGCGGGCCCGTTCCGCCGGATCCAGGGTGGTGAAGAAGCCGCCGCGGCACAGGCTGGTGACGGACAGGCCGGAGTCGGCGAGGAGCCGGGCGGTGCGCTCGATGCCGTACGACTGGACGGGTGCCCGCCACAGGCCGACCTTGTCGATGCCCGCCTTGACGCAGCCCTCGGCCAGTTCGGGCAGCGACCACTGCTTGATGGTCTCCTGGTTGACGGAGAGACGGCCGTCGCTCATCGGGTGCCTCCGTTGCCGCCGTTGACCGTGAGCAGGGCCCGCATCCGGGATTCGGCCAGTTCCGGGTCGGGGAACAGTCCCAGGCGGTCCGCGAGTTCGTACGCCTTCGCCAGATGCGGCAGCGAGCGGGCGGACTGGAGACCGCCGACCATCGTGAAGTGGTCCTGGTGGCCGGCCAGCCAGGCCAGGAACACCACGCCCGTCTTGTAGAAGCGGGTGGGCGCCTGGAAGAGGTGCCGGGACAGCTCGACCGTGGGGTCGAGGAGATCGCGGAAGCCCTGGGTGTCGCCCGTGTCGAGGACCCGTACCGCGTGTGCGGCCAGCGGGCCCAGCGGGTCGAAGATGCCGAGCAGGGCGTGGCTGAAGCCCCGGTCGTCGCCCGCGATCAGCTCGGGGTAGTTGAAGTCGTCGCCGGTGTAGCAGCGCACCCCGCCGGGCAGGCGGCGGCGGACGTCGATCTCGCGCTCCGCGTCGAGCAGGGAGATCTTGATGCCGTCGACCTTGTCCGGGTGTTCCGCGATGACCTTCAGGAACGTGTCGGTGGCGGCGTCGAGGTCCGAGGAGCCCCAGTAGCCGTCCAGCGCGGGGTCGAACATCGGGCCCAGCCAGTGCAGGACGACCGGCTCGGACGCCTGGCGCAGCAGGTGCGCGTACGTCTCCAGGTAGTCCTCGGGGCCGTTCGCCGCCGCGGCGAGCGCGCGGGAGGCCATCAGGATGGCCTGGGCGCCGCTCGCCTCGACGAGCGCGAGCTGCTCCTCGTACGCGGAGCGCACCTCGGCGAGGGTGGCGGGCCCGGCGGGCAGCTGGTCGGTGCCGACGCCGCAGGCGATGCGGCCGCCGACCGCCTTGGCCTCGGCGGCGGAGCGGCGGATCAGTTCGGCCGCACCGGCCCAGTCCAGGCCCATGCCGCGCTGGGCGGTGTCCATCGCCTCGGCGACGCCCAGGCCGTGCGACCAGAGGTGGCGGCGGAAGGCGAGGGTGGCGTCCCAGTCGACGGCGGCGGGCGAGTCGGGGCTGATGTCGGCGTACGGGTCGGCGACGACATGGGCGGCGGAGAAGACCGTGCGCAAGGCGAGCGGGCCGGCGCCGGGGGCCAGGTCGAGCGGGGTGGTACGGGGTTCGTACGGGCCCTGCGGGAGGTGGATGGTCACTCAGATCAGCTCCGATGCGCTGGGCGCGTACGCGGGGTGATTCGTCACAGGGACAGCTCCGGTACGTCGAGACGGCGGCCCTCGGCGTGGGACTTCAGGCCCAGCTCGGCGAGCTGCACGCCGCGGGCACCGGCCATCAGGTCCCAGCTGTACGGCTCGTCGAGGACGATGTGGCGCAGGAAGAGCTCCCACTGGGCCTTGAAGCCGTTGTCGAAGACCGCGTTGTCGGGGACTTCCTGCCACTGGTCGCGGAAGGACTCGGTGACCGGGAGGTCGGGGTTCCAGACCGGCTTGGGGGTGGCCGAGCGGTGCTGGACGCGGCAGTTGCGCAGGCCCGCGACGGCGGAGCCGTGCGTTCCGTCGACCTGGAACTCGACGAGCTCGTCGCGGTTGACGCGGACGGTCCAGGAGGAGTTGATCTGGGCGACCGCGCCGCTCTCCAGCTGGAAGATGCCGTACGCGGAGTCGTCGGCGGTGGCGGCGTAGGGCTTGCCCTGCTCGTCCCAGCGCTGCGGGATGTGCGTCTGGACGTGCGCCTGGACGGTGGAGACCCGGCCGAACAGCTCGTGGAGCACGTACTCCCAGTGCGGGAACATGTCGACGACGATGCCGCCGCCGTCCTCCGAGCGGTAGTTCCAGGAGGGGCGCTGGGCCTCCTGCCAGTCGCCCTCGAAGACCCAGTAGCCGAACTCGCCGCGCACGGAGAGGATCTCGCCGAAGAAGCCGCCGTCGATGAGGCGCTTCAGCTTCAGCAGGCCAGGCAGGAAGATCTTGTCCTGGACGACGCCGTGCTTGATCCCGGCCTCGCGGGCCAGCCGGGCCAGTTCCAGGGCGCCCTCGACGTCCGTGGCGGTGGGCTTCTCGGTGTAGATGTGCTTGCCGGCGGCGATCGCCTTCTTGATCGCGTCCACCCGGGCCGAGGTGACCTGGGCGTCGAAGTAGATGTCGATGGTGTCGTCGGCGAGCACCGCGTCGAGGTCGGTCGACCACTCGGTCAGACCGTGCTGCGCGGCGAGCTCCTCCAGCGCGTGGGCGCGGCGGCCCACCAGCACGGGCTCGGGCCACAGCACGTCCCCGTCGCCGAGGTCGAGGCCGCCCTGCTCGCGGATCGCGAGGATCGAGCGCACCAGGTGCTGCCGGTAGCCCATGCGACCCGTGACGCCGTTCATGGCGATGCGCACTGTCCTGCGTGTCACGAAACTTCCTCCATACAGCCGTAGCAAGCGCTTTCTATCCAGGATGACGCTAGCCTGCCGACAGCGGCCCGGACAAGAGGGCCCGGCCCGAAACCCTCGGAGGAAAGCGGATGACAGTCACCCTGGCGGATGTGGCGGCCCGCGCCCGGGTGTCGCCGGCCACCGTCTCCCGCGTGCTGAACGGCAACTACCCGGTGGCCGCGTCCACCCGCGAACGGGTCCTGCGCGCGGTGGACGACCTGGACTACGTGCTCAACGGGCCGGCGAGTTCGCTCGCGGCGGCCACCTCCGACCTGGTCGGCATCCTGGTCAACGACATCGCGGACCCGTTCTTCGGGATCATGGCGGGCGCGGCGCAGACCGAGATCGGCGGTCCCGGGGACGGCTCCGGCCGGGCGGGCGGCGAGAAGCTGGCCGTCGTCTGCAACACCGGCGGCTCCCCCGAGCGCGAACTCACCTACCTCACCCTGCTCCAGCGCCAGCGCGCCGCGGCCGTCGTCCTGACCGGCGGCGCGGTGGAGGACCCGGCGCACCAGGCCGCGGTCTCCGCCAAGCTGGCCAAGCTCGCGGACGCGGGCACCCGGGTGGTGCTGTGCGGGCGCCCCCCGCTGCCGGACGGCGGGGCGGTCGTGGCCGCGCTCGCCTTCGACAACCGGGGCGGCGGCCGTCGCCTCACCGAACACCTGCTCTCGCTCGGCCACCGGCGGATCGGCTACGTCGCGGGCCCGCCGGAGCGGACCACGACCCGCCACAGGCTGGAGGGCCACCGCGACGCGATGCGGGCGGCGGGGCTCGGCGGCGGCCATACGGACTCGCACGAGGAGGACCGCCTCACCGTCCACGGCCCGTACGACCGCCGCTCCGGCTACGACGCCACCCTCGAACTCCTGCGCCGCGAACCGGAGGTGACGGCGATCGTCGCCGCCAACGACACGGTGGCGCTGGGCGCGTGCGCGGCGGTCCGGGACCAGGGACTGCGCATCCCCGAGGACATCTCGGTGGCGGGCTTCGACGACCTGCCGTTCTCGGTGGACGCGGTCCCGGCGCTGACGACCGTACGGCTGCCGCTCTTCGAGGCGGGCGCACGGGCGGGCCGCCTCGCGATGGGCAAGGAGACACCGCCGCCCGGGGGAATCGCGACGATCGCGGCGGAGCTGATGGTGCGGGGGTCGACTGCGCCGCCCCGGGGGCAGTAGGGCCTCTCGTACGGTCATGGCTCATGGCCGCTTCGGACGCACGGGGGCAGTAGGGCCTCTCGTACGGCCATGGCTCATGGCCTCTTCGGGCCCCGGCACCGGCCTCCGAACGGGGGCGTGCCGGGGCCCGTTCCGGTTCCCGTTCGGGGCGTGGGCAGAAAGATGGGGGCGTTGCCCCCATGCCCGCCGGGGCCAACGCCGGAAGTATGGGGCGTGGCGGACCGGTGGTGCCGGCGCCGGACCGAGGAGGTGCGATGGCGGAGATCCATGCGGGCGGCCGACGGCTGGGCGTCTCTTCCGCGTCATGTCCGGCTGCGACAGCGGGCACTTCCGCCGATGCGGTCGGTCTGCTGGAGGCCGAACGGCCGGCGGCGGACGGGGCCTCCTGGGCCGATGGTTCGTGGTGGCGGCCGGCGCTGACCGGCGACGCGCTGCCCGAACGCGCCCCGGACTGGGCGGTGTTCGTCCGGGACGCGATTGCCGCCGCACCCGAGCGGGCGGTGATCGGCGACCGGGAGGAGCTGCCGGGGCTGCGTGGATTCGAGCGTGTTCTCGTCCCGTTCACCGCCTGCGCCGCGCGGCGGATGCGGGACGGTCTGCCGCGGCGGCTGAGCCGGTACGTCGATCTGAGCGCCGTGCACGACGATTTCGAGCGCCACCTGTCCCGGCGACTCGCGCGGCTCGCCGCCCGCACGCTGGTCCTGGAGCTGCACACGGCGCGGCGGGACGGGCGGCTGGCCGGGGACGGCCCCGAGGACCGGTTCACCGACTTCCTGCGGCTGACCGGCGCCCGGTCCGGACTGGCCGCGCTCTGCACCACGTACCCCGTACTGGCCCGGATCCTGGCGCGTGCCGCGCTCGACGCCGCCGCCGCGCTGGCCGAGATGCTGGTCCGGTTCGCCGCGGACCGGCCGGTGCTGCCGGGCGTCCACGAGTCCTGGGGTGAGGAGGCCGGGGGCGGGCGGCTGGTGGGGGTCGATCCCGGGGCCGGGGACGGCCACCGGGGCGGGCGGACCGTGATGCTGCTCCGGTTCGAGGACGGTGCCCGGCTGGTCTACAAGCCGCGTCCGCTCGCCGCGCACCAGCACTTCAACGAACTGGTCCAGTGGTTCAACGCACTGCCCGGCACCCCCGGACTCCGTACGCTCGCCCTGCTGGACCGGGGGCCGTACGGCTGGGTGGAGTTCGTCGCGGAACGGCCCTGCCGCTCGGGCCGCCAGGTCGAGACCTTCTACCGGCGTCAGGGTGCCCTGCTGGCCCTGCTGCACGCGCTGGACGGCACCGACCTGCACCACGAGAACCTGATCGCGGACGGGGAGTACCCGGTACTCGTCGATGTGGAGACGCTGTTCCACCCGCCGCTGACCACCGCGGGTTCGGACGATCCGGCGGCCCGCGCCCTGCACGACTCGGTGCACCGGGTGGGGCTGCTGCCGCAGCTGCTCGTCGGGGACGAGTCGGCGCTCGACATGTCCGGGATCGGCGGTGGGCAGGCGGCCGATTCCCCGGTGCGCAGCGTGGACTGGGCGGACGCGGGGACCGACCGGATGCGGCTGGTGCGCCGGACGGCCCGGTTCGGCGGTTCGGCGAACCGGCCCCGGCTGACCGGGACGCCCGCCGACCCGTCCGCCTTCACCCATGCGCTGTGTGCCGGATTCCGCGCCGGTTACACCGCGATCAAGGAGGCTCGCACCGAACTCCTGCGCACCGGTGGTTTGCTGGACCGGTTCGCGCACGACGAGGTGCGGGTGGTGGTGCGGCCCACCTGGATCTACGCCTCGCTCCTGGACGAGTCCACGCACCCGGACCTGATGAAGGACGCCGCCGAACGGCACGAGGTGCTCGCGCTGCTGGGCACCGACACCCTGGGATCCGCCGCGCTGCCCGGTCTGCTGGACGAGGAGATCGCCCAGCTGTGGTCGGGCGACGTGCCCCTGTTCACCGCCCTGCCCGAACGTACCGACCTGTGGAGCGGGACCGGCCGGCTGCTGCCCGGCACGCTCGCCCGGACCGGGCTCTCCCTGGTCCGCGCGAAGCTGGCGGCCATGGGCGCGGTGGACCGCCAGGACCAGGAACGGATCATCCGTGCCGCGATGGTGACCACCTCGCGAGAGCCCGCCCACGAGCCCCGGCCCGGCCCACGCCGGGTCCGTACGGCCGCGACCGCGCCGGATCCGGACCAGCTGCTCGCGGCGGCCCGGTCGGTCGGCGACGAGCTGGTGTCCCAGGCCTACTCCGGGCCCACCCGGCTGAACTGGATCGGCCTGGAGCTGCTCGACGAGCGCTACTGGCGGCTGGGCCCGATGGCCGCCGATCTGGCGGGCGGCTACACCGGTACGGCGTGCTTCCTCGCCCAGCTCGCCGCGCTCACCGGGGCGGAGCGGTACGCCACGGCAGCCCGGGACGCGCTAGCGCCCCTCGCCGGGCTGCTGGATGTGCTGCACTCGCGCCCGGACGATCTGGGCCCGGTGGGCTCGGGCGCGTTCGCCGGGATCGGCGGGATCGCGTACGCGCTGGCCCAGGTCTCGGACGCGCTGGACGACCCGCGCCTCGGTGGACTGGTGCTGCCCGCACTGCGGTTGACCGGTGCGGCGGCCGTCGCCGAGAGCGAGTACGGGGTGCGCGGGGGCACGGCCGGCGGGCTGGCCGGTCTGCTCGCCGGGTACCGGGTCACCGGACGGGCCGATGTGTGGCGTGCGGCGGAGCGCTGCGCCGGGCTGCTGCGCGAGGCGTCGCTGCCCGCCGCACCGGGATTCGCCGACGGGTCCGCCGGGATCGGCTGGGCGCTGCTGCGCTTCGCCGAGGCGGGTGGCGGCGAGCCGTACCGTGCCTCGGGGCTCGCCGCGCTGCGGGCCGCGACCGGTGCCGTGGACCGCGACATCTCCTGGTGCCGGGGCAGGACGGGCGTGGCGCTGGCGGTGCTGGACAGCCCGGCGGCGCAGAGCGACCCACTGCTGTCCGCCTGGGCGCACGAGGCGGCGGCGGACATCGCACGGACCGGACCACCGCCGGACGACAGCCTGTGCCACGGCGAACTCGGCGTCCTCGAACTGCTGCGCCGCGGCGAACCGTCCGGTGCCCGCACCCGCTGGGTGGAGCGGGCCGGGGCGCTGCTCGCGGCGGCCGACCGGACGAAGCCGCGCTGCGGAACACCCGGCCAGGTGTCTCATCCGGGGCTGCTGACCGGGCTCGCGGGGATCGGGCACGGGCTGCTGAGGGCCGGGTTCCCCGACCGGGTGCCGTCGATGCTGCTGCTCGCCGGTCCCACCGTGTCGGCGGCGCCCGGCTGAGCGGTCACGGGACGGAACCGGAGCCGGCGTCCACGCGCCGCTCACGCCCTACCGACCGCCCCTGTCCCTCACGTCTCCAGTCCGCTCACACCCCGTCGCCCGCCCTGCCCTCACGCCGCCGCGTCTCGCACGTAACACCCGTAACACCCGTACCGCAGCACGTACTTTCTCACCGCTCACGTACCACCGCGTCGTACACGTCTCGTCGCGCCGCTCACGCAACGACAACCTCCCACGAGAAGAGGCAGACCATGCAGACCGTGCAGACCCTCGAAGCTTCCGCCCTCCGCGCCGACGAGTTCGACGAGTTCCACGACTTCGCCGACGAGCACCCCGTCGGCAGGATCGCCCTGGGTGCGGGCGGCAGACTGGGGTTGCGCAGCAGAATCCTCGGCGCCACGGACGGCGGCACCGACTGCACCTCGGACCTGCCGTGGACCACGATGACCTGGGTCTGAGCCAATTCCTTTCAGGATCAAGCGATTTGCCGCACTGACCGGTGGGTAGTGGCTCAAGTAGCCTGCGTCCATGCGTGCCACTTCGTCAGTGATTGTCGGGCGTGTCGCTGAGACCGGCCTGCTGAGCAATGCCCTGGACGCCGCGTCGCGGCGTTCGGGACGCGCGGTCTTCTTCGTCGGTGACGCGGGCATCGGCAAATCCCGGCTGGCCGGTGAGTGCGCCTACCGGGCGTACGAGCGGGGCATGCCGGTGCTCCGCGGCAGGGCCACGTCGACCGGGCTCGTGGTGCCGTTCCGCCCGCTGATCGAGGCGCTGTCCTCGCGGTTCCGGGCGGCCGGGACACCCACCGACCCGGAGCTGGACCCGTACCGTCCGGCGCTGGCCAGGCTGGTGCCGGAGTGGCGCCGGGGCTCCTCCCCCGGCTATCCGGAGACGGTGGTCGAGCTGGCCGAGGCGCTGCTGCGGCTGCTGTCGGTGCTCGGCCAGGAGCACGGCTGCGTGATCCTGCTGGAGGACCTGCACGACTCCGACACCGAGACGATCGCGGTCGTGGAGTACGTCATCGACAACGTGGCGGACCTGCCGGTGCTGCTGCTGGGGACGTTGCGTCCGGAGCCCGGGGTCGCACTCGACCTGGTGCGCTCGGCGGAACGGCGGCAGGTCGCCACGGTGCGCGAGCTGGCGCCGCTCGGGGACACGGACGTGCGGGAGATGACCGCCTCGTGCCTGGAGGCCGCCCCGGACGAGGTGCCGCAGGCCACCCACGAACGGCTGGCCGCCCGGGCGGGCGGCAATCCGTACCTGGTCGAGGTGCTGCTCGCCGATCTGCTCGACTCCGGCCAGCTGCGCCGGGCGGGCGGCCGGTGGGAGGAGCACGTCAACCCGGACGCGTCGGTGCCCACCGGGGTGGTGCGCAGTTGGTCGCGGCGGCTGGACCGGTTCGACGAGCCGGTGCGCGAGCTGCTCCTGTGCGCGGCCACTCTGGGCAGCCGGTTCTCGGTCACCGTGCTCCAGACGGTCACCGGGTTCGACGACCGTACGCTCTTCAGCCATCTGCGCTCCGCCGTGGAGGCGAACATCATCGCCCCCGACGGGGCGGACCCCGACCGCTACACCTTCCGGCACGCGCTGACCGCCGAGGCGCTGGTGGCCTCGCTGGCGCCGGCGGAGCGGGCCGCGACGGCCCGCCGAGCGGCGCTGTCCCTGGCTGCCGCCGAGCATCGACTCGGCGACGAACAGCGGCAGTTGATGGCAACGCTGCAACTGGCCGGGGGCGACCGGCACGGCGCGGCCCGTCAGTTCGCCGACGTCGGCCGCCGGATGCTGGCAGCGGGTGCGTCCGGTTCGGCCGTCATCCTGCTGGAACGGGCCCGCTCGCTCGCCCACGAGAGCGATCTGCGGAGCATCACGGAGTCGCTCGCCGTCTCCCGTGCCGAGGCCGGTGAGCTGGACACGGCTCTGGCGCTGACCGCGGAGCTTCCCCCGGTGCCGCCGCGCTCCGACGCCGCCGAGCAGCGCGGCGAGACCCACATCCGGATCGCCTGGGCGGCCGTGATGGCGGAGCGCGTGGACGAGGCGGCCGGGCAGATCCGGACCGCGCGGAGCGTGCTCGGTACGGCCGTCCGCCCCGAGCAGGAGGCGGCGCTCGACGTGGTGGACGGTCATCTGGCGCTGCTGCCCGGCCATGCGGGCCACGGGCGGCAGGGGTCCGCGCAGGACGCCGCGCGCCGGGCCGCCGCCGTCGCGGAGGAGCGGAAACTCCCTGTGGTCGCCTGCCAGGCCTGGCAGTTACTGGCACTGCTCTCCCGGGAGCGCGGCTTCGACGAGGCCGACGCGTGCCTGGAGCGGATGCTCGCGGTCTCCGAACAGCACGCCCTGCCGGTGTGGCGGGTGGAGGCGCTGGTCCGGCTCGGCGCCAACACGTTCATGCGCACCGGTGACCCCGCCGGGCTGGAGACGGCCCGGACCGCCGCCCAGTCGCTGGGCGCGCTGGTGCCGACGCAGACCGTGGACGGGCTGCTCGCCATGAACGCGGTGATGCGGAGCGAGTGGGACGGGGCGCACGAGATCATCGAGCGGTCGGTGGCCGCCAGTGCGCGGGTCCGCAATCTGGGGGCGCACCGCTACCTGCTGCTGGCCTCGGCGACACTCGCCGCGCACCGGGGCCGAAGACGGGACCTGGACCGGGCCATGGTCCGGTTCCGCCGGGCGGGCGGCGAGGAGTCCTTGCTCGTCCCGCTGCAACTGGGGCTCTGCCGCGCCTTCGCGGCGCTGCTGGAGGAGGACCGCGAGGGTGCGCTGGCCGACCTGGACGCCTCGCTGGCCTGGGAGCGCGAACACCCCAGTTTCTTCTACCTGAGCGGACGTTACGGTCTGCGTCCGCTGTTGCGGATACTCGACGGCCGGGACGGCCGGGCGGAGCTCGACGCGATCCTGGAGAGCCCCGGCGCGGACCTGGCGTGGAACCAGCTGTTCCTGCGGCTGGCCGATGGCGTCCTGCACGGCCGCGCGGGCGACGCGGACCGGGCCGCCAGGTCGGTCGGGGCGGCCGTCACCGAGGCCGCCGCCTTTCCGCTCGCCCGCCACCTGGGGCTGCGGCTGGTCGCCGGCGCGGCGCTCGCCGAGCAGTGGGGCGAGCCGGTGAGCTGGCTGCGGGCGTCGGAGGAGTACTTCTACGGGGCGGGCATCCAGCCGGTCGCCGCCGCGTGCCGGGCGGCGCTGCGGCAGGCGGGGGCCAGCGTCGGACAGCACCGGGGCGGCTGGGACCGTATCCCGGCCCAGCTGCGGACGAGCGGGGTGACGCCGCGCGAGTACGAGGTCTTCGTGCTGCTCGCGGAGCGGCCGGGCAATCAGCAGATCGCCCGGCGGCTCTCCATATCGCCACGCACGGTGGAGAAGCACATGGCGAGTCTGCTGAGCAAGACGGGGCGCGCGGACCGCGCGGCACTCTGCGAGTTCTCCGCCGAGTGCGTGGCCGAACGCGACTGACCGGGGGCCGGGTACGGCGGATCGGGACCGGGCACGGAGGTCCGGGGCCGGCCGGCGGTGTCTCCACCGGCCCCGCCCCGCCCCCCGCGGCGTCGCCCCCACGTACGGATGACGGGTACGGGGGCCCAACATGGGGGCGCGGGGCGGGTTTGGTCGGGTGCCGGTACGGAACATGCGGGCCCGGCACCGATGTGGGGGCCGCAGCCGTCGGCGGACCATCCAGGGGTACGACCGGCAGCCCGCCACCGCCGTCCCCCGGTTCTTCGGAGGCCCGTCCATGACCCGACTCCCCACCCGCGCCCCGTCCTCCGGTGCGCTGAGCCTCTCGGTCCTCGGCCCGCTCTCCGGGCATCTGGACGGGCGACCGCTGCTTCTCGGGCCGCGCAAACAGCGGCTGGTCCTGGCCATGCTGCTCAGCAGGCCCAGCACTCCGGTACCGGTGGACGTCCTCACCGACGCGGTGTGGCCGGACGCGCCGCCCCGCACGGCACGCAAGAACCTCCAGGTGTACATCAGTTCCACCCGGGCGCTGCTCGGCGCACGGTGTCCCGAGGGGCCGGACGGCGGTGGCGGGGAACGGCTGGTGCACTCCTGCGGCGGCTATCTGCTGCGGGTCGGCGAGGACGAGCTGGACGCCCTGCGGTTCCGGTCGCTGGCCGCGGCCGGCCGCCGGGCCGCCGACGACGGCGATCCGCGCGCCGCCGCCGGTCTGCTGCGCCGGGCGCTGGACCTGTGGCACGGGCCGCCGCTGCACGATCTGCGCGACTCGCCGGAGGTGGCCGCGGCGGCGGAGCGGCTGGAGGCCCGGTGCCTGACCGTGCACGAGGACTGGGCCGAGACGGAGATCGCGCTGGGGCGGGCGCCCGCCGTGGTGGACGGGCTCCGGGACCTCGCCGAACGGCATCCGTCCCGCGAACGCATCCGGGCGGCCTGGATGGACGCCCTGCACCGGACCGGCCGCCGGGCCGAGGCGCTCGCCGTGTACGACGACTACCGCCAGTTGCTGGCACGGGAGTTGGGACTGGAGCCGGGGGCGGCCATCGCCGCCCGGCACCGTGCGATGCTGACCGGCCGGGACACCGCGGACCGGCCGGGGAGCGCAGCTCCGGCGCGTCGGGCACCCGCGCTGCGGGCGGTGCTGCCCGCCGAGATACCCGATTTCACCGGCCGGGGCGAGCAACTGCGGGAACTGCTGGACGTCCTGGGCGGGGAGAGCGGCCGGGTGGTGGCGGTCACCGGGGCCGCCGGGACCGGGAAGACGGCGCTCGCGGTGCGGGCGGCCCATCTGCTGGCCGACCGGTACCCGGACGGCCGGATCCACATCCGGGTCCGCGACGGCCAGGGGGCGGTGCGCCCCTCCGCGGAGGTCGTCGGCGAACTGGCCCGGCTGACCGGCGGTCCGCATCCGGCGGAGCCGATGACGGACGCGGAGCACTGGCGGCACTGGCTGGCCGCGCACCGCGCGCTGGTCGTGCTCGACGACGTACCGGACGAGGCGGCGGTACGGGCCCTGCTGCCGGGAACCGGGGGGAGTTCGTTCGTCCTGACCGCGCGCGGTCAGCTGGCCGGGCTCGCGCCGGTGCACCGGATCGCGCTGCCCCCGCTGGCCCCGGCCGAGGCGCTGGCACTGCTGGGCCGGCTGATCGGACCGGGTCGGGTGGGTCTGGACCGGGCCGCCGCGCTGCGCATGGTCGACGCCTGCGGGCTGCTTCCGCTGGCGGTGCGGGTGAGCGGGATGCGGCTGGCGGTGCTGCGCCATCTGCCGCTGGCCGAGTACGCGGAACGGCTGGCCGATCCGGCCGGGGCGCTGGACGAGCTGGTGGCCGGGGACATCTCGGTGCGTGCCCGGCTGGCCTCCGGCTGGCAGGACCTGTCGCCCGGGAGCGGACAGGCGCTGACCCTGCTGGCCTCCGCGGTCCGCGAGGGACCGTTCACCTTGCCGGAGGCGATGGCGGCACTCGGCTGCGGTGAACGGCAGGCGCTGCGAGCGGTGGAGTCACTGATCGACGCCGGGGTGGTGTCCTCCCCCAGCGGCGAGGTCACCGCACACTGCGTGCTGTACGAACTGCCGCGTCTGACGAGCCTGTACGCCCGCGAACGCAACGCCGTACCGGAACCGGCGGGGGCCCACCACACGTAGGCCCGACGCCCCTCGGGCCACCGCCCGGCCCGGTTCCGACCGGACCGGGCGGTGGCCGCGTCTCACGCCAGCGTCAGCACGTCCAGCAGGTCGGGCCGTTCGTCCGGCGTCGCGAACACGGTGTGCAGGCCGAGCAGTACCCCCGCCGCGCCGGTCGCGAGATCGGCGGAGAACCGGCGCAGCCGGGAACCCGGCACCAGCAGCCGGTCCTGTTCGGCGACCAGGTGCCAGGAGAGGTTCCGTACCGAGTCCAGCACCTCGGGCCCCGGCCCGCCGCCGGCGAGCTGGTGGGCGGTGGCCACCAGTCCGCTGCGGCCCCTGAAGAGCCCCGGTTCGCGGATGAACTCCAGGACGCATCCCTGCCCGATGCCGGGCAGCAGGGCGGCGAGCGCCGGGTCCTCCCGGTGGGTCAGATAGCGCTGCGCGACCAGGGCCACGCCGCCGCTGCCCTGGTCCAGGTAGAGCAGATGGCGCTTCCCGTCCTTCACCTGCACGCTGCCGCCCGGCATGGTCACGCAGTGCCCGGCCTCCCGGGCGAGTGCCGCCCCGGCGGCGCGGAGCAGCCAGTCCTCGCCGGTGTGCGCGTGCAGTTCGAGATGGAGCAGCGCGGCCCCGCAGAGCCCGCTCAGCAGACCCGCCGAATGCGGGGCGGAGGGGCCGTCGGCGGTTGGCTCGTCGCGGACCAGCGAGTCGAGTTCCCAGGCGGTCCGCAGGGCCCGGTCGAGGAGTTCCCGGTCGGGCTCGCCGGTTTTGTCCGTGGCGAACCTCAGGGCCGCCAGCGCCGTTCCCGCCGTACCGGTGCGCAGGTCGGCCGAGGTGGATGCGGGGGCCCGCAGGGCCCTGTCGAGCAGTTCGCGGCCCTCCTCGCGGCGGCCGAGCCGGGCCAGGACCAGTGCGACGCCGGGCAGCCCGTCGAAGAGCCCGCCGGGGGTGTCCGGGGCGCGGCGCGGTGCCGTGCGCGCCAGCCAGTCGACGTACTCGCCGGGGACCGGGGCGCCGACGCGGTGCAGGGCGTACAGCACCCCGGCGGCACCGTTCGCGGCGCAGATCCCGCCGGTGGTGAAGCCCGCCGGGTCGCCGGGGAAGAGCCGGTCGGTGCGGTCCGGGGTGGCCCCGGCGTGGATGCCCGCGACGAGCCGTTCGCGGATGCCGGGCCAGTCCGGTTCCGGGCCGCGCAGCAGCGCGTCCACCGTGGATTCGCCGCTGTCCGCCGGGAGTCCGTGGGAGAGCGCGGCGGGGCGGGCCGGGCCGCCGGCGGCGGCCGGGCCGTACCGGGCACGGGCCCAGCGTTCGATGGTGAGGGCCTTGCCCCGGTCGTGGTCGGTCACCTCCATCAACGGCATCAGGATGTGCAGCCAGATCGCCCAGAGCGCGTAGTCGTCCGCCTCGGCGCCCTCGGTGCCGTACGGGGCCTGGAGGCCGGGGGCGCCCGCCAGCGGGGTGTCCTGGTCGTCGAGGTCGGTGGCGTACTCGAAGTCGATCAGGACCAGACGGCCGTCGGGGCGCAGGATGATGTTGGCGGGGTGCACGTCCCCGAACCGCAGTCCGCGGGCGTGGATCCGGTCCAGGGCGTCGGCGAGCCGGGTCGTGACGGACCGGGCCCAGCGGGCGTAGGCGTCGAGTTCGGCGCGGGTGCGTTCGCCGCGCACCAGCGGGAAACGCTCGACGATCTCGTCGAACAGGGTGGTGCCCTCGATGTACTCCTCGATGAGGAAGTGGTGTTCCCAGACCGTGCGGACGCCGTACACCTCGGGCACGCAGTCGAGTCCGGCGAGCCGGGTCAGGGCCCGGTGCTCGCGGTGCAGCCGGGTGACGGCGTCGTCCCCGGCGGGGTCGAGTCCGCAGAGCGGCCGGGCCTCGCGCAGCACCACCCGCTGCTTGGTGGTGCGGTGTTCGGCCAGGTAGATGCCGCCCGCGTTGGAGAACTGGAGCGCCTCGGTGACCACGTACGGGAAGCCGTCGTCGTGGGCTGCGGCACGGGCGGCGAGGTGGGGGCGCAGCTCGGCGGGGACGGTCACCCACTCGGGCATCCGGAAGACCACGCCACGGGTGTCGGGGACGAGTCGGCCGGACGGGTGGCGCATCGCGCGGACGCGTTCCCCGTCGGCGTCCCTGCACCAGAGTTCGACGAACGCGCCGTAGCGGACGTGCACGGGAGAGTTCCCGATCCGCAGGTCGCTGAGTACGTACGGTCCGCTGCGCCCGTCCAGGGCCTCGCCCAGGGCATCGAGCAGCTTCAGGAGCGCGGGTTCGTCCTCGGGGTAGAGGGTGAGGAACTTCCCCGCGCCGGACCGGTTCATGTACTTCGCCGACATCAGCCGCAGGGCGCGTTCGCTGCGCAGGAACTTGAACGCCACGCCCTGCTCCAGGCAGATCCGGGCGGTGTCGGCGAGGGTTCGCTCGGCCTCCTCCGGGACGGTGGAGACGTGGATCTTCCAGCCCTGTTCGGGGAGCCGGGCGGATTCGGGGTGCAGCGCGGTCCACAGGCCGCCGGTGCCGCGCCGCCAGCCGGCGGGCGGTTCGGCGCGGTCGAGCGGGTAGCGGGTGTTCTCGTCGGGCAGCCGGTCCGGGGTCTCGTAGTAGCGGCGGTCGGCGAGGCAGTACAGCTGGGTCTCCTGGATGCCGGGCACGGCATACCTCCTGTGGTTCGTGGTCAGGGGCGGGGGCTGCCGGCCCCGGTACGGTCCGCGGGGGTCTCGGCCGCGGCCGGTGCGGGCGGTATGTCCGATCCGGGCCGTACGTCCGCCGCGTCCGCCGGCTCGGCGTCGGACGGGGCGTCCGGTGCGGCCGGTTCGGGTGGTGCCGAGCCAGGCCGGGCGGACGGGGCGAACGTGACGACGGCGGCGGACACCGCGAGGACCCCGGCGATCGCCCCGAACGTCGTCCGGCTGCCGAAGGCAGTGAGGAGCGCGCCCCCGGCCAGCGGCCCGAACGGCTGGACCAGCGAGGAGAGGAACCCGGCGGCGCTCTGCACCCTGCCCACCCGGTCGCCGGGGGTGACGGCCAGCAGGGTGGAGAGGAAGCCGATGCTGGCCACGGTGGACAGACACATGCAGGCGGCGCAGAGCAGCCCGGCGAACAACGGAACCCGGACCCAGGCCATCGCGAGGGCGCTCGCCACGCAGAACCAGCAGGTGGCGGCGATCAGCGCCCAGGTGTGACGTTCGGGACGCAGCCGGGGCGCGAGGAGCGCGCCGCTGAGGGCCCCGACCGAGATGAAGGTGACGACGGTGCCGCCGCCGAGCCCGGACCTTCCGCCGCCCGAGAAGACGGTCAGCGCGGTGAACGTCAGGGCGCCGAAGGCGAAGTTCATGCCGAGTCCGAAGACGAGGAGTACGGTCCGCAGATAGGGCAACCGCCACAGGAACGAGAGCCCGGCGGTCAACTCGGCCTTGCTGAAAGCCGATCCGGCCCCGCTCCCGGACCTGGACCGGGTGCGTACCAGGGCCACGCAGACCGTGGACAGCAGGAGCCCGATGGCCTCGGCGAGAAACGGCAGCACCGGGTGCAGACCGAACAGGGCGCCCCCGACCATCGGTCCCACCAGCCGCGCGGTGGCGGTACGGGCCTGGAGGCGGGCGGTCGCGGTCCCCATGTCCTCGGGGGGCACGACGCTCCTCATCAGCCCGAACGCGGCGGGCCCGTAGAGGCTGCCGATGACGGCGCCCGCGCCCGCTACCAGCAGCACCAGGACCAGCGGGACGTGTCCGGTCCACACCGCCACGACGAGGGCGCCGACGACACAGAAACTGCCCAGGTCGCACAGGCGCATCAGCCTGCGGCGCTCCACCCGGTCGGCCATCACCCCGCCGGGAAGCATGGTGATCAGGACCGCGGTGACGGACACCGTGCCGATCGCACCGGCCTGCACGGCCGATCCGGTCTCGCGGAGCACCAGGAGCGGCAGGGCCAGTGCGGTCATCTGAGTGCCGAGAACGGCGAACAGACCGCTCATCCAGAGCAGTCGGAAGTCCCGGTTGTTTCGTAGCGAGGCGGCCATCGTCGGCTCCCGGTCGGTGGTTCGGGGACAGGGCTCGGCCAGTGGCCCGGCGAAGGCGACGGCCCGGCACCGGGGTCGGGGCCCGGTGAACGCGGGGGCCCGGCCCAGGAAAGCGAGGCGGGGCGGTCTCCGTGTCACGGAGCCGCCCCGTTCCGGCCGGCCGGGGCGCCACCGGGGAAGATTCCTCCCCGGGGTGGCGCCGCGGCCCGGTCATCAGCCCTTACTGCTCCGACAGGATGAGGCTCACGGTGCTGACGCAGCTGCCGTCGATCTCACGCTCGTGGACACCCGCGGTCTCCTGCAGGTCCAGAACGGAGTGCGCCTCGACCTCGGGGGTCTCGTTGTCGTCGCCGGCGGGCTTGGTGTTCTCGGCCATGGTGGTCTCCGTCCACTCGTATGACTCAGCGGTCTCCGGTCGTTCCGGGGCGTGCCCCGGTTCTTCCGGTTGCGGCCGGCGGGTGCCTGCCGCTGAGCAGAAAGTTAGGAGCCCCGGCCTGGCAAACGGCTCGACGCCGGTATGGCGGCGGTATCCCGGCAGTTCACCGGCGGTGGACGGGAGCGGGCGGGCGTCCGCCGGTGCCGGTGACGGGCCGGCGGACACCGTCCGGCCTGCGGCCATACCGGCCCCGAACCGGATCCGGACCGGTGCCGAACCGTCCGGCGGGACGCTGTGTCCGCGCACGGCGGCCGCGCGCCGCGCCCCTACGCCCGAAGGAGACGGCCGGATGGAGCTCGCCGAACTCATCGGACTGCGGCCGGTCCCGGCCGGTGGAGTGCTGGTCACCCTCACCCGCCGCTGTCCGCTGCGCTGCGCCCACTGCTCCACCGGTTCCGGGCCGGAGGTGCGGGAGGAACCGGAGGCGGACGCGCTGGAGCGGTTCGTCTCCTCGTTCACCGCCGCCGACCGGCCCGAGGTGATGATGCTGACCGGCGGTGAACCCCTGCTCCGGCCCGGCCTGGTGACCTCGCTCGCCCGCTCCGCGCGGGCCGCCGGCACCCGGACCGCGCTGCTCAGCGGCATGTTCTTCGCCCGGTCCGGCGGGCTCCCGGACCCGGTGCGGCGGGCGGTGCGCACGCTCGACCACTTCTCCGCCAGCCTCGACCTGCCGCACGAGCGGGAGGTGCCCCGGGCCGCAGTGTTCCGCGCGGTGCGCGAGATCCGCGAACTGGGGGTGGCGGTCAGCTTCCATCTCACCGGCACCGGAGCGGACGACGGCTATCTCGCGGACGTGACCGCGGACATCGACCGGGCCTTCAACGGCACGGTGCCGTCCCTGGTCAACGAGGTGCGGCCGTTCGGCCGGGCCGCGTCCTGGGCCCGTCCGGCCCGGACCGTGCCGGACGGCGAGGGGGCGCTGCCGTGTGCGATGGCCGCCTGGCCGGTGGTCGCCTTCGACGGAACGGTCCTGGCCTGCTGCAACCAGGACACCGTGGACCACCGCCCCGTACCGCCCCATCTGCGGCTCGGCCATGTCGCGCAGGACGACTGGCCGGCCGTACGGTCGCGGACGCTCGGTTCGCCGCTGCTGCGTCTGGTCCGCACGGTCGGCCCGGCCCATCTGCGGCAGCGCTGGTCGCCCGGCACACCGGCCGGTTCCTACTGCGGGGACTGCCGACGGCTGAGCGGGCTGCCGGAGGTGGTCGCGGCGGCCGACGCGCTGGCCTCGGGCGCCGCCGGCGCGCTCCTCGATCTGACCGCCGCCCGCCGGCAGCACGAGCAGGGTCCGGTGTCACTGGTACGACGCCACGGCTGCGCCGCGTACGCCGGTCTGGTGGCGGCCCCGGGCGGCGGACGGAACCCCCGTCCGGCGACGGAAGGAACCGGGTCGTGAACCCCGCCGGGGCGCCGGGAGCGCGCTGCGGCGGGCGCGGGCTGCCGGCCTCCGAACGGCTGCGGGTCAAACTCGCCTTCGCCGAACCGGCGTTGCGTGCCTCGTCGGCCGCGCTGTGGCGGCCCGAGGGGCTGTTGCCCCGCTATCGGGCGTACCTGTGCGCGATGCACACGGTCATCCGGGCCTCCGTACCGCTGATGGAACGGGCCGCCGAACGGGCCGGGCAGCTGGCCCGGTGCGGCGATCCGCTGGGGGCGCCGCTGGCCGCCTACCTGGACAGGCACATCCGGGAGGAGGCGGAGCACGACAGCTGGCTGCTGGAGGATCTGTCGGCGGCGGGCAGCGGGCCCCGGGCCGCGCTGGACCCGGTCCCCTCCCCGCTCGTCGCCTCCCTGGCGGGGGCCCAGTACTACTGGATCGAGCACCACCACCCGGTGGCGCTGCTCGGCTACATTGCGGTGCTGGAGGGGCACGCCCCGGCGGCCGGCCTCGCACCGCGGCTGGCCCGCTCGACCGGGCTGCCCGCCCCGGCGTTCCGCACCGTGCACGAGCACGCGCGGCTCGACGACGGCCACGCCGGCGAACTGTACGCACTGCTCGACCGGTTGCCGCTGTCGCGGGGCCAGGAGACGGCCGTCGCCGTCAGCGCCCTGCACACCACGGACGCGCTCACCCAGTTGTTCGTCCGGCTCGGGCGCACCGGACCGGCTCCGCCGGTGCGGGGAGCCGGGCGGTCCGTCCCGAGGGAAGGCCAGACATGACCGAACCACCGGACCGGCTCGCCGTGCTGTACGGCGCCGGCTTCGCCGTCGATCTGCTCACCGACGAACAGCGCCAGGTGCTCGACGACCTCGCACCGGAGGAACTCACCGTGCTGCTCGACATCAAGAGCCGGCTCGACGCCGTGGGGCCCGAGGTGCAGGCGCACGGCGAGATCGCGGGCGGCGCCCTCTTCTGAGGCCGGCCGGCCCGGGGCCGTCCGGGTCCTGCCCCGTCAGGACCGTCACCGCGCGGCGGGCCGGTTCCCGTGACCCGGCCCGCCGCTCCGGCCGGACCAAGCAGAGAGGAACCCTGATGAACTGCACCTCGTGCCGGCACGAACTGCCCGCCGCCGCACGGTTCTGCCCGTCCTGCGGCACCCCGTGCCCGTCCCCGGTCGCCGCGGCACCGGAGGACGAACGCAAGCTGGTCACCGCGGTCTTCTGCGATCTGGTGGGCTCCACGGCGCTGTCCGGGCTGCTGGACCCGGAGACCCTGCGCATCGTGACGCTGCGCTACTTCGCGGTGATGAGCGAGCGGATCGAGGCGCACGGCGGCACTCCGGAGAAGTTCATCGGCGATGCCGTGATGGCGGTGTTCGGGGTGCCGGTGATGCGTGAGGACGACGCGCGGCGAGCGCTCGCCGCGGCGCTCGGCATGCGCGAGGCGCTGGCGGAGCTGAACACCGATCTCGAAGCCACCCTGGGCATCCGGCTCGACATCCGGATCGGCGTCAACACCGGTCAGGTGGTGGCGAGTTCCGATGCCAGCACCCGACAGGCGCTGATCTCGGGCGAGACGGTGAACGTGGCTGCCCGGCTGGAGCAGAACGCGGCGGCCGGTGAGATCCTGATCGGCCCGCAGACCCTGGAGGCGGCCGGTCCGACCGTGGTCGTGCAGGAGACGGGCCCGCTGCGGCTCAAGGGCAAGGCCGACAGCGTGCACGCGTACCGGCTGATCGCGCTCGGCGCCGACGACCCGGAGCTGCTGCGCCGTTTCGACGTGCCGTTCATCGGCCGCGCCGCGGAACTGGCGTCGCTGGACGAGGCGTTGGACCGTACGGTGCGCGGGGCGGGCCCGGGTCTTGTCCGCCTCGTCGGTGACGCGGGGATCGGCAAGACCCGGCTGGCGCGCGAGTGGCTGACCGGACTCGACGGGCCCGACCGGCCGGTCGTCGGCACCGGGCGCTGTCGCAGTTACGGCGACCACGGCACCCTCGCGCCGCTGGCCGACGCGGTGCGGGAGGTGCTCGGCTCGCCCGTCGCCCGGGAGGCGCTGGGCGGGGCGTCCGGGCGGTCCGGTGCGTCCGTGGCGGACGCCTGGGCGCTGCTGCGCGGCGGTCTGCTGCACGACGGCACGCCCAACGCCCCGTTCGAGGACATGTGCGCGGCGCTGGTCACCGTGCTGTCCCGGACGGCGGGGCGGCGGCCGGTCCTGCTGGTACTCGACGACTGGCACTGGGCCGAACCGCTGCTGGTGCGGACGGTGAACCGGCTGGCCGGGCCGCTCGGCCGGGCGGGTGGACTCATCGTGTGTCCGGGCCGCCCGGACGGCCCCCCGGCCGTCGCCGACCCGGCCGCGCGTCCGGCGCAGATCCTGCCGCTCACCGGGCTGCCGCGCGACGAGGCCGCCCTGCTGGCCCGCGAACTGACCGGGCCGGGCGCGGGAACCGCCCCGGACGACACCGTCCCGGACGAAGCCGCTCCGGCCGCCCCCGGCTGGTACGACCGTGAGCTGTACGACCGGGCCGAGGGCAACCCGCTCTATCTGGAACAGCTCCTCGTCCCCGCGGGCCCGGCGCCGGAGGGTGCGCGGAACGTGCCGGGCGCGGCGCTGCCGCCGACCCTCCAGGCGCTGCTCGGTGCCCGGATCGGCGCACTGGAGCGTGCCGAACGCACCACGCTGGACCTGGCGGCGGTCGTCGGCCGGGACTTCACCGCGCCCGAACTCGTCCGGCTGGCCCGGGCGGCACGCGAGACGGAGGGCGCGGCCCGTACCGTCCCGGCCGCCCGCCCCGACGTGTCCGCACCGGAGGACGACCGCGGCCGGGTCGCCCGCGCGCTGGCCAGGCTGTGCGGACGACGGCTGGTGGAGGCCGCGCCCGGCGGCGAACCGGGTACGGGCCGGCACCGGTTCAGCAGCGGTCTGGTCCAGGAGGTGGCGTACGCCTCCCTGTCGAAGCGGGCCAAGGCCGAGCGGCACGCCTGGGCGTCCGAGCTGCCCAGTGTGACGGCGGCGGGCGAGGCGGCGGTCGGCGGGCACCTGGAGCGGGCGTACCGGTACCGCACCGAGCTCGGTCTGGCCGACGACCGGGCCGCCGCCCTGCGGGTCCGGGCCGCCGCGGCGCTCGCCTCGGCCGGTGCGCAGGCCCTGGCCCGTTCCGATCTGCACTGGGCCCAGGGCCTGTTGGAGCGGGCCGTGGACCTGCACCCGGCCGGTGATCCGGCCGCGGCCCCGGCGTTGCGGCGCCTGGGCGAGGTGCGTCTCGCACTCGGCCGTTCCGAGGACGGGGAACGGCTGCTGCGGCAGGTGCTGGCCATCGGGACCGCACCGGTGGAGGCCGCGCACGCCCGGCTCGCGCTGGCGGTGCTGGACCCGGCCTCGGCGAATGTGTCGGCCACCGCCCGGTCGGTGCTGCCGCTCTTCGAGTCCGCCGGGGACTCCGTCGGGCAGGCCCGGGCCCGGCTGCGGCTCGCGCAGCGGTTGCAGCTGGCCGGCCGCCACGAGGAGGCCGACCGCGATCTGACCCTGGCTCTGGACCACGCGGTGCGGGCGGAGGCCGAGCCGGAGCGGGCGGCCGCGCTCGGGGCCATCGGAATCTCGCTGTGGCGCGGCCCGGAGCCGGTACCGGTCGCGGTGAACCGCTGCCGTGATCTGCTCGCCGCGCACGGCGCCGGCCGCCCCGCCGTACGGACCACGCTGAACTGTCCGCTGGCCGTGCTCTACGCCCTGCACGGCCGGGCGGACCGGGCCGGGGAGTGCCTGGCCGAGGCGGAGCGGCTGGCCGACGAGCTGGGGTACGCGGAGGCGGAGGTCTTCCTGCCGGTGTTCCGAGCGACGGCCGAGGCTCTGCTCGGGCGCACCGGACCGGCCCTGGACCTGCTCGTCCGGGCGGACCGTGCGGCGGAGCGCGGCGGGGCCCGGTCCATGCGTCCGGCCATCGCGCTGGAGGCGGCGCGGCTGCTGCTCGACGAGGACCGGCCGGACGATGCCGGTGCGTGGCTCGAAGGGGTCGGGGCACCGCGGTCGCTGCCGCACTCGGACCGGGTGGACCTGGCGGGACTGCGGGCCCGGCTGGCGGCCGGGGCCGGGGACGGGGCGGCGGCCCTGCACCACGCGGACCGTGCCGTGCGGGACTCCCTGCTGACCGACTCCCCGCTGGTGCGGGCCACCGCGTCGCTGGACCGGGCACGGACGCTGGCGCTGCTGGGCGAAGCGGCGGGCGCGGCGGCGGCGGCGCGGGAGGCCCGGGAAGGGTTCGCGGAGAAGGGACATCTGCCGGGCCGGCGGTGGGCCGAACGGCTCGCCGTCGGAGCGGCGGCGGCCACGACGGAGAAGAGCTGAGGGATGACGACCACGGACACGGCACCGGGGCCGGGACTGACCTGGAGTCTGCGGGGGCGCGGCCCGGACGACGTGGCGGTGCTCGCGGACGCCGGCCCCGGGCACGACGCCGGGGGCGTACCGGGCACGGGGCGGGGCGTACGGGTCTGCGTGGTGGACTCGGGCGTCGAGCGCGATCATCCGGGCGTCGGCCCGGTGGAGGCGTCATGGGTGGTGGTCAAGGACCCGGAGACGGGCGGGACCGAGGTGCGGCCGACCGACACCGGGGACTCCTGCGGACACGGCACCGCCTGCGCGGGCATCATCCGGCGGACCGCTCCGGACTGCGAACTGCACAGCGTACGGGTGCTGGGCGAGCGGTTCTCCGGTACCGGGGACGTGCTGCTGGCCGGGCTGCGCTGGGCGGTGGAGCAGGGTTTCGACGTGGTGAACCTGTCCTTGTCCACCACCCGTGCCCGGTTCGCCGAGGAGCTGCACGCGCTGGCCGACCACGCCTACTTCAACCGGACGGTCGTCGTCGCCTCGGCGCACAACTCCCCGGTGGAGAGCTATCCGTGGCGGTTCGCCTCGGTGATCTCCGTGGGCAGCCACCAGGAGGAGGACCCGGACCTGCATCTGTACAACCCCGACCCGCCGGTGGAGTTCTTCGCCCCTGGCCAGAACGTGACGGTGCCCTGGCTGGGCGGCACCTCGATCCGTACCACCGGGAACAGCTTCGCGACCCCGTACATCAGCGGACTGTGTGCGCGGCTGCTCTCGGCCCATCCGAGGATGACGGCCTTCCAGCTCAAGAACGCCCTCTATCTCTCCGCGGCCAACGTGCGGTTCGGTCCGCGGCTTTCCACCCCGGCAGGAGAGGTTTGTGATGACTCCGAGAACTGAATCAGCGTCCGCCGCGGGCAGGGTGCCGTCGGCCGATCCGCACCGGCGTGAACTCCTCCAGTCCGTCGTCGACGTGGCCCGCGCGATCTTCGGCGCGGCGGCCAGTTCGGTCTTCCTGCTGGACGAGGAGGCGGACGAACTGGTCTTCCAGGCGGTCTCGGGCCAGGGCGAGGAGTTCCTGGTGGGCCGTCGGTTCCCGGCCGGTCGCGGGATCGCGGGCTGGGTGGCGACGTCCGGCGAGCCGATGGTGGTGGACGACCTCAGCACGGACTCCTCGTTCGACCGTTCGCTCGCCGAGTCCAC
The DNA here is from genome assembly GCF_042890955.1 of Streptomyces sp. NPDC001933. NCBI lineage: Bacteria > Bacillati > Actinomycetota > Actinomycetes > Kitasatosporales > Streptomycetaceae > Streptomyces > Streptomyces sp. NPDC001933. Next base: position 117,889 of record NZ_JBIASS010000001.1, on the reverse strand, counting down.
CGAGTTCGTGCCCAGCGCCCTGATGGCGGCCCCGCTGATCAGCGACGGCCGGGTGCTCGGTGTGCTGGAGGTGCTCGACCCGTCCCCCCGTGCCCGCACGGACATCCGGGAACTGGATCTGCTCGCCATGTTCGCCCGGCAGGCCGCCGCGGCATTGCGGATGGCGGCGTACGCGCCGGCGGCGGCCGGTGCGCCGGAGCCGGGCGAGCGACTGGGACCCCGGCAGCGGGCGGACGCGCTGAGACTGCTGGATAGTCTGGAGCAGCTGCTCCGGGAGCCCTGCTGAGGCCGGGCCGGCAGGGCGGCCGGACGACGATGGAAGGACCACGCACGTGAAGCTCGCTTTCTCGACCCTCGGAGTGCCGGGGATGCCGGTCGCCGATGTCGTCCGGCTCGCCGCCGGGCACGGCTATCAGGGGGTGGAGTTGCGCGCCCACCCCGAGGAGCCGGTGCACCCCGGCCTCTCGGCGGACGAACGGGCCGCCGTCGTCCAGGAGTTCAAGGAGGGCGGCGTCGAGATCCTGACCGTCGCCGGGTATGTCCGGGCCGCCGCCGAGGGCGACGACGCGCCGGTGCTGGACGAGCTGGCCGGGCTGGTGGACCTGGCGCACGACCTGGGTGCGCAGAACGTCCGGGTCTTCCCGGGCGGCGGCGGCCAGGACCCCGGCACGGCCGACGCGACCGCGGCCCGGCGACTGGCCGCCGCCGCCGAGCACGCCGCCGACCAGGGCGTACGCATCCTGCTGGAAACCCATGACTCGCACCGGGGCGGCGTCGATGTCGCCCGGGTCGTCGGGACGGTCGGGCACCGGCAGGTGGGCGCGCTGTGGGACATCATGCACACCTGGCTGGCGGGCGAGGAGCCGGCCGCGAGCCATGCGGTGCTGGCCCCGCACCTGGGATACGTACAGGTGAAGGACATCGCGTCGGCCGAGGACACCGAGCCGTTGGCGCTGGGGGCCGGGGTGCTGCCGCTGGGTGCCTGCCTGGACACGCTGGACCCGGACAGCTGGGTCTGCTGGGAGTACGAGAAGCGCTGGCACCCGGCCGCGGCGGAGCTCCCCGGGCTGCTGGACGCCGGGCGGGAGCACCTGCTGCGGCTGGGCGCGCCCAAGCAGTAGGCGGCGCGCGGGCCGGGGGCGCGGCGCGCGGCCGGGTCAGGCGGCCCGCGCCACCTCCGGCTCCGGGGCTTCCTGGGCCCCGGTGCGCGGGCGCCGCGCCCCCGCCAGCGACGTGAGCGCCACCCCGCCGACCAGCAGCGCCGCCGCGCACCACCGCAGCGGGCTCACCGACTCGCCCAGCAGCAGCGCGGCCGAGGACATCCCGAAGACCGGGACGAGCAGGGTGAACGGGGCCACCGAGGAGGCCGGGTGGTGGCGGAGCAGGAAGCCCCAGGCGCCGAAGCCGAAGACGGTGGTGATCCAGGCGACGTAGACGATGATCCCGGCGCCGCTCCAGTCCAGCGCGGTAAGCGCCGCCTTGTCGCGGTCCCAGCCCTCGAAGAGGAGGGAGAGGCCGAGCAGCGGGAGCACGGGCACGGTCGAGACCCAGACCATGAAGTTGAGCGAGTCGGGCGGAGCGGCCTTGCGGGTCAGTACGTTGGACACGCCCCAGCAGGCCGCCGCCGCGATCACCAGGACGAAGGCGAGCACGGGCCCGCCCGCCCCTTCGTCGACGGCGGCGACCCCGATGCCGGCGAGCGCCACCCCCATCCCCAACACCCGTACCCTTCCCGGGCGTTCACCGAGCGCGACGGCGGCGAAGAGGGCGGTGAAGACCGCCTGGACCTGGAGCACCAGGGAGGACAGACCGGCGGGCATCCCCCGGTCCATGCCGATGAAGAGCAGGCCGAACTTCGCCACCCCGAGGACCAGCCCGACGCCCACGATCCACTTCCAGGCGACCTTGGGCCGGCCGACGAAGAAAACCGCGGGCAGCGCGGCGACCAGGAAGCGCAGGGCCGAGAAGAGCAGCGGCGGGAAGTGCCCGAGGCCGACCTCGATGACGACGAAGTTGACACCCCAGACGGCTGCCACCAGGGCGGCCAGGGCGATGTGGAGGGGACGCATGAACCGAGGATCACCCGCACCGACCATGTAGCACCAGCGCGGATTTCTTCATGGTGAAATTGAGCTTCGCTAACGAATCACGTGACTGATCCACTCGTGGATCAGTCACGTCCGGGAGGTTGTGGTGCTCGATCTGGCCCGGCTGCGCGCCCTGCACGCCGTCTCCGTCCACGGCTCCGTCGCGGGTGCCGCCGCCGCGCTCGGCTACACCCCGTCGGCGGTCTCGCAGCAGATCACCAAGCTGGAGCGGGAGACCCGCACCACGCTGCTGGAACGGCGCGGTCGCGGTGTCGCACTGACCGAGGAGGCGCTCCATCTGGCCGAGACGGCCCAGCAGTTGCTGGCGATCGTGGAGCGTGCCGAGACGACGCTGGAGGAGCGCAGGGGGCTGCCGACCGGGCGGCTGTCGATCGGCGCGTTCGCCTCCGCGGCGCGCGGACTGCTGCCCGGAGTACTGGCCGGGCTGGACCGGGAGCACCCGGCGCTGGACATCCGGATGACCGAGGTCGATCCGCATCTCTCGGTCGACCTGGTGGCCAAGGGCGTGATCGATCTGGCGGTGGCGCACGACTGGGACATCGCCCCGCTGCCCGCCCCCGAGGGCGTGGCACAGGCGGTGATCGGCGACGACCACTGCGATCTGCTGGTGCCCGCCGGGCATCGCCTCGCCGGGCGGGGCGCGGTGCGGCGCGAGGAGCTGGCGAAGGAGCGGTGGATCTGCCAGCCGCCGGGGACGGTCTGCCACGACTGGCTCGTACGGACGTTGCGGGCGGCGGGCTGCGAGCCGGACATCCGGCACCAGGCGGAGGAGAACCACACCCAGCTGGCCCTGCTCGCCGCCGGCCTCGGGGTCGCGATGATCCCGCGCCTGGGGCGCGGGCAGCTGCCGCCGGGGGTGGTGGCGGTGCCGCTCGATCCCGTGCCGGTGCGACGGCTGTACGCGCTGTGGCGTACGGAGGCGGCCCGGCGGCCCGCGATCACGGCGGCGGTCTCCGCGCTGCGGGCGCACGGCGCCGCGGTGGGGCTGGGGCAGGGGCAGGGCTGAGGAGGCGGGGCAGGGGCGGGGCCACGGGCGGGGGTCGGGACGATCTCTGCCACGCCGGAGATGCCCAAAACGGTCCGGACCCTTGACCGGAAGTTATTTTCTGGATATCCGTGCTCCTTGGAAGTTTCTTTCACCACTCTCACCACCTCTCGTCCCCGAGTACGGCCGAAGGAGCTCACGTGCACCACCGCACCTCCAGACGCACCCTCCTCACCGCCACCGCCGCGACGGCTGTAGCCGCCGTCACGGGCGCGGGCATCGCCCCGGGCGCGCTCGCCGCCCAGCGGTCCGCGAGCAGCGGACAGCACGAATCAGCCGCCACCACCAAGCGCCTCAAGCGGATCATCTCCGGGATGTCCCTGGAGGAGAAGGTCGGGCAGCTCTTCGTGATGCGGGTGTACGGGCACTCCGCCACCGACCCCGACCAGGCCGACATCGACGCCAACATGGCCGAGATCGGGGTCCGCACCGCCGCCGAGATGATCGACCGGTACCACGTCGGCGGGATCATCTACTTCGCCTGGGCGCACAACACCCGCGACCCGCACCAGATCGCCGAACTCTCCAACGGCATCCAGCGCGCCGGTCTCGCCGGCCCCACCCCCCTGCCGCTCCTCGTCTCCACCGACCAGGAGCACGGCATCGTCTGCCGGGTCGGCGAGCCCGCCACCCTGATGCCGGGCGCGATGGCGCTGGGCGCGGGCGGTTCGCGCTCCGACGCCCGCCGGGCCGGGCAGATCGCGGGCGCCGAACTGGCCGCGATCGGCATCAACCAGAACTACGCCCCGGACGCCGACGTCAACGTCAACCCGGCCAACCCGGTGATCGGCGTACGCTCCTTCGGCTCCGACCCGCAGTCCGTGGCCGCCATGGTCGCCGCGCAGGTGAAGGGGTATCAGAGCAGCGGGATCGCCTCGACGGCCAAGCACTTCCCGGGCCACGGCGACACCAGCACCGACAGCCACACCGGGCTGCCCGTCATCACCCACACCCGGGAGCAGTGGGCGGAGCTGGACGAGCCGCCGTTCCGGGCCGCGATCGCCGCGGGCATCGACTCGATCATGACCGCGCACATCGTGGTCCCGGCCCTGGACCCGGCCGAGGACCCGGCGACCCTCTCCCACCCGATCCTCACCGGCATCCTGCGCGAGGAGCTGGGCTACGACGGTGTCGTGGTGACCGACTCGCTCGGCATGGAGGGTGTGCGGACGAAGTACGGCGACGACCGCGTGCCGGTCCTCGCCCTCAAGGCCGGCGTCGACCAGCTGCTCAACCCGCCGAGCCTGGACGTCTCCTGGAACGCCGTGCTGGAGGCCGTGAAGAGCGGTGAGATCAGCGAGGCCCGGATTGATGAATCGATCCTGCGCATCCTGCGGCTGAAGACGAAGCTCGGGCTGTTCGACAACCCGTTCGTCAGCCGCGCGGGGGTGGACCGCACCGTGGGCACCCGGGCGCACCTCGCCGCCGCCGACCGGATCGCCGAGCGCACCACCACGCTGCTCGCCAACGACGGCGCGGTGCTGCCGCTCTCCCGCCGCTCCCACAAGAACCTGCTCGTGGTCGGCGCCGATCCCGCCTCCCCGTCCGGCACCACCGGACCGCCGACCACCACCCTGGCCACGGCGTTCGGCGAACTGGGTCACGCGGCGACCGCACTGTCCACCGGCACCGCCCCCACGTCGGCGAAGATCGCTGAGGCGGTGGCCGCCGCACAGGGCAAGGACGCGGTGGTCGTGGCGACGTACAACGTCTCGGCGACCAGCTCGCAGCGCACCCTGGTGAACGCGCTGGCGGCGACCGGCGTCCCGGTGATCACGGTGGCGATCCGTAATCCGTACGACATCGCCCAGCTGGCCGGGACCGGGTTCGCGGCGAACCTGGCCACGTACTCCTGGACCGATGTCGAACTGCGGGCCGCCGCCCGGGTGATCGCGGGCCGCGCCGAACCGCGGGGCACCCTGCCGGTCCCGGTGCAGCGCGCGGACGACCCGTCGAAGGTGCTGCACCCGGTCGGTTACGGGCTGACGTACTAGCCGGAAGGCACGGAGCAGGGAGGGGCTGTGCGCCGCGCGCACAGCCCCTCCCTCGGCTCACGGAACCTGATCGCGGAACGGTTACCGCCGCAGCTGGCGCTCGTTCCTCACGTCCTGCCGGTCGAGCCGCGTGTCGAACTTCGCGAGCGGCTTCGCCTTCGCCGGGTCGTCCTGCACCGCGGCCGGAGCGACGCCCGCCCAGCGCAGGATCGCCGCGGTGGCCTTCGCGTTGTCGTCCGCGGCGAGCCCGGCCACGTTGGCACCGTGGTTGCCGCCGGGCACGGTCATGACGTAGCTGTCGTGCGAGCGGGCGCCGGGCCGGAAGCGCTCCGCGCCCCACGGGTCGTTCTCCCCGTACACGTACAGCATCCGGTCGGCGTGGTTCTTCACCCACTTGTCCACGTCGCGCATCACCGACGGCTGGAACTTCATCGGGATGGAGCGCGGCACGAAGGTGCGCGGCGGCTGGTATCCGTACCGGCTCAGGCTGCCGAGCCACGGCTGCTCGATGTCGGGCGAACCGAGCTGGGTGCCCGCCTGGTAGTAGTACGGGGTGTACCGCTCCAGGCCCTGGTCCGTGTAGGCGGAGAAGCCGGAGATCGCGTCTATCGAGTCCCAGATCTCCTGGTCGGTGGCCGAGGCGGCGTCCGCCGGGATGGTGTCGCAGTCGGACAGCAGGCTGTACTGCCAGTACGCCCAGACGTAGTCCATGACGACGGCCTCGTACGCCTTGTCGAGCGAGCCGGTGGTGTCGAAGGTGTAGCCGTTCGCGGCGGCATCCTCCCGGTACTTCTTCTCCAGCGGCTCGCGGCGGACCAGGGCCTCGCGCTGGACGCCGTTCAGCCTGTCGCGGCACTCCTTGGTGCCGACCTTCTCGAAGAACCGGTCGTAGGCCGAATCCTCCTTGTTCACCACGTCGTTGGGCGCGACGTACGCGACGACGCCGTCCATGTCCCTGGGGTAGAAGCGCTCGAAATAGGTGGCCGTCATGCCGCCCTTGGAGCCGCCGGTGGCCAGCCAGTTCTTGGTGTAGATCGCCTTCAGCGCGGTGAAGACGCGGTGCTGGTCGCTGGCGGCCTGCCAGATGTCGAGCTTGGACCAGTCGGCGGGCGCCGGGCGGGACGGGGTGAAGAAGCGGTACTCCAGCGAGACCTGGTTGCCGTCGACGATCCGGGTCGGCTCGGAGCGGCTGGGGTTGGTGGAGACGTTGTACCCGCCGGTGTAGAAGACCGTCGGGCGGGACGTGTCCTTGTGCAGCAGGGTGATGCGCTGCTGGAAGGTGCCCTTGGACGGATGCCGGTGGTCGACCGGCTGGGTGTAGTTGAGGACGAAGTAGCGGTAACCCGCGTAGGGCTTCTCCTCGACGAGGCTCATCCCCGGGATGGCCAGGATGCGGTCCTTGATGTCCGTACCGGTGCCGTTGTCGGCGGCGGTGCCGGTCCGGATCGCTGCCGGTTCCGCGGCGGTGGCCGCCCCGGCCGAGGCGCCCGTCGCGCCCACCGTGCCGATGAGCACCGCGAGCGACAGGAACCCTCTGAACGCCTTGCGCATACACCCTCCCAGGAATCACAACTTTCGCCGTGAACCTAGCGGGGCAACTCCCGTACCGCCAGACCCGGTCGGCACACGGAAACCGCGGGTCCGGGCCGGTCAGCGGAGAGTTCAGCAGAGGATCCAGCCCGTGGAGCCCGACTTCCCCGAGATGGTGGCCGAGGCCCTGACACACCGGTTCAGCGCATGGACCGTCACCGGACCGGCCTGCTTGGTGTACCGGCCCCGGTCGACGACGGGGCTGCCGCCGCGCGCCTGGAGCGTGACGGACATGGTGCGGCGCGGGCCCGACTTCTTGGCGACGGCTATCGCGCAGGCGTAGGAACGGTTCTTGTAGACGCGCAGCTCCCCGGTCTTGAACGCGACCGTCTTCGCGGGACGTCCGGCGCAGACCGACGCGGCGTCGGCGCGGCCGGCCGAGGGACCGCCGAGCACCAGGCCGAGCGCGGCCACCAGCGGCAGGGCGATCGAGCACACCAGCATCCGACGGCCGGCCCGGGGACCGCTCCGACCTCCCCCTCCACCACCGTCCTCGTCGGACAATGCGACCTTTCCGGACTTACGCGTCCCTCTGATCACCAGTAACCCCATCACCAATCGAACATTTACGCCCCTGCGCGGCGCATACGCATACATGCGTACGACGCAGGAGGCCATCCGGAGGTTGCATGCGGCGCGCTCCCCCCTCCGGGCAACCGAATCGCCACAGCATGGCTCCAACAGGACAGAGCCATACGAAAGGCAGGTACTGCCCATGCTTCAGCTCCGCAACACCCCGGGTCTCCGCAGTCGGCGCCAGATCGGCCGGACGCTGCTCGCCTCCGCTCTCCTCACCGCCGTCGCCGCGGTCCCGGCAGCAGCGGCGGCGGCCCCGCAGGCCCCTGAAACCGCCGCGTCGGTACGCAGTGACCTCGGATCCCCCGCCTACCAGCAGGTCGCCCATTTCTACGGCGCCTACATCGATGCCGTCGCCGCCTCCACCGAGGACGGCGGACGGCTCGTCACCGCCCTGCGAACCTTCTATCTGACCCCTCGGCTGCGCTCCGAGCTGAACACCTGGGAGTGGCGCAACCACGCGGACGGGGTGCTCCGGGCCCAGAACACCCCGCTCGCCTTCCGGGTCACCGCGGGCGACAGCGCCGCCGGCCACACCTGGTCGACGGTGCGGCTCACCTGGAGCGGCGGCAAGCACCCCACGTACTCGTACCTGACCGTCCGCTCGGACCTGCGGACCGGAAAGATCTCCGGCATCGGCGACTGACCCGGCGGACGGGCCCGGCTCTCACACCTGCGCGGGCTCGTCCTCCCCGATGAACGTGCGCCACAGCACGGCGTAGCGCCCGTCCCTGGCCAGGAGTTCGTCGTGCGTACCGTCCTCGACGACCCGGCCGCGGTCCATCACCACGACCCGGTCGGCGCGGGCGGCCGTGGTCAGCCGGTGGGCGACGACCAGGGTGGTGCGGCGGCCGGTGAGCCGGTCGGTCGCCTGGTTGACCAGGGCCTCGCTGGCCAGGTCGAGCGAGGCGGTCGCCTCGTCGAGCAGCAGGACGTCCGGGTCGACGAGTTCGGCGCGGGCCAGCGCGATCAGCTGGCGCTGGCCGGCCGAGAGGTTGCGGCCCCGCTCGGCGACCTCGTGCAGATAGCCGCCGTCCAGCGTCGCGATCATGTCGTGGGCGCCGACCGCCCGCGCCGCCGCCTCCACCTCGGCGTCGGTGGCCTCGGGCCGCCCGTAGGCGATGGCGTCGCGGACCGTGCCCGCGAAGAGGTACGCCTCCTGCGGTACGACGCCGAGCCGGTGCCGGTACGCGGTGAGGTCGAGGCGGCGCAGATCGGTGCCGTCCGCGGTGACCCGGCCGCCCGTGGGGTCGTAGAACCGGGCGACGAGCTTGACGAGGGTGGACTTGCCCGCGCCGGTCTCGCCGACGAACGCGACCGTCTGGCCGGCCGGTATCCGCAGGTCGACCCCGATGAGGGCCTCCTCGGCGCCGCCGTACGCGAAGGACACGTCCTCGAAGGCGATCTCGCCGCGCAGCGACAGCACGTCCAGCGGTTCGTCCGCGGTGTCGGTGGAGGTCGGCTCGCGCAGCAGTTCCTGGATGCGGCCGAGCGAGACGGTGGCCTGCTGGTAGCCGTCGAAGACCTGGGAGAGCTGCTGGACCGGGGCGAAGAACAGATCGATGTAGAGCAGGTAGGCGACCAGCGCACCGGTGGTGAGCGTGCCGTTGTCGACCCGGCCCGCGCCGACGATCAGGACGGCGGCCGCGGCCACCGAGGACAGCAGCTGCACGAACGGGAAGTAGACCGATATCAGCCACTGGCCCCGGACCCGGGCCTCGCGGTAGTGGTCGCTGCGCTCCGCGAACCGCCGGGTGCCGTCGTGCTCGCGGCGGAACGCCTGCACGATCCGCAGCCCGGAGACGGACTCCTGGAGGTCGGCGTTGACGACGCTGATGCGCTCACGGGCCAGTTCGTACGCCTTGACGCTCTTGCGGCGGAAGAAGAACGTGCCGACGACCAGCACCGGCAGCGTCGCGAAGACCACGAGGGCCAGCTGCACGTCGAGGACCAGCAGCGCGACCATGATGCCGAAGAAGGTGACGACGGAGACGAAGGCGGTGACCAGACCGGTCTGCAGGAACGTCGACAGCGCGTCCACGTCCGTCGTCATCCGGGTCATGATGCGGCCGGTCAGCTCGCGCTCGTAGTAGTCCAGGCCGAGCCGCTGGAGCTGCGCGAAGATCTTCAGCCGGAGTGAGTACAGCACCCGTTCGCCGGTGCGGCCCGTCATCCGGGTCTCGCCGATCTGGGCGGCCCACTGCACGAGGACGACCACCAGGGCCAGCGCGGACGCCGCCCAGACCGCGCCGAGCGCGAGCTGCGAGACGCCCTGGTCGATGCCGTGCCGGATCAGCACCGGCAGCAGCAGACCGGCGCCCGCGTCGACCGCGACCAGCACCAGGCTCACCAGCAGCGGCAGCCCGAAGCCGCGCAGCAGCCTGCGCAGCCCGTAGGAGTCCTCGGCGCCGACGGCCCGTGCCTCGTCGATGTCGGGGGTGTCGGTGGCGGGCGGCAGCGCCTCGACCTGGGCGAGCAGTTCGGGGGTGGCGGGCATGCCGGCCGCGCCGGTGTCGCGCGGCTCCTCCTTGCGGACCCACAGGTGGGGGCTGATGCCTCGCTCGGCGTCGAACTCGGCGTCCAGCTCCTCCTGGAGCGCGCGCTCGTCCTCGGGGGTCGTGTCGGGGGCGGGGGTCAGCCGCTGGTGTCCGGGCGAGGTGCCGCCCAGCTCGTCGGGGTCGGTGAGCAGCCGCCGGTAGAGCGGGGAGCGGCGCTCCAGCTCCTCGTGGGTGCCGATGTCGGCGAGCCGGCCGTTCTCCAGGACGGCGATCCGGTCGGCGAGGCCGAGGGTGGAGCGGCGGTGGGCGATCAGCAGGGTGGTCCGCCCGGCCATGACCTGGCGCAGCGCCTCGTGGATCTCGTGCTCGACGCGGGCGTCGACGGCGGAGGTGGCGTCGTCGAGGAGGAGCAGCCGGGGGTCGGCGAGGATGGCGCGGGCGAGCGCGACGCGCTGGCGCTGGCCGCCGGAGAGGGTGAGCCCGTGCTCGCCGACCTTGGTGTCGTAGCCCTCGGGCAGCTCCGCGATGAACCGGTCGGCCTGGGCGGCGCGGGCCGCCTCCTCGATCTGCTCCTGGGTGGCGTCGGGGAATCCGTAGGCGATGTTGGCGCGGACGGTGTCGGAGAACAGGAAGCTGTCCTCCGGTACGAGGCCGATGGCGGCGCGCAGGGACCGCTGGGTCAGTTCGCGGACGTCGTGGCCGCCGACCAGGACGGCGCCGTGCGTCACGTCGTAGAAGCGGGGCAGCAGGAGCGAGACCGTGGACTTCCCGCTGCCGGACGCGCCGACGACGGCGACGGTCTCGCCGGGCTCGATGGTCAGCGAGAACCCGTCGAGTACGGGGCGCTCGGCGTCGTAGCCGAACCGTACGTCGTCGAACTCGACGCTGGCGGGGGCGTCGGCCGGGAGGTCCTTGGTGCCGTCCTTCATGGTCGGCTCGGTGTCGATCAGTTCCAGTACGCGTTCGACGCCGGCCCTGGCCTGCTGTCCGACGGTGAGGACCATGGCGAGCATCCGGACCGGTCCGACGAGCTGGGCGAGGTAGGTGGAGAACGCCACGAACGTACCGAGGGTGATCTCGCCCCGGGTGGCGAGCCAGCCGCCGAGGGCCAGCATCGCGACCTGGCCGAGCGCGGGGACGGCCTGGAGGGCGGGGGTGTAGCGGGAGTTCAGCCGGATCGTCCGCAGCCGCCCGGCGAAGAGCTTGCGCCCCACCTCGCGCAGCTTGCCGGTCTCCTGCTCCTCCTGCCCGAACCCCTTGACGACCCGGACCCCGGAGACGGCCCCGTCGACCACTCCGGCGACGGCGGCGGCCTGCCCCTGGGCGTACCAGGTGGCGGGGAAGAGCCGGTTGCGGGAGCGGCGGGCGATGAACCAGAGGGCGGGGGCCACGGCGACCGCGACCAGGGTGAGCAGCGGCGAGAGCCACGCCATGATCACCAGGGAGATGAGGAAGAGCAGCACGTTCCCGATGGTCATCGGGAGCATGAAGAGGAGCCCCTGGATCAGCTGGAGGTCACTGGTGGCGCGCCCGACGACCTGGCCGGTGGACAGTTCGTCCTGCCGCTTCCCGTCGAGGCGGGTGATCGTCCCGTACATCTCGGTACGCAGATCGTGCTGCACGTCGAGGGCGAGCCGGCCGCCGTAGTACCGGCGGATGTAGGTGGCTATGTACACGAGCCCGGCGGCGGCTATGAGGAGCCCGGTCCAGACGGCGAGGGACCGGGTGTGGCCGACCACGACGTCGTCGATGATCACCTTGGTGATCAGCGGGACGAGGGCCATCACCGCCATGCCCGCGAGCGACGAGCCGAGCGCCAGCAGCACATTGCGCCGGTAGCGCCATGCGTACCCGCACAACCGCCGGGCCCATCCCGGGGCCCGCGCCGCGCCCTGCGGGTCTCCTGCGTCCGTCACCAGTGCCTCCCCGTTCGACCTGCTCTACCGCAAGGCACCAACGCGGTGGGCAGCGGATTTCATCCCGCCGTTACAGAGGAGGGCCGAAGACGGGGCCATCGGCGTAGGGCGGGTGCGACGGTCGGCGTAGGACCGGCCCGCGACCGACTGCGTCAACCAGGCGCGCCCCGCCCACTCGTCCTGCTGACTCCACTAGCACCTCAAGGCGATATACGCTTCCCTATATATACGTTGCTTTGCATGGATGATCTTTTCACCGTCGAGATCGAGCCGGAGGTCCGTCTGTGGCTGACCAACCTCTCCGCGGCCGACTACGAACGCGCGGAGCACGCCGTCGGGCGGCTCGCGCGGAGCGCGACCACGCTGAGCGAGCCGCACTCACGGCACCTGGGCGACGGCGTGCGGGAGCTGCGGTTCGATCTGGGGCGCAGCCGCGAAGCCGTACGGATCTCGTACTGGCTCGCGTCCGGACGCCGCATCGTGCTGCTGACCGTCTTCCGCAAGACGCAGCAGCGCGAGAATGCCGAGGTCGTCCGTGCCAGGCGGGCGAAGGCCGTCTGCGAAGCGGAACACAAACCGGCACATGACGTGTTCACCCGCGATGTCTAGGAAGGAAGAGCACGTGGTCAGTCACGCAGAGTGGAAGCTCGCCCGGGACCGGAAGGTCGCAGAGAGCATCTCGGAGGGAGAGGACGGCACCGAGAGCGCCGAGCGCGTGCGGCGGCGCCAGGAGCTCGACCTGGCCTGGGATCTCGGACAAGCGGTCTACGACCGCCGCACCGAACTCGGCATCGCCCAGACGGAACTGGCGCGGCGCGCCAGGATGACCCAGCCGCAGGTCTCCAAGCTGGAACTCGGCGGCACCATGCCCACGGTTCCGCTCCTCGCCCGCCTGGCGCGGGCCATGGACTCCACGTTCAGCATGGAGCTGGACGGCGACACGATGCGGGTGGCGTTCACCGCGCACGCGGGTTCCGAGGCGTCGGAGTCGAAAGCAGGGGCGGACGGCGGGGCGGGCCCGGCGGCTGCCGAAGCCCGCGCCGCCCACGGCTGAGCGGGCCCTCGGCGCGGGTCAGGGCCGTAGGGGCCGGCCCCCGACCCGCCGATGCCGGTCCCTACGGCCGCGGCGTCGCGGTGAGCATCCGTACGGCCGGGGCCTCCGGCACCGCGGGCACCGCTTCCTGCGGGGCGGCGGGCGGGGCGATGGTCGAGGTCGTCTTCGCGGCGACGGCCGGGTTGAGGTCCTTGTGCACGGCGCGGGCGACGGCCTGGATGGTGTTGATGCCGTCGTTCATCGTCTTGTTGTCCTGGGTGAGCACGGTGATCGCGTAGTCGTGCCCCTTGCCGGTGAACGCGCCGATGCTGTGCACCCGCCAGCCGTGGGTGGCGCGCGGCAGCCAGCCGTTCTTGACCTGCACGGTCACCCCGGACGGCGCCCCGGCGGGCGTGCCCCAGCGCTGCGCGGAGACGACCTTGCGCATCAGGCCCAGCTCGTAGGCGCGCGCGTTGTCGCTCAGCACGGAGTTCTTGGCGGTCAGCAGGGTCAGCAGTCGCAGCTCGTCCTGGGCGGTGATCTGGGTCAGCCCCCAGTAGCCCCCGGAGCCGGGCACGGTGTGCGTCATCCCGGCGGCCTTGAGGAACGCCTTGACCTTGGTCACCCCGAGCTGCTTCCACAGGCTGGTGGTCGCGTTGTTGTCGGACTTGGTGATCATCGCGGTGGAGAGGTTGATCTCGCGCTGGGTGAGGTAGCGGTTGTGCTTCTTGTTGTCCCAGAGCAGCGTCGCCAGCACGGTCGCCTTCACGACGCTGGCGGAGTCGTACTTCGTCGTCGCCCGCAGGGTGCAGTTGGTCTTGGTCGTGCGGTCGTAGAGCGCCACGGCCGTCGTCGACTTCCGGCCCTTGAGCGCGGCGGTGATGTCCTTCGACAGCTTCGCGGCGAGCCCGGCCTTGCCGGACGTGCAGCTCACCGTCGGCGTCGCCGCCGCGGCGGGCGCCGCGCCGAGCGCCACGGGTGCGAGCACGCCCGCGGCGAGCGCGACGGAGAGCGCGGCCTTGGCGCGACGGGTTATGCAGGGCTGTTCTTTCATGCGGCTGGTCCCCCATGAGTGGATCGGTACGGTGCGCCCCCGGCGCACCCGTGAGTAACGACTCACGACGGGCCGGAAAGTTGCGCATTCGGGGCTGTGTGGTTCGTCGCCCGTCGCGCGGGTATCGGTCACCGGGTGCGACCCGGCACCTTGATCGAATCGAGGGAACCTTGACGAGCGCTCAGCCGGTCCGGCACGCCGAGGCATACCGCTGCGGCCGGCTCTTCGCGGCGGTCGCGGCCCTGCAGCGGCTCGCGCAGAACGAACACCACGCGCTGGGACAGCCGGGAGCCGCGGAGAAGGCCGCCGCGCGGCCGGAACCCGTTCTGCGAGAGCCCCTGCGGGAGATCGTCCAGTACCTGGTGCAGGCCCGGATCCGCGGTCAGGGAGCGGCGGCCGACCCGGTGTTCCGGTCGCTGACCGACTTCCTGCCACCGGCGAAGGCCGTGCCCACCAGCCTCCATCCCGACGAGCGGCCGGACTTCCACCGGGGCAGGGAGGAGCAGGCGGCTCTCATCGCGAAGGAGCACCCGCCCCGCAGATGAACCCGCCCGTGAACCCGCCCGCGCCCCGGCCGAGGCCGGGTGCGCGGACGGGCAGCGAGCCGATGCCTACAGGTGCGTCGGCTCGAACATCCTCAGCAGGGCCGGGAGCACGACCACCGAGGGACCGGGCGCCGCGAGGGACGCGGCCAGGTCGGCGGTGAGCGACTCCGGGGTGGTGCGGATCGCCGGGACGCCGAAGGACTCGGCGAGGGCGACGAAGTCGGGGCGGGTGAGCTCCGTCGCCGTGGCCTCGCCGAAGGCGCCCGTCATGTATTCGCGCAGGATGCCGTAGCCGCCGTCGTCGACGATCAGCCAGGTGACCGGAAGGTCGTACTGGCGGGCTGTGGCCAGCTCCGCGATCGAGTACATCGCGCCGCCGTCGCCGGAGACCGCGAGGACCGGCCGCGTACGGTCGGCCGCCGCCGCGCCGAGGGCGGCCGGGAAGCCGTAGCCGAGGCCGCCCGCGCCCTGGGCCGAGTGCATCGTGTTCGGGTGGCGGGCGTCGAAGGCGGACCAGGCCCAGTAGGCGAGGATCGTCATGTCCCAGAAGCTGGGCGACGCGTCGGGCAGCGCCTCGCGGACCGAGGCGATCAGCCGCTGCTCCAGGGTGAGTTCCTGGGCGGCGATCCTCTCCCGTACCGCTTCGAGGACCGTACGGACCCGCTCCGGCGCCGACGGGTCCTCGCGGCGGTCGACCGCTTCGAGGAGGTCGGACAGCGCCTCGCGGGCGTCGGCGTGGATGCCGAGCGCGGGGTGGTTGGACTCCAGCTTCCCGGCGTCCGCCTCGATCTGGATCACCCGGCCGCGCGGGGCGAACGTGTGGTAGTTGGAAGAGAGTTCACCGAGTCCGGAGCCGATGACCAGGAGCACGTCGGCGGACTCCAGGAAGTCCGTGGTGTAGCGGTCCTCCAGCCAGGACTGGAGCGAGAGCGGGTGCTCCCACGGGAAGGCGCCCTTGCCGCCGAAGGTGGTGACGACGGGTGCGTCGAGCTTCTCCGCGAGCGCCAGCAGCTTGCCGGACGCGTCGGACCGTACGACTCCGCCGCCCGCGATGATCGCCGGACGCTCGGCCTTCGACAGCAGGTCGGCCGCCACGGCGGTCAGTTCGGGACGGGCGTACAGCTCGCGCGGGGTGGCGTCCATCGCCGAGACGACCGGCACGGTGGTCTCGGCCAGGAGCACGTCCTGCGGGATCTCGATCCAGACCGGGCCGTGCGGGGCGGTCAGCGCGGACTCCCAGGCGGCGGCGATCGCCGACGGGATCTGGGAGGCGGTGCGGACGGTGTGGACGGACTTCACGACGTCGCGGAACGACGCCTTCTGGTCGCGCAGTTCGTGCAGGTAGCCGTGGCGTCCGCCGCCCAGGCCCGCCACCGGGATCTGGCTGGAGATCGCCAGCACGGGGGCGGAGGCGGCCGCCGCCTCCTGGAGCGCGGCGAGGGAGGTGAGCGCACCCGGCCCGGTGGAGAGCAGCAGCGGCGCCACTTCCCCGGTGATCCGGCCGTACGCGTCGGCGGCGAAGCCCGCGTTGTTTTCGACGCGCAGCCCGATGTACGTCAGGGAGGAGCGGCGCAGCGCGTCGAACATGCCCAGCGCGTGCTGGCCGGGCAGGCCGAAGACGGTGGTCGCGCCGAGGCCCTGGAGGGTCTCGACGACGAGGTCGCCGCCGTTGCGCCCGGCCGGCGGGTTCAGGGCGGCCGCGGTCTGCTCGGGGGTGAGCCGCGGCCGCTCGTCGTGGTGGTCGTGGCTCACTTCGTACGGGCCTCTGCGATCTGGCGGGACATGATCGTGGTCAGCTCGTACGCCGTGTGGGAGGCGGCGACGGAGGTGATCTCGGCGTGGTCGTACGCGGGGGCGACCTCGACCAGGTCGGCGGAGACCAGGTTGCAGGAGGACAGCCCGCGGACGATCTCCAGGAGCTCGCGGGAGGTCAGGCCGCCGGCCTCGGGGGTGCCGGTGCCGGGGGCGTGCGCCGGGTCCAGCACGTCGATGTCGATGGAGATGTACAGCGGCCGGTCGCCGATGCGCTGGCGCAGCTGGTCGGCGACCTCGTCGACGCCGCGCCGCATGACGTCGGCGGAGGTGACGATGCCGAAGCCCATCTTCGCGTCGTCGTCCAGGTCCTGCTTGCCGTAGAGCGGGCCGCGGGTGCCGACGTGGGAGAGCGCGGAGGTGTCGAGGATGCCCTCCTCGACGGCGCGGCGGAACGGGGTGCCGTGGGTGTACTCGGCGCCGAAGTAGGTGTCCCAGGTGTCGAGGTGCGCGTCGAAGTGGAGCAGGGCGACCGGGCCGTGCTTCTTGGCGACGGAGCGCAGCAGCGGCAGCGCGATGGTGTGGTCGCCGCCGAGCGTCATCATGCGGGCGCCGGTGCCGAGCAGGTCGTCGGCGGCGGCCTCGATGGTCTCGACGGCCTCGTTGATGTTGAACGGGTTCGCGGCGATGTCACCGGCGTCGGCGACCTGCGCGAGCGCGAACGGCGAGGCGTCCTGCGCCGGGTTGTACGGGCGCAGCAGGCGCGAGGCCTCACGGATCGCGTTGCCGCCGAAGCGGGCGCCGGGCCGGTAGGAGACACCGGTGTCGAAGGGCACTCCGACGACGGCGACATCGGCGGTGCCGACCTCGTCGAGCCGGGGCAGCCGGGCGAAGGTCGCGGGTCCGGCGTACCGCGGGACGCGGGAGGAGTCGACGGGGCCGCGCGGCGTTTCGTTGCTGCTCATGTGAAGTGCCTTCCTTCGGGTTACGTGCGTTGTTCAGTGTGCGGGGCGAGGCGGGAGGGGCGGGGGCCGCCCCTCCCGGGGGCGTACGGGGACGGTTACGTCGTGGCCGGCTCGTGCACCGGCTCTTCCGCCGTCGCGCCCCGTCCCGCCAGCCGCTCGCGCCAGGCCGCGAGTACGGCCGCGTCGGTCGGCTTCGTCGCCAGGGAGACGATCACGTACGCCGCGAGCGAGGCCAGCAGGCCGTAGTAGATCGGTTCGTTGGCGAGGATTCCGTATCCCGCCATCAGGCCGATCACCGCGAGACCGCCGACCGACACCGCGGCCAGCGCGCCCGCCGCGGTGCCCCGGCGCCACAGCAGACCGCCGAGGATCGGCACCAGCAGGCCGCCGACGAGCAGGTTGTACGCGACGGTCAGGGCCTCGACGACGTTGTTGAGCGCGATGGAGATCAGGATGACGGCGATGCCCATGATGAGGATGAAGACCCGGTTGCCCTTCACCTCGTCGTGTTCGCCCTCGACGGCCTCGCCGCCCCGGGACACCACGCCCCGCAGCCGGGACCAGATGTCGTTGTTGGCGACGGTGGCACAGGCGATCAGCGCGCCCGAGGACGTGGACATCACGGCGGCCAGCGCGGCGGCGAGCACCAGCCCGCGCACGCCGATCGGCAGCTCGTCCTTGACGATGGTCGCGAACGCGGAGTCGGGGCTGGGCAGCTTCGGGTACATGACCTTCGCGGCGGTGCCGATGACGGCGCCCGCGAGGGCGTAGATGAGGCAGTAGGTACCGGCGACGGTGCCGCCGATCCGGGCGATCTTGTCGCTGCGGGCGGTGAAGACGCGCTGCCAGATGTCCTGGCCGATCAGCATGCCGAAGGTGTAGATCAGCACGTACGTGAAGATCGTCTCGCCGCCGATGCCGAGCGGGTCGAAGTACTCGGTGGGCAGCTTCGCCTTCATCTCGCTGAAGCCGCCCGCCTTGATCACCGCGATGGGCAGCAGGAGCAGCAGCACACCGATGGTCTTGACGACGAACTGCACCATGTCGGTGAGCGTGATCGACCACATCCCGCCGAGCGTGGAGTACGCGACGACGATGGCGCCGCCGAGGATGATCGCGATGGTCCGGTTCATGTCGAAGAGGACGTCGAAGATGGTGGCGTACGCGATGGTCGAGGTGACCGCGAGCATCAGCGTGTACGACCACATCACGACACCGGAGATGATCCCCGCCCTGCCGCCGTAGCGCAGGTCGAGCATCTCGGAGACGGTGTAGACCTTCAGCCGGGCGATCCGCGCGGAGAAGAAGATGGACAGAGCGAGAATTCCGAGGCCGATGGTGAAGACCATCCAGGCGCCGGAGAGTCCGTACTGGTAGCCGAGGCCGACACCGCCGATGGTGGAGGCTCCGCCGAGGACGATCGCGGCCATCGTGCCCGAGTACATCCACGGTCCGAGCCTGCGGCCCGCCACCAGGAATTCGCTCTTGGACTTGGCGCGGCGCATGCCCCACCAGCCCATGGCGAGCATGCCGGCCAGATAAATGATGATCACCGCGTAGTCGACGGCCATGGGCTTCCTCCATTTCAGTCACAAGTGCACATGCCTTATGTGAAGAAGACGGTAGGTGGCCCGCAAGCGACGCTGAAGAGTACGTTTCATCCATAATTGAAGTCCCCGATGGATGGACCGTCCATGCCGGAAGCCTCGGCCGGGCCGACCCCGATGCCTGCTCACCCGCCCACTCCCCCGCCCGCACCGCCGCCCACGCCGCCGATCCCGCTCGCCGAACTGCTCGCCCACGAGGAGCTCGGACTGCGCCGGATCGCCGGTCCGGCGGAGGCGGATCTGCTGTGGGTGCACACCACGGAGATGGCCGACCCGTACCCCTATCTGCTCGGCGGTGAGCTGCTGCTGAGCGCCGGGGTGCAGCTGCAGGACCCGGACGCGTTCGTGGACCGGCTGATGGAGGCGGGGGCGGCGGCGCTCGGTTTCGGGGTGACGCCGGTGTTCGACACGGTGCCGCAGGCGTTGATCGAGGCATGCGACCGGCACGGCCTGCCGCTGCTGGAGGTGCCGCCCGAGACCCCGTTCACGGCGATCGCCCGGACGGTGTGGCGGCTGATGGCCGAGGCCCGCCACCGCGAGCTGCGCCGGGTGACGCGCGCCCAGCAGGCCCTGGCCACGGCGGCGGCCCGGCCGGACCCGGTCCCTGCGGTGCTGCACCAACTGGCGGCCCAGCTGGAGGGCCGGGCGGCGCTGCTCTCCGCGGACGGCGAGGAGCTGCACGCCTCGGGCCGCCGCCCGGCCCCCGACGTCGGGGCGGCGCTGGCCAGGCTCACCCGGGTGGTCCGCGCCGGATCACGCCCCGCCCCCTCGTCCGCCACCGACACGCTGCGGGACGCCCATCTCTCCGCGTACGCGCTGGGCGGCGGACAGGGGCTCGTCCTGGCGTTGGCGACGGACCGGCGCGAGGCGGGCGACCACACCATCGCCGGGATCGCGGTCGTCCTGCTCTCCCTGCTGGCCGCCCCGCACCAGGGCGCCGACGCCGCGGGCCGCTCGGCCGCCCTGGTGCGGATGCTGCTGGGCGCGGACCCGCAGGACGTCGCACCGCTGCTCGGCGGCGCCGAGCAGTGGACGGTGGTGCACGCACGCCGCAGCGGCGACAGCCCGGTCGACCCGCTGACCACCGGAGCACTGGGCGCCGCCCTCGGTTCGGCGCTGGTCGACGCGGGCCGGGGCGGCGACGCGGTACGGGTGCTGATCCCCGGCGGCGACCGGATCACCCCGCAGCCCGGCTGGACGCTCGGCGCGTCCGCCCCCGCCGCCATCACCGCCCTTGACCTCGCCGACGGCCAGGCCTCCCGGGCCCTGGGCCGCGCCGTCGCCACCCGCACCCCGCTGGCCCACCACCACAACGGCGGCGGGTCCGGCCTGACCGCCCTGATCCCGCCCGACCGCGCCGAGGCACACGCCCGCGCCCTCCTCGCCCCGCTCACCGAGCCGCTGACCGAGACCCTGCGCTGCTGGCTGAGCCTCCACGGCAGCTGGGACCGCACGGCCACGGCCCTGCGCATCCACCGCAACACGGTCCGCCAGCGCATCGCCCGCTGCGCGTCCCTGCTGGACGTGGACCTGGACGACATGGACGTACGGACGGAACTGTGGTTCGCGCTGCGGGTGCGGTGAGCGGGGCGGGCGGTTCAGCCCTGTGGGCTGCTCCCGTCACGGACTGACGCGGCAAGCCGCTCGCCCCGGCTCCGGGCGATCCGGTGCGCGTCGCGCAGGGCCTCGACCATGCGGGCCGGGACGTACCGGAGCTGCGCCTCAGTGACATCGCGATCTTCGAGCATGTCGGCGGCGTGGTCGAGCAGTTCGAGCGCCATGCCGAGCTGCACGCTCTCGATGTTGTCGGCCGTGCGGGAGACGCATCCGGTCCCGTCACCTCAGCAGCGCCCGCTATCGCAGCCCCAGGCAGGGCAGCCAGTCGCGTGAGGTGTCGTGGGTGGCGGTGAGCAGGGCGGCGAGGGCTCCGGGGGCTCCCGTGAGCAGGGAGGTCTGCTGTTGTCCGGGGGCGAGGGCCATCGGTAGCCGGGTGGCCAGGTACTGGGCCAGCCGGGCGCCGAGCACGGCGGCGGGCGACAGCCGGGCCCAGCAGTGGAAGGCGTCGGCGACGGCCAGCACGCCCGCCGCACCGTGGCACAGCGCGAGCCGGTCCGTCAGGGGGGTGCCGAAGAGGTGGAAGTCCTCGTCGTACCGTTCCGCGAGGGTGGCGAAGGCGGCCGCCGCCCAGTCGGCCGCCATCCGGTCGCCCAGCACGTCGGCCGCGTCCCAGAGCGCCCAGGTGATGCCGGGGGTGCCGTAGCACCAGGCCTGCCGGGCCCGTGCCCCGGCGGGCGGCGGGCCGTCGCGGCCGGCGCCGTCCCAGCTCCGGACACCCCGGTCGTCCTCGAAGGACTGCTCCATCAGCCAGTGGGTGGCGCGGCGCAGGGCGTCCGTCAGCCGGGGGCGCGGTCCGGTTCGGCGGACGGTCGCGGTGAGACCTGCGACGAGTCCCGCCACGCCGTGTCCCATCCCGGTGTTGACCCGGCCCTGCAGCCAGCCCAGCCGGGGATGGCCGGCGTACTGGCCGATGTGCAGCCGGCGCAGGTCGTCGCTGTCGCACAGCGCCGCCAAGTGGGTCGCGAACGGCAGGAGTTGGCGGACGGACGGCTTCGGCTCCCGGGCGCAGAGCGCGAGCAGGGTGCCGGCCGGTCCGCCGATGAGGTCGTAGTCGGGCAGGCCGACGTCCGTCGTCCGCCAGGGGCGCGCCGAGGCGGTGTTCAGCAGGTGGTCGCGGAGCCGGTCGGCGGCGTGGCGCAGCGGGGGGTGGATCCGGGCGGCCATGCGCAGGCCGGCGTAGGTTCCGGCCAGGCCGCCGTCGAGCAGCCCGCCGTGGGACAGGCCGCGGCCGACGGTCCGGGACCAGGCGGCCACCGCGTGCCGGGCGCTCTCCGCCGCTGCCGGGTCGCCCGCGCGGGCGACCAGCGAGGCCAGTACCGGGATGCCGGGGTCCGAGGTTTTTCTCTCGGACTCCGGGTATTCGCCCAGGAGTTGCCGGGAGAGATCGAGTGCCGAAGGGTGCGGTCCGGGGCCGTGCGGTGGCATCGGGCCTCCTCGTCGGGGAGCCACCCGGACCGGTCCGGGTGGCTCCGTTCAACTCAGTGGTGGACGCATGGCGTCCGGTTGGACGCGGTCAGCCGGTGGCCTCAGCCACAGATGACTGCCGCGGCCTCGCTCAGGTATCGGGAGAAGCCCCTGCTTCGTGCTGTGTCTTCTGCGGATCGCGGGTTCACGGGACGCTTCGAAACGCCCTGGCCGCCTGCCGGCCGGACCGGATGCGCCCCGGGCCGGCCGGTCGTAACCGGAGACCCTGTCCGTCTGCGCCGGACCGGCCAGGTCCGCCAACAGGTCGATTCCCGCGTCAACACCAACTGAAAGAGATATGGCAATAAGTCAGATGATGGACGGGTGTGCGCTTGGCGTGACCAGTGAGCCAGGAGCGCAGAAACCCACGCCGTCGCACGATCCACGACAACGACAGACCTGGGCCAGGCCCGCCCCATCGCCGCGAACACCTCCGACGCCGAACGGGCGGGGTGTTCGCGCCGGTGCGCGGAGGCGTGCCGCGATCTTCGGTGCGGGCTTCGAGCGCCCCCGTTTCCGCCTGTCTGCGCAGGTCACGGCCGTGCCACGCTGGCGGCGACCAGGGCACGGAACCCTGGGCACCGTCTGAAAAGAGGTCTCTGTCTTGAACCGCTTCAGCGCGCTTGCCGTCACTTCTCTCGCCCTCGCCCTGGGGCTGGCCACCGGGCCCGCCGCGGGCGTGGCTCCGGGGAACACTGCCACCGGGACCGCCGCTCCCGGGAGCGCCAGGGCTTCGTTCAGCTGCAGCCCCGGGTACTTCTGTATCTACAGCGACTGGAACGGGGGTGGTACCCGCTGCCAGTGGTCCGACGAGCGGCGGGCGAATACCGCCGACGACTGCTCGTTCATCCAGCGGGGCCAGAACGTCCGCTCCGTGTGGAACGCGACCGGGCACCGCGTGCAGTACTACACCCAGACCAACTACAACTCCCGGGTCGGCTCCACGCCCGCCGGCAACGGCGGCAACCTCCAGGGGAACTACCAGATCCGTTCCTTCAAGCCGCAGTAGCGGCGACAGCCCCGGAAGTACGACGGTCCTCCCCGGCCACCTGCCGGGGAGGACCTCCGCATGTCCGCGTCCGGGCGGCGATGTCCGCGGCCGGGCGTGCCGCGCATCACCCTGGACAGCTTCCATGACTGCCGGGTAACTTTTGAATGTATCTGAGCAAGCGCTTAGCCAGGCCGCCGGCCGGGCCGACGCCGACCGAAGCTGATCTAGGAGGCACCCCGTGCGCCGTACGGTATTCAACGAGGACCACGAGGCGTTCCGGGAGACCATACGCGCCTTCATCGAGGCCGAGGTCGTCCCCCACTTCGACGAGTGGTTCCAGCAGGGCATCGTGCCGCGCGAGCTCTACACCAAGCTCGCCGACCTCGGCCTGTTCGGCATCAACGTGCCCGAGGAGTTCGGCGGCGCCGGCCTGGAGACGCACAAGTTCGAGGCCATCCAGTACGAGGAGACCGCCCGCGCGGGCGTCAACTTCGGCGGCTCCAACGTGCACGTCCTGCTCGCCCTGCCGTACATCAAGATGCTCGCCAACGACGAGCAGAAGAAGCGCTACCTGCCGAAGTTCGTCTCCGCCGAGGAGATGTGGGCCCTCGCGATGACCGAGCCGGGCACCGGTTCCGACCTCGCGGGCATGAAGACCACCGCCAAGCTCTCCGAAGACGGCACGCACTACGTGCTCAACGGCTCCAAGACCTTCATCACGGGCGGCGTCCACGCCGACCGCGTCATCGTCTGCGCCCGTACCTCGGCGCCGACCGCCGAGGACCGCCGCTTCGGCATCTCCCTGTTCGCCGTCGACACCAAGTCCGAGGGCTACTCCCTGGGCCGCAAGCTCGACAAGCTCGGCCTGCGCACGTCCGACACCGCCGAGCTGGCCTTCGCCGATGTGAAGGTGCCCGTCGAGGACCTGCTCGGCGAGGAGAACAAGGGCTTCTACTACCTCGGCCAGAACCTGTCGTCCGAGCGCTGGGGCATCGCGTTCGGCGCGTACGCGCAGGCCAGGGCCGCGGTCCGGTTCGCGCAGCAGTACGTGCAGGAGCGCACCGTCTTCGGCAAGACCGTCGCATCCTTCCAGAACACCAAGTTCGAGCTGGCCGCCTGCCAGGCCGAGGTGGACGCCGCCGAGGCCGTCGCCGACCGCGCTCTGGAGGCCCTCGACGCCGGTGAGCTGAGCGCCGCCGAGGCCGCCTCCGCGAAGCTGTTCTGCACCGAGGTCGCACACCGCGTCATCGACCGCTGCCTCCAGCTGCACGGCGGCTACGGCTACATGAACGAGTACCCGATCGCCCGCCTGTACGCGGACAACCGGGTCAACCGCATCTACGGCGGCACCAACGAGGTCATGAAGTCGATCATCGCCAAGTCCATGGGCCTGTGAGAGCGGCTACGTTCCTTCCATGAGCGCAGCACTCGACTCCCTGCTCGATCTGCTCGACCTCGAGCAGATCGAGCGGGACATCTTCCGGGGTACGAGCCGTTCGGCGGTCGTCCCCCGGGTCTTCGGCGGCCAGGTCGCGGCCCAGGCCCTGGTCGCCGCGGGCCGCACCGTCCCCGCCGACCGGACCGCCCACTCCCTGCATTCCTACTTCCTCCGGATGGGCGACCCGGGCGCGCCGATCGTCTACAGCGTCGACCGCATCCGTGACGGCCGCTCCTTCACCACCCGCCGGGTCGTCGCCGTCCAGCACGGCCAGCCGATCTTCCACCTCTCGGCCTCGTTCCAGACGTACGAGGAGGGCCTGGAGCACCAGGCGGCCATGCCGCCCGCCCCGGACCCGGAGACGCTGCCCACGGCGGCGCAGATGCTGCCCCGGTACGCGGACCGCTTCAGCGGGCCGGGGGTCGTGGACCGGCTGATCGAGGCGCGGGCCGCGGTCGACCTGCGGTACGTGGACGAGCCGCCCTTCGGCACCGTCGGCGAACCGCGCGAGCCCCGCTCCCAGGTGTGGTTCCGCACGAACGGGAAGCTCGCGGACGACCCGCTGCTCCACGTCTGCATGGCCACGTACGTCTCCGACATGACGCTGCTCGACTCGGTGCTCCTCGCCCATGGGCGCGGGGGCTGGGCGGTCGGCGACGTGGTCGGCGCGAGCCTGGACCACGCGATGTGGTTCCACCGGCCGTTCCGGGCCGACGAATGGCTGCTGTACGACCAGGAGTCTCCGTCCGCATCCGGCGGGCGCGGGCTCGGCCAGGCCCGGATCTACACCCAGGACGGCCGGCTGGCGATCACCGTCATCCAGGAGGGCGTGGTCCGCGTACCCCGGGACTGACAGGCCATGTCCCGTCGGTTCGGACATACTCCCCACCATGAGCGACGAGACCACAAGTGGTACGAAGTCCGGCGGTGGGGAGTCCACGTTCACGGTCGTCGTCGCGGCGGCCGCCAATCTCGGCATCGCCGTGGCGAAGGCCGTCGCCGGGGTGATCAGCGGATCGAGCGCGATGCTCTCCGAGGCGGCGCACTCGGTCGCCGACACGGTCACCGAGCTGCTGCTGCTCACCGCGCTGAAGCGCAGCGAGAAGCCCGCGGACGAGGAACACCCGCTGGGCTACGGCCCCGAGCGCTACATCTGGGCGATGCTCGCCTCCGTGGCCACGTTCGTCGGCGGTGCGGTGTTCTCCGTCTACGACGGCGTCCACACCCTCGCGGCGGGCGAGGAGCTCGGCAATCCGCTCGTCTCGTACATCGTGCTCGCGGTGGCCTTCCTGCTGGAGGGCTACTCGCTGCGGACGGGTGTCCGGCAGGTCCGCGGCGAGGCCGCGCGGCTGCGGGCGCCCGTCGGGCACTACTTCCGCCACACCCCCGACACCGCGGTCAAGGCCGTGGTGATGGAGGACTCGGCGGCGCTGGTGGGTCTGCTGCTCGCCGCGGGCGGCCTGCTCGGCGGCCAGCTGACCGGCTCCGGGGTCTGGGACGGCATCGCGTCGATCCTGATCGGCCTGCTGCTGGTGTACGTCGCCTGGGTGCTGGGCCGGTCCAACGCCCAGCTGCTGATCGGACGGCCGGTGTCGAAGCCGATGCGGGCCGGCGTCCGCGAGGAACTGCTCTCCGTCCCGCACATCATCGACGTACTGGAACTCACCACGCTCATCCAGGGCCCGACCGAGATCCTGATCGCCGCGAAGATCGACTTCCGGGACGCCTCGACCGCCGACGAGATCGAGTGGGCCTGCGAGGAGGCCGAGGAGCAGCTGCGCGAGCGCTATCCGTCGGTCCGCCGGGTGTACCTGGACCCGACCCCGGGCCTGAGACAGCGGGGGCGCGGGGCGGGCGGGGCGGGCACCGGGCCGGTCTGACCGGGGCGGGCGGTACCGGGCCGGGGGACGGCCCCGGCCCGCGTCGCCCCCCTCGTCAGCCCCTCGTCAGCCCCGCCGCGTCCAGCAGATACTCCGTCATCGGGTCGTAGAACCGCGGGTCCAGCACATGGTCGTCCAGCGGGACGGCAACCTGGAGCGTCCCCTCCGCCTCGCCGAGGAAGAGTGCCGGGTCGTTGCAGTCCGCGTACCCGATCGCATCGAGACCGCGCTGCGCCGCGCACCCCGCCCAGCCGTGGTCGGCGACGACCAGGTCCGGCAGCGGGCGGCCCTCGCGCTCCAGGCCGTCCAGGATGGCGGCCATCGGAGCGGGCGAGTGGGTGTGCCAGAGGGTCGCGCCGCGCTCCTGCACGGCGACGTCCGCGAACTGGAACACCATGCCCTCGTCGGCGATCAGCCCCGAGGGAATCCGTACGATCTCGCATCCGGCGGCCCGCAGCGCGTCCGCGGTCTGCCGGTGCACATCGAGGAGCCCGCCCGGGTGGCCGGTCGCGAACAGCACCCGCTCCGACCCCGCCGCCGCCTTCCGCAGCCGCGCCGCCATCCGCTCCAGGGCGTCGACCGTCAGCTCCGGGTCGATGGTGTCCTGCCCGAACCGGTGCTCCGGATCGTCGCTGACCCCGCAGCGCTCGGCCATCACCGCCAGTACGTCCTGCTCGTCGCGCCACCGGTCACCGAGCTCCAGGCCGAGCCAGTAGTGGCGGTCGCCGTTGGCGAGCTTGCGGTAGTGGGAGAGGTTGTTGTCGCGCGGTGTGGCGACGTCTCCGGCGATACGCGTACGGACGAGATGTTCGACGAGAGCGGCACGGCTGGGTATCGGCATGAACCCATTGTGCCGTCAGGTGTGCGCAGTGTGCCGGGTGTCTCGCCCGACGGACTGATCAGAACGGGCCTGCCCG
The DNA here is from genome assembly GCF_042890955.1 of Streptomyces sp. NPDC001933. Classification (NCBI taxonomy): domain Bacteria; kingdom Bacillati; phylum Actinomycetota; class Actinomycetes; order Kitasatosporales; family Streptomycetaceae; genus Streptomyces; species Streptomyces sp. NPDC001933. The sequence goes on along the minus strand of NZ_JBIASS010000001.1, from coordinate 90,899 downwards.
GCCCGCCGGTCAGGGCAGGCGGGTCGCATACGTGACCTTCTCCAGGTGGTAGTACCGGGCGACGCACTGCGCCGGCCACGCCCGCCGGCCGTGCCCGCCGAACGGCTCCAGCATCCTGCCGACCGACACGGGTGTGTACGGGAGCACCTGGGCGCCGCGCGCCGCCCCGTCCCGCAGCGAGCGGTCCTGGCGGTCCCAGCGCTGGGCGCGCACCTCCATCTCCGTACCCAGCCGGAACAGCGGGACGGCGAGACCGACGCAGGTCAGCGCGCAGACGACGGCGACGGCCGCCGTCGCCGTACGGATCCCCCACCGGCGGGCGCGCAGCTCCCGCCCCAGCAGTGCGCCGACGCCGACCAGCAGCAGCACGTACACCAGCAGGAAGTCGCCCCAGACGCGGGCCGCCCTCACCACGCCCGTCCCGAAGGCCGGGTAGGTGATGACGGTGCAGAGGTAGCCGGAGACCAGGAAGGCGAGGACACCGGCGAGGACCAGAAGCAGGGGCCTGCGCGCCAGGCGCCCGTCCGGCCCCTGCCTGCCGCCGCGCACCGAGAGGCCGAGCAGTACGCCGACGGCGAGCGCCCCCGCGTACTGCCACGTCGTGAGGACCGTCCCCAGGATCTCGCCGAACGCCCGCAGCGCCGCGGCGAGTTGCTCCGCACCGAACATGGAGCCCGCGTCGGCACCGAACCGTTCACGCCGGGCGTGCGCGCCGGGCGAGAAGTACAGGACGGCCGTCCCGATGACGACCCCGGCGAAGGCGGCAGCGCACCAGACGCGCGTACGGACGGGGCCGGGGCCGGGAACGGCCCGGAAGCTGAGCAGCAGTACGGCGCAGAGCACGACGCAGGCGACGACCGACGTCTCCTCCGACAGCGTTCCGATGAAGATCCCGGCGGCGAGGGCGACGGCCGCGGCGAGGACCCGGCCCCGGCTGCTCCGCGCGCGCAGCAGCGGAATCACGGCGGCACAGGCCAGCACCGGGGAGACGGTGTGCGAGACGGAGGAGGCGGGCCAGTAGAACGTCTTGTACGTGTCGGGCGTCGCGAGCAGGAAGACCGCCGCAGCCGTCGCGGCCACCAGCAGCGGCACCCCGCGCGGCGCGGTCAGCCCGGCCCGGCCGAGCGCGGCGAGGGTCAGCGCCCAGAGGACGCCGACCACGATCACCCCGCTGACCAGCGCGAACCACTGGTGGCCCGGGACGCCGAACGCCCCGTACCCGACGACCAGCAGGGCGTTGGCGACGCGCCCGTTGTCGTGCAGGTAGAACTTCGCGATCAGCCCGGAGGCGCCCTCGTCCCGCAGGACCGGGAGGAAGCACCAGTCGTCCGCTCCCGGGCGGACCAGCCGGCCGATCCAGAAGGCCGCGCCGAGCAGGGCGAGCGGGAACAGGGTGAGGGCCGCCGTCCGGACCGCCGCCCACCGGCTCGCCGCCCGCACGTACTCCTTCCGCTCGCTCGCCTCCCGTACACCGACGGGCTTCGGCGTGTCCGCGGTCATGCTCAGTGGTGCCCTTCGTGGTTTGGCAGTGCCGCCGGCCCGTTCGGGGAAACCTGCGGGGAAACGTGAGGGGATTCGCTCGCTTCCCGCACCACGTAATGCGGCCGGTGTTTGGTCTCGCAATAGATGCGTCCCACGTATTCGCCGATGACTCCCAGCGTGGCGAGCTGGATTCCGCCGAGGGCCACGACGGCGGTCAGCAGGGTGGTGTATCCGGGCACGGCGATTCCGTGCAGTGCGACGCCCACGATGATCCACAGGGCGTATCCCAGCGCCGCCAGCGCGAGTGCGAGACCGGCGTGGATGGCCAGGCGCAGCGGGCGGCTGTTGAAGGAGATCAGGCCGTCGATCCCGTAGTTGAGCAGATTCCTGCCGCCCCATTTCGAGCGCCCCGCCGCACGTCTCACGTTGCGGTAGGTGAAGGAGGCGGTGTCGAAGCCGATCCAGGAGAAGATCCCCTTGGAGAAGCGGTTGGTCTCGGGCAGTGCGAGCACCGCGTCCACGGCGGTGCGCGACAGCAGTCTGAAGTCGCCTTCGCCGTCGACGACCGGCACGTCCATGCACCGGCCCATGGCGCGGTAGTAGGCGGTGCTGAGCAGCGTGCGCAGGGCGCCCTCGCCGGTGCGGTCCCGTCTCGCGACGACCTGGTCGTACCCGTGCTGCCGCAGCTCCAGCATGCGGGGCAGCAGTTCCGGGGGGTGCTGGAGGTCTGCGTCCATGAGGACGACGGCGTCGCCACGGGACATGCGCAGCCCGGCGAGCATGGCGGCCTCCTTGCCGAAATTACGGCTGAAGGAGGTGTAGCGGACCCGCTGGTCCACGGTGGCGAGCGAGCCGATCCGGGCTCTGGTGCGGTCGCTGCTGCCGTCGTCGACATAACAGATCTCGAACGTCCGCCGGGTCGGTTCGAGAACGGAGATCAGCGCGCGGTGAAACGCCTCGATCACCTCGTCCTCGTTGAAACAGGGGACAACGACCGAAACCTGACATGTTTTCATTTAAATTCCCCATCAGGCGTGGGCGAGACGACTCAAACCATATGCCTGTGGATCACCGCGACACCCCGACGGACGGAGCTGCACCGGGAAATGAGGGAGAATTCAGGCCCTCCTCCTCCGCTCCTCCTCCGCCCCTTCTCCGATCCTTCTCTCCCTGCGCATCAATTCATATATTCAAAGCGCCGAGAGCATTCATCTCACGCGCGGGCCGCCGCCTCGAACGCCCCGCGGGCCAGCCGGTGCAGCAGTGCCGCCGTGTCCGCGCGGTCCGGCTGGGCGCCGGGCCGGCCCAGGTGCGGGGTCGAGTTCAGCAGGCCGAAGACGGCGTGGACGGCGGCGCGGGCCTCGTGCTCGGGCAGGTCCGGGTACATCTCGCGGACCACCTCCACCCACACCTCGACGTACTGCCGCTGGAGCTGGCGGACCCGCTTGCGGTCGGCGTCCCGGAGACGGTCCAGCTCGCGGTCGTGGAGGGTGATCAGGGGACGGTCGTCGAGGGCGAAGTCGATGTGCCCCTCGATGAGCGCGTCGAGCAGGGCCTGCGGGGAGCCGTCCTCGCACGCCGCGTCCTCCGACACGCGCAGTTGCCCGCCCGCCAGCAGCCGCTCACTGATGCCTACCAGCAGCTCGGCGAGCATCGCGTCCTTGCCGGGGAAGTGGCGGTAGAGCCCGGGACCGCTGATGCCGACGGCGGCACCTATCTCGTCGACACCGACACCGTGGAAGCCGCGCTCGGCAAAGAGGCGGGCGGCCTCCTTGAGGATCTGCTCGCGGCGGGTGGGGGCGTCCGTCCTCGTGGTCATGGATTCGATTCTAGACAGTCCGGTTAGCGAACGTTAACTGGAGCGTGGTCGTACCGCGCCGCCCGGCGGCGAGCGGCTCGAACCGGGAACGAAGGAACCGACGATGGAATCAACCGTGATTCGCTGCGAACAGGGCGCCCATGACCAGCAGGATGCCGACCCCGAAGACGGCACCGATTCCGGGGTTCCTGCGCCGCACAACAGCCCGGACGAGCATTCCGGCAACCAGAACCCAGCCCGACGCGTAGACGATCCAGGCGGCTCTTCCCGTCGACTGGCCGTCACTCGCCTTGAACAGCACCCACGCCACGAAGGCGAAGAGTGCCGGTGCGGCCCATAAGTTGCGCTCGACGACTTCCTGGCGTTCCGACAACGCACCCCTCCTCGAACCGTCCCGCCCGCTCACCGGCCGCCCGCCGCCTTCCCGGGGCGCGCCCACAGCGTCACCGCACGCAGCAACCACTCCACGGGACCGAGCCGGTACCGGCGCATCAGCCACCCGCTCAGGGCGAGCTGGCCGGCGTACAGCACCAGCGCCCCGGCGACCGCCGCCGCGGCGCCCGTGCGACCGTACAGGCCGAGCCCGTACCCGGAGAAGACCAGGGCCATGACGAGCGACTGGGTCAGATAGTTGGTCAGCGCCATCCGCCCGGCGGGCGCGAGGACCCGGGCCGTCGCGGCGCCGCCCCGCGTGGTGAACCAGAGCAGCAGCCCGGTGGCGTACGCGGCCGAGAGCGCCGGGGCCGCCACCGTACCGACCGCCAGGCCCAGCAGCGTCCAGCGTTCCGGCAGCGGCCCCACGAGCGCCGCGGCGGAGAAGACCGCCCCGGGGACCCCGACCGCGAGACCCGTCAGGCAGATGCGGCGCAGCCGCGCCCGGTCGGCGAGCGCGGCCGCCCCGAGCCACTGCCGCCGTCCGGCCACGAACCCCACGAGGAAGGCGGCGACCACGAATCCGCCCATCAGCGGAACGGCCGCCAGGATCTCGGGCAGCGCCCGGATGTTGGCACCGACGACCTCGGTGAAGCCGCCCCGGTACGCGGCGGTCAGCTCGGCCTTCACGGTGGCGGACTCGCCCAGGTCGCCCGGGTCGAGCAGGGCCGCGCCCAGCCCGATCAGCAGCAGGAACCCGCCCGCGACGCCGAACACCCACAGCGCCGCCCGCCGGACCTTGGCGGGTCCGGCGTTCCGGGCGGCCAGCAGGACCAGCCCGAGCAGGGCGTAGATCATGAGGATGTCGCCGGTGTACAGCAGCACCGCGTGCGCGATTCCGAGGACGAACAGTCCGGCCAGCCGCCGTGACATCCGGGGCGCGAAGCGCGCGCCGGCGCGCTCGGCCGAGTCCATCTGGAGGGTGAAGCTGTATCCGAAGAGGAACGAGAAGAGCAGGTAGAACTTCGACTGCGCGAGGAGAACGACCAGCCATTCCACCGCCCCGTCCGCCGGGTGCACGGCCGCGAGCCCGCCCCTGGCGCCGGGAGGTCCGGCGGTCGTCAGGAGATTCACGACCAGGATCCCGGCGAGCGCGAACCCGCGCAGGGCGTCCACTTCGAGGACGCGCGGCCTCCCGGTCACTCCAACGGCCGCCCCCTCCCCCGCGGCCGCGCCCCGCGCCGCCTGCGTCCGTATCTGCGACTGCTGACTCATCCGCCTTTTCCCCCACCCCGAAGGCCATCGTCGGTCCGCGAACGTCGCCGCCCCGGGTCAGGGAGCGGCGCGGGCCATTATCCCGCCCCGGCATTCCGCCCTGGACAAGGCTGTTAGCGCTCGTTAACCTGAAGTCGGACGTTAACGGTCACTAACTACTGCGGTACGGGCAAGGGGGCTCGACACGATGCAGCAGGCACCGGTGCTGGCGAGCGCGGCCGATCCCGCCTCCGAGGCCTGGAAGGCCAACGAGGCGGCGCATCACGCGCTCGCCGACGAGCTGCGTGAGCGGCTCGCCACGGCCAGGCTCGGCGGGGGTGAGAGGGCCCGCGCCCGGCATGTGGCGCGCGGCAAGCTGCTGCCCAGGGAGCGGGTGGACACCCTGCTCGACCCGGGTTCCCCGTTCCTGGAGCTGGCCCCGCTGGCGGCCGAGGGGCTGTACGGGGGCGCCGCCCCGGCGGCCGGGGTGATCGCCGGGATCGGCCGGGTCAGCGGCCGGGAGTGCGTGATCGTCGCCAATGACGCGACCGTCAAGGGCGGCACGTACTACCCGATGACGGTGAAGAAGCACCTGCGGGCCCAGGAAGTGGCGCTGGAGAACCGCCTCCCCTGCCTGTATCTCGTCGACTCGGGCGGCGCGTTCCTGCCGATGCAGGACGAGGTCTTCCCCGACCGGGAACACTTCGGCCGGATCTTCTACAACCAGGCCCGGATGTCGGGGGCCGGCATTCCGCAGATCGCGGCGGTGCTGGGCTCGTGCACGGCGGGCGGGGCGTACGTCCCCGCGATGAGCGACGAGGCCGTGATCGTCCGCAACCAGGGCACGATCTTCCTGGGCGGCCCGCCGCTGGTGAAGGCCGCGACCGGTGAGGTCGTGACGGCCGAGGAGCTGGGCGGCGGCGAGGTGCACTCCCGTACGTCGGGGGTGACCGACCATCTCGCCGAGGACGACGCGCACGCGCTGCGGATCGTGCGGAACATCGTCGCCACCCTGCCGGACCGGGGCGCGCTGCCGTGGTCCGTGCAGCCCGTCGAGGAGCCGAAGGTCGATCCCGCTGGCCTGTACGGCGCCGTCCCGGTCGACTCCCGCACCCCGTACGACGTGCGCGAGGTGATCGCCCGGGTCGTCGACGGCTCGCGGTTCGCCGAGTTCAAGGCCGAGTACGGGACGACGCTGATCACCGGCTTCGCCCGGATCCACGGCCACCCGGTCGGGATCGTCGCCAACAACGGCATCCTGTTCTCCGAGTCCGCTCAGAAGGGCGCCCACTTCATCGAGCTGTGCGACCAGCGCGGCATCCCGCTGGTCTTCCTGCAGAACATCTCCGGGTTCATGGTCGGCCGGGACTACGAGGCCGGCGGCATCGCCAAGCACGGCGCCAAGATGGTCACGGCGGTCGCCTGCACCCGCGTCCCGAAGCTGACCGTGGTGGTCGGCGGTTCGTACGGAGCGGGCAACTACTCCATGTGCGGCCGGGCCTACTCCCCCCGCTTCCTGTGGATGTGGCCCAACGCGAAGATCTCCGTCATGGGCGGCGAGCAGGCCGCGTCCGTCCTCGCGACGGTCAAGCGCGACCAGCTGGGCGACGACTGGAGCGCGGCCGACGAGGAGGCCTTCAAGGCCCCGATCCGCGAGCAGTACGAGACCCAGGGCAACGCCTACTACGCCACGGCCAGGCTCTGGGACGACGGCGTGATCGACCCGCTGGAGACCCGGCAGGTGCTGGGGCTGGCTCTTACCGCGTGTGCAAACGCCCCGCTGGGTGAACCCGGCTTCGGCGTCTTCCGGATGTGAGGAACAGATGACGATGTTCGACACGGTTCTGGTCGCCAACCGCGGCGAGATCGCGGTACGTGTCATCCGCACGCTGCGGGAGCTGGGCGTCCGCTCGGTCGCCGTCTTCAGCGACGCGGACGCGGACGCCCGGCACGTGAGGGAGGCCGACACGGCGGTGCGGATCGGGCCCGCCCCGGCCGCGATGAGCTATCTGAGCGTGCCCGCGCTGCTGGACGCGGCCCGTCGCACCGGCGCGCAGGCCGTCCACCCGGGATACGGATTCCTCGCCGAGAACGCGGGCTTCGCGCGGGCGTGCGCCGAGGCGGGGCTGGTCTTCATCGGCCCGCCCGCCTCCGCGATCACGCTGATGGGCGACAAGATCCGGGCCAAGGAGACGGTCGCGGCGGCCGGGGTCCCGGTAGTGCCCGGCTCGTCCGGGAGCGGGCTCACCGATGCCCAGCTGGTCGACGCGGCCGGCGGGATCGGGATGCCGGTGCTGCTGAAGCCCTCGGCGGGCGGCGGCGGCAAGGGCATGCGGCTGGTGCGCGACGAGGCGCTGCTCGGGGACGAGATCGCGGCCGCCCGGCGCGAGGCGCGGTCCTCGTTCGGCGACGACACCCTGCTGGTGGAGCGGTGGATCGACCGCCCCCGGCACATCGAGATCCAGGTGCTGGCCGACGCCCACGGCAACGTGGTCCACCTCGGCGAGCGCGAGTGCTCGCTCCAGCGCCGCCACCAGAAGATCATCGAGGAGGCGCCCTCGGTCCTGCTCGACGAGGAGACCCGGGCGGCGATGGGCGAGGCGGCCGTCCAGGCGGCCCGCTCCTGCGGCTACGTCGGCGCGGGCACGGTGGAGTTCATCGTCCCGGGCAACGACCCCGCCTCGTACTACTTCATGGAGATGAACACCCGCCTCCAGGTCGAGCACCCGGTCACCGAGCTGATCACCGGCCTGGACCTGGTGGAGTGGCAGCTCAGGGTCGCGGCAGGCGAGCAACTCCCCTACCAGCAGCAGGACATCACGCTCACCGGCCACGCCATCGAGGCCCGGATCTGCGCCGAGGACCCGGCCCGCGGCTTCCTGCCCTCCGGCGGCACGGTCCTCGCGCTTCACGAGCCGCAGGGCAACGGCGTGCGGACGGACTCCGGGCTCGGCACGGGCGGCGAGGTCGGCAGCCTGTACGACCCGATGCTGTCGAAGGTCATCGCGTACGGCCCCGACCGCCCCACCGCCCTGCGCCGGCTGCGGGCGGCGCTCGCGGACACGGTGATCCTCGGCGTCCCGACCAACGCCGGGTTCCTGCGCCGGCTGCTCGCCCATCCGGCGGTGGCGGCGGGCGATCTGGACACGGGTCTGGTGGAGCGCGAGGCGTCCGGCCTGGTCCCGGAGGGCGTCCCCGAAGAGGTGTACGCGGCAGCCGCACTCCTGCGCCGCTCCTCCCCGGTGAACGTCTCCGGCTGGGTGGACCCCTTCTCGGTGCCGAGCGGCTGGCGGCTCGGCGGCACCCCGGCCCGCACGGTGCTCGACTTCCGGCTGCCGGGCCACGACCCGGTGCAGGTCTCGCTGCGTTCCTGCCCGGCCGGTACGGAGCTGACGTTCGGCCACGTCGGGGAGGGCGCCGAGCCGCCGCAGCCCGTGACGGGGGCCTGCGGCCCGCTGGCCCCGCTGCCCGGCGGCAAGGAGACGGCCAGGCTGGTCGAGGTCTCCGGCCCCCGCCTCACCCTCGAACTCGCCGGTGTCACCCACGCGTTCAGCCACGCCCCCTCCCCGGACGGGGTGTGGCTCGGCCGGGACGGCGACAGCTGGCACGTACAGGATCACGACCCGGTGGAGGCGTCGCTGGCCGGCGCGGGCCGTTCCGGGGCGGACACCCTCGCCGCGCCCATGCCGGGCACCGTGACGGTCGTGAAGGTGGCGGTCGGTGACGAGGTCGTGGCCGGTCAGAGCCTGCTCGTGGTGGAGGCCATGAAGATGGAGCACGTCATCTCCGCCCCGCACGCCGGGACCGTGACCGAACTGGACGTCAGCGCCGGTGCCACGGTCGCCATGGACCAGATCCTGGCCGTGGTCGCCCCCGTGGAGGCCCCCGTGGCTCCCGGGGAGGAAGCATGACGACGTCTCGCCCCCTCCCCATGACCGTCCCGGCCCAGGACCTGCCCGCCCGGGTCCGCATCCACGAGGTCGGTGCCCGCGACGGGCTGCAGAACGAGAAGGCCGTCGTACCGACCGAGGTGAAGGCGGAGTTCATCCACCGGCTGGCGGCGTCGGGCCTGACCACCATCGAGGCGACCAGCTTCGTGCACCCCAAGTGGGTGCCCCAACTGGCCGACGCCGAGGACCTGTTCCCCCGCCTGGCCGACATCGACGGCGTCGCGCTGCCGGTCCTGGTCCCGAACGAACGCGGCCTGGACCGGGCTCTGGCGCTCGGAGCCCGCCGGATCGCGGTGTTCGGCTCGGCGACCGAGACGTTCGCCGCCCGCAATCTCAACCGCACCGTCGACGAGTCGCTCGCCATGTTCGAGCCGGTCGTCGCCCGCGCCAAGGCCGACAAGGTGCACGTCCGCGGCTACCTGTCGATGTGCTTCGGCGACCCGTGGGAGGGGCCCGTCCCCGTCCACCAGGTCGTCCGGGTCGCCAAGGCGCTGATGGACCTCGGCTGCGACGAGCTCTCCCTCGGCGACACCATCGGCGTCGCCACGCCCGGCCACGTTCTGACCCTGCTCTCGGAACTGAACGAGGAAGGGGTGCACACCGACACCATCGGCGTGCACTTCCACGACACGTACGGCCAGGCCCTCTCCAACACCCTCGCCGCGCTCCAGCACGGGGTGACCACGGTGGACGCCTCCGCGGGCGGCCTCGGCGGCTGCCCGTACGCGAAGAGCGCGACCGGAAACCTCGCCACCGAGGACCTCGTGTGGATGCTCCAGGGCCTCGGTATCGAAACCGGGGTCGATCTCGACGCGCTCACCGCCACCAGCGTGTGGCTCGCCGACCGAATGGGCCGACCCAGCCCGTCCCGTACCGTCCGCGCGCTCTCGGTGCGATAGACACCCGTTCCCACAAGGAGTGACCCCTGCCATGTCCCTGGACCACCGGCTGACCGCCGAACACGAGGAACTGCGGCGCACCGTCGAGGAGTTCGCGCACGACGTGGTCGCGCCGAAGATCGGCGACTTCTACGAACGGCACGAGTTCCCGTACGAGATCGTGCGGGAGATGGGGCGGATGGGCCTGTTCGGGCTCCCGTTCCCCGAGGAGTACGGCGGCATGGGCGGCGACTACCTCGCCCTCGGGATCGCCCTGGAGGAGCTGGCCCGGGTCGACTCCTCCGTGGCGATCACCCTGGAGGCCGGGGTCTCGCTCGGAGCGATGCCGGTCTACCGCTTCGGCACCGAGGAGCAGAAGCAGCGGTGGCTGCCGAAGCTCTGCTCGGGCGAGGCGCTCGGCGCGTTCGGCCTGACCGAGCCGGACGGCGGCTCGGACGCGGGCGGCACCCGGACGACGGCGGTGCGCGACGAGGCCACCGGCGAGTGGGTGATCAACGGCTCCAAGTGCTTCATCACCAACTCCGGTACGGACATCACGGAGCTGGTCACGGTGACCGCGGTGACCGGCCGCAAGGAGAACGGCGCCCCGCTCATCTCCTCGATCATCGTGCCGTCCGGCACCCCCGGCTTCACGGTCGCGGCCCCGTACTCCAAGGTCGGCTGGAACGCCTCGGACACCCGCGAGCTGTCCTTCTCCGACGTCCGCGTCCCGCTGGAGAACCTGCTGGGCGAGGAGGGCCGCGGCTACGCACAGTTCCTGCGCATCCTGGACGAGGGCCGGATCGCCATCTCCGCCCTGTCCACGGGCCTGGCGCAGGGCTGCGTCGACGAGTCGGTGAAGTACGCCGCCGAGCGCCACGCCTTCGGCCGCCCGATCGGCGCCAACCAGGCCATCCAGTTCAAGATCGCGGACATGGAGATGCGCGCCCACATGGCCCGCGTCGGCTGGCGCGACGCCGCCTCGCGCATGGTGGCGGGCGAACCCTTCAAGAAGGAGGCCGCGATCGCGAAGCTGTACTCCTCGACGGTGGCGGTGGACAACGCCCGCGAGGCGACCCAGATCCACGGCGGCTACGGCTTCATGAACGAGTACCCGGTGGCCAGGATGTGGCGCGACTCCAAGATCCTGGAGATCGGCGAGGGCACGAGCGAGGTCCAGCGCATGCTGATCGCCCGCGAACTGGGCCTGCCGTCCTGACGCAGCACCCACACGATGGGGCGGGCCTCCCCGGAGGCCCGCCCCATACGTATGCCCGCGCCCGGATCTTCCTTCGGCACGGGTTCACGAGCCGGCTGGGGGCGGGGGACGTGGGCGTCCGCCGTTGAGGCCGGTCGGTCAGTAGCGGTGGTTGGGCCAGTGCGGGTCCTCCCAGCGGGCGTCGCCGGTGAGGCCGAGCAGGCGTATGCGGTGGAGCAGTTCGTCGGGTGCGCCGTGGTCGATGAGGCGGGGCCGGGCGTGGCCCAGCAGCCAGGCCGTCAGCTCGGCGCGCCTCTCGCCCCCGTCGTCCTCGCTGTCCCAGGCGTCCCAGGGGAGCTCGTCACCGAGGAGGTGGTACTCCCAGTGGTCGGCGGCCTCGGTGAGGTGCCGGGTGGCCGGGGTGCCGGTCTGCGTCTCCCAGTGGGCGAGCCACGGGGTGAGCGCGCCGGATGCCTCGACGACCACGGCGAGGAGTTCATGGGCCGGGACGGCCGGGGCCGGGTCGGTGAGCGTGTCGGCCCACCAGGCATGGAGGAACTCCCGTACCGTCGCGGCCTGTTCGGCGGGCCACTGCTGCCAGTGGCCCCGGTCGAACGAGCGGCCGATCTCCTCCGGGCCGAGGAAGGGTTCGACGCGGCCCGCGACGAGGGACCGGGCGAACTGAGGGAGGATCCGGCGCAGCACCGACGCGTGGTCGCTCCAGTCAGGGGCCCGCCAGGTGCGTTGCAGGAGATCGTCGTCCAGCTCGATGTCCGGGACCTTGAGCTGGGCGAGATCCTCGGCACTGCCCCAGTGGCACTCGCAGTTGTTCTCGTCGGGGCGGGCGGTCATTCCGCGGAAGGTGACCGCGAGGCCGTCCAGTGCGGCATCGAGGCGGCGGCGGCTGGGGCGCGGCACGGAGTGTGTCATGGGCGTTCGCCTTCAGGGCTCCGGAGGCTGTCGCCGGCCGAAGATTGCCACCTTACCGGGAAGGGAAGGGCGATGCGCTGACGGCCGGACACCGACGTGACGAACCGGGGAGGCCCCGCCAACCAGTCGCAGTGCGGGGCTGGTTGACGGGGCCGGAATGCCGACGCGCTGTCGTCGGCTCGTATCTCGTGCGTTTCCGGACGCCCGGGCGGCCGGGGCGGGTCAGGCCTTGGCCGTGGCCTGTTCCACCGCGGCTTCGGTGCCGGTGCCGGACTCGGTGCGGCGCGCGGCCGGGATGGCGGCGGCGATCACCGCCGCGACCAGGGCGACGCCGCAGCCGACCATGAGACCGGTACGGAAGCCGTTCTCGGAGGTGAGGCTGTAGCCGCCCATGGTGACGGTCATCTGGGAGAGGACCACGCCGATCACCGCGGCGCCGATCGACGTACCGAGCGAGCGCATCAGCGTGTTGAAGCCGTTGGCGGCGGCGGTCTCGGACAGCGGGACCGAGCCCATGATCAGTGCGGGCATCGCACCGTACGCCAGGCCGACACCGCTGCTGGTCACCATGCCCACCACCATCAGGCCCCACGCGGAGCCCATGAGCACCAGCGCCAGGCCGTAGCCGACCGCGATGACCAGGATGCCGCACACCAGGGTGAACTTCGGCCCACGGGCGTCGATGAGCTTTCCGCCGAGCGGGGAGACGATCATCATCATGATCCCGCCGGGCGCCAGCCACAGGCCCGCCGCGAGCATCGACTGGCCCAGGCCGTAGCCGGTGGCGGAGGGGAGCTGGAGCAGCTGCGGCGCGATCAGCATGCTGGCGTACATGCCGAAGCCGACGAAGACGGAGGCGAGGTTGGTCATCAGCACCCGGGGACGCGCGGTGGTGCGCAGGTCGACCAGCGGGTCGCGGGTACGCAGCTCCCACAGGCCCCAGGCGAGCAGCACGACGACGGCGGCGGCGAACAGGCCGAGCGTGGTGGCCGAGCCCCAGCCCCAGTCGGCGCCCTTGGAGACCGCGAGCAGCAGGCAGACCAGGCCCGCCCCGAGGCCGAGCGCACCGAGCACGTCGAACCGCTGACCCTTGGCGCCGGCCGGCACATCGGGGATCAGGAACCAGATCAGCACCGCGACCACGGTGGCCAGGCCGGCCGAGCCCCAGAACAGCACCCGCCAGTTCGTGTACTGGGCGACCGCCGCGGCGATCGGGAGGCCGAGCGCGCCGCCGATACCCATGGAGGCGCTGACCAGCGCGATGGAGGAGCTGAGCTTCTCCGCCGGGACCACGTCACGCAGCAGGGCGATGCCGAGCGGCAGCACACCCATGCCCATGCCCTGCAGACCGCGGCCGACGATCATGGGGACGACGGACGAGGAGAGCGCGCACACCACCGAGCCGACGATCAGCGGCACGGAGCACACGAGAAGCATCCGGCGCTTGCCGACCATGTCGCCCAGACGTCCGGAGACGGGCACACAGACGGCGGACACCAGCAGGGTGACGGTGATCACCCACGCCGCGTTCGAGGGGGTGGTGCTCAGGATCTGCGGCAGCTTTGCGATGAGCGGGGTGACCAGGGTCTGCATGATCGCCGCGGTGGTGCCGGCGATGGCCAGCGTGGCGACTACGCCGCCGCTGCGGGTTGATGGCTGGGGCGCGCCCATCCGGGACTCCTCGGGTATACATCGGAAGAAGACTATGCATCGTACATACTTAATGCATCGAGCACGTTATATGTATGTTGCATAGACCTGTGGGAGGATAAGGGCCGACATCCGGAAACACGCCGGGACGCCCGGACGACAACAGGAGGCGGCAGGCGCATGACCAGGCCCACACACGAGGTCGAGTACGAGCAGATGCTCCTCAGCCGCCACGGCCTCCTGCAGAACAAGGGCAGCCGTCGCAAGGACGGCCTGATGGACCGCAGCGCCTACATCCTGCTCAGCCGCGTCCGCGTCCAGGGGCCGATGTCGATCGGTGAGCTCAGCGACGCCTTCGGGCTCGACGCCTCCACCCTCAACCGGCAGACCGCGGCGGCCATGCGCGCCGGACTCGTGGAACGCATCCCGGACCCCGAGGGCGGCATGGCCCGCAAGTTCCGGATCACCGACGAGGGCGCCCGCATGCTCGACGCGGAACGCGAGGGCCTCGTCGGCTCCCTGGAGCGGGTCATGGCCAACTGGTCGGACGAGGACATCTCCGGCTTCGCCGCCTACCTGAGGCGCTTCAACACCGACATCGAGCGCCTGGCCGGCCGCCCCTGGCCGCGCCCCTGACCGTTCGCGACGCCCGGGCCTCGGCCGTGGAGTCCCGCCCGGCTCGCGACGCCCGGTCCGTGGCCGACGCGCGCGAGCGCGGCGCCCCGGCGGAAGGGCCCGCGGCCCGGCGGGGCGGGGGAATCCGCTCGACAGCGCGCCGTCCCGCACGGCAGAGTCCGTCCATGAAGCCGCAGCACTGGCCCCTGTACGGGCTCCGCCTCCGCACGCCCCGCCTGGAACTACGCCTCCCCGACCTGGAGTTGCTGGACGACCTCGCGTCGGTCGCCGCCGGCGGGGTGCACGCGCCGGGCGAGATGCCGTTCACGGTCCCCTGGACCGACGTACCGCCCGAGGAGCGCGGCAGGGCAGTGCTCCAGCACGTGCTGTCCACCGTCGCCGACTGGTCGGTACAGGACTGGGCGCTGAGTCTCGCCGTGCTGTACGAGGGCAGGGTGGTCGGGCGGCAGGACCTGACGGCCAAGGACTTCGCCGTGACCGGCCAGGTCAGCACCGGATCGTGGCTGGGCCTGGCCCACCAGGGCCGGGGCATCGGCACCGAGATGCGGGCCGCCGCCCTGCATCTCGCCTTCGCCGGCCTCGGGGCCCGGACCGCGGTGTCGGCCGCGATGACCGACAACCCGCGCTCGCTGGGTGTCTCGCGCCGGCTCGGCTACCTGCCTGACGGCCTCACGGTCGCCGCCGTACGGGGAGCGCCCGTCACCCTGCAGCGGCTGCGGATGGACCGGGCGCGCTGGGAGGAGTGCCGGAGCATCGAGGTCACCGTCGAGGGACTCGAAGGCTGCCGGGGGGAGTTCGGGGCATGACGCTGCTGGTGCACACCTTCGTGTACGACGAGCCGGGGAAGCAGCGGCTGCTCGACGACCCCGAGGACGGCAGCGACATGGCCGGGTTCGAGAGCAGCCGGACCAGGCTCTGGGGATCGGAGCACGCACGGGCGATCGGGGCCCGGTTCTTCCCCCAGCTGGCCGCCGACGACCTGTACGTACAGCCGGAGGACGTCGAGGACTTCCTCGCCGAGTGCGAGCTGATGCGTGGGCACACGGCGGAGCTCGGTGCGCACAGCGGCTACGGGGAGGACTACGTGGCGGCCCGGCTCGCCAACATCACCCGGGCCGCGCTGCGGGCCCGGTCGGTGGGCGGCGGGGTGCTGGTCTGGTGAGCGGCGACGACGGCCCCGGGCGAAGGGGGCGGGTGGAGCGCGAGCACCGGGTCCGTCCGGCGACCGGAGGCGCGCGGTCGCCGGACGGGCCCGGTCAGCTCACCGAGCCGCCCAGGGAACCTGCGGCGCCCGGTAGTAGTTGATGCCCAGCGCCGAGAGCCTCGGCCCCTGCGCGCCCAGCCGCACCTTGTACGTGTCCCAGTCGTGCGTGGCCGCGGGCGACCAGCCGAGCTCCGCGACCCCGGGCAGCCGGGGGAAGGCCATCTGCTCGATCTCGTCGCTGTTGCTCAGGGTCTCCGACCAGAGCGGCGCCTCGACGCCGAGGATCGAGTCCGCCGGGGCGCCGGCCAGGTACGTCGCCGGGTCCCAGTCGTACGAGCGCTGCACCGAGACGTAACCGGCCCAGGCCAGGCCGAGCTTGGTGTCCTTGTCGTACTTCATGTCGAGGTAGCTGCGGTCGGCCGGGGACAACACCAGCTTCGTGCCGTTCACGGCGGCGGCCGCGACCTGCTCGCGCTCGGCGGCGCCCGTCCTGTCGTAACCCCAGTACTGGGCGACCGCGCCCTTCACCGGCGTGCCCCCGGTCAGCTGGTGCCAGCCGATCACGGTCTTGCCGTACTTGCCGACGATGGCCTGCGCCTTGTCCATGAAGGCCACGTAGTCCTCGTGGCTGGTGGAGTGCGCCTCGTCGCCGCCGATGTGGAGGTACTTGCCGGGGGTGAGCTCGGCGAGCTCGCGGACCACGTCGTCCACGAAGTCGTACGTGACGGCCTTCGGCACGCAGAGCGAGCTGAAGCCGACGTTGGTGCCGGTGTACAGCGGCGGCGCGACCCCGTTGCAGTTCAGCTCCGCGTACGAGGCGAGTGCCGCGTTGGTGTGGCCGGGCAGGTCGATCTCCGGGACGACCTCCAGATAGCGGGAGGCCGCGTACCGGACGATCTCCTTGTAGTCGTTCTTGGTGTAGTAGCCGCCGGGGCCGCCGCCGACCTCCGTCTGGCCGCCGTACGTGGCGAGCCGCGGCCAGGAGTCGATGGCGATCCGCCAGCCCTGGTCGTCGGAGAGATGCAGATGGAGCTTGTTCATCTTGTAGAGGGCGAGCTGGTCGATGTACCGCTTGACCTCGCCGACCGAGAAGAAGTGCCGGGAGACGTCGAGCATCGCGCTGCGGTAGGCGTAGCGCGGCGTGTCCGTGACCGTGCCGCCCGCGACGGTCCACGGACCCTGCTGGGGGCTCTTCTTCTCCACGTCGGCCGGGAGCAGCTGCCGGAGCGTCTGGACGCCGTGGAAGAGCCCGGCGGGGCCGCGTGCGGTGATGGTGACGGAGCCCCGGCTCGACTTCAGACGGTAGCCCTCGGCGCCCAGTTCACCGTTGCCGGGGGAGAGGCGGAGCCGGATGCCGTTGCCCGCGTCGCCGGTGACCGGCAGCGCGTATCCGGTGGACGGGCGCAGCACGCCCGCCAGGTAGTCGCCGACCTTCCGGGCCTCGCCGGAGCCGTCGACGCGGATCCTGGTGTCCGCCGTGATGGTGTACGGGGTGCCGCCGGGCTTCGCCTCGGCGGGGGCGGGCACGATCTGGTCGAGCGGGCGGGGCGAGGCGGCGGCCGGGCCGCTGTCCGCCGCCGCGCCCTCCGCCGCCGCGCCGATACCGGAGATCCCGGCCGCCGTGACGAGCAGCAGCGAGCCGAGAAGGCGGGGAAGGGCGGTGCGCTGTGTCCTGTGCAGTCTCACAAGCCGGGTCCCTTTCGACGGGTTCACACCTGTGGAGCTCCTGACAACCGAACCATCACCATGCGTATCGTGTGCCTCACGCGTGGTCAAGGTGTAGACCACTTCCCTGTCATGCGGCTGACAGAATCTGCCGCATGACGGAAATAATCCAGCGCGACGGAACCTGGACCTTCGACGGCGAATCGGTACGGATCACGCCGGGCCGGGGCAAGGGCATCCACCCGCTCCGGGAGTGGCTGGGCGAATGCGTCGTTCCGCTGTCGGCGTTGGCGGGGATCTCCTTCGAGCCGGACCGCAAGGGCGGCCGGCTGCGACTGCGGCTGCGCGACGGCGCGTGCCCGGTCCTGCGGGCGGCGGACGGCCGGCTCAAGGACGGCGCGGACCCCTACCAGCTAATCGTGGAGAAGGACCGGACCGGGGTGGCCGAGTACTTCGTCGACGAGGTGCGCAACGCCCTGCTGGTCGAGCAGGTGCCCACCGGGGCGGTGGACGAGTTCCTGCTGCCGGGGCCCGCGGTGCCGGTCGCCGGCGGCGGCGGGGACGGCACGGCCTCGTTCGACGGGGAGACCATCCGCCTCACCTGGAACTGGAAGGCCAAGGAGGTCAAGACATCGGTCGGCCCGGTCTCGTTCCCGGTGTCGGAGGTGACCGGCGTGCACTGGGTGCCCGCCATCGGCCTGGAGAACGGGCATCTGCGCTTCGTACGGGGCGAGGGGCCGGCACCGGCCCCGGCGGCCGAGTACGACCCGTACTCGCTGGACCTGTGGGGGCTGTCCAAGAAGGAGCACACGGCGGTGCTGGTCGCGGCCGCGGTGCTCGTACGGCTGCCCGGCACGGCGGCGAGGACGGCGGGGCCGGCCGGGGCCCTCGAAGGCGCCGCCACCGCGGCTTTGGAGATCGCACCCCTGGCCGCACCCGCGGAACCCGCCGCACCCGCACCGTCCGGCGACGATCACGACGCCCTGCTGCGCCGGCTGCGCGAGCTCGGCGATCTGCACCGCGCCGGGGTTCTCACCGACGACGAGTTCACCGCCGCCAAGCAGGCCGTGCTCAAGCGGCTCTGAGCAAGCACCCCCGACTCGTTCCGCCCGTTCCGGGGCCCTGCGAGACGGCAATCACACCCACCCCTGCCCGATATCGGGCAGAATTGTTGCGTAAGCGCCCCGCCCACCGCAATATCAACGAGTGCTCGAACGCCGCCCGTCGCATGACGACCTCATCGATCACCTGGTGCGCAGCACCGCGCTCCAGCGCGGTGAAGCCGCCCGGGTGATCCTCGACGTGCTGGCGTACTTCGACGAGACGACCGACGACTTCGTCCGCCGCCGCCACCGCGAACTGCAGTCCGGCGGCCTGGTCAACGCGGAGATCTTCGAACGGATCGCGGCCGAGCTGCCGCACCGCGCGGTCGCGCCGCCGGAGCTCTCGCTCCGCCAGCTGCGCCGCATCGTCTACGGCTGAGCAACGGGCACGACAAGTACGTCGATGGAGGGGCAGAGACCTTATGTGCGGAATCGTCGGATACATCGGGAAGCGTGATGTGGCTCCGCTGCTGCTGGAAGGGCTGCAGCGGCTGGAATACCGGGGTTACGACTCCGCAGGCATCGTCATCACCGGCAAGGCGTCGGCCGGCAAGCCCGCCGCCCTGCGGATGGTGAAGGCCAAGGGCCGGGTCCGCGAGCTGGAGGCCCGTGTCCCCAAGCGCTTCACCGGCACCACCGGTATCGCCCACACCCGCTGGGCCACCCACGGCGCCCCGAGCGACGAGAACGCGCACCCGCACCTGGACGCCGAGAACAAGGTCGCCGTCGTCCACAACGGCATCATCGACAACGCCTCCGAGCTCCGTGCGAAGCTCGTCGCCGACGGTGTCGTCTTCCTCTCCGAGACCGACACCGAGGTGCTGGTCCACCTGATCGCCCGCGCCCAGGCGGAGACCCTGGAGGAGAAGGTCCGCGAGGCGCTGCGCTCGGTCGAGGGCACGTACGGCATCGCCGTCATGCACGCCGACTTCAACGACCGCATCGTGGTCGCCCGCAACGGCTCCCCGGTCGTGCTCGGCATCGGCGAGAAGGAGATGTTCGTCGCCTCGGACGTCGCCGCGCTGGTCGCCCACACCCGCCAGGTCGTGACCCTGGACGACGGCGAGATGGCCACCCTCAAGGCCGACGACTTCCGTACGTACACCACGGAGGGCTCGTCCACGACGGCCACGCCGACCACCGTGGAGTGGGAGGCCGAGTCGTACGACATGGGCGGCCACGACACGTACATGCACAAGGAGATCTCCGAGCAGGCCGACGCCGTCGACCGGGTGCTGCGCGGCCGGATCGACGACCGCTTCGCCACCGTGCACCTGGGCGGCCTCAACCTGGACGCCCGCGAGGCGCGCGGGGTCCGCCGGATCAAGATCCTCGGCTGCGGCACCTCGTACCACGCGGGCCAGATCGGCGCGCAGCTGATCGAGGAGCTCGCCCGTATCCCCGCGGACGCCGAGCCGGCCTCCGAGTTCCGCTACCGCAACCCGGTCGTCGACCCGGACACGCTGTACGTCGCGGTCTCCCAGTCCGGTGAGACGTACGACGTGCTGGCCGCCGTCCAGGAGCTCAAGCGCAAGGGCGCCCGGGTGCTCGGCGTCGTCAATGTGGTGGGTTCCGCGATCGCCCGGGAGGCGGACGGCGGTACGTACGTCCACGCCGGCCCCGAGGTCTGCGTCGTCTCCACCAAGTGCTTCACCAACACGGTCGTCGCGTTCGCGCTGCTCGCCCTGCACCTGGGCCGGATCCGGGACCTGTCGGTCGCCGACGGCAAGCGGATCATCGACGGGCTGCGCAGGCTGCCCGCCCAGATCAGCGAGATCCTGGCGAACGAGGACGAGATCAAGAAGATGGCGGCCGAGTACGCGGACGCCAAGTCGATGATGTTCATCGGCCGGGTGCGCGGCTACCCCGTCGCCCGTGAGGCCTCGCTGAAGCTCAAGGAGGTCTCGTACATCCACGCGGAGGCGTACCCGGCCTCCGAGCTGAAGCACGGGCCGCTGGCGCTGATCGAGCCCGCGATGCCGACGGTCGCGATCGTGCCGGACGACGACCTGCTGGAGAAGAACCGCGCCGCGATGGAGGAGATCAAGGCCCGCAGCGGCCGCATCCTCGCCGTCGCCCACCAGGTGCAGGAGAAGGCCGACCACACCATCGTCGTGCCGAAGAACGAGAACGAGCTGGACCCGATCCTGATGGGCATCCCGCTCCAGCTCTTCGCGTACCACACGGCGCTGGCCATGGGCCGTGACATCGACAAGCCGCGCAACCTGGCGAAGTCCGTCACCGTCGAATAGGCCCGTGCAGGGGGCGGCCCCGGCGCGCGCAATGCTGTCCTGGTGCGCGCCGGGCGCCCTCGAATCCGCCATCGAGGGCATGAATTGCCGGTTTACGCAGGCGATTTGACGCCATGTCGAACGGGGACGTCACACCGGTTCGCAGGGGTGACGGAGGGGTTGCCGGGGCGGTGACGGAGGGGTTGCGGGGGCGTCGGGCGCTCAGGGGATGACGACGACCGGGCGCTGCGCGCGCCGGGCGAGGCGGCCCGCCACCGAGCCGAAGATCCGGCCGACGATGCCGTGCGTGGAGCCGACGACGATGGCGTCGGCCGAGTACTCCCGGCCGACCTCCTCCAGCTCGTGGCAGATGTCCCCGCCGCGCTCCACGAGGACCCAGGGGACCTCGGAGAGGTAGTCCGCGCAGGCGAGCTCCAGGCCGAGCACCTCGGTGCGGTGGTCGGGCACGTCCACGAAGACGGGCGGCTCGCAGCCTGCCCAGACCGTGGTCGGCAGCCGGTTGGCGACATGGACGATGATCAGACCGGAGCCCGATCTTCGGGCCATTCCGATGGCATAGGCGAGGGCGCGCTCACTGGAGGTCGAGCCGTCGAAGCCGACGACGACCCCATGGCGGAACGCGGGGTCGCATGAATGACGTGTTTCTTCGACCGTCTGCGGGTCCGACATGGGGTCGGCTACCTGCTTGCGGTCGGCGGGTTCGGGGATTTCGTGACCGGCCATCGGTGTCTCGGCGAAGAGAGTCCTCGTGAGGAGAGCGACTTGCGGAAGGTGCGTCAGCGGGCGGTGTTGCGGTGTCCGGGAATCATCTTCCCAACCCCTTACCCCCAAGGGTACGGCGCCACTCCTCCACTGCCCAGACCCGCGCAAAGCGCGCGCGACGTTTCACGGAGCATGCCCGAGGCGGACCCGGATGGCAATGCCGCTTGTGCTGTACACCGACGCCGCCGGGCCCGGACGACCGCCCCCGGTGACCGGACGACACCGTAACCGTCACCGTTTCCGGACGCCGGAAGGCCCCGCTCCCCCGCGAGACCGTCGGACGGATCACGTCCCGGGACCGACCCCGGGACCGACCCCGGGAGCCGGCAACCCGATCCCACGCGTCGCACCGCCCCCGTTACGGACCGCCCGCCCCGTTCCCCGCACGCCGCCCGGCCGGCGACGGACACCGGCCCGTCCGGCGGAATCCGATCGCCGCCGTTTGCCACCGGCCCGTTCCGTGCGATCGGCCGTCCGACCTGCCAAGGGGGCGCAAAGAAGCGGTTGATCACCCGGGTTGTGCGCCGGTTCAATGACTGAATCACACACGCACAACCATCTATTTTCAGCCAACTTCATACCCCCACCGACACCTTGTCGATTTGGCCGGTCAACCCCCTTGCCCCCAGGCAGGAAGAGACCGCGCGGTACGCTTCCACCCAACGGGGACGGGCCATGAACGCCAGGCGCACTTCCCTGAGCGTCCACCGGATGAAACGCTTCGTGATCGAATGCTTCCCGCCAAGTTGCCTTGTCGACATAACGGCGGTTGGTGAACTTGTCACGTCGGCACCATGGGACGCAGTAGATTCGATCTTGGGTATCGAAGTCTGGGGAACTCGTGCATGACCGAGGGGAACAGTGCAGGTGCGACAGGCCCGTAAGGACCAGGGAGACGCGAACACCGAGGGGGGCTTAGCGTCATGAGCCAGGACTCCGCCGCCGCAACGGAGGCTGTACGGAAGCTCAGTGGCCGTCGACGACGAGAAGTCGTCGCCGTGCTGCTGTTCAGCGGCGGCCCCATCTTCGAGAGTTCGATCCCGCTCTCCGTGTTCGGAATCGACCGCCAGGACGCGGGAGTTCCGCGCTACCGACTCCTCGTCTGCGGCGGAGAAGAAGGGCCGCTGCGGACCACCGGGGGACTCGAACTCACCGCGCCCTACGGGCTGGAGGCGATCAGCAGGGCCGGCACCGTCGTGGTGCCCGCCTGGCGTTCGATCACCTCGCCGCCGCCCGCCGAGGCGCTGGAGGCGCTGCGCCGCGCCCATGAGGAGGGCGCCCGCATCGTCGGGCTGTGCACGGGCGCGTTCGTGCTCGCAGCCGCGGGCCTGCTGGACGGCCGCCCGGCGACCACACACTGGATGTACGCACCGACGCTGGCCAAGCGCTATCCGTCGGTGCACGTCGATCCGCGTGAGCTCTTCGTCGACGACGGCGACGTGCTCACCTCCGCCGGCACGGCCGCCGGGATCGATCTCTGCCTGCACATAGTCCGCACGGACCACGGCACGGAGGCCGCCGGGGCACTGGCCCGCCGGCTCGTCGTGCCGCCGCGGCGCAGCGGCGGTCAGGAGCGCTACCTCGACAGGTCTTTACCGGAGGAGATCGGCTCCGACCCGCTCGCAGAGGTCGTGGCCTGGGCGCTGGAGCACCTCCACGAGCAGTTCGACGTGGAGACGCTGGCCGCGCGCGCCTACATGAGCAGGCGGACCTTCGACCGCAGGTTCCGTTCGCTCACCGGCAGCGCACCGCTCCAGTGGCTGATCACCCAGCGGGTGCTGCAGGCGCAGCGGCTGCTGGAGACGTCCGAGTACTCGGTCGACGAGGTGGCGGGTCGCTGCGGCTTCCGCTCGCCGGTCGCGCTGCGCGGACACTTCCGGCGTCAGCTGGGCTCCTCCCCCGCCGCGTACCGGGCCGCCTACCGGGCCCGCCGTCCGCAGGGCGGTGGCGCGGAGCCCGTGGCCGCGGTGACCGAGCCCGTGGTGCCCAGCCAGGGCAACGCGGCGATCCGGCGCGCCACGGCCGCGGCCGCACCGTCGGGTGCGCATGTCGTCACGGCGCCACCGGCCGGCCCGGTCCAGTCGGAGCAGGGGAAACCCGGCCCCGACGCGTACACGACCGGACGACCGACCCTGCCGGGGCAACGGAGTGCCCCGTAGGGTGGGGTCATGAACGATCGCATGGTGTGGATCGACTGCGAGATGACCGGGCTCTCGTTGACGGAAGACGCACTCATCGAGGTGGCCGCGCTGGTCACCGACTCGGAGCTGAACGTGCTCGGTGAAGGGGTGGACATCGTGATCCGCCCGCCGGACACGGCCCTGGAGACCATGCCCGAGGTGGTGCGGCAGATGCACACCGCCTCGGGCCTCCTCGACGAGCTGGCCGGGGGCACCACCCTGGCCGACGCCGAGGCCCAGGTGCTGAACTACGTCCGCGAGCACGTGAAGGAGCCCGGCAAGGCCCCGCTCTGCGGGAACTCGGTCTCCACCGACCGCGGGTTCCTGGCGCGGGACATGTCGGCCCTGGAGGGCTACCTCCACTACCGGATCGTCGATGTCTCCTCGATCAAGGAGCTGGCGCGCCGCTGGTACCCGCGGGCGTACTTCAACAGTCCGGCCAAGAACGGCAACCACCGGGCGCTCGCGGACATCCGTGACTCCATCACGGAGCTGCGTTACTACCGCGAGGCGGTCTTCGTGCCGCAGCCCGGCCCGGACTCGGAGCGCGCGAAGGCCATCGCGGCGCGCGTCGCACCGCCCGCACCGTAGGACCTTGTGAAGCCGCTGGTCATAGCCCTTTCGGGGGTTGGGACCGGCGGCTGAACAACTGGGGCGCGAGCACCCTCTCGGACCCTGTACACTTTTTCTCGGCCGGTCAGAAAAAGACCGGACATGGTGGGTATAGCTCAGATGGTAGAGCACCTGGTTGTGGTCCAGGATGTCGCGGGTTCGAGTCCCGTTACTCACCCTGAAGGGAAGGGCCCCGGTCTTCGGACCGGGGCCCTTCCCGTTTCTGAGTCCCCCTCAGCCGCCCCCTCGATCACCACCCCGGCCGCCCTCGCGGGCGGCCGTGTGACGGTCGTCACGAGGAGTCGCGGACGACCAGTTCGGTGGGGAGCACGATCTGCGGGCGTTCCTGGGTCTCGCTCGCGATCTCCTTGAGCAGGACGCGGGCCATCGTGCGGCCCATCTCCTCGATCGGCTGGCGCACGCTGGTGAGGGCCGGGTCCATGTGGCGGGCCACCGCCGAGTCGTCGAAGCCGACGAGGGCCACATCGTCCGGGATGCGGCGGCCGGCCTCGCGCAGGACCTGGCGGGCGCCCGCGGCCATGACGTCGGAGGCGGCGAAGACCGCGTCGACGTCGGGGCGACGGGCCAGCAGCTCGCGCATGGCCCGTGCGCCGCCCTCCTCGGAGAAGTCGGCGGGGGCGATCAGCCGCTCGTCCGGTTCGAGACCCGCCTCCCGGACCGCGGCGCGGTAGCCGTCGAGGCGGCGCTGCGCACCGTGGACGTCCCGGGGCCCGGTGATCGTGGCGATGGCGCGCCGTCCCCGGGTCACGAGATGGGCGACCGCTGCGCGGGCGCCCCCGAAGTTGTCGGAGTCGACCGCGGCGAGCGTTTCGGAGGCCGACCTGCGGCCGCCCATCACGGCCGGCATGCCGAGCTGCTCCAGCAGGTCCGGCAGCGGGTCGTCGGCATGGACGGAGACCATCAGCACACCGTCGACACGGTGCGCGGTCAGGTACTGGGCCAGCCGGCGGCGCTCGCGGTCGCTGCCGACGAGGGTGAGCAGCAGCTGCATGTCGGTGTCGGCGAGCGCCGCGCCGACACCTCGGACGATGTCGGAGAAGTACGGCTCGGCGAAGAAACGGGTCTCCGATTCGGGCACCACCAGGGCGATGGCGTCCGTGCGGTTCGCGGCGAGCGCGCGGGCCGCGCGGTTGGGTACATAGCCCAGCTCGGCGACGGCCGCCTCCACCGCCTCGCGGGTCTGCGCGCTGACCCGTGGTGAGCCGTTGATGACCCGCGAGGCCGTGCCGCGCCCCACCCCTGCCCGTGCCGCGACTTCTTCGAGCGTGGGCCGGCCACCGCTCCGTACTCGCGCTGCCGTCATGGCTGCCTCCCGTTCGCGGTCAATTTCTCACAGCCGGGTGGCCTGGCCAAGTCCTGGTATCGGCGCCTCCGGCAGCCCGTACGGGACGGGCCGCCGCTCCGCATCACCCTTCTGGGAGCGCTCCCATCCTACGCTGGCGGCGGATGACGTCGGCGTACCAGTGGGCGCTCGCCTTGGGGATGCGGCGCTGGGTGGCGTAGTCGACGTAGACGGCGCCGAAGCGCTTGGAGTACCCGTAGCCCCACTCGAAGTTGTCCATCAGGGACCAGAGGAAGTAGCCGCGTACGTCCGCCCCGGCGGCGATCGCCCGCCGTACGGCGTCCAGGTGCCCGCGCAGGTACTCGATCCGCTCGGGGTCCTCCACCCTGCCCTCGGGCGAGACGTAGTCGTCGAAGGCGGCGCCGTTCTCGGTGACCATCAGCGGCAGGCCGGGGTTGTCCCGGGCCACGTCCATGAGGAGCTCGTACAGCCCGTCGGGGTCGATCGCCCAGTTCATGGCGGTGCGCTGACGGCCCTCGGCCAGGTGGAAGGCTACGTTTTCGGAGCCGGGCCACGGGGAGTGGTCGCTGTTGCCGTGGCCGTCGTCGCGCGCGTCGCCGGCGCCGTCGGCGGGCGTGGAGACCAGCGTCGGTGTGTAGTAGTTGACGCCCAGGACGTCGACCGGGCGGGAGATGACCGCCGGGTCGCCGTCGTGGACCAGCTCCGACCAGTCGACCAGGTGCTCGGTGTCGGCGATCAGGTCCTCGGGGTACGCGCCGTGCAGCATCGGGCCGGTGAAGATCCGGTTGCCCACCGCGTCGATCCGGCAGGCGGCGTCCGCGTCGGCGGCGCTGCCGGTCAGCGGGCGGACGTGGTGGAGGTTGAGGGTGACCGAGATCCGCGCGCTGGCGGGGAGGCGGTCGCGCAGGACCCCGGTCGCCCGGCCATGGGCGAGGTTGAGGTGGTGGGCGGCGCGCAGCGCGGCGGCGGGCTCGGTGCGGCCGGGGGCGTGCACGCCGGAGCCGTAGCCGAGGAAGGCCGAGCACCACGGCTCGTTGAGGGTGGTCCAGGTGCTGACGCGGTCACCGAGGGCCCCGGCCATGATGTCGGCGTAGTCGGCGAAGCGTTCGGCGGTCACGCGCTCGGGCCAGCCGCCCGCGTCCTCCAACTCCTGGGGCAGGTCCCAGTGGTAGAGGGTGGCGACGGGTGCGATGCCCGCTTCGAGGAGTTCGTCGACGAGCCTGCGGTAGAAGTCCAGGCCGCGTTCGACGGCGGGGCCGCGGCCGGTGGGCTGCACCCGGGGCCAGGAGACGGAGAAGCGGTAGGCCGTCAGGCCGAGCCGTTTCATCAGCGCCACGTCGTCGCGGTAGCGGTGGTAGTGGTCGGCGGCGATGTCTCCGGTGTCGCCGTTGCGGACCTTGCCCGGGGTGCGGCTGAAGGTGTCCCAGATGGAAGGGGTCCGGCCGTCCTCGGCCGCGGCGCCCTCGACCTGGTAGGCGGCGGTGGCCGCCCCCCAGACGAAGCCGGTCGGGAATTCCGCCGCTTCGGATGCGGCCTTCGGGGCGGTGTCGGATCGTACGGCAGTCATGCGGGAGCGCTCCCAGGGTGGATGGGCAGGGGGAAGGAAGGGGCAGGGAGGAAGGGGTGGGGCGGAAGGGGCGGGGCGGTATCGGCCCTTGGCGGCTGCGGTATCACCCCTTGGCGGCGGTATCAGCCCTTGACGGCGCCGGACATGATCCCGCCGACGATCCGCTTGCCGAAGACCACGAAGACCACGAGCAGCGGCAGGGTGCTGATCAGCGCGCCCGCCATCACGATGCTCTGGTCGGGGACGTAGGAGGCGCTCAGCTGGCCGAGGGCCACCTGGAGCGTGGGGTTCTCCTGGTTCAGGGCCAGGTACGGCCAGAAGAAGTCGTTCCACGCCTGTACGAAGGTGAGCATGCCGAGCACCATCATGGCCGGGCGGGCCACGGGGAGCACGATGCTCCACACGACGCGGAGGTTGTTCGCTCCGTCCACCTTGCCCGCCTCGATGAGTTCGTAGGGCAGCGCCTCGCTGAGGTACTGCCGCATGAAGAACACTCCGAACGCGCTCACCAGCGTCGGGAAGATCACCGACTCCAGCTGACCGCCCCATCCGATGTCGGACATCATCATGAACAGTGGTACGACGCTGAGTTGGGGCGGGATCGTGAGCGTGGCGACGACCGCGGTCATCAGTGCGCCGCGGCCCCTGAAGCGCATCTTGGCGAAGGCGTAGCCGGCCAGGGTGCAGAAGAAGAGCGTCGCCGCGGTGATGCTCGCGGAGACGACGAGCGTGTTCCAGATGGCCTTGCCGAGATGGGCCTGTTCCCAGGCCGCTCGGAGGTTGTTGAACAGGTTGCCGCCGGGGACGAACGGCGGGGTGGTGTCCAGTATCTCGTCCTGGGTACGGGACGCGGCGACGAGTGTCCAGTACAGAGGGAAGAGGGAGCCGATGCCGACGACGGCGAGGGCGAAGTAGGCGAAGGGGCCGGCGTGGTGCTGGCGGCCCGCGCCCTGCTTGAACCTGCCGCGCCGAGGAGGAGTGCCGGGGGCAGCGGCCTTGGACACGCGGCGGCTGTCCGGGGCGGTGACGGTGCTGGTCGTGGTCATGGGTATCGCTCCCGGTCAGGCCGAGGTCTTGCGCACGGAGCGCCCGACGAGCCAGTTGATCGCGGCAATGAGCAGCAGCAGGGCGAGCATGGCCCAGGCGACTGCGGCGGCCGGACCGAGGTGTCCGAGCTTCCAGCCGTAGTTGTAGAGGTAGACGCTGAGCGTCTCGTACTGGTGCTCGTTGCCCCCCTGCGCTCCGATGGTGCCGCCCTCCAGGAGCAGCGGCTCGCCGAACAGTTGCATCGACCCGACGGTCGAGATGACGATCGTGAAGAGGATCGTGGGCCGCAACGCCGGGATCGTCACGTTGCGGAACTGCTGCCAGCGCGAGGCGCCGTCGAGCGAGGCGGCCTCGTAGAGGTCGGACGGGACGGCCTGCATCGCGGCCAGGTAGATCAGGGCGTTGTAGCCGGTCCAGCGCCAGATCACGATGACCGAGATGGCGATCTTGGACGACCAGTGGCCATTGGCCCAGTTGGTGTCGCCGAGACCGATGAAGTCCAGGGCCCAGTTCAGCAGGCCGCCGTCGGCGCGGAAGACGAGGGCGAAGACCAGGGCGGCGGAGGCCACGGAGGTGGCGTACGGAGTGAGGATCACCGTCCGCCAGAAGGTGCTGGCGCGCAGTTTGTAGTTCAGCAGGTGGGCCAGGCCCAGGGCCACCAGCAGCTGCGGGACGGTGGAGATCACCCCGATGACGAAGGTGTTGCCGACGGCCGTCCAGAACTCCGGGTCCTGGAGGATCCTGCTGAAGTTCTCCCAGCCGACCCAATCCATCCGGTCGAGGCTGATCATCTCCACCCGGTGCAGGGCGATCCAGCCGGTGTAGAGGAGGGGGTAGAGCCCGAAGGCGCCGAAGACGAGAAAGAAGGGCGCGATGTAGGCGTAGGGGGACGCCTTGTCGTCGAAGCGCCACAGCCGGCTGCGCCATGCCTGGCGGCCGGGGGACATGGGCTTCGGGACGCGACGGCCCGGCTTCGAGCCGGGTGCGCCCCGGGCGGGGATCGAGGTTGCCACAGGTGGGAGTCCTTCCCTGGGGTGTGCCGACACCGCAGGGGCAGGCCGGAGTTCTGGTCAGGTCCGGCGGTGGTGTCGGAGTCCGTGCGCGAGGGCCGGCGCGGAAGAGCGGCCCCGGTGCGGGTGGGCCGGGACGTGGATGTGGGGTCCCGGCCGCCCGCATCGATGGGGAGCTCAGCCGATCACCTTGTCGATGGCCTCCGTGGCGGCCTTCCAGGCGTCGTCCGGCTCGGTGCCCCGCTGCTCCATGTTGTTGATCTGGGTGGAGATGCTGTCCTTGATGATGCCGTCCTTCGGGCCCAGCACGGCCGCGGGGATGACCTGGGCCTCCGCGGCGTAGATCTCACCGATGGGGGCGTTGTTGAAGTACGCGAGCTTGGCGCTCTTCACCTCGGGGAGCTCGTAGGCGCCCTTGTTCGACGGGAAGACGCCGACGGCCTTGAACACGGCGGCCTGCTGCTCGGGGGCGGTCAGCCACTTGACGAGCTTCTGCGCCTCCTCGACGTTCTTTCCCTTGGCGGGCACGGCGAGGAAGGAGCCGCCCCAGTTGGCCGCGGTCTCGCCCGGGGTGCGGGCGATGTCCCACTTGCCCTTGAACTCGTCACCGGCGTACGTGGCGATCTGCGCGGCCATCCACGCGGGGCAGGCGACCGTGGCCACCGTGCCCTTGCGCAGTGCGGCCTTCCACGGGTCCTGGAACTGGGCCAGGCCGGCGGTCAGATCCTTCGCGGCGGCCTCGGCGGCGAGGTTCCAGCCCGCCTTGACGCCGGCGCTGTCCTTGTAGATCGCCTTGCCGTCCTTGGCGTAGTACTGCTCCTCGTTGGAGGAGACCACGCTGTTGTACATGGCGCTGGCGGAGTCCATGTAGAAGGTGCCCTTGGGGGCCTTCTTCTTGTACTCCTCGCCGAGCTTCAGGTAGTCGTCCCAGCCTCCGGCGACCTTGGCGGCGACCTCCTCGCGGTCGGCCGGGAGACCGGCCTGCTCGAACAGGTCGCGGCGGTAGCAGAGCGACATCGGGCCGATGTCGGTGCCCGCGCCGATGACCTTGCCGTCGTCGGTGGTGGCCTGCAGCGCCTTCCAGTTGACCCACTGGCCGGAGTCGATGACCCCGGCCAGGTCGGCGAAGGCGTCCGCCTTGGTGTCGACGAGCTCCTTCACCCGGCCGACCTCGATGCCCTGGATGTCGGCCAGCCCGCTGCCCGTGTTGAGCTGCTGGAGGAACTTCGGGTAGTAGACCTGCTCGTCGGCGGTGACGTTCTCCTTGACCGTGACGTTCGGGTGCAGTTCGTGGTATTTGGCGAAGAGTCCGGCCTCCTTGTACCCGAACTGCCCGAAGTCGGCGACGGTCAGCGTGATGTTCCCGTTCGCGTCGGGGCCGGTGCTGCCCGACTGGTCCGAGTCGCTGCTGCAGCCGGTCAGCAACAGGGCCGAGGCCGTCAGGCCCGTGGTGGCCAGGACCGCGGCTCTGCGGCTCCGGCCGGTGACGGTGCGGGTGATGCGCATTCCACTGCTCCTTGTTCCGGGGTGGGACGTTCCGGGGTGACGTTCCGGGTGAGGTGTTCCTGGAGTGTTCCGAGTGAGGGGGAGGGCACGCGCGGTGCGTTCGGGCGGGAGGGGCCGTCCGGCGTGGGAGCGCTCCCACGCGTCGATGTCGGAAGGTTCCTGCCTCGAAGGGGTGGGTGTCAAGAGTTGAAGACGCTTCCGTTGCCCGAGCGTGTCCGGCAAGTCACGGGACCGTGTCCTGCCGAGGGCTTGCCACAACCCGTATGCGCTGCCCGGGATTTCACGCCGTCCGGGGAATGCGCAGGCCGGAGGCGCGGTGGGCAGGACGCACCGCGCGCCGGCCGCGCCGGACCCCGCATCCGCGCCGGCCGCCGGCAGCGGTTCACGTCATCCGTGGTTCACACCGGCCCGCCCGCCGGAAGGTGAACGGGGCGCCACGCGGTGGGGCGGCCGCGGGCACGTCCGCCTTCTCCCTTTGGAGTCGGCCCGCCCTACGCCTCCCGCAGCCGGGCCAGCGTGGATTCGAGTTCCGTCTGCGCGGCCCGGCCCGCCGATTCCGCGTCCCCGGCCACCACGGCCCGCACCAGCGCGTCATGGACGGCGTCGCCGTGGTCCGGGTCCTCGCGGCGCAGGCCGAACAGTTCCACGAGGTCGATCAGCCCCTGCCGCAGCGCGGGCGCGAACTCGCCGAAGAGGTCGGTGAGTACGGGATTGTGCGCGGCGGCCACCACGGCCCGGTGCAGCGCGATGTCCGCGTCGACGAACTCCGCGTCTCCCCCGGCCCCGGCCGCCCGCCGTGCGGTGAGCGCCGCGTCGAGGGCGATCAGGTCCTCGTCCGTGCGGCGGCTCGCGGCCAGCCGGGCGGCCTGGACCTCGATCAGCATGCGCACCTCGTACACATCGGTGACCGCGGCCCGGCGCAGCCGGGCGGGCCAGTCCTCCGTCACCCGGTCGGCGACGACGAAGACGCCCGCGCCCTGCCGGGACCGGAGCAGCCCGAGCGTGGCCAGCGTGCGCACCGCCTCGCGGACCGTGGAGCGGCCCACGCCGAGCGTCCTGGCCAGGGTCGTCTCGCCGGGAATCCGCGTGCCGACCGGCCAGTGCCCCTCGGTGATCTGCTCGCGCAGATGGTTCGTGGCCTGTTCGACCAGGGGGCTGGGGCGGAGCGGACCGAGCGAGGACACGGGTTCACCTGTCAGGTTGTCTGAGGACTTGCTTTCTGGCTACTCTACCGGCCATGACGCTCAGCGGTCTCCTTCTTCTCGGCTGCCGCGGCGGGGCCTGAAGCGACCGGCACCCCGCCGCGGGATGCCGTGCTGCGCCGGTCGCGTCCGGCGATGCGAGAAGAGACCCGTCCTCATGTCCGACCGTCAGTCACCGATGCACGGCTTCCCCACGATCTGCACCCCGCGCGGGCCCGTGCCCGCCGACGCGCCCCGCTGGAATCCGCAGCGGGCGAGCTCCATGCCCTCCCACCGCTACCGCTCGGCCTTCGACCGCGTCGAGGTTCCGCTGACCGGCCGCACCTGGCCGCAAACCCGGATCGAACGCGCCCCGCTCTGGGTGCCGGTGGACCTGCGCGACGGCAACCAGGCTCTGGCCGAGCCCATGGACACGCCGCGCAAGCGCCGGATGTTCGATCTGCTCGTCGCGATGGGCTTCAAGGAGATCGAGATCGGCTATCCCTCCGCGAGCCGCACCGACTTCGACTTCGTCCGGCACCTGGCCGAGGGCGACGCGGTACCGGACGACGTCACCGTGGTCGTCTTCACCCCGGCCAAAGCGGATCTGATCGAGCGGACCTTCGAGTCCATCGAAGGGATGGCCCGCGCGGTCGTCCATCTGTACATCCCGACCGCGCCCGTCTGGCGCGACGTGGTGCTCGGCCGCGGCAGGGCCGAGGTGCACTCCACGGTGCTGGAGTCCGCGCGGCGGATGGAGCGGCTGGCGCGGGCACGGCCCGGGGCGGACATCCGGTTCGAGTTCTCGCCCGAGGTGTTCATCCTCACCGAGCCGGATTACGTCCTGGAGATCTGCAACAGCCTCACCGCCCTGTGGGACGCCTCCCCGGACCGGCCGGTCATCCACAACCTGCCCGCCACGGTGGAGATCGCGACGCCGAACGTGTACGCGGACCAGATCGAGTACATGCACCGCCATCTGGACCGGCGGGACTCGGTGATCCTCTCCGTCCATCCGCACAACGACCGCGGCACCGGCACCGCCTGCGCCGAACTCGCCGTACTGGCGGGCGCGCAGCGGGTGGAGGGCTGCCTGTTCGGCAACGGGGAGCGCACCGGCAATGTCGACCTGGTCAACCTGGCCCTCAATCTGCACGCCCAGGGCGTCGACCCGATGGTCGACTTCTCCGACATCGACGAGATCCGCCGCACGGTCGAGTACTGCAACCGGCTGCCGGTGCCGCCCCGCCACCCCTACGGCGGCGATCTCGTGTACACGGCGTTCTCCGGCACCCACCAGGACGCCATCAGCAAGGGCTTCGCCCACCACGCAAGCAGCGGCTCCGAGCTGTGGTCGGTGCCGTACCTGCCGATCGACCCGGCGGATGTGGGGCGTACGTACGAGGCGGTCATCCGGGTCAACAGCCAGTCCGGGAAGGGCGGCATCGCCCATCTGCTGCGGAGCAACTACGGGGTGGACCTGCCGGCCCGGCTGCGCGCCGACTTCTCCCGCACGGTGCAGGCCGCGACCGACGACAGCGGTCTGGAGGCCACTCCGAAGGATCTGTGGGAGCTGTTCGACGCGGCATACCTTGCCCCCGGGCGGGCCGGGAACGTCGCCCTGACCTCCTGGTCGACGGACCGGAACCCGGCCGGTGAGCACCGGTTCATCTGCTCGCTGCGGGTGGACGACCGGGAGGGCGACTACGAGGGCACGGGCAATGGCCCGGTGTCGGCGTTCACCCGTGCACTGGCCGCCGCGGGCATCGAGGTGGACATCCTCGACTTCACGGAGCACGCGACGGGTGCGGGGCAGGGCAGCCCGGCGATGGCGTACGTGGAGTGCCGGGTGGGCGAAGAGGTGTGCTGGGGTGCGGGCCAGGACACCTCCGTCCTCACGGCCTCGATCCTGGCGGTGCTCTCGGCGGTGAACCGGGCCGCCTGACGGGCGGACAGGGGCGCGCGTCCCGGCCGGGGGTGGGGGATGGGGGCCGGCCGGAACGCGCGGGCGGGGTGGACGGTCTGCGTGCGTGGCGGAACGCGCGGGCGGCGGGGCGGCAGGGCGGTCCGGTCGTCGCCGTAGGACTGCTGCCAGACCTGGGCCAGGAGTTCCTTGCGGGGCACGACGACCCCGGGCCGGCCCGCGAGGAAGGCGAGCAGGTCGAACTCACGGCGGGTCAGGTCGAGTGCGGCGCCGTCCAGTTCGGCATGGCGGCGCAGCGGGTCGATGGCGAGCCCGCCGACCCGGATGACGCTCGGCAGCGGCGCCTCGCCCCCGGCGGCGCGCGAACGGCGCAGCACGGCGGCCATCCGCGCGGACAGGTGCTCCACCGAGAAGACCGTATGGGACGCCTCGGTCAGGTGCCGGGTGAGGGCGGAACGTACGAACTGGTCGTCCTCGACCACGAGCACACTTGCCATGGGCGGCACCGTACGCCGTCCGGGGCGCGGCGGTACCGCCCACGGGGGAACCGGGACGGCGGGCGGCCCGATGGGGCAGGATGTGTGGGTTCAGCCGAAGGCCGAGGGCGGCGGCGCCGGGGACGGCTTGGCGTCCGCGTCGCTCACCGCGGCCGCGCCGCCGGTGAAGTCGGCCAGCGCCCGCCCGTGTTCGACGCGTCCGGGATGCGGATCGGTCGCCACCCGGCGGGTCAGCTCCGCGACCTTCAGCGGCAGGTCCGAGGCGAGCAGCACGGCGTTGCCGAAGCGGCGGCCGCGCCACACGGTCGGGTCGGCGGCGAGCGCCAGTTCCGGGAAGACCGTGGCCGCGGTGGCGATCTGGCCGCGCAGATGGGTCAGCGGCGGCCCGTCCGCGAGGTTGGCGACGTAGCTCCCGCCGGGCTTCAGGACCCGGCGGACCTCGGCGAGGAATTCGGCGCTGGTGAGGTGCGCGGGGGTGCGGGCCCCGCTGAAGACGTCGGCGATGACGAGATCCGCCCAGCCGTCCTGGATCTTCCCGAGCCCGGCGCGGGCGTCGGTGGCCCTGACCCTGATCCTGGCCTGCGGGTCCAGCGGCAGTTCCCGGCGCACCAGTTGGACGAGGGCGGCGTCCACCTCGATGACCTGCTGGGTGGACCGGGGCCGGGTCGCGGCGATGTAGCGGGCGAGCGTGAAGGCGCCGCCGCCCAGGTGCACCACGTGCAGGGGCTGTCCGGGGGGTGCGACGAGATCGGCGATGTGGCCGATCCTGCGCTGGTACTCGAAGGACAGGAACGTGGGGTCGTCGAGATCCACATGGGACTGCGGGGCGCCGTCGAGCGTCAGCGTCCAGGCGTGCGGCCGCTCCCGGTCGGGCACCAGCTCGGCGAGGGAGCCGTCCACCGGTTCGGCGAGGGGCTCCGTCCTGCGCCCGGCGCGCCCGGCACCGCGTTCGGTCCTGCGCTCGGTCCTGCCATCGGCCTTGCCGTCGTCCTTGCGGTCGGACCGCTTACGGGCGCCCGCACCCCCGCCCGACGCTCCTCGACGTGCCACCGCTGCTCGTGCCTGCTCACTGCTCTTCGCTCCGGACCGGTACGGAACCGGCCGTGCCGGGGAAACCCGCCCACCTGCCCATTATGAGTGCGCGGCCGGTGGACCGGCGGTCAGCGCATGATCGCTGGACCAGGCGGACCGGCGGTCGGCTCCTGGGCACGCGGCCGGGGAGCCTGCGGTCAGCGGCAGCTGTCGGCCGCCTCGATCAGCCGGGCCGCCTGGTCGAGTGCGGCCCGCAGCACGGCCGGGTCGGTGACCGGGGCGTCGCCCTCGGGCGGCAGCAGCCAGCCGCTGCCGGTGACCGGCGGCTCGGCGGGGATGCGCAGCCCGCGGCCGGCGGTCTGCGTACAGGCGCTGCCCGGTACGTCCCACCCCTCGGCGGTCCCCGGCGGCACGAGGAAGCCGAGGGTGTCGCAGGTGCCGTCGTGCAGGACCGGGCCGATGTCCCGCTCGGCGTCCCGGCGCAGGATGTCCACGGCCTCCAGGCCCTGGCGGGCCGGGACGGTCACCAGGTCGCAGGGCTCGGCCCCGTGGCCCTCCGCGGACGCGGGTGCCGCGGCACCCGTCGCGGCCGGGGGCGTCGCAGTCGTCCGTGCGTCGGTCTCCGTGCCGGGATGCAACAAGGGACCTCTCCTCTCATCGCCGGGCGGAGTCGGATTCCGTCTCCGCATGGACCAACGCGCCGACCGCGTCAAGGGCTACGGTGCCACGCCGCCGCAAAGGGTGGCAGTTCATGGCGGATCGCGGGCGAGATGCCCGACTTCGCCCGCAAACGCCCTGTGTGCGTCCCGTCACAGCGGGTACGTTCTTGCTCCGCCGGGGACACCGGAAGCAGGAACCCCGGCTGCGGAAGAGAGGTTCCGGTCCATGGTGTCGACAGGGGCAGTTCCCAACCTCGCCTTCCGGCGGCTGCGCGGACAGCGCTCCGCCGGGGAGTTCGCTGCCGCGGTACGCAGGTCCGCCCGTGAGATCGGCGAGCAGGTCGCGTGCGACGCCCGGTACATCGGACGCGTGGAGTCCGGGGAGATCCGCTGCCCGAACTACGCGTACGAACGGGTCTTCCTGCACATGTTCCCCGGGAGGACCCTGGCGGACCTGGGCTTCTCGCCGCGCGAAACCGTGCGCGGCCGGGCGGCGCGGGCCACCGCCGAGCCCCCACCGCCCCCTGCGCTCCACAGCGACACCGACGAGGAGAGCGACGTGCTGCGTCGCGTATTCATGACGAGCGGCACCACCACGATGGCGGCCGCGACCCTGGGCCTGGGCCTGGGCGGCACGCCCGCCGCTGCCGCCGTCCTGCCCGACCCGCGCCGGGTCGGCGAGAGAGAGGTCGGCGCCGTCGAGAAGGCGGTGCGGCAGATCCGGCTGCTCGACGACCGGCACGGCGGCGACGGCCTGTACCGCAGGGCGTCCCGGCCGCTGCGGGCGGCGTACGCGCTGCTCGACTCCGGGACGGCCGCCAAGCGCTCCACCGCCGACCGGCTGCATGCCGGAGCGGGCGAACTGGCCATCTCGGTGGGCTGGCTGGCCCATGACTCGGGCCGGTACGAGGACGCCCGCTCGCACTACGCGGAGGCGCTCGCCACGGCACGGGTGGCCGGTGACGCGGCGCTGGAGGCGCACGCGTTCTGCAACACGTCGTTCCTGGCCCGGGACACCGGGCGGCCCCGCGAGTCCGTGCGCGCGGCGGAGGCCGGGCAGCGGGCGGCGCAGCCGCTGGGCTCGCCCCGGCTGCTGGCGCTGCTCGCGCTGCGCGAGGCGGGGGGCCGGGCTGGGCTCGGGGACCGCTCGGGCTGCGAGCGGGCGATCGGCCGGGCGCACACCGCGTTCGGGCGCGGGCCCCGCGACGCCGATCCGGAGTGGATGACGTTCTTCCGGGAGGCGGAGCTGGAGATGCTCCAGGCGCAGTGCTGGTCGGCGCTGGGCGACTGGTCCCGGGCGGCCGGGCACGCGCTGCGGGCCACCCGGCTCCAGGACCCGCACTTCACCCGGAACCTGGCGCTGTACCGGGCCGAGCTGACCTGGGATCTCGCGCGGGCGGGCCGGGCCGCGGAGGCCGCGTCGGCGGGCCATCAGGTGCTGGACCTGCTGGACCGCGTCCGGTCGACCCGCATCCGGGCCATGCTGGCCCAGGCGGCGGGGGTGCTGGTGCCGCAGCGGGGCGTGGCGGAGGTAAAGGAGTTCCTGGAGCGGTACGCAGAGGTGGCGGAGGCCGCCACCTCGTAGGCTTCAGCCGTCCAGGTGGCCGGTGTCGTTCCAGCGCTCGATCGCGGGTGCCCCGTACGCCCATCCCAGCACCGACAGCGACGTCGGGTCGAGCCGGATCCGCGCCGCGAACGACACGTCCTCGCCGAGCCACCGCGCCCCCAGCGCCCGCAGGATGTGGCCGTGGGCGAAGACCAGCACATCGCGGTCGGCCGAGCGGGCCCAGTCCACGATCTCGTCGGCGCGGGCGGACAGCTCGGCCAGGGTCTCCCCCTCCGGCACCCCGTCGCGCCAGATGAACCAGTCCGGGCGGATCGCCTTGATCTCGGCCGGGGTCATCCCCTCGTACGCCCCGTAGTCCCACTCCATGAGCGCGTCCCACGGCTCGGCCCGGTCCGCGAATCCCGCGATCTCGCAGGTCTCCCTGGCCCGTACCAGCGGGCTGGTGCGCACCTCCAGGCCCGGCAGGTCCGCCCACGGACCGCGCCGCAGCCGCTCGCCGAGGAGCTTGGCCCCCGCACGGCCGGTGTCGAGCAGCGGGATGTCCGTCCTGCCGGTGTGATTGCCCCTGACGGACCATTCCGTCTGGCCGTGGCGGGCGAGCAGGATACGCGGTGCCATGACGGCTCTCCCTGGACTGAGGTCTGAGGCCGGAGATCGGGACGCGGCGGATCATCCGGTTTTCCCATCATCTCGCACATGATCGCGAGGCAACCTCCGGGGCCCGGCCGACGTCCCACTCTGCGCGGAGAAATGTTTACGCGCACGGGGCTCCGGAGCGGACCCCCGGGGAACCCCGACCGACCCACGCCGTACGGTTGAACGCCCGCCGTCGGTCGCATGAACACATGATGGAGAGCTTCCGGATGCAGCATGCCAGCACCGCACCCGTGCCGCGCCCGAGGCTTCGCTGGTGGACCGAGCTGCCACTGCTCGCCCTGGTGTACGGGGCCTACTCGGCGGGACGGCTGGTGGCGCGCGGTGACGTGTCCACCGCCATCGACCACGGCCTGAGCATCCTGCGCCTGGAGCAGACGCTCCACATCAACCTAGAACATCCGCTCAACCGGCTGTTCACCGCGCACCCCTCGATAGGCATACCCGCCGACTTCGCGTACGCGTCCCTGCACTACCTCGTCACCCCCGCCGTCCTGGTCTGGCTCTTCCGCCGCCGCCAGGAGGTGTACCGCCGGGCCCGCACCTGGCTGATGACCTCCACGCTGTTCGGCCTGATCGGCTTCACGCTGCTGCCGACCTGCCCGCCCCGGCTGCTGGAGGCCCGGTACGGCTTCGTCGACACGATGGCGCAGTACAGCTCGTACGGCTGGTGGGGCGCGGAGGCCAGCGCCCCGCGCGGCATGGGCGGGATGACCAACCAGTACGCGGCGATGCCGAGCCTGCACGTCGGCTGGGCACTCTGGTGCGGCATCCTGCTGTGGCGCCACAGCAAGAACCCGTACGTCCGGGCCGCGGGCGTCGCCTACCCACTGATCACCACTTTCATAGTGATGGGCACGGCCAACCACTACCTCCTCGACGCGGTCGCGGGCGCCGCCGTGATGGGCGTCGGAGCCCTGCTGGCGCGGCCCGTGATGCGGCTCGCGGACCGGATCAAGGACCGGGTCCAGGCCCGCTTCCCGCGGGTCGCCCCGGTCGCGGAGTCCCCGATTGTCAGTGCCGGATGCAAGACTTCCGCGGGTGAGCGAATCCCTGGCCAGCGGACCACCTCCGCAGACTCCCCCGATGCCGCGGCATCGGCCGACGCAGACGCCTCGGCCGGTCGCGCACCCCGGACCGATCCCGGCGCCCGCGCAGGAGCGGGAGCGGCCGGCGACGACGCTCCGGCAGCGGCTCGCTGAGCTGCGGGGACCAGCCGTCCCACCGCGTCCGCTGGACGCCCGCGCGCTGGCCGCCCTCGCCGCCAACCCCGGCTGCCGGCGCCGCGCCCTGCTGGACGGCGCCGGGGTGGACAAGGCCGCGCTGGCCTCGGCGCTCGGTTCGCCGGCCCCCTTCGGGCAGTCGCAGTTCGCCTTCGTCCGGGGCAACGCCTTCGAGGCCAGGGTCAAGGCCGACGGCGGTACGGAGCTGATGCGGCTGCTGCACGAACGCCTCGGCGGCCCCGGCGCGGAGCCGGGCGAGGTCTCGGTGCCCGATCTGACGGCGGCGGGCCCCGAGGGCCGCGCCGCGCGTACGGCGCTCGCGCTGCGGGAGGCGACCGAGGCGGGCGGCTGGGCGCTGCTGGACCACCCGATGCTGGCCCTGGAGGTGGCGGGCTCCCCCGCCTATCTGGAGCCGGACGCGGTGGCGGTGCACCCCGACGGCACGTGGACGGTCGTCGAGATCAAGTCCTTCCCCATGATCGACGGCTCGGCCGACGCGGCGAAGGTCGGCGCGGCGGCCCGGCAGTCCGCCGTCTACGTGCTGGCACTGGAGCGGATCGCGGAGCTGACCGAGGGCGCCGAGGTCGACCACCGGGTGCTGCTGGTCTGCCCGAAGGACTTCTCCAACCTGCCCACCGCCTCGGTCGTCGACGTACGCAAGCAGCGCGCGGTCACCCGCCGCCAGCTCACCCGGCTGACCCGGATCGAGGACATCGCGGCGGCCCTGCCCGAGGGCACCACCTTCGACCCCGAGTGCCCCCGGCAGCAGCTCGACGCCGCGGTCGAAGCGGTCGGCGCGGCGTACGCCCCGGAGTGCCTGGCCGCCTGCGAGCTGGCCTTCCACTGCCGGGCGAAGGCGCGCGAGGCCGGTGCGGTGGAGGCGCTGGGGCGGAGTGTGCGCGGTGAGCTCGGCGGGCTGACCACGGTGGGCGAGGTGCTCGCGGCCGCCGCGGGCAAGGAGGGCGACCCGGCGGACCCGACGGTCGCGGCGCTGCGGCGCGCGGCGGCCCTGCGCGCCGAGGCGCTGACGGGCGGTCCGGCATGTCGCTGATCAGCACCCTGGCCCGGCTGGAGGCGGTGGAGAGCGGCCGGGCCCAGCCGATGGCCACGGTCCGGCACCGCCATCTCACCGACCGGCCGCTGGTCCTGGTCCCGCTGACCACGGCCGGCGAGGCGGGCGCCCCGCTGGGCGCGCTCGTCGGGACGGACCGGGAGGCGCCCCGGCTGCTGGCGGTCTCGCAGCCGCGCGACCGGGATCTGCGGTTCGCGTTCCTCGCCGAGCTGGCCGAGGCGGTGCTGCCGCACATCGAGTCGTACGAGGACGTCGTCGAGCCGGCCGAGCGCAACGAGACCGATCCGGAGACCGGGAAGAAGGTCAAGGTCGAGGTCGAGCTGTGCGCGGACGCGCCGCAGCTGGTCGTGCCGAGCCGGGCCGGCATCGAGTTCGTACGGCTGCTGGGCCGCTCGATGCGGTTCCGCCGCACCGCCGAGGACGATCCCGACACCCCGTACCCCGCCCCGGCCCGGGTCCCGCTGCTGGGCCGCTGGCTGACGCACTACGGGGAGCGGGCCAGGGTGCCCGGCTCCTCGCTGCTGCTCGCCGCGACCGATCTCCTCAACCGGCACTGGGCGACCGGGCAGAGCAGCCTGGAGGATCAGCATCTGGGCGCGCTGCTGGCCTGGATCGACGCCCCGGCGGGCGAGTCGGGGGCCGCGGCGGCGCTCCGTGCGGAGCTGGAGCGGGACGGCGGCGGGCAGCTGCTGTGCCCGCCGGCCGGTCCGGCCACGGACCCGGCGTTCGACAACCGGCTGCTGGCGCCCGCCATCGAGAAGTACGACCGGGCGCGCACCTCGCTCGCGGCCGCCGAGGACGGTCTGGCGGCCGATGCCCGGCTCGGCGAGCTGACCGCCGCCGAGCGGGAGATCAGGGCGCTGCTGGCCGGCGTGATGCGGCCGACGTGGGACGCGGTGTGGCGCGGGCTCGACCTGCTGCGGGAACTCCCCGAGGGGGCCAGGTCCGAGGACCGCTGGACCAGGGACCGCTGGTCGTTCACCGGTCACCGGGACCGGGTGCGCTCGGGCGAGCCGCCGCAGCCGCGCCGGGACGACGCGGTGACGGCGGCGCAGAAGCTGGCCTCGCGCGAGACGGCGCAGGCGCAGTTGGAGGCCCAGGAGGCGCTGGACGATCCGCTGGTGCTGGCCGGCCGGCGGCTGGCCGGTGAGGCGTTCGTCTCCGAGGTGGCGGAGGTGGAGATGGCGTACAGCGAGTCGAAGCGCCCCTCCCCGCGCCCACTGGTGACGGTCCGTACGGACGAGTACCCGCATCTCGGCGAGCGCACCAAGGTGTACCGCTCGCTGGACGGCAAGCCGCAGACCGCCGAGTTCGTGGCGTACGCCGAGCCGGCGGACGGGGGCGCGCCCCCGCTGGTGCTGCGGATCCTCGACCGGATGGGCCGCGGCAAGGAGCCCGCCCCGGGTTCGGTGCCGGAGCCGGGTGACCGGATCGCCTGGACGCTCTTCGAGCACGATCAGCGCGGCGGCCCGAAGCTGCCGGACCCGGAGGAGACGCCCTGGACGCACGGCGGCCCGCCGGGTTCCGCTGCCGGACATGCCGAGAGCCCCGATCCCGTGACCGCGGAGGACCTGTTGTGACGGCCGTATTCGACCCGGGCGCCCAGGCCGCGCGGGCGACCGAAGCGATCCTCGCCGACACCCTGGGCGGTACGTCGCGCGGGATCGTGGTGGACTCCCCGCCGGGCGCGGGGAAGTCGACGCTCGTGGTGCGCGCCGCGCTCGAACTCGCGGCGGCCGGGCATCCGTTGATGGTGGTCGCGCAGACCAACGCCCAGGTCGACGACCTGGTGGTGCGGCTGGCCGAGAAGGACCCGGGGCTGCCGGTCGGCCGGCTGCACAGCAACGACACCGACCCGTACGACAAGGTGCTGGACGGCCTGGCCAACGTACGGAAGTCGGCGAAGGCCTCCGATCTCGCCGGGCTCGACGTGGTCATCTCGACGGCCGCGAAGTGGGCGCATGTGAAGAACGTCGAGCCGTGGGGCCACGCGATCGTGGACGAGGCGTACCAGATGCGTTCGGACGCGCTGCTGGCCGTCGCGGGGCTCTTCGAGCGGGCGCTGTTCGTGGGCGACCCGGGCCAGTTGGACCCGTTCTCGATCGTCGGCGCGGACCAGTGGGCGGGGCTCTCGTACGACCCGTCCGCGAGCGCCGTCTCCACGCTGCTCGCGCACAATCCCCAACTGCCCCAGCACCGGCTTCCGGTGTCGTGGCGGCTGCCCGCGTCCGCCGCGCCGCTGGTCTCGGACGCGTTCTACCCGTACACCCCGTTCCGCAGCGGTACGGACCACGGCGACCGGCGGCTGTCGTTCGGCGTGGCCTCCGACGGCTCGGCCCCGGACCGGGTGCTGGACGAGGCGGCGGAGTCCGGCTGGGGCCTGCTGGAGCTCCCGGCCCGGCACACCCCGCGCACCGACCCGGAGGCGGTACGCGCGGTGGCCCTGGTGGTCCGCCGGCTGCTGGACCGGGGCGGCGCGGCGACCAGCGAGCGCTCGCCGGACCCGGTGCCGGTGACGGCGGACCGGATCGCGGTCGGCACCGCCCACCGCGACCAGGCCGCGGCGGTACGGGCGGCGCTCGCGGAGCTGGGCGTGAGCGGCGTCGCGGTGGACACGGCCAACCGGCTCCAGGGCCGCGAGTTCGATGTGACGGTGGTCCTGCACCCGCTCTCCGGCCGCCCGGACGCCACCGCCTTCCACCTGGAGACGGGCCGGCTCTGCGTACTGGCCTCGCGCCACCGGCACGCCTGCATCGTGGTGTGCCGGGCGGGCGTCACCGAGCTGCTGGACGAGCACCCGTCCACGGAGCCGGTCCAGCTGGGTGTCACGGTGAAGTTCCCGGACGGCTGGGAGGCGAACCATTCGGTGCTGGCACACCTGGCCGAGCACCGGGTGGCCTGGCGGCCGTGACCGCCGGACGGAGTCCGGCACGCCGCCGGAGGCGGCCAACAGTCGCAGCCCCGGACGGTTGGGAGGCGAACCATTCGGTGCTGGCACACCTGGCCGAGCACCGGGTGGCCTGGCGGCCGTGACCGCCGCCCCGGCTCGTGCCCCACGGGTTCACGAGCCGGGGCGCGCGGCCGGGTGCCGGGCCCTCTTGCGGGACGTTGGACAATGGAGGGTGGCCATCGGGCCGACCCGAGGAGGAAACACCACATGCCACAACCCGAGCGGAACGAGCGGCAGCGGCTGCGCCCCGCACCCCTGCTCTTCGAGCCGTCGGCGGCCGTCGCCGATCCCGAGCACTTCTTCGATCTGGAGTCGATGGACGATCCGAGGGAGTTGCTGTCCCGTGCCACCGAGCTGACCGTGGCGTTCCGTGCCGCGACCGACCGCGCGGTCGAGTTCCAGGCGATCGCCGCCGCCCAGCTCGCCGATCCGCGCCGGTTCGACCGGCTCACGACCGCGGACATCGCGCGGCGTGCGGAGTGGACCGAGGACTACGCCAAGAAGATG
This sequence comes from Streptomyces sp. NPDC001933, assembly GCF_042890955.1. NCBI lineage: Bacteria > Bacillati > Actinomycetota > Actinomycetes > Kitasatosporales > Streptomycetaceae > Streptomyces > Streptomyces sp. NPDC001933. The sequence continues at coordinate 47,232 of NZ_JBIASS010000001.1, read as the reverse complement.
GTCGAGTTCGGCCGGAGCCTGCTGGGCGGTTCCACGCCCTGACGCCCCGGCCCCGGGGGCCAGGTCCTGACTCCGGGTAGAACCGCTGGCATATGCCCGAGCGCAAGATACTCCTCCCCACCCCGGCCTGTCCCAATTTCCGGCAACTCTCGGAATCCGCTCGATCACTCCCGGTAGACATGCCCGTATGACCGCATGGCTGCCCGACAACTCGTCCCTGCACCACGGCGACGCCTCCCACCACCGCGCCGACGCCTTCACCGTTCTGCGGAACCAGGCCGCGAACCAGACGGCACACGTCACGGCGGCCGGTGCCGCCTGGCTGGCCGGGGCCGCCGCGTATCCCCGCTCCACACTGGCCCAGTGGGAGGCCCATCCCTCCTCGCCCGGGGTGCTGCCGTGCGGGTCGGCCTTCGATGTGGTGAACGTGCCCACCCTCTTCGGGCGCCGGATGCTGGAACACCTGTGGTCCGACGGCCCCGGCTCCGGGCCGGTGGCCACGCACCGCGGCCGGATGCTGCTGTTCGCCTCGCCCGGCACCGCCCAGCGGCTCCCCTCACTGCTCGACTGGGAGGAGTGGGGCGGCGGGCCCGAGCCGCGGGCCGCCATGGGCCCGCGGGGACACGACGACGAGGGCGAGGGCGACGGCAAGGTGCCGCCGCTGCTCTGCCACGGCACCGGGGACGCGGTGACCGTCCCACCCCTGACCTGCACCTCCACCACGCCCGGCCCCCGCTGGCTGGTCGCCCCCGACACCCGCAGCCCCTGGCTGCCGGGCCCCGATGTGCTGCTCTGGGCCTGTGTCCGGGTGACCAGGTCGACACCCTCACCGGTGACCCCACCGGCGGCCAGGAATTCGATTTTTCCTCCCGCCGATCCGGATGCTAATGTCTACGACGTCAGCAGGCGCCGCTAGCTCAGTTGGTTAGAGCAGCTGACTCTTAATCAGCGGGTCCGGGGTTCGAGTCCCTGGCGGCGCACAGACGGAAGAAGCCCCTCGCGAAAGCGGGGGGTTTCTTCGTGTTCGGGCTCGTGGGACGCCTCACGTGCCCGTGGTGATCCGGACCGTCCAGGCGCCCGACGGGGTGCGGTCGGCGACCTCGACCTTCGCGTGCGCGTCGGGAATGCTGTAGGTCTCGCCGACCCGCAGCGGGGCGTCCGCGAGCGGCGCGTAGACCGAGCGGTCCCAGCAGGCGTCGGTGCGGGGGTGAGTGTCCATGACCTCGACCGGGCCGCCGCCGGACGGCGTCCCGTTGCGCACCCGGTAGAGCAGGACCCCCTCGGCGCAGGTCGTGCTGTCGTTGCCGGTGGCGCTGCGGGCCTCGATGGCCACTGCGCTGCTCTCGCCGGTCCTGATCACCGCGAGCCGGGTGCCGAGGGAGGCGCCGGGTGCGGGCGCGGCGGCCATCGGCTCCAGGGTGATGTCCCGGCTGCTCTGGACGCAGATCACCTGGCGGCTGTCCAGCCAGCCCAGTTTCCACTTGTGCCAGCCGAAGAAGTCCGGCGCGAGTCCGAACTGGCTGCCCATCACGTCCCAGTCACCGACGTAGGTGTCCCAGTCGCCCTTGCCGTCGGCCGGCCGGTGGTAGAGGTCCGGCAGGTCGAAGACGTGCCCGGTCTCGTGGGCCAGCACATTGTGGTCCGGCGGGTGCTGTTCGAAGACGGTGACGACGCGGCGGATCTCCGTGCCGTCGGCGCGCAGCGGCTGGTCGAAGTTGACGACCTTGGTGGCGTCGGAGTCGACGCCCGGGGCGTCCGGGTCTGCGACCAGATAGATGATGTCGTACCGGGAGAAGTCGACCTTCGGATCGACCACGGCGATGGCGTCGCGCAGGTAGGAGCTGCGTCGCTCGTTGTCCCAGTCCCGCCGTATGCCGTACTGGTCGGACGTCTTGGGCATCCGGGTCCACTGCCGCATCGGGTGCGGGCGCAGGGTGAACTTCCCGTACGAGGCGCGCTGGAAGAACTGGGTGGTGGCGGGGAAGTAGTCGGCGGTGAGCTCGGCGGGGGTGGCGGCGGGGCGGTGGTCCGGGAAGGAGAGGAAGATCATGACCGCGTCGAGGGGGTGGTCGGGCCGGGGGTAGGCGCCGTTCCAGTCGCTGACGCCGAGCGAGTGGTGCGCATCGGTCCGGGGCAGGGCGCAGGGCCCCGCCTCTCCGGTGGCGGCCACGGCGGGCCCGGACACGAGAGAGGTGGCGACGAGCGCCAGGAGGGAGGTCACGGCGGCGGCCACACCGCGCAGGCTCGGTGTCTCCACTCCCCCGGTCCTGCGCTGACGCGGCACATCCACCTCCGGGTGCGAGCTACGGTCACCCACTCACCCTGTGATGGTTCGAGGCTTTCGTCCTGTTGAGCTGGCCCGGTCGAGTCAGCGGCCGACCGGAGCCCTCACCCTCACGGAAAGTCACAATCGATCACCGAGGCATTACAGAGGAACGCAATCGCTCAGAAGTGATCTGTTACGGGCAAATCGGAACCGCGCGTGAATGGCCCATGTGGGGCGCTCTCGGGGCGTGCAAGGGTCGGACGCTGGAACGGCCGACGTACCAGCCTCTATGCTTCACCAGGCTTTCCCGCGTGGTTTCCGCCTCCGACCCAGGCGATCCGCGCGGCGGGCCAGTCCGGCCACACCTGTTCAGGACAGAACTGCACGGCGGGAGCGAACGGTGAGCGGAACCCCCGAAGGGCGCGGGCCCACGGCGGGCACACCCCGGTATTCCGCAGGACCGCAGACCACGGAACGTCACGCTCCGTGGCCTTCCGCCGGGGCCGGCGGATCCGAGCCGCACGGCTACCGCGCCGCGTTCCTGGCCGCCACGCTGCCGATGGCCGTCGTCGATCACGAGGGCCTGGTCGTCACCGCCAACGAGGCCCTCGGCAACCTCCTCGGCCGCTCCGCCGCGACACTGGCCAACCAGTCCGCCGCCGATCTGCTCGACCTCGCGGCGGACGGCCGCACCTGGCACGCGTACCGCGAGGTGCTGCACGGGCGGCGCTCACGCTTCCAATGCACCCGCCGGCTCAAGCACCCCGACGGGCGCGCGCTGTGGGCCGAGGTCACCGTCGTACCGATGCCCGAGCGGGAGGCCGGCGCGGGCGGCGGCGCCGGGCCCGGCCGGGTGCTGCTCTCCGTCTCGGACATCAGCGACCGGCGCGAGCTGCAGAAACGACTGCGCCACCTCCAGATGCACGACCCGGTGACCCGGCTGCCCAACCGGACGCTCTTCTTCGAACGGCTCTCGGCCGTCCTGGAGACCCCGCCGTACGACGACGGCTCCCCCGGCCGCGGCCGGGTCGGGCTCTGCTACCTGGACCTGGACGGCTTCAAGGCCGTCAACGACACGATGGGCCACCGGATCGGCGACCGGCTGCTCGCCGCCGTCGCCGCGCGGCTCACCGACTGCGCCGCCCAGGACGGCCCGCACCGTGACGGCGCCCATCTCGTGGCACGGCTGGGCGGCGACGAGTTCGCGATCCTGGTCGAGGACTCGGCCGGCACGCAGCAGCTCACCGATCTGGCCCGCTCGGTCCTGGCCGCGCTCCAGCAGCCCTTCGACCTGGCCGGGCACCGGATCTCCGTCTCCGCCTCGATCGGGGTCGTGGAGCGGGCCGTGGCCGGCACCTCCGCCACCGGTCTGATGCAGGCCGCCGACACCACGCTGTACTGGGCGAAGGCGGACGGCAAGGCCCGCTGGACGGTCTTCGACCCGGAGCGCAACGCCCACCGGATGACCCGGCAGACGCTCTCGTCGACCCTGCGGCCCGCCGTGGAGCGGGGCGAGTTCACCATCGAGTACCAGCCGCTGGTCGGCATGGCCGACGGAGTCGTGCGCGGGGTGGAGGCCCTGGTCCGCTGGAACCATCCCCAGTTCGGCATGCTGTCGCCGAATCGGTTCGTCGCGATCGCCGAGGAGGACGGCTCGATCGTCCAGCTCGGCCGGTGGGTGCTCCAGTCCGCCTGCCGCCAGGCCCGGCGCTGGCAGCTGGAGCACCCCACCGACCCGCCGCTGTTCATCAGCGTCAACGTCGCCGTACGCCAGGTCTGGGACTCCGACCTGGTCACCGATGTCGCGGAGATCCTCGCCGAGACCGGCCTCGATCCCTCGCTGCTCCAGCTGGAGCTGACCGAGTCCGCGGTGATGGGCTCGGCGGGCCAGCCGATCCAGGCGCTCCGGTCGCTCAGCGAGATGGGTGTGCGGATCGCCATCGACGACTTCGGCACCGGCTACTCCAACCTCGCCTATCTGAGCCGGCTGCCGGTCTCGGTGCTGAAGCTGGACGGCTCCTTCGTGCGCGGCTTCCGCTACGACGACGGCGCCCATCCGTCCCCGGCCGACGAGACGATCGTCGAGGCGATGGTGCAGCTGGCGCACCGGCTGGGCCTGACCGTCACCGCGGAGTGCGTGGAGACGGCCGGCCAGGCGGAACGGCTGCGCAGGATCGGCTGCGACACCGGGCAGGGCTGGCTGTACTCCCGCGCGGTGGCCCCGGAACGGATCGGCGAGCTGATCGGCACCCGGCCGATGCAGGGCTGATCGGGCGGGAACGCGGTCAGGCCGTGGCGGCGGGCAGTCCGTACGCGTCCGCGATCAGCTCGTAGCTGCGCAGCCTCGCCTCGCCGCCGTGGGCGTTGGCGGTGATCATGAGTTCGTCGGCGCCGGTGCGCTTGGCCAGGCCGTCGAGGCCGGTACGGACCTCGTCCGGCGTGCCGTGGACGATGTTGGCGAGCCAGCTGTCGACGAACTCGCGCTCCATCGGGCTGAAGGCGTACGCCTCCGCCTCCTCGGGCGTCGGGACCAGGCCGGGGCGGCCGGTGCGCAGCCGGACCATGGACAGGGCGCCGGAGAGCACCTGGCGGCGGGCCTCGCGTTCGTCGTCGGCGGCCAGTGCCGAGACGCCGATCAGGGCGTACGGGGCGTCGAGCACCGCGGACGGCCGGAACGACTCCCGGTACAGGTCGAGCGCCGGAATCGTGTTCTGGGCCGAGAAGTGGTGGGCGAAGGCGAAGGGCAGGCCGAGCACCCCGGCCAGCCGGGCGCTGAAGCCGGAGGATCCGAGCAGCCAGACCGGCGGGCGGGCCGGCGACTGGACGCCGCCCTCGGCCGTGGCCTGGACGGGGCCGGGGACCGCGTGGATACGGGCGTAGGGGTGGCCGTCGGGGAAGTCGTCGTCCAGGAACCGGGTCAGCTCGGCGAGCTGCTGCGGAAAGTCGTCCGCACCCTCGTTCAGCCGGTCGGTGCGGCGCAGGGCGGCCGCCGTCGCACCGTCGGTGCCGGGGGCGCGGCCGAGGCCGAGGTCGATGCGGCCGGGAGCCATGGCCTCCAGGGTGCCGAACTGTTCCGCGATGACGAGCGGTGCGTGGTTGGGCAGCATCACGCCGCCGGAGCCGAGCCTGATGCGCTCGGTGTGCGCGGCGAGGTGGGCCAGGATCACGGCGGGCGAGGAGGATGCGACGCCGGGCATGGAGTGGTGTTCGGCGACCCAGTAGCGGTGGAACCCGCGGCGCTCGGCGAGCCGAGCGATGTCCACGCTCGTGCGCAGCGCCTGGGTGGCGGTGCGGCCCTGCCCCACGGTCACCAGGTCCAGTACGGAGAGCGGAACGGTTGCCGTTCCCTCCGCCTTGCCACGGATCTCTTCGCCTCGAATCTCGTCCACGCCCTGGCCTCTCCGGTGATGCGCCTACGTCCGGCTCGTACGTCCGGCTCGTACGTCTGGCTCGTACATCCTGCTCGTACGTCCGGAAGCGAATAACGGGAGGTTGTCTCCGGTTATTCCCGTGCATCTCCGGGGGCTGTTCCCGTACGCCTCCGGGGCTATTCCCGTACGTCTCCGGGCCCCGCCCGCCGCCCGCTGTGCGCTCGCTCCCGGCCCTCGCCCCAGGAAGCCACCGGGGCCGGGGGCGCCTCCCGGGCCGCGAAGATCCGGCCAAGCCTCGGGGACCACGCGCGGCGGCCGGCCAGGCGGAGCCCTTCGCGGACCGCGACCTGGTTCCCGGTGAGGACCGGCTTGCCGAGGAGCTCCTCCAGCTCCGCCTCGTGCCCGGCGGTGTGCAGCGCGGTGTCGGGCAGCAGTACCGCGTCGGCCTCCGGCCGGTCGGCGGCGACGGCGAGCTCCTTCACCCGGTCCAGGTCCCAGGCGGCGGCCTCGGCGGCCGATCCGAGCGGGACGGCACGGGTGAAAGCCGCGTCGATGCCCGCGGCGTGCAGGAAATCGGCGAACAGGGCGGTGATGCCCTCGGGGTAGGTGGAGGCGACGGCGACCCGGCCGGCGCCCAGCTCCCGTACCGCGTGGGCGAAGCCGAACGAGGTGCTGGAGGCGGGCACGCCGGACGCCCGCGCCAGGGCGGCCGTCTGTTCATGGGCGCCCTCCCAGCCGTACAGGAAGCTGCCGGCGCCGCTCGCCCAGACGACGGCCTCGACCCCGGCGCGTCGCAGCTCCTCCACCCCGGCGGCCAGGTGCTCGGGCGAGCCGGTCCGGACCAGCGCGTCGATCCGGTAGGCGTCGTCGTCGACATCGGTGCGGTTCACCACCAGCCGGACGGCGTCGAGCAGGATCTCCATCCGCGGGAAGTCGTCCTCCGCGAAGTGGCCCGGGTAGAGAAATCCGACGGTCGTCATGTCCGCCCTTCCTGTTCCTGTCCGGTCGGCCTTCCTGCTCCCGCCCGACCTCCTGTTCCTGTCCGCCTCACTGCTCGCGACCTTTCACCCCACTTCATCCAAGTATTCCCCCATAAGTCGTGACCTCCGCTCCGACCTGTTGACGGGGGCGGAGGTGGGTGCAAGCGTGGTCGCACCCGCCTCCCGGTCGGGAGCGCCCCTCCCCAGACGCAGCGGAGCGACCGTCTCTCATGTCCGAGCCCACCCTGCTCGTCCTGGACACCGACCCGTCGCCGCGCCTCGGGCGGCTGACCGGCCGGGCCCGGATCCGGTACACGGACGAGGCCGGTCTCGCCGCCCGGCTCCCCGAAGCCGATGTGCTGCTGGTGTGGGACTTCACCTCCGACGCGGTACGGGCCGCCTGGCCGGGCGAGGGACCGCGTCCGGCCTGGGTGCACACCGCGAGCGCGGGCGTGGACCGGCTGCTCTGCCCGGAGCTGGCGGCCTCCGACACGGTGGTGACCAACGCCCGGGGCATCTTCGAGCGGCCCGTCGCCGAGTACGTGACCGGCCTGGTGCTGGCGTTCGCCAAGGACCTCCCCGGCACGCTGGAGCTCCAGCGGCGGCAGCAGTGGCGCCACCGCGAGAGCACCCGGCTCGCGGGCAGCCGCGCGGTGGTCGTCGGCGCGGGCCCGATCGGGCGGGAGATCACCAGACTGCTGATCGCGCTGGGGGTCCAGGTGGCGCTCGTGGGGCGCACGCCGCGGCGCACCATCCACGGCACCGAGGACCTGGACCGGCTGGCCGCCCTGGCCGACTGGGTGATCTGCGCGGCTCCGCTGACCGAGTCGACCCGCGCCATGTTCGACGCCCGGTTCTTCGGACTGATGCAGCCGTCGGCCCGCTTCATCAACGTGGGGCGCGGACCGCTGGTCGTCGAGGACGATCTGGCCGAAGCGCTGCGCAGGCGCTGGATCGCGGGCGCGGCGCTCGACGTGTTCGAGCGGGAGCCCCTGGAGCCGGGGAGCCCGCTGTGGGACGTACCGGATCTGATCGTGTCGCCGCACATGAGCGGCGACACGGCGGGCTGGCGGGACCGGCTGGGCGAGCAGTTCGTGGCGATGTACGAACTCTGGACGGCCGGGCAGCCCCTGCCGAACGTGGTGGACAAGCAGCGCGGTTACGTCCCCGTGCGGGAGCCGGGCGAGTGAGCCGGGCGAGTGAACCGGGACGGTGAGCCGCCACGGCCCGCCGGCCGGTCCGGCACCGGCCACCCGGAACACGGGAAGGTCACACTCCGGCCACTTTTCGGTTGCATGCCCTCGCTTCCTGCATAGACGTCCGGGATCGGGCAGGCGCCACCCCTGTCCGGACTGTTCGATCCCTCCAGGAGATTGCGAACCATGGCTGACTTCCCGAACCTGTCCCGCCGGGGCTTTCTGAACCGATCGGCGGCCGTGGGCGGCCTGCTCGTCGTCCCCGGTCTGCTCTCCGCGTGCAGCAAGACCGACGCCGGTTCCGCGGACGGTGCGGGAGCACTCGAAAAGCTCCGCAAGCAGGGCTTCGTCCGGGTCGCGTACGCCAACGAGGCCCCGTACGGCTATCTGGAGGGCAAGGAGCTCAAGGGCGAGGCGCCCACCCTGCACCGGGAGATCTTCAAGGCGCTCGGCGTCGACGAGCTCAAGCCCACACTCTCCGAGTGGGACGGGCTGGTCCCCGGGCTCCAGGCGGGCAAGTACGACGTGGTCAGCGCCGGAATGGCGATCACGCCCGAGCGCTGCGCCAACGCCCTCTTCTCCGAGCCCGAGTTCATCTCCCCGACCGCGCTGATGGTGAAGAAGGGCAACCCGAAGAAGGTCACCGACCTGGTGTCCGCGAAGGCCGCCGGGATCACCGTCGGCGTGATGTCGGGCGCTGTGGAGGGCAAGTACGCCGAGGGCGCCGGCATCGGCGGGGACAGGATCAAGGCGCTGCAGAAGCCGCAGGACGGCGCCGACGCGGTCAAGGGCGGCCGGATCGACGCGTTCCTGCTCACCGGCATCTCGCTGCGCTGGCTGGCGAAGACCAACCCGGAGACCGAGGTCACCGAGCCCTTCGTGCCGGAGCTCGACGGCACCAAGCAGTACAGCCCCGGCGGCGCCGTCTTCCGCAAGGGCAACGAGGACCTGCGGGACGCCTTCAACCGCGAACTGAAGAAGATCGTCTCGGACCGGTCGCGCTATGTGTCACTGCTCCAGGAGTACGGCTTCTCCGACACCGAACTCCCGCCGGCCACGCTGAAGACGGCCGACCTGTGCAAGGGCTGACCGTGCAAGGACCGACCGCGCAGGGGCCGACAGGGACGGACCGCAGCGCATGAGTGATTTCTTCTCCGCCTTCTTCGACGAACTCCCGCAGGTGCGCTCGGGGTTGTGGGTGACCCTCGAAGCCACCGTCCTGGGCTCGCTGGCCGCGCTCCTGCTGTCGTTCGTCCTCGGTCTGATGTCGATCAGCCGGCTGCTGGTGCTGCGCGGCACCTCGCGCGTGGTCGTGGAGTTCTTCCGCGGCACCTCGCTCTACATCCAGCTGTTCTGGCTCTACTACGCGATGCCGACGCTGACGGGGTACCAGCTGGACCCGCTGCTCTGTGGCGTCGTCGCCTTCGGCCTCAACTACGGCGCGTACGGCGCCGAGGTGGTGCGCGGGGCGATCGGCTCCGTGCCGCGCGGCCAGTACGAGGCCGCCGTCGCGCTGAACATGTCGCCGCTGCACCGGATGCGGAAGGTGATCCTTCCGCAGGCCTGGGTGCAGATGATCCCGCCCTTCACCAATCTGCTGATCCAGCTGCTGAAGTGCACCCCGCTGCTGTGGCTGATCTCCGCGGCCGACCTGATGACCGTGGTCCAGCAGCTGCGCGACCGTACCGGTGAGACTCTCACCGCGTACGTGACCCTGCTGGCCGTCTACTTCGTGCTGGCGTACGCGCTGACCCTGCTGATGAACCTGCTGGAGCGGGGCGCCAAGCGGCGGCTCGGGCTGCCCGCCGGCGCGGGTTCGCTGCTGCGCAGCCGCAGCGCCGCCGAGGCCGTCGCCGCCGTCCCGGGAGGTGCCCGGTGAACAACGGCTTCGACTGGAACGCGGCCGGTGACGCCCTGCCCCTGCTGCTCGAAGGCTTCCGGGTCACGCTGCTCGCGACGGTGCTCGGCACGCTCGTCGCCGCGGTCCTGGGGCTGGCCGTCGCGGTCGCCGGCCGGGCCCCGAGCAGGCTGGTGACGGTGCCGGTGCGGGCCGTGACGGAGTTCGTCCGGTCCACCCCGCTGCTCGTCCAGCTGGTCGGCGCGGCGGCCCTGTTCACCTCGGTGGAGCCGCTGACGGTCGGCATCGTGGTGCTGGGCATCCACTACGCCGCGTACACCTCCGAGGTGTACCGCGCCGGGATCGACGGGGTGCCCAAGGGCCAGTGGGAGGCCTGCCGGGCGCTCTCGCTCGGCCCCCGGCGGACCTGGCAGGCCGTGATCCTGCCGCAGGCGGTGCGCAATGTGCTGCCCGCGCTCGGCAACTACGCGATCTCGATGTTCAAGGAGACCCCGTTCCTCGCCGTGATCACGGTGCAGGAAATGGTCTTCGAGGCCCGTAAGTACGGCGCCGACCACTTCGCCTACACCGAGGTGTTCACGCTCGCCGGCCTCGTCTTCCTGGTCGCGAGCTACCCCACCTCGCTGCTGATGAGAAAGCTGGAGAAGCGCCTTGGCCACTGAACACCTCCCCCTGCGCAAGACGACGGGTGCGGCCCCCACGACCCCTGCGGCCCCTGCGGACGCCGCACCGGCCGCCGCGCCGGCCGCCGCGCCGGAGACCGGCCATCCGCTGGTCCGCTTCGACGACGTCGTGAAGCGGTACGGCGACCATGTGGTCCTGGACCGGCTGAACTTCTCGGTGCGGCGCGGTGAGCACGTCACCCTGATCGGGCCCAGCGGCTCGGGCAAGACCACCATCCTGCGGCTGCTGATGACGCTGGAGAAGGTCAGCGACGGCGTCATCTGGGTGGACGGCAGCCCGCTGTCCCACATCAGGACGCCCGGCGGAGCGCTGAAGCCGGCGCCGGAGAAGCATCTGCGCGAGGCGCGGAAGAAGATCGGCATGGTCTTCCAGCAGTTCAACCTCTTCCCCAACATGAAGGTGCTGCAGAACATCACCGAGGCGCCGGTCAACGTGCTGGGCAAGGACCGCGAGGAGGCGGAGACCCGGGCCCGGGAGCTGCTCGACCTGGTCGGGCTCTCCGCGAAGATCGACGCCCACCCCTCCCAGCTCTCCGGGGGGCAGCAGCAGCGGGTCGCCATCGCCCGCGCCCTGGCCATGGAGCCGGAGATCCTGCTGCTGGACGAGGTGACGTCGGCGCTCGACCCGGAGCTGGTGGCCGGGGTGCTGGAGCTGCTGGGCGACATCGCCAGGAACACCGACATCACCATGCTCTGCGTGACCCATGAGATGAATTTCGCCCGGGACGTCTCGAAGAAGGTACTGATGTTCGACTCCGGGCGGGTGATCGAATCCGGTCCGCCGGAAAAAATCTTCACCGACCCGGAGCACGAACGTACGCGCGAGTTCCTCGACGCGGTGCTGTGACCTCACCCTTTGTCGAAGGCCAATGACTTTGGCATATGTCAGACGGATGCGCCCCAGCTCACCAGGGTGGGGCGCTCCGCCGAGTCGCCAACAGCCGCCCCGGAACGGGGCCTTGGCGGCTATCGTGAGGTCAGAGCTTGCGGTAACAACCTGGTAGGGGGAAACCGTGGCGTTGAAGCCCGAACCGACCGCACCGTTCCATTCGGTGCAGTACGCCCTTCGTGTTCTCGAAACGGTCTCCAAACACGGCAACGGTGTGACGGACACCCAGATCTCCCGCGAGACGGGACTGCCCACCGGCCACCTCACGCCCCTGCTGCTGACGCTGCGCCGCGAGGGCTACGTGGAGCAGGTCACCGACGGCGCGTACGTCATCGGCGCCTCGCTCCTGCTCCTCGGTTCCGGCCCGGCCCGCAGACAGGCCCTGGAGTCCAGGCTCCAGCGGATGCTGGCGCAGCTGCGCGACTCGGTCGGCGCGGCGGTCTACATCAGCCGGTACGTCGACGGCGAGATCCGGGTCACGCAGTACGCCGACGGCCCGCTCACCCCCGCTGTCAACGAGTGGGTGGACTTCCGGTCGGCGGCGCACGCCTCGGCGGCCGGCAAATGCCTGCTGGCCCAGCTCGACCAGGACGGCCGCCGGGACCACATCGCGCGCCACAGGACACCCCGGCTCACCTCGCGGACGATCACCAACGAGAAGGTGCTCTTCTCCAAGCTGGACAGCCAGCCGGCGACGGTCCCGGTGCTCGACCTCCAGGAGTACGCGGTCGGCACGGTGTGCGCGGCGGTGCCGCTGACGGCCGGGTCGTCGGCGGGCTGTCTGGCGCTGTCGCTGCCGATCGAGGACGCGCACCGCCTGCGCTCGGCGGCGGACACGCTGAACCGGCGGGCGGCTCCGGTGCTCCTGTCGATGGCGCTCTAGGCCCACCCGGCGGGGGCTCCCGGCGGGGGTGTCATCAGCACCCCTCCGGACCAGGTATTATTTTCGAGTCAGCAAGCGCCGCTAGCTCAGTTGGTTAGAGCAGCTGACTCTTAATCAGCGGGTCCGGGGTTCGAGTCCCTGGCGGCGCACAGACAACGCACTGGGCGGTTCACGTACACACGTGGACCGCCCAGTGCGTTTTTTGCTGCCCATCGAGATGTACGAACGTTTTACACACTCGTGCTAGACAAGCGTTTTAAACGCTCGTACATTTCCTGGCATGACGAACGCTACGAGCACCACCGCCGAGCGCGGCCACCTCGCCGGCCGCCGGGAATGGACCGCCTTCGTGGTCCTCCTGCTGCCCCTCCTCCTCGTCTCGATGGACATCTCCGTCCTCTTCTTCGCGATCCCGTCCATCGACCGGGACCTCGCCCCCAGCGCCACCCAGCAGCTCTGGATCTTCGATGTGTACGCCTTCGCCCTGGCCGGCCTGCTCATCACGATGGGCTCGCTCGGCGACCGGATCGGCCGTCGCAAGCTGCTGCTCCTGGGCGCGCTCGCGTTCAGTGCCGCGTCCGTCGCCGCCGCGTACGCCGACAGCCCCGAGATGCTGATCGCGGCCCGCGCCCTGCTCGGGGTCGGCGGGGCGACGCTGATGCCGTCGACCATGGGGCTGGTACGGAACATGTTCCGCGACGAGCGGCAGCGCGGCCGGGCCGTGGGGATCTGGTCGGGCGCCATGGCGGGCGGGATCGCGCTCGGCTCGGTGCTCAGCGGGGTCATGCTGGAGCACTTCTGGTGGGGCTCGGTCTTCCTGATCAATGTGCCGGCCATGGTGCTGCTGCTGGTTCTGGTGCCGGTGCTGGTCCCGGAGTTCAAGGACCCGGACCCCGGACGGTTCGACTTCCTGAGCGTGCCACTGTCGATGGGGTCCGTGCTGCCGGTGGTCTACGGCGTCAAGGAGAGCGCCGCCCATGGGCTCGATGTGCGAAACGCGCTGATCATCGCCGCGGGGCTGGTCGTCGGTCTGTTCTTCGTCCGCCGCCAGCGCGGCCGCTCCGACGCGATGATCAGCCGGGAACTCTTCCGCCACCGCGGCTTCGCCGCCGGGATCGGGCTGAACGCGCTGGCCGCGTTCGCCATGATGGGCTCCTCGTTCTTCACCACGCAGTACCTCCAGTCGGTGCTCGGCATGAGCACGATGGAGGCCGCGCTGTGGAGCCTGGCACCGTCCCTGGCGGTGGGCGCCGCGGCCCCGACGGCCACGGCGATCGCCCAGCGCACCGACCGCGCCCGGGTGATCTGCGCCGGTTTCGTCATCGCCGCCGCCGGCTTCGCCGTCCTCGCCCTGACCGGTACGGACTCCCTGTGGCTGCTGCTCGGCGGCTGCGCCGTGATGAGCAGCGGCATCGTCACCGTGATGGCGCTCGTGTCGGACCTGGCGCTGTCCACGGCCCCGCCGGCGAAGGCCAGTTCGGCGGCCTCGCTGCTGGAGACCGGCCAGGAGTTCGGCGGTGCGATGGGCATGGCCCTGCTGGGCGCGGTGGCCACCGCGATCTACACCGCGGACATGCCGGACTCCGCCCCGGAGACCGCCCGCAAGACCCTCGCCGGTGCGGTGGCCACGGGTGACGGTTCGCTGATCTCGGTCGGCCGGGAGGCCTTCGTGCACAGCATGCAGTACGCCTCGGTCGCGGGAGCGGCGCTGCTGCTGGCGGGGGCGGTGCTGGCCGCGGTACTGCTGCGCAGGACGGGGGACGCGGGGGTCGCGGAGGCGGCCGCGCAGAAGGAGCCGGCCCTGGCGAACTAGTGCGGGCCCACCCTCCTCGCCGCTGTGTCCTCGATCGCCGGACGGGCCTGCGCCCCGGGCCCGTCCGGTGCATTCGGTCCGTCCGGCGGCCGGGAACAGAAATCGGCACGCCCGTGTGCCTCGTACTCACGCAGCAGAGCGCTCAACTGCCCGTCGCCGAACGGCTCGTACCCGGCGCCGGCCCCGTTCCACCACACGGGTCCCACGGACCAGAACCCCTCCTGGCGCAGCCGCACGCGGTGCACCTTGTTCGTCGCCGTCACCGGCATCGCCGGGACGATCCGTACGAAGCGGGGGGCCATCTTCGTACCCAGGTCCGGCTGCGCGGCGAGGAACGCGGCGAAGGCGGACGGGTCGAAGGCGGCCCCCTCCCGCAGGGCGAGCGCCGCCATCACCTGGTCCCCGGCCACCGGGTCCGGCACCGCGTAGACCGCAACGGCGGCCGCGTCCTCCCAGCGGGCCAGGATGTTCTCGATCATCGCGGCGGCCAGGTTCTCGCTGTCCACCCGCAGCCGGTCGTCGGTGCGGCCCGCGAAGTAGAGGAAGCCTTCGGCGTCCCGGAAGAAGAGGTCCCCGGTCCAGTACCAGCCGCCGCGCACCCGCTGGGCCTCCGCCTCCTCGTTGCGCCAGTAACCCTCGAAGGGCGTGTGCCCCCGGTTGACCAGTTCACCGATCGCCTCGGCCCCGTTGGTCAGCCGGCCCGCCCCGTCGAAGACGGCGGCGGGCCGCTCCTCGCCGGTCTCCGGGTCCACGACCGCGAGATCGTCGCGGGCCGACGCCTTCCCGATCGCCCGCTCCGGGGTGTCGGGGGTCCGCTGGACCGCCGCGCCGCCCTCGGAGGAGCCGTAGCCCTCGACCAGCCGCACCCCGAACCGCTCCCGGAACCGGGCCGCGTCCACCGCACCGGCCTCGGTGCCGAAGCCGAGCCGCAGCGGGTGCTCGCGGTCGTCCGGGCGCTCGGGGGTGGCCAGCAGGTACTGCACGGCGCGGCCGACATAGGTGAAGTACGTCGCCCCGTGCGCCCGTACGTCGTCGAGGAATCCGGAGGCCGAGAAGCGGCGGCGCAGCGCGACGGCGGCCCCGGCTGCCAGGGCGGGCGCCCAGTCGGCGATCACCGCGTTGCCGTGGAACATCGGCATGCAGATGTAGTGGACGTCCTCGCGCCGGACGCCGAAGTGGTCGACGAGCGACTGCCCGGCCGCCGCCAGCCGTCCCTGGGTGCAGATCGCCGCCTTGGGCGCGCCGGTCGATCCGGAGGTGAAGTAGAGCAGCATCCGGGTCGTGGGCCCGACGCCCGTGCGGGCCGTGTCGCCCGGTCCGGCTCCGGCGTACGGGGCCAGGAGTTCGGCGTACGCGTCGGTGTCGGTCACCAGCATCCGGACGCCCGGCAGGTCCAGGCCGTCGAGCAGCGGCAGGTGGGCGCGTTCGGTGACCAGGACCCGGCAGTCGGTGTGCAGGATGTCGCGGGCCAGTTCGGCGCCGCGCCGGGTCGGGTTGATCCCGGCCACGGCGGCCCCGGCCAGGGCCGCCGCGCTCAACCAGAGTGGGAATTCAGGGGTGTTGTCCAGCAGCACCCCGATGTGCGGTTCGCCGCCCGCCGACAGCAGATCCGCCAGGAGCGCGGCCCGTGCGGCAGCGCCGGAGGCGACCTGGTGATGGCTGAGAACGGTGTCCTGGTATCTCAGTCCGGGCCGGCGGTCGCCCCATTGGCGCTGTACGAGCTCCGCAACGGTGCCTGCGCTCCTCATGGCGCCGCACGATAATTGACTACACGTCAGAACTGAACATCGGAGCAGGCATAGAACGCGTTCGATGTGTCAGCGATGTTCCAGACGCTCAGGATGATGTGCTTCCCGCTCTTCTGGGTGGGGATGGTGCCCTGCTGGGTCAGGGTCGCCGGGGGCTGCTTGCCGCCGTACGGCACCGTCATGAAGGGCTGCGATTCCAGGTCTGCCCTGGTGAGCGGCTTGGTGGGGTCCCAGCCGTCCTTGGTGATGTAGTAGCGGAAGTCCGTCGTGGCGTGGCGCGCGGTGAACTGCCAGCGGAAGCTGAAGCCCTGGCCGGCGGTGACCTGGGTGGCGGGCCAGTTGCCGCCGCGCGGGTCGTCCAGCTGCGCGAACTCGCCATGACCGCCGGAACAGATCTTGCCGTCGGCCGGACCCGCCGCCGGGAAGCCCTTCGGGCCCTCGACGCTCTGCGGCTCCCACTGGATGTTGCCGCAGCCCGTCACCGTGCCGTTGGCACAGAGCTTCTGGCGGCTGATGGGGTTGTCGGTGTAGCCGTGGCTGCCGGCACTGCCGGTCGCGAACATCGAGACGCCCGCGATGGCCAGGCCGACCACGGCCGCGCTTGCCCTTTTACGCATTGCTGTGCTCCTCAAGAACGTGGGGGAGGTTCCATGAGCCGTGCTGCGCGCGCTTCTTGCGGTTCTGCGGTCTAGACCAAGACTTAGATTATTGACGGGATATGAACATGTCCAGACCAATGAGAGTCGGATTCCGCTTGGCCGCACGGCCTCCCCCGGGGCCCTCAGGCGCCCTCCCCGCCGCTGCGTCCGGTGTAGAAGGCCACCGTCAAGTCCTTGACCAGGGACTTCCGTTCGTAGTCGTCCAGCTCCACGATGCCCCGCGCGGTCAGCCGGTTGACCGTGTCGTCGACCGCGTCGACCACCGAAGTCAAGACGCTGTCCCGGTGCCTGGCGTCGATGGCCGCGATCCGGCGGCGCTGCATGGCTGCGGCGACCTCCGGCGCGTACTCGATCCCGGTCGGCTGGGCCGAGTACACCTCGATGCCGACCGGCTCGCAGTCCGCCTTCAGCATCCGGGTCAGCGCGTCGCCGACCGCCTCGGCGTTGCGCAGGGTGTGCGCGTCCTCGTGGAAGGCGTCGGCGGGCAGCTGCGAGAGGACCCGGGCCATCGCCGCCTCGACCTGCTCGCGCAGATACGCCTCGTGGTCGGCGACCCCGAGCGCCGCCCGCACGGTGTCCTTGATCCGCCACACCACGAGGACGACGACGCGCAGCGCCGTGCCGTTGGCGTCCACGGCGGGGAGCGGTTCGCTGCGCCAGTGCCGCAGGCGCACGTCGACCCGGCGGCGCAGCAGCAGGGGGCTGATCCACATCAGCCCGGTCCGCCGCACGCTCCCCCGGTACTCGCCGAACAGCGTCAGCACCCAGGCGTACCCCACCCGTCCGCGGCTCAGGCCGCCGAGTGCGAAGAGCACCACCGACGCCAGCGCGGCGAGCGCCGCCCAGGCGCCGAGGCCGATCCCGTCGTACGGGTGCGAGCCGATCCCGAACCGGGCGAGCACGGCGGCGGGCAGCACGCCGATCCGCCAGAGCACGGCGCCGCAGGCGGCGGACCCGGCCAGTGCGACGAGCAGCGCGAGCCAGCCGGGGAGGGCGGGGCCCGGCCGCTCGGCGAGCCGTGGATCACCGACCGGTGCCGGCCGGGTCGGGGGCCGCACCTGGGGCCCCTTGGGCACCGGCGGGCGCCGCACCCCCGGCTGCGGCCGGTCGCCACCGGCTCCCCGTCGCAGCACACCGGCGGGGAGCGCGGTCGTGTCGGCAGGAAACGCCGTCGCGTCGGCGCGCTCGGCGCCCTCGGCGTCCTCGCGGAAGAGCAGATGCACGGGGATGGACGCGGTCCGCTCGTTGACGATGACCGCGTGGTACCGCCCCCCGGCCCCCCACAGCGGGTCGCCGGACTGTTCGGCCCCGCCGCCCCCGGAGACGGGGAGCGAGTCGAAGACGGCGTCGGGGGCCGTGCGGCGCCGGGGAGGCGTATCAGTGCCCGCCACCGACCCACCCGGCACCGGCGCGGATACGGCGCCCGCCACCGGGAGCGACACCGACACCGCGGCCGATGTCGCGCCGAGCCCCGGATCCCGGTCCTCGCCCGGGACCAGATCCAGCACGAGGTCGACCACGGAGTCCGGCCCGGGATCCGGCCCCGTGTCCGGCCCCTCACCGCCCCCCGTGTCCGGCCCCTCACCGCCCCCCGGGGCCGGAACCGGATCCGCCGCCCCGGCGGGCTCGTCCGGGCCCGTCGCCCGGACCGGTCCCCGCTCCTTCTCCCGCCGCCCGCCGTCCTCCGGGGTTCCGGAGCTGTCCGACACCGTGGATCGCATACCCGCCTCCGTCATGTGCGTCGTGTCACCCGAAGAGTCGCCGCCAGGTCTCCGGGCCGGGGTAGCCGTCGGCCGCTCCGCCCCGCCAGCCCTGAGCCCGTTGGAAGGCCTCGACGTTCCGCCGGTCCGCCTCGGTCCACCGGGGCCCCGGCCCCGAGGTGTAGTGCTTGCCGAAGCCCTTCTTCACCAACTGCTTGCCGAGCCTGTCGACATGGCTGTTGGACTGACCGGGCCGGAAATAGCCCCGCCCGGGGAACTTCGAACCCGGTTTCGACTCGCCGTGGCCGGCTCCCGTTCCGCTTCCGCCCCCGCTCCCCTTTCCGGTGCCGGGGATGTCATGGCCGGTTCCGTTCGCCAGGAGCCGCCAGGTGTCGGGGCCGGGGATGCCGTCCGCCTCCTTGCCCTTCCAGCCCTGGGCCTTCTGGAACGCCTGGGTCGCCCGCCGGTCGGCATCGCCCCAGCCGGGACCGGGGCCGACCTTGTAGAAGCGCTTGCCGCCCCGCTCCACGAGCATCCTGCCGAGCTCGGTGACATACGTGTTGCTCGTACCGGGGCCGAACTTCGCGGCGCCCGGGAACGACTTCACAGACGAACCGCTGCCGGCGCTCCCGCTGATGAGGCCCTTGTAGCGGTAGGCGACGTAGTTGCCGGAGTTGGTCCAGTACGCCATGGGCGTCTTCTTCTTGCGGGCGTGCGGCTTCGTCTGCTCGTACGCCGTGTAATGGGTGTGCGTGTAGTCGGTCCAGCCGCCGAAGATCGTGACGTGGGAGCCCTTCGAGGGGTCGGCCGGATTGTGGAAGAGCAGGATGTCGCCGGGCTGGAGCTTCTCCCGCGCGATCTTCTTGCCGAACTCGGCGAGGCTGCCGGTCCACTCGTTGCCGGGCAGGTTCCAGGCCATCGAGACGTAGCCGGAGCAGTCCTGCCGGTAACCGTCCGCCCAGTACTTGGTCATGCTGTACGGAACCTTCGCGGACACCCACTTCTTCGCGCGGTTGACGATGTCGGTCCGACTGCTCTTGCGCAGCTTGGGCGTGGTGGTCGTGGACGAGGGCGGGCCCGCGGCGCCACCGCCGCGCAGCGGTCCGGGCCCGCCCTGCGGGCTGTCCCCGTCCGTGTCGGCCGGGGCGGTTCCGGTCGCCTCCGCCGTCCGGTCGCCCGTCGCACCCGTCGCGCTCGCGGCGCTCGCCGCCTCGGCTACGCCGCTGCTCAGCACCACTCCGGCGGCGGTGGCCAGCACCAGGGCGCGGCGGGCGCCGTGTGCGGCCGGATGACCTCCGTACCGCATGGGCAGTGCGCTGGCGGCGGTCCGCCGCTGCGCGGCGCACCCCGCACAGGTGCAGTTGATGGCGGGCACGTACTCCTCGAAAGCCGGCACAGTCATGCGATTCCCCTCCGCACTCGTCAAGATCTTTGGGCGCATCTGCACGGGCGCCAGTGTCTCAACTCTCCTGACATATCGCATTTTGACGGACAGAAGAGAAAAAACGACCATCCGACAGGCCGCGATGGACGGTAAATGGTCAGGAGCACCCCCCGGCTTCGGGTAGAGTTCTCCAGGTCAGCAGGCGCCGCTAGCTCAGTTGGTTAGAGCAGCTGACTCTTAATCAGCGGGTCCGGGGTTCGAGTCCCTGGCGGCGCACGCAGGGTCAAAGCCCCCTCACCACGCGTGAGGGGGCTTTGCTCGTTCGCGAACCCCTCACGCCGAAGCTTCCCGCACCGAAGCCTCGCGCCGGGCCTCCACTCCATGACGCCGCCCACGGCGCCACCTTTAACCACTACCCGCACAGGCGCCGCACAGTCTTCGCACAGCTGCCACAGCGTCACCGTCCGGTCACCCAGCGGCGCGAAGTCCGTTTTCATGCGCCCTCGCACGCCCCCTCCGCAAGGGGGCCACAAATCGTACGCATGACTGGCAACCCACCCGTTTCACCCTTGCGGTCGGGACCGGGGTCGGACAACCTGCCCATGGGCCATCGGCCCCAACCAGGCTGATGAGCCGTGCAGTTGGGGCTGCAGAGAGGGAAGATCCGGTTGTCCGCAACGCGGGGTGGGGCCCCGCTCGGGGACTGGTGTCGAGGGGGGCATCAGAGACGGACCGGAAGGGCGGCGTTCCGTGGCCGAGCGGATGACCGCCCGCCAATCATGTCGGCCGCGGCGACCGACGGGGAATCGCCGCGGACGAGACGACCGACCATTCACGCACCGACCATGCGTGCAGGGGGATGACCCATGACGTCGACGCCGACAGGCGCCCGGCAGAACAACGACTTTCCCGGACCACCCTGCCCCGGATACCGGCACAGCCGACACCCGGGAAACGACGCCGGCAGCCGGAGGAGACGCTGCCGCGTTACGACTACGAGCACTAAAGCCGGCTCGCCGGGCCACTGACCGGGCCCGGCCCCGGCCGGCCGTACCGGGTGCGGTAGGCGTCGACCAGTCCGTCGCCCGTGTCGGTGGTCGGCGCCTCGCCCAGCGCCCGGCCGGGCGGGTTGCACCAGTTCTCCCCCGGAGCGCCGCCCCGGTAGGGGCCGTTGCCGTTGCGGCTGACGTCGATGACGAACGGCTTGCCTCCGACCTTCGCCGAGAGCTGCTTGCCGGACTCCGTACTGGCCCGTGTGGTCTGGAAGTTGGAGACGTTGACGGCGAAGCCGTCGGCCGCCCCGATGCCCACGCGGCGCAGCGACTCGTGGAGCGCGTCGGGGGTGCGCCAGCCGGCGTTGCCCCTGGAGAACTGTCCGCAGTCGCGGTGCGGGATGTTGTAGAGGACCAGCAGCGCCTCCCGGCCCGCCTTCCCGGCCGCCTGCGTGAGGCCCCTCGCCTCGGCCTCTAGGGTGTCCGCATCTCCCGAACGCCAGGAGTGAGCGGCTATCGACGCTCCGTCAGAATCCGTCCACACCAAGGGGGTTCGGCTTCAGTCGTGGTCGCCCGTGGACTTCTCGCCGGTCAGGTAGGCCGAGACGACGACATTCGCGTCGTACGAGTGCGTCGCCCGGTCGAAGGTGCCGCCGCAGGTGATCAGGCGGAGCTCCGCCCGGCCGGCCTTGCGCGGGCCGTACGCCTTGTCGGCGTCGAAGCGCGCCCGGGTGAAGACCTGGACGTCGTCGACGGTGAATTCGGCGACGGTTCCGTCGGCGCGGGTGATCTCGACCTTGGCGCCGGGGCGGGCCGCGCTCAGCCCGTAGAAGACGGCCGGCCTGGTCTCGGTGTCGACATGGCCGACCATGAGGGCGGGGCCCTTCGCGCCGGGCTCGGCGCCGCCTTCGTACCAGCTGACGGTCTGGGCCTTTTCGAACGAGGGCGGTTCGATCGCCCCGTCCTTGTCCAGGCCACGGGCGACCACGGGTGCCTCGACGCCGATCGACGGGATCTCGATCCGCTCCGGCGCCGCGCCCTCGATCGGGTCGTGCGGCGGGGGCATCGGTACGCCGAGGGGGCGCCCCACCGCGGCGATGTCGCCGGTGGTCGGGGCGGAGCCGGCGCCGGAGCCGTCGGTGATGCCGCGGCCCCAGAACCACAGGCCGAGCAGCAGGACGGCCCAGACCACTCCGGCGAGCAGCCTGCCGTGGCCCGCGGTGCTGTCCGGGGCGGACATGTCAGTCCGAGACCGGACGGCGGCGGCGCGCGCTGCGGAACGCGACGGCGACGGCCGCGACGGCGGCCAGGGCAAGACCGATCAACGCGTGGACGGTACCGGGGCCCTGCTGCTCGGCCTCCCGGTCGGTGAACAGGGCGGTGCCGCCGCCGCCCGCGGCGACCGGGGCGAGCGGGGTGGCCCGCCCCCGGTCGATGACGGTGACCGTGCCGGCGGCCTCGGCGCCCTTGTCGGCCTCGCCACCCTTGTCGGCCTTGTCGTCCTTGCAAGTGATCCGGATGCCGTGCTCGCCCGGGGAGGCGTCCGAGCTGATCCGGGCCTCTGCGAAGAGGCCACCGTCCGCGGCGGGCGAGAAGCGCGCCTCGGAGACGAAGACCTCGGACTCGCCCGTGGCCTCACGGCCCTCGCAGCCCTCCAGCCGCAGATCCATCTCACCGCCCGGCCCGACGGAGGCCGGGGTCACCGTCAGGGAGGTGCGGCCTTTCTCCTGGGCGGACTCGGAATCGGAGTCGGAGTCGGCCAGTGCGGCGGAGGCCGGCACCAGGGTCGCCGCGATCACCGCGGCGGCACAGAACGTGAGGGTTGTGGAACGCATCGTGAACCTCCTCAGTGCAGGTTCACGCCTCCGGAGGGATTCCGCATCCGCAGGAGCTCGGGGGACGGGTCCGCGCGGACCGCCCGGAACCCTCCCCCGCCCCCTTGGCGGCCGTGCCCCGCCGGGCTCAGCCCGCGTCGACGAGACCGACCAGGTCGGCGATCGAGTCGACGACCGTGGACGGCCGGAAGGGGTACTTGTCGATGTCGGCGACCGTGGTGAGACCGGTGAGGACCAGGAAGGTCTGCATCCCCGCCTCCAGGCCGGCCAGCACATCGGTGTCCATCCGGTCGCCGATCATGGCGCTGGACTCGGAGTGGGCGCCGATCGCGTTGAGCCCGGTGCGCATCATCAGCGGGTTGGGCTTGCCCGCGAAGTACGGGGCCTTGCCGGTGGCCTTGGTGATGAGGGCGGCGACGGACCCGGTGGCGGGCAGCGGGCCCTCGGCGGACGGGCCGGTCTCGTCGGGGTTGGTGCAGATGAAGCGGGCGCCGCCGTTGATCAGCCGGATCGCCTTGGTGAGCGCCTCGAAGCTGTACGTGCGGGTCTCGCCGAGGACCACGTAGTCGGGTTCGTGGTCGGTGAGGACGTAGCCGATGTCGTGCAGGGCGGTGGTGAGGCCGGCCTCGCCGATGACGTACGCCGTGCCGCCGGGCCGCTGGTCGTCCAGGAACTGGGCCGTGGCCAGGGCGGAGGTCCAGATGTTCTCCACCGGCACGTCCAGGCCCATGCGGTTCAGCCGGGCGTGCAGGTCGCGGGCGGTGTAGATGGAGTTGTTGGTGAGGACCAGGAAGGGCAGTCCCGAGTCACGCAACCGCTTGATGAAGGCATCCGCTCCGGGGATCGGTGTCCCCTCGTGGATCAGGACTCCGTCCATGTCGGTGAGCCAGGACGAGATCGGCTTGCGCTCTGCCATGTGTGGGACTCCTGCCGTACGCCGTGTGCGGGGACGCCGGCGGCACCGCGTTGTGCAGCGCCGACGCCCCCGATTTTAGGCCGTTCGTTCGACATGCCGGAACGGCCGGATCACGCGGGTGCGAGGGTCACTCCGTCGACCGCCCAGAACCAGTTGTTGCCGCCGGTGTACCGGAAGCGGACCCGTGCGGTGGTGGCTCCGGCCGGGACCTGGAGGGTGAGCGATTCGGTCTTCGCGACGGTGTCGGAGGTGTACGTCTTCACGACGGCCGGGGTGCCCCCGTCGTAGGAGACGAGGACCTCGCCCTTCTGCGGGGCTTCCTGACGGTAGTGGGTGGTGTAGGCGAGGGTGGCGGTGCGGCCTCCGGTGACCGGCCAGGCCGGGCTGACCAGGGTGGAGTCGAAGGTGCCCGTGAAGCTCTTGTCGACCCATTCGTCGCCGTCGGCGACCGCGAAGACGTTCCGGGCCCGGACGTTGGTCTCGCGCCACTGGTCGCGCTCGGCGGAGGTCCAGAACTCGTCGGTGGTGAAGGTCCAGCCGCGCCATTCGGTGACTCCGCCGGTGCCCATCGCGCTGTTGTCGATCGACCAGCCGGGCGGCGGGGTGTGGGTGAAGCCGACGACCGCGGCGCCGATTCCCGTCTCGTCGACGCGGGTGCCCAGCTGCGGGCGCAGCGCGTCGAAGGCGTCGGGGACGGGCTGCTGGAGCGGGCGGCCGTCCAGGCCCCAGGCCGGGTCGACGGCTATGCCGAGGTGGGCGAGGGCGGAGGCGGCGACGTCCGGCATCTTGATGTCGTACCGGGTGGAGCCCGGGGTGACGGAGCCGCCGCTCGCGATGAGGAAGGTCTGCCGTTCGGCCGCGCTGGAGCCTCCGTGACCGCCCGCGTCGGTGTGCCCGTGGTCGGCGGTGATCATGATGAGCCAGTCCTCGGAGGCGTGGGTGGCGCGGCCCCGTACGGCGGCGACCAGCTGCCCGACCTGGGCGTCGACGCCGTGGATGGCGTCCAGGTACTGCTTGCTCGCGGCGCCGTGGCTGTGTCCGGCGTGGTCGACGTTGTCGAGGTGGACGAAGACCGCGTCCCGGTTGCCGCCGGCCAGTTCGGCGACGGCTCTGCTGGTGGTGCCGGTGTCGTACTCGGCTTCCGGGGTGGAGACCCGGGTGTCGACCTTCGCGGAGAAGATCGTGTCGGTGACCGGGTTCCAGGAGGCGACGGCGTACGTCGACAGCCCCGGCTTCGCGGTCTCGATGCGGGTGAGGAAGTCGGGGTACTGCGCGAAGGCGTGGCCGGTGAAGGCGTTGTCCTTGACGCGGTGCTTGTCGGGCCAGACGCCGGTGATGATCGTGGACCAGCCGGGGCCGGAGAGGGTGGGCGCCATCGGGTTGGCGTAGAGCGGGCTGACCGAGGTGAGTCCGGAGGCCATCAGGGCGTCGAGATTCGGTGCGTCCGCGTCCTTGATCCGGTTCAGCAGGGCTCCGTCCAGGCCGATGACCAGGACCTTGGGGGTACGGACCGCGGCCCGTGCGGTGGTGGCAGCGGCGAGCGGTCCGGCGGCGGCGGCGAGGGCGGCCGCGCTCATGAGGAGGGTGCGGCGGGACATGCCTGTGGTCACGGGGTCCTCCGTCGAGGCGTGGGGGCACACGCCCAACTCCCCGCCCTGGGACGGGGAGTTGAACGCGGGACTAGACCCGTTATCTTTTCGCGATGATCCGTCGGAGGTCCATACCCGCGCCGTGAATCCTCCGGCAACGGTCAGCTGCCGGTGGCCGACTTCCAGGCCTCGACGTAGCTGTCCAGGTTGGTGCCGATGTCCGACCAGTCGGGCTCGAAGACCTCCACCCCATCCATCAGCTTCGCCAGCTCGATGGCGTTGGCGTCGGCGCCCTTGACGTCCTTGCGGGCGGAGAAGCCGCCGCCGACCGCGCTGACGTCCTTCTGGGCCTGCTCGGAGAGCATGAAGTCGAGCAGCTTCTTGCCGTTGGCGCTGTGCGGGGCCTTGTTCACCAGCCCGGCGGCGTACGGCAGGGCGAAGGTGGTGGACTTGCCGCCCTGCTTCGCGGGGAACCAGATGCCGAGGTTCGGCATGTCCTTGGACTGCGCGAAGTTCATCTGGACGTCGCCGTTGGCGGCGAGCAGCTCGCCCTTGTCGACCTTGGGGGCCAGCTTGCCGGTGGAGGCGGACGGGCCGACGTTGTTGGCCTGGAGCTTCTTCAGGTACGCCATCGCCGGCTCCTTGCCGCCGAAGTCGTGCATGGCCTTGATGAGTACGGCGGTGCCGTCGCCGGCGACCCCGGGGGTGGAGTACTGGATCTTGTTCTTGAACTTTCCGTCGAGCAGCTCCTCCCAGGTGGCGGGCGCCGACTTCAGTTCCTTCTTGTTGTAGATGAAGCCGAAGTAGTTGTTGACGACCGAGGTCCACTTCGAGTCGGACGCCTTGTCGGCGCCGTCGACCTGGTCGGAGCCGGCCGGGGCGTACGCGGCGAGGAGGCCCTTGCTGTCGGCCTGCTGGATGAACGGCGGCAGGGTGACCAGGACGTCCGCCTGGGTGTTGGACTTCTCGCGGACGGCGCGCTGCACCATCTCGCCGGAGCCGCCCTCCACGTACTTGACCTTGATGCCGGTCTTCTTCTCGAAGTCCTTGAACACCTTGTCGTACCAGCCGTCGCCGTTCTCGCCCTTGAGGCCGTCGGCGCTGTAGACGGTGACGACCTTCTCGTCGGAGGCGGCCGAGGAGCCGCCGCAGGCGGAGAGGGTGGCGGCGAGGGCGAGGCAGCCGGTGACGGCGGCTATGGGCTTGAGGTGGTTCTTGCGCATGGCAGTCGTATCTCCTGGATGTCGGCCGGAAGCCGGCCGGAGGTCGGTACGGGGAGGTATTGGCGGATCAGCGGTACGAGGCTCTGGTGCGGATCCGGGAGACGCCGAGCAGCACGAGCAGCGTCGTTCCCATCAGGACCACGGCGACGGCCGCGCCGGTGAAGAGCGAGCCACGGTCGGTGGCCGCGAAGATCTGCACCGGGAGCGGTGTCCAGTCCGGCGGGTAGAGCATCATCGTGGCGCTCAACTCGCCCATGGACAGCGCGAAGCAGAGCCCCGCCGCCGCCGTGAGGGACGGCAGCAGGAGCGGCAGCTTGATGCGCCACAGGACGTAACCGGGGCGGGCGCCCAGACTGGCCGCCGCCTGCTCGTACATCGGGTCGAGACGCACTATTGCCGCCGAAACCGACGAATAGGCGAACGCCGTGACAAGAATGGTGTGCGCCAGGATCACGATCCAGCTCGTCCCGTTCAGCAGCATCGGCGGCTTGCTGAACGCGACGAGCACGGCGAGCCCGACGACCACCGACGGCACGGCGACCGGCAGCATGAACAGCGCGTCGAGGAACCTCCTGCCGCGCCTGCGCAGCGAGGCGGCGGCCAGCGCGGCCCAGGAGCCGATGGTCAGGGCGAGCAGACTGGCGCTGACGGCCGTGATCAGGCTGGTGGTCAGCGCCTGGAGCGAGTCGCCGCCGGTCGCCGCCGCGTAGTGCTCGGTGGTCGGCCCGGAGGGGAAGGCGCCGGACCAGTTGGTGGTGAACGACGCGGCGAGGATGACCAGCAGCGGCACCGCGAACAGCGGGACGAAGAGCACGAAGAACACGGCCCAGGTGGCCCATTTCCCCGTACGGCTATGCACCAACACGGCGGCTCACCATCCGATACAGGCTGTAGAGGCCGACGGAGATCGCGATGTTGACGACGGCGACGACACAGGCCGCCGGGTAGTCGGACTCCAGGATCGCCTTGCTGTAGACGAGCATCGGCAGGGTCGTGACGCCCTTCGCGCCGGTGAACAGCACGATGCCGAACTCGTTGAGGCACATCACGAGGACGAGGCTGCCGCCGGCGGCGAGCGCGGGGAGCGCCTCGGGGAGGATCACCTGCCGCACGATCCGGGCCGGCTTCGCGCCCAGCGAGGACGCCACCTCCAACTGCGCGCTGTCGAGCTGCGAGAACGCGGCGAGCAGCGGGCGCATCACGAAGGGTGTGAAGTAGGTGATCTCGGCGAGCAGCACGCCCCATGGGGTGGTGAGGAAGTCGAAGGGGCCACTGGCTGCCCCGGTGAGGTCCGTCCAGACGCCGTTGGCCATGCCGACGTTGCCGTAGATGAACAGCAGGGCGAGCGTGATCAGGAACGACGGGAAGGAGAGGAAGACGTCGATGAACTTGGCGACCGCCCGGCCGCCGGGGAACGGCACGAACGCGATGATCATGGCCAGGACGAAGCCCAGCACCAGGCATCCGACCGTGGAGCCGACCGCCAGCCAGACGGTGGTGGTCAGCGCCGAGCGGAACGATTCGGAGGCGAACACCTCGCCGTACGGGGCGATCGAGGTGCCGCCCTCGTCCGGGCTGACGGACTGCTGGACGACGAGGGCCAGCGGGTAGAGGAAGACGAGCGCGAGGACGGCGACGGGCGGCAGCGCCCAGACGAAGCGGGGGACGCGGCGGGCCTCGCGGGCCGGGGCCTGCGGGCCGGACGGGTCCGGCTGCTTGCTCCCGCCGGTGCGCTGACGGGGGGCCGTCGCGCCGCCGATGACCGGTGCGGCGGACTGCGCGGTGCTAGCCATCGGCCCCTCCCCCGGCTCCCGGCGCCGCGCCCGCGGGCAGCAGCACCGCGTCCTCGGCCGCGAAGTGCAGCGTGACCCGGTCGCCGAGCGCCGGTGTCTCGCGCAGCTCCTTCAGGTCCGCCTTGACCCGGTGGCCGTCGACGTCGACGTACAGGCGGTGGGTGGAGCCGCGCCACTGGACCTCGGCGATGGTGCCGTCCAGCGCGTTGGGTCCGTCGCCGAGCCCGACCAGGTGGGGCCGGACGCACAGGGTGGCGGTGGCGCCCCGGGACACCTCGCCGGTCGGTACGTCGAGTGCGCGGCCGGCGAAGTCGACGGTGCCGGCGCCGTCGGCGACGGTGACCGGCAGCAGGTTCGCGTTGCCGACGAACGAGGCGGTGAACTCGGTGCGCGGGCGGCGGTACAGGTCCTGCGGGGTGCCGCAGTCCTGGAGCCTCGCCTTGTCCATGACCGCGATCCGGTCGGCGAGGGTGAGCGCCTCGACCTGGTCATGGGTGACGTACAGGATGGAGACGTCCGGCAACTCCCGGTGCAGCCGCGCCAGTTCGGCGAGCATTCCGGAGCGCAGCTGGGCGTCGAGGGCGGAGAGCGGTTCGTCGAGCAGCAGGACACCGGGCCGGATGGCGAGCGCGCGGGCGATGGCCACGCGCTGCTGCTGGCCGCCGGACAGTTCGCGCGGGTAGCGCTTGGCGTAGGCCGCCATGCCGACCATTTCGAGGGCCTCGGCAACCCGTTCGGGAATCCCGTCCTTCGCGGCCTTGCGGGCCTTGAGGCCGAAGGCGACGTTGTCCTGGACCCGCATGTGCGGGAAGAGGGCGTACTGCTGGACGACCATGCCGATGCCGCGCTGGTGCGGCGGCAGCCCGGTGACGTCGCGGTCGCCGAGGTACACCCGGCCCGAGGCGGGCCGCACGAATCCGGCGACGGCGCGCAGGGCGGTGGTCTTGCCGGACCCGGAGGGGCCGAGCAGGGCCATGACCTCGCCGGGTTCGACGGTCAGATCGAGCCGGTCGAGGACGATGTTCCCGCCGTACGCGACGCTGACCTGGTCGAACCTGATTCCGCTGCGGACGGACCGCTCTCCGCCGGTCATGCCTCGGCCCGCGCGATCAGGTCCGGGAGCTCGGCGACCGAGCCGAGCACATGCGTGGCGCCGTTGCGGGCCAGCTGGTCCTTGCCGTGGGCTCCGGTGAGCACCCCCGCGACGATCCCGGCCCCGGAGCGCACCCCGCTGAGCATGTCGTACGAGGTGTCGCCCGCGACGACGACCTGCTGGACGCCGTCGACGGCGCCGGTGCGCAGGAAGGCGGCGAGGACCATGTCCGGGTAGGGGCGGCCGCGCCCGCCCGCGTCGGCCGGGCAGAGGGTCAGGTCGACCAGGTCCTGCCAGCCGAGCGCGGCCAGGATCGCGTCCTGGGTGGTGCGGGCGAATCCGGTGGACAGGACCACGGTCCGGCCCTCGCCCTTGAGCCGTTCGATGGCCTCGCGGGCGCCGGGGAGCGGGGCGATGCGGCCGCCGTCGACGAGTTCGCCGTACGCCTCCTCGAAGGCGGTGTTGGCCTGCTGGGCCCGGTCCTCGTCGCCGAAGAGGTGCCGGAAGACGGAGATCTTGGACTCGCCCATGGTGGCTCGCACGTAGTCGAGCTTCTCGGCGTGGTCGGCGGAGCCGGGCTCGACGCCGAGGCGTTCGGCGGCGGCGGAGAACGCCTGCTCGACGAGGCCGCCGTCGGCGACGGTGGTGCCGGCCATGTCGAGGACGATCAGGTTGAAAGGGGCCCCGGAGTTCGCAGGGTTCGCGGAGGTGTTGGCGGGGCTCTCGGGATTCGCGGAGGTGTTGGCGGGGTTCGTGGGGTTCTGCGTGGTCAACTTCTTCACCAGCCCAGTTCGTCGGCGGTCGTTTCGGCAATGGCGGGCGAGCAGGTCATGCCCCGGCCGCCCGGCCCGGTGACCAGCCAGACGCCGTCCCGCACCTGCTGGCGGTGGACGACCCGGCTGGTGTCGGTGCACTGGGCGTAGACCCCGGCCCAGCGGTGGCGGATCCTCGGCAGCGGGCGGCCGAGGAAGGACTCGACGACCCCGGTGAGGTGCTCGTACGGCTCCTCGACGGTGTCGAAGGAGAAGGGGTGCTCGTACTCGTGGGTGTCGCCGATGGTCAGTCCGCCGTCCCGGCGCTGCACCATCAGCAGCTGCATCCTGTGCGCCGCCGCGGTGGGCGCCTGCGCCTGCTCGGCGTTGAGGGTGTCCAGCGCCGCGCTCCGGTAGGCCGGGTAGTAGCGGAAGCTGTCCGCGTCGGCGACGGAGGTGGTGAGCGGCTCGCCCAGCGGGTCGGTCTGCATCATCTGGAGGCGGACGCGGCGGACCGGCAGATCGGGGCCGGCCAGCTCGCGGACGAGGCCGCCGAGCCAGGCGCCGGTGGCCAGGATCACCGCGTCGCCGGTGTGCACGTCGCCGTGGTCGTCGCGGACGGAGGCGGTGCCCACCACCTCGCGGACCTCGCGGCCACCGAGGAAGGTGTACCGGCCGGACCTCAACAGCTCCCGCTTCAGCGCGAGTTGTGCGGTGCGCGGCTCGACCGCGGCGTCCCGCTCGCACCACAGGGCGGCGGTGAACTCCCCGCGCAGCGCGGGGTTGATCGCACGGGCCTCGCCGGCCGTGAGCAGCTTGTAGCCCCGGGCCGCCGCGTCGGGCCGGGCGACGGCCGCCTCCGCGACGGCGGTCTCCAGCTCGGTGCGGAGCGGGGTGAGCGAGCCGCAGGCCCGGAAGCCGAGGTCCGGGACCTGTGCCCCGATGCCCTCCCAGAGCTCACGGGCGCGCAGCGCGGTCTCCAGCTCCTCGCCGCCGGCCCGGCCGCTGACCCATATCTGTCCGAAATTGCGGAGCGATGCCCCGCGCGCCTCGCTCTCGCGCTCGATCTGTACGACCTCGTGGCCGCGGTTCACTGCGTGCCAGGCGTGCATGGTTCCCACCACGCCGGCTCCTACGACGATGACTCTCACGACGGCTACGCTCCTCGGGGCGGGTGGCCCGCACGGATCCTTACGGCAACGGGACGGTGAACTGGGCCCCAAGCTTGGCCTAGACCCGTTACATTCCCGTTATCGAAGTAAGTCGATTCGCGGAGCTGTTGCGATCGGTCGCGTGTGTGGGCGGTTGTTCAGCGACCGTCCTGCGGGCCCAGGTGCGCGGTGAAGGAGAAGCGGTCGCCGCGGTAGAGGGTCCTCACGCGCTCCAGCGGCTTCCCGGCGGTGTCGCGCGAGATCCGGTGGATCAGCAGCATGGGCAGTGCGGGCGGCGTACCGATGAGCAGCGCCTCGCGCGGTGTCGCGAGCACCGTCTCGATCCGCTCGTCGGCATCGCCGAAGGGGATGCCGAGCCGGTCGCGGAGGTAGGCGTAGAAGGACGAGTCGGGGTCGAACCCGGTGTCCAGATCCGGTACGCGGGCGACGGAGACGTACGTGCTCTCCAGCCCGACCCGGTCGTCGTCGGCGAGCAGCACCCGCTCCAGGTGCCAGACCGGCTCGCCGCGCTCCACCCCGATGTCGGCGGCGAGCGCCTCGGGGCAGGGGAACCGCTCCAGCCCGATGAGGTGACGGCCCGGCGTGCGGCCCTGGCGGCGTACGCCTTCGGTGTAACTCGCCAGCGAGAGCGGCTGCTCCAGCTTGGGGCCCGCGACGACGGTGCCGCGCCCCTGGCGGGCGAGCCGCCCCTCCAGCAGGAGTTCCCGCAGCGCCTGGCGCACCGTCTCGCGCGAGACCTCGTAGCGTTCGGCCAGATCGCGTTCGGTGGGCAGCATGCCGCCCTCGCCCAACTCCTCTATGAGGACGGAGACATGGGCCTTGACCGCGTAGTACTTGGGAATACGGCCGTGCTCCGGGATGCCGGAACGGATGGGTGCGCCAGGTGCCTGGTCGTGCGGGTAGTCCACGGCCCGATGGTGGCAGACGGACATGAACAACGGTGAACGTCCGGGCGGGGGAAGGGCGGTTCGGGGTGGGTTCGGGGTGGGTTCGGGGGGCCCAGGGCTCGGGTTCGGGGGTGGCCCAGGGCTCGGGTTCGGGGCGTGGGGGCGCGGGCCCTGGGTTCAGGGGTTCGCGCGGCGCGATCGCCGGGCCCTGATCACCATCGCCCCGCCACCGATCAGGAGCCCGGCGACGGTGATACCGGCTGCGGGGACGCTGCCCGAGCCGGTCTCGGCCAGCTCCGGGCGGCCGCTCTGTCCCGGGGTCCGGCCGGGGCCGACCGGCCGGGGCTCGCGCGGGGTGTCTCCGGTACCGCCGACCTCACCGGTCCCGGCCGTCTCGCTGCTCTCGGGCGCATCACTGGCACCGGGCGTCTCACCGGTCTCGGTGGTCCCGGCCATCTCATCGGTTTCGGCCATCTCATCGGCATCGGAGGTCTCTGCGCCGTCGCTCTCGTCGACGACGACGGTGAAGGGGTATTCCTCGGACTCGCCGACCCAGGCCCCGTCGTCCTTGCCCGCCTTGTCGGCCGTGCCGCTCGCGGCGCGCTGGCGCTGGACGATGGCGGCGTTGACGGTCATCCGGCCGGGGCTGGTGTCGGAGGTGAAGGCCATCCGGACCTGGACGGTGACGGTACGGCCTGCCGGGACGGTGAAGCCGTCGAAGGAGTCGCCGCCCTCGCCGCCGAAGACGCCGATGTGCTCGTGCTGGTCGGTGGTCTCCCAGGTGACGCGGTGCTCCGTGCCGGGGCTGCCCTGCTCCGAGAACTTCAGCTGGATCTGGTCGGCGGTCAGCCTGCGGTCCTCGTCGGTGAGGACGAGCACGGGGTGGATGCCCCGGCACGACTCGGTCGTGGTGTTGGTCAGGTCCAGGAACCAGGTTCCGTAGCCGCCGCCGGACGCGTACGTGTCCGGGCCCCCGTGGATGCGGGTGCTGATCGGGAAGTCCTTCGCCTCCGGATCACCGCAGGCGGGTTGCTGGTCGGCGGTGGTGGAGTCGGGCGACGAGACCGGGGTGGCCGAGGACGCGGCGGAGGCGGGTGCGACGGATGTGCCGCCGAGGACGACGCTCGCCGCGACCAGCCCGAGCGCGAATCCGTGCCGGGTCCGCCCGGGGGGCGGCGGGGGTGAGGGCGAGGGAGGGCGCGCGTGGGCGGTGAACACCGGGATGGACGCGGCCGTGGCCAGCGGGATGGACGTGGGACTGGCGGTCGGGACGGACACGGGGCCGGCGGTCGGGACGGACACGGGGCCGGCGGCGGGGATGGAGTCGGCGACGCGGCCCGGTGTCGAACCGGCCGGTGCGGCGGCCCTGGAAGGCGGTCCGGCCGGGGGCGGGGTGGGGGACATCTGGGGGGATCATCCTTCGCTGCTCGCGAAACGGTCGGCTCACCCCGTGCGCCGGAGTTCACCCGGTTCTGGGCCGCGACGCTGCCACGCACGCGCGAGACGGCTTGCTCCGACATGCCGAGGGACCGCCCGGTCGGCCCCCGGATTCCGCCCGGTCGGCCCAGCCGCCCCGCTCTCGCCCCGCCCCCACCCCGCGCCTCCGCGCCCGTTCAGGCCCCGCCCACGCCGCTCACGCGCCGCCGGCCCGCCCGAAGAGCGGGGCCAGGATCAGCTGGGCGGCCCCTTCCGCGACCGGCCGGTCGCCCCCTCCGGCGGCGGTGACCGGCACCGGTGCGTCGATGCCCCCCAGCCCGGCGCGCTCGTCGATAACGGCCCGGACGCCCCGTACGTAGGCGTCGGGATCGGCGGCCACCGTACGGCCGCCGAGCACCACCCGGTCGATGTCGAGCAGCCCGACGAGGTTGGCGGCGCCGGTCCCCAGCACCCGGGCGGCCTCCGCGGCATCCCCCCGGGCGACCGCGGCGAGACAGAGCGCCTCGATGCAGCCGCGTCCCCCGCAGCCGCAGACCGGCCCGTCCAGCTGGACGGTCTGGTGCCCGAACTCACCGGCCGCGGTCCGGGCCCCGCGATGCAGCGCCCCGCCGAGGACCAGCCCGGCGCCGAGCCCGGTCCCGAGATGCAGGTACGCGAAGTCGCCGCCGTCGCCCGCCGCCCGCAGGGCGAGCCCGAGGGCGGCGGCGTTGGTGTCCTTGTCGACGACGACGGGCAGCCCGGTCCGTACCGCGAGCGCGTCCCGCAGCGGATAGCCGTCCCACTGCGGGAACCCCGTGACGCGGTGCAGCACCCCGCCCCGGTGGTCGAGCGGGCCCGGCACCGCGACGCCGACCCCGAGCACCTGCCGCACCCCCGGCTGCCCCTGGCCCCCGCCCCGTACCGCGGTCACCGCGTCCGCCGCCGCCGCGAGCACCTCGTCCGCCGGGGCGCCGAGGTCCAGCGGGGCGGTGCGGCTCGCGGCGACCGCGCCGGACAGGTCGACGAGCACCACCGTCAGCTCGTCACGGTCCAGGTGCAGGCCGACCGCGTACCCGGCGTCCGGCACCAGCCGCAGCACGGTGCGCGGCTTGCCGCCGGTGGAGGCCCGTTGGCCGGCCCCGGCCGCCAGGCCCTCGGCCCGCAGCCGGGCGGTGATCTTGCTGACGGCCTGTGGCGTGAGCCCCGTGCGCTCGGCGAGTTCGAGCCTGCTGATGCCGCGCTCGCCCGCCGCCCGCAGCAGATCCAGCACCAGCGCCGCGTTGTGGCTGCGCAGCGTCGGCAGGTTCGCGCCGCTGTTGCTCCTGTTCACGGCACCATTGTCGCTGTCGCTTGCACTATGGCAACAGCGTTGCTTAAGTGGCGGACATGACTGGCATGACTGGCACGACCGGCAACGCGACTCACGAGACGCCCGGACCGTCCGAGACCCCGCTGCGGGTCGGGCTCGTCGGCTACGGTCTGGCGGGTTCCGTCTTCCACGCCCCGCTGATCGCCGCGACCGACGGTCTCGTCCTCGACACGATCGTCACCTCGAACGAGGAGCGGCGGGCGCAGGCGCGCGCCGAGTTCCCCGGCGTACGGTTCGCCGCGTCGCCGCAGGAGCTGTGGAAGCGGGCGGACGGGGACGGCCCCGGCGCGCTCGATCTGATCGTGATCGCCTCGCCGAACAAGACCCATGTCCCGATCGCGACCGCCGCGCTGGAGGCCGGTCTACCGGTCGTCGTGGACAAGCCGGTCGCCGGTACGGCGGCCGAGGCACGGGGGCTCGCGGCCCTGGCCGAGGAGCGCGGGCTGCTGCTCTCGGTCTTCCAGAACCGCCGCTGGGACAACGACTTCCGCACTCTCGCCCGCCTGCTCGCGGACGGCGCGCTGGGCGACGTACAGCGCTTCGAGTCCCGCTTCGAGCGGTGGCGCCCGCAGCCGAAGGGCGGCTGGCGCGAGTCGGGCGACCCGCAGGAGATCGGCGGACTGCTGTACGACCTGGGCAGCCATGTGGTCGACCAGGCGCTCACCCTGTTCGGACCGGCGGCGCTGGTGTACGCGGAGTCCGACGTACGCCGTCCGGGCGCCGCCGCCGACGACGACACGTTCATCGCGATCACCCATGTGAACGGGGTGCGCTCGCATCTGTACGTCAGTGCCACGACGGCCCAGCTCGGCCCGCGCTTCCGGGTGCTCGGCCGGAGTGCCGGCTATGTGAAGTACGGGCTCGACCCGCAGGAGGCCGACCTGCGCGCGGGGCTGCGTCCGGCGCCGGACCGGCCGTGGGGCGAGGAGCCCGAGGGACTGTGGGGCCGGATCGGCTCGGGCGAGTCCCCGCTGACGGGCGGCGGCACCCCGGTCCGCACGCTGCCCGGCGACTACCCCGCGTACTACGCGGCGGTCACCGCGGCGCTGCGCGGGAAGGGTGAGAACCCGGTGACCGCCCTTCAGGCGGCGGCGGCCCTGGATGTCCTGGAGGCGGCCCGCCGCTCGGCGAGCGAGGGCGCCACCGTGAACCTCTCGTAACGGCAGCCGCGCAACGGAAGACGCGGCGGGGCGGGGCTGGGACACGGCGGGGGCGGCGGGGGCGGCGCGGCCACCGGCGGCCAGCCCAGCGGCCCAGCCCGGCGGCCGCACCGCACCCACCGCACCGCACACCGGGCCCCGCCCCGCCCCCGCGCACCCGTTACGCGTCCTTGAGCTCCTGCCGCTGCCGTCCCAGCCCGGTGATCTCCAGCTCCACGACGTCACCCGCCCGCAGATACGGCTTGGGCTCCGGCTGGCCGAGGGCGACCCCGGCCGGCGTGCCGGTGTTGATCACGTCGCCCGGGTAGAGCGTCATGAAGTGGCTCAGGTACCGGACCACCTCACCCACCGGGAAGATCTGGTCGGCCGTGGTGCCGTCCTGCTTCAGCTCGCCGTTGACCCAGAGCTTCAGCGGCAGCGCCTGCGGGTCGGCGACCTCGTCCGCCGTCACCAGCCAGGGCCCCAGCGGGTTGAACGTCTCGCAGTTCTTGCCCTTGTCCCAGGTGCCCCCGCGCTCGATCTGGAACTCGCGCTCGGAGACGTCGTGCGAGGTCGCGTACCCGGCGACGTGCGCGAGCCCCTCCTCGGCGGATTCCAGGTAGCGGGCGGTGCGCCCGATGACGACCGCGAGCTCGACCTCCCAGTCGGTCTTCACGCTGCCGCGCGGCACCAGCACCGTGTCCTCGGGCCCGACGACGGTGTCCGGCGCCTTGAAGAACAGGATCGGCTCGGCGGGTATCGCCGCGCCCGTCTCGGTGGCGTGGTCGTGGTAGTTCAGCCCGATGCACACGATCTTGCCGATCCGGGCGAGCGGCGGCCCGACCCGCAGCCCCTCGGCGTCGAGCTCGGGCAGCTCGCCGGGCGCGGCCGCGGCGGCCCGTACCCGGGCGAGCGCCGACTCGTCGGCGAGCAGGGCACTGTCGATGTCGGTGACGATTCCCGACAGGTCGCGCAGGGTTCCGTCCCCGTCCAGCAGTGCCGGTCGTTCAGCGCCTGCCGTACCCACACGAAGCAGCTTCAACGGTCTATCTCCCCTTGTTCGAGATCGGGCCCGTCGGATGGGTGGCGGCCATCGCAGGCTTGTCCGATCGTCCAAGACGTCCGATCACTCCGCAAGACCCTGTTCACACACTGGACCGGCGCATCCGCCGCCGCGATTACGCCGCGGTGGCCATGGCGGCCCCGGCGGCCGGCATGTCGCGGTACAGGACGGCCCGTTCGACCGCGGTCCAGGTGGTGCTGGTGACGACGTACAGCGCGGCGGCGAGCGGCACCACGGCCACGGTGAAGAGGGTGGCGAACGACAGCAGCGGCATCAGCTTCGTCATCGCGCCCATGCCGGGCACCGGCTGCCCGTCGGGGCCGGCGGCCGGGGTGACCGGGTTGGCGGCCATCTGCCGCTTCGTCCGCCGGTAGTTGAACGTGGCCACGACGGCGACGATCGCGAACAGCCCGATGTAGACCAGGCCCTGCGCGCCGAACAGCCCGCCGTGCGCGAGGGCGTCCTGCCAGCGCTCGCCGAGCGGTGCGTCGAAGAGCTGGTGCCCGAGGAGCTCGTTGGGGTCGCCGCCGATCTTCTGGCTGGAGAAGAGGTGGTAGAGCAGGAAGAAGGCGGGCATCTGCAACAGGCTGGGCAGGCAGCCGGAGAGCGGCGAGACCTTCTCCTCCTTGTGCAGTTCCATGAGCGCCTTCTGCATGCGCTCGGGGTTCTTGCCGTGCTTCTTGCGCAGCTCGGCGATCTGCGGCTGGAGCCTGGTGCGGGCCTTCTGTCCCCGCGCCGCGGCCCGTGACAGGGGGTGCACGGCGAGCCGGACGAGTGCGGTGAACAGCACGATGGCGGCGGCGGTGGAAGCGGTCTGGAAGAGCGGGTGCAGCACATCGGCGAGCGCGCCGACCAGGTCGGCGAATGCGGACATGAAGACGGACATGGATGAGCCCTCCGG
Source organism: Streptomyces sp. NPDC001933 (assembly GCF_042890955.1). NCBI lineage: Bacteria > Bacillati > Actinomycetota > Actinomycetes > Kitasatosporales > Streptomycetaceae > Streptomyces > Streptomyces sp. NPDC001933. The sequence continues at coordinate 9,662 of NZ_JBIASS010000001.1, read as the reverse complement.
GGGTCTCGTCGTGCCGGGAGCAGGAACGGACTCGGCATGACGAACCGCGCGGGGCGCCCATGGCGCACCTACTGGGGAAGTGGCTGCTGCTGCGAGCCCCTACGCGGCCGTCGGAAGGGCACGGCCGGGGGCTCGGGGGCGCCTGCGCCCCTTGGCGTCCGGATCCCGCTGCGGCAGGAACGCGGTGCGTTTCTCCCGGTCGCGGATGGCGGTGCGGACCCGGGTGCGGGGTACCGGGGCGGCACAGCGGGCGCTGATGACCGAGGCGACTGCGAGCGCGGAGCCGGCGGCGGCGGTCGCGGCGAGCGCGACCGCGGCGGAGAGGCTGCCGCCCTCGGCGAGGAGGACCTCGGTGATGAGGAAGAGCAGCAGTCCGGCGGGGCGGAGCAGCCGGGCGAGGCCACTGCGCAGACGGCTGGTGTCGCCGCTCATCGGCCCCTCCCTTCTTCCGCTCGCGGCCGGTCGGCCGGCCTCGCGCGCCCGTGCCATTCGCACAGACGCGCGCCTGATGCTCTCCAGCCGTTATACACGATGGGTCCGGCGCACCGGACCGCCCGAGGTGGGTCGGTGGCCGGTGAACGGTCGGTCAGCGGCCGGTCAGCGACTGGCCCCCACGGGAGCGCCGTCGGGTTCCGCCACCTGCTCCGGGGCCCCGATCTCGTCCCGCGCGAGCACCTCGTCGTCCGGCCGCTCGTCGCGTTCGCGCGGCCCCGCGTACGTCACCGCGAGCGCGACGGCGAGGTTGGCGCCGAGCGCGACGATGCCCGCGTTCACCCCCCACACCGGATCGTTCTCCGTGAACACGAACCCGCACACCACACCCACACCGACGACCAGCCCGCTCATCGCCCCGAGCAGGGTCAGCCGCCGCCACATCAGCCCCAGCAGCACCATGGGGAGCAGCTGCGCCATTCCCTCGTACGAAATGAGGGAGAGCCGCACCAGGGTGTTCGGCGCGGTGTACGTGAGCACCAGCGCGATCACGCCCGCCACCACCACGACGGTCTGCGCGGCACCCTTCTGCCGCCGCTCCAAGCGCGGTACGAGCGAGAGCACGCTGCGTCCCCACATCGTGCCGATGACCAGCATGAAGACGGCCATCGGCACGATCGAGGAGAGCGCCGCCGCCACCCCGATGACACCGACCGCCCAGGCCGGCAGCGAGTCCACGACCAGCTTGAAGAGGGCCAGGTTGGACTCGGCGCCGACGAGCCCCGGCACGACGAAGAGGGCCGCCATGCCGAGCAGCATCGGCACGAAGAGCAGCACGTTGTAGGCGGGCAGCAGCATCGCGTTGCGGCGCAGCACGTCGGCGTTCTTCGCGCCGAGGTAGCCCGCGACGGTCGTCGGGAAGATCACCACGGTGAGCGAGTTGAGGAACGAGGTGGTGATGAACCATGCCTGTCCGAGCCCGCTGTCCCCGTGCCCGGGGAAGGTCAGCCACTCGCTCTTCTCGGTGACGATCCGGTCGAGGAAGGGCCCGTACCCGTCGAAGTAGTGCATCGGTACGTAGATGGCGAGGAAGCCGAGCGTGGCGATCACGAGGACGTCCTTGAGCACGGACACCCACGCGCTGCCGCGCAGCCCGCTCACCACGACGAAGCCGGTGGTGACGGCGAAGGCGATGAAGTAGGCCTGGTTCAGGCTGATGGCACCGTAGGAGATGGTCGAGACGACCACGCCCATGCCGGTGATCTGGAGCTGGATGTACGGCAGCAGGAACACGGTCGCGAGGACGGCGACGAGCGCGCCGAGCCAGGGCCGGCCGAAGCGGTGCGCCACCATGTCGGTGATCCCGACGAGCCCGTGCTTGCGCGCGTACGCCCAGAGCATCGGCCCGACTACGTAGCCGATGGCGTACCCGCAGGACATGTACGCCACCACGTAGAGCACCGGCGCCCCGTAGTTGTAGCCCCAGCCCGCGGCGCCCAGGTAGCTGAAGCTGGTGTAGCCCTCGCCGGCCATCAGCACCCAGATGAAGACGGTCCCGAGGCTGCGCCCGCCCACGGACCACTCGGCGAGCCCGCCGCCCTCGCCGTTCCCCTTCCGCCGCCCGCGCGTCGCGAGCAGCCCGAGGGCGACGGTGGCGACCATGAAGACCGCGAAGACGGAGGTCGCGACGGTGGCGTTCACCGGCGGTCCCCCCGACGGGTCAGCCATACGGCGACGGGGGTCAGCAGGGTCGCCCCGAGCAGCCACACGAAGAGGAACGGCAGCCCGAGGATCACCGGGTGGACCCGGTTCACGAGCGGCAGCACTCCCAGGTAGAGCACGTAGGGGACCAGCAACCACAACAACTGCGGACGTCGTCTGAGCACGTGAGGGAACCTTAGTGCGACGCCGCTACCGCGACCGGACGTCCACGAGTTTTCCCCATACGACAAGCCGGTACCGGGAGGTGAATTCGGGCGTGCAGGTAGTGAGCGTCACATAGGAACCGGCCTCGTTGTATCCGGTGTACGGCTTCACGTTGCTGCGCGGGATCGCGGCGATGACACCGCCGTCGCGCGGGCTCGTGCGCGCGAGCGTCCGGTCGACGGTGTACGTGTACACGGCGTCCCGGGTCTCGACGGTGATCCGGTCCCCGCGCCGCAGCCGGTTGATGTACCTGAAGGGTTCGCCGTGCGTGTTGCGGTGCCCGGCGAGCGCGAAGTTCCCGGGCCGGCCGGGCTGCGCGGTGCGCGGGTAGTGCCCGACGTACCCCTTGTCGAGGACGCCGCTCTTGCTGATGCCCTGGGCGACGGGCGCGGCGAGCCCGATCCGGGGGATGCGGATGACGGCGTACGCCTGGTCCCACCGGGGCGCGGAACGGGCGGCATGTCCCCCGCCGGTCGCCCCACCGGACCCACCGGACCCACTGGGCTCACCCGAATCCCCGGACCCGCCCCCGGGATCAACGCCGGGCACCGCCCCGGCTCCCCCGCGCTCCTCCCCCCACTCCCGCTGAAGGGCCCGCACCTGGTGCTCGGCCCCGGAGCGGGCCTGCCGGTTGGTCCACCACAGCTGATGAACAACGAGCAACAACAGGACGACGCCGAGGGTCACCACCAGCTCGGCACCCGTCCAGAGCCCGCGCGCGGCGACCCTGCGCCCTCGCGAGTTGCGCTGCACCACCACCGGTATCCGCTCCCGCACGGCCGCACGATAGGCCCCCGGCCCGTAACTCACCAGGCCTGGAACAACTCTCCGCCCCGGAGCCGTACAGCAGTACGGTGTGGTCCATGCGCCCCGACACGCCTGCCGACCACACCACCGAAGCCGAGCGCCTGCTGCGCGCCGCGGCGCGGTACCCCGAGGACCGTGAGCCGCTGCTCCTCCAGGCCGCGGCCCATCTGGAACTCGCCGGCGACCGCGCCCGCGCCACCACCCTCTACGACGAACTCCTCGGCTCCCCCGACCTCGATCTCGACCACCCGCACCTGGTCAAGGCCCTCAACGCGGCCAACCTGTGGGAGTACGGCCACGAGGCGGAGGCCCGCGCGATCATCGAAGGCATCCGCGCCGCGGGCCCGCTCGACCCGGGCCCCTGGGAGATCGCGGCCGAGACCCTCGAAGCCCACGACGAACTCGAAGCGGCCCACGACTACTTCTCGACCGCGCTGACGCTGCTCCTGACGCCGGGCGAGGAGGTCCCGTACGCCGTCCAGTCACTGGTTTTCGGCCGCCACCGGGTACGCAGGCTGATGGGTGTCGACCACGACTCCTGGGACGAGCTGGCCGACACCCTGCACACCGCCGCCGTCCCGCTGGACGAGCTCCACGACCCGAAGCGCCTGTGGTCGCTGGGCTCCTCGGACCCGGGCGAGCTCCGGGCCGAGATCACCCGCCTCCGCGCCGAGTTGGGCACGTACCGCACCGCGCTGTCCCGGCCGTTCCCGGTCGCGCTGCTGCACTGGCCGGCCGCCGAACTCACCGAACTCCTCGCCGCCTACCCGGACCTGCGCGAGGAGTACCCCTCCCACACCGAGCACCTGGCCCGCCTGGAGTCCGCCCTCCGCGACCTCCACCAGGCCGGTACCCCGAACCTGGGCATCGTGACCGGCACGGTCCCCTCGTACGAGGCCTTCGCCGCCTCGGAGGCCGCGTCCCCGTCCGACCCGGGCCTCCTCCCCCAGTACGCCACCACCCTCGCCGCCCGCGGCCGCGCGATCCCCTGGCCCCCGGCCCGCAGCGCGGCCTGCTGGTGCGGCTCGGGGCGGGCGTACCGGGAGTGCCACGGGGGCGACTGAGCGTCGGCGGTGCGGGGGCTTGTTCCGGTCAGGACGCGGGCCCCCGTACCGCGACAAAACCGCGTCGGCGGCTCGGGAAGAACCCGGCGCGGAGCCTCACGCAGGTCCTCTGCGCACCTCATCGAGCGCGCTGCGCAGTTCAACGGCCCGTTCGGCCAGCCAGTCGAGGTAGGGCTCCGGTGTCTCCTCCGCCGGGCTGCCGAACCAGAGGTCGGCGGAGTGCTCCAGCGTGCGGGCGGCCCAATCGGGTCGGTCGGCCACGACCCTCTCCACGCAGTCGACGACATCGGAAGCCCACCAACCGGCGTTCCTGACCCGGATCTTGAAGACCTCCAGCGCTTCGTCGTCGGGCGTCGTGCGCCAGAGGTCGTCGCAGAGCTCCGCGAAGAAGAGCGCGGGATTCTGCTCACGCCACTCATGGTCCTGCTCGATCTCGCGGAGAATGCGCCAGCCCAGTTCATTGTTGTCGGTCATCGGTCCCCTGCTCAGATCGTCGGCCAAGCGCTGTGGACGAACCACCCCTGAGGTGCCGACTTGTCGAGCAGGATGCGGACTTCGGTGCCGCCCGGAGATCCTCTGTCGGCGAGGGGCGGAGATGTGGACGCATTGGCGTCCTGGGGATGGAGTTTTCGATTGGTTGAACCTCCCAGCCACGTGGGAAGCTGACTCGCGGTGGCCGCATGACTGTCCATGCGCAGAAAACAGACTCCGGCACCTACGACAGGAACAATGGTCTGAATTTTACCCTTTTTGAGAATTTCAACCCTGAACGCCATCCAATCCTGCATGACGTCCGAAACTGCGTTCTGTATGCAGGTGCTCGCATCACCGCTTCCGGCGAACGCCCCCGCCATCCCGCCGCACTTGGGAATGTTGGTGGCTGCGCGGTATGCGACCCAGTCCTCGCTGACGGTGGAACCGAGCACCGCGGGAGCCACGGCTTTCAAGTCCCGCGACTGGCCCAGAACATGCCGCCCCGCAATGTGGCCGCTCTGGTGACCTGCGGCGTCCTCTCCGGAGGCGCCTCTGGTCCGCCGCGGGTCCTTCTTGGCGAGATGGCCGACGAGATCCTTGTCCGCAACGCCGCCTATGCGCCGAGCCAGCTCCGCTCTGGCCGCATCACGATTCACGCGGCCTTCCGCCCCCTTCTGCCCCTTGAGCCGAATCCCCTTCTGCGCGTGTTCCCACAGCTCGACATCCGAGTACGCACCGGGGTCGTAGACGGGCTCGGGCGGGAGTGTGTGCGTATTGGTCTTGATGGCCTGCACGTGGACGTGAGCGCCGTCGGCATTCGTGGATTCTTTGATCAGCCGGAGCGGAACTCCGTGGCTTCCCGATATGGGGGCGAGGCGGGCCGGCACGGATCCTAGGGGCGGCTTCGACGAAAGGAGGCGGTCGGCGGCTGCTATGGCCTGCCGTTTCTTGCCGTCTTCCGACTTCCCGGAATCCCCCTCACCCACCTTGTTCTTATTATTCGACTTTCCGGGGAATTTATTCTGGAGCCTACGCCACAGCGCCTTCCCCTTCTTCGCGATGAAGCCCACGATTTTGTCGATGGCACGGTTGACCGGTCTGGCGACGGCATGGAAGACGGATTTGACCTTGTTGGCCAGGCTGCCGATCCCGAGAAGCGAAGCGAGAAACCCGATCAGCAACGGCACACTTGCGGCAAGGGCGGCCTCGACCATCTTCGGGACGCCTGCCGAGCCGCCGTTGGCGATGGCGATGACGGCGTCCAGGACGGCGTTGACGAACTCCACGATCTGGGCGCCCTGGTTCACGATGAACGTGACGATGTCGATGATTCCCTTGACCGCGCGGACGAAGGCGGAGGCGGGGTTGAGGAGGGAGATGATCCAGGTGATCCCGGCGATGATGACGGTGGGGATCAGGTAGCTGGTGAGTTTTTCGAGGATGGTGGCCTTGAGGTCGCCGGCCTCCTCGGTGATCTCCTTGACGGCCCCCGCCGGACCTTCGCGGGCAAGGGTCTGGGCGACGGGGACGGAGGACTCGACGGCGGTCATCGCCTGCTCGGGGATGCCCTTGCGGGTGATGCGGGCGCGGATGTTGTCCCAGGTCAGGCCGAGGAGGGAGGCGATGAGCTGGATGATGCCCTTGAGGTCGAATTTCTGCGGGAGTTCGAGACCCGCCTTGACCGCGGTGCCCAGCAGCCAGGACACGACACCGGTCTTGAGGTGGGTGGCGATGTTGGTGACGAAGAGCTGAAGCCCGGCGCCGACCGCGCGCACGAGGTTGCCGAGGAACCCGATGGGGTCCTTGATGATCTTCATGATGGCGGAGGCGGCCTTGGCGAGGATGCCGAGGAGGAGGTTCTTCAGTTCGTTGATCGTCTTGATGGCGCCGACGATCGCGTCCTTCGCCTTGTCGATCAGCCCCTTGTTGGCCTCCTGGAGCTTCTTGATCTCCTCGTCGATCTTGTTCAGAGCAGCGGTGTACTTGTTGGCGAGGTCCTGGACGAGCTGCTCGGACTTCTCGTTGACCGTGGCTTCGAGATCGTCGAACTTCCCCGCGAAGTCCTTCGCCGCGTCCTCGCCGAACTGCTTCAGGTCCGCGGGGAGCTTGTCGACCTCGGCCTTCAGCTCCGCCCGCCCCTTCGCGATACGAGCCTTCGCCCTGCCGAGCTCCGCGCCGATGATGTCGGCCACCGACGAGATGACCGTCTGCATCTTCGCGACGTAGAGCTTGCGGGCCTCCTGATAGAGGTTGTTGGCCTCCTTGGGCAGGCCCGCGAACTTGTCCTTGACCCACCGCGCCTTGCCCGTCCACCCCGAATACCGCTTGTCCTTGTACGCCTTCATCCGGCGCTTGTGGTCGGCGGTGAACGCGTCGCGGGCCGCCTTCTCGCCCGAGGTGAATGCCTCGTCGACCTTCTTGTCGAGACCGGACAGAGTGGTCTCGACGTCCTTCTTCGTCCCGTCGTAGACCTTCTGGAGCTTCGCCGTCACCTCGGCGCGCTTCTTCTCGTCCTTCGACTTCGTCTCGCCCTTGCCACCATCGACCTGCTTGCCCGCGGAGGCACGGGTCGCGGTCAACGCGTTCATGGCCTGCGCCCCGGAAGCCGCCGCCCCGGCCTTCGCGGTGCTCAGCTGCTGGGCCTCGGCCGCCTTGCCCTTCGCGGGAGCCTTCGCGGAATCGGTCTCGGCGGTCTTCTTCGCCGAGAGAGCCTGGTCGAATTCCGGCTCATTGCCCCTGGCGAGCTGGTCCTCGGTGACCTCCGCGTCCGCCATCGCCTGGTCATTGGCGGCCGGCCCCTCGGAGAAGTCCGTCACGGACGCGGGCTGCTGGGCCGGCACGGCATCCACCGCGGACGGAGCGCCGGGGTTGCCCGGCGCCTGATCCGGAGTCATCGGGGTGACCGGCTTGTCCTTCGCCGCGGCCGTGTCCGGCGGAGCCTTCGTCGCGGTGTCGATGTCCTTGGCCGAGGACTCCTTCCCGTCCCTGACCTTCCCGTCGACCTCGCCCTTGATCTTGTCGGCCTTGCCGGACTTGGAGAACTTGTCGGCGTCGTCGAGGTTCTTCGGCGCCTGCGCGTCGATCGCCTTGTTTACCGCGTCGACGAACGCCTGCTTGTCGAACTCCCCGGGCTTCGCCGCGTTCATCTTCTCCGCGTTCGCCGCCTTGCCCTGCGCCTCCTTGTCGTCCGGCGGCGCGACCGCCGCGTCCTGCGCGGACTTCGACTCCGCGGCAGCAGGCGCATGGTGGGCCAGACGGACCTTCTTCGCCGCCACATCCGCCTTCACCTTGCGGAAGCCGGGCGCCTGCGCCGGGGACGGCTTCACCGGAGCCGTATACCGCTGCGCGACCAGACGGGAGACAGCCGCGTTGCCCGCCGCACGTTGCAGGCGCTGCAGGCTGCGGGGGTCGGGAGCGGGGCGGTCACCCCGCGGGCGGTGGGGTGGGGGTGCTTGCGAACGTGACACTTCGGGCTTGAGTGTCACGTTCTCCTGAAGGGGGGTACCCCTGCGGCCGGACTCGGAGGCGGGGCCCATCCCCGGAACCGCCTTCATCCGCCCTCCCGGCCCGTCGCTGCCGCGTACCCCACCGTTTCGGCCAACACACCAAGGAGAAACATACGAAGCCCGGAAGGCCCTACGGAAGACCAACTCCGTTATGTACCACCGGACTTGCCCCAACGGGCACCCTCACTGCGCGAACGGGAACACGGAAGCGCACACCCCCGACGGCCACGCGGCCACCACCCCTCCCGAAGCCCCGCCAACAAAAGAAATCCACCCCACGGCCCGAAATCCATAGGGTTGCCCCATGCCCGAACTCCAGCGCCTCCGCCCCGACCACGCACGATGTGCCCCAGGCGGGGCGATCAGGCCGGGCAGTGGCACCGCCACGGCACACCACCTCGGAGGCAGCGTCACGATTCCGTGCAGAGACAAGATCGCGGCTACCTTGTCCGAGTTGCTTCTGTTACGAATGAAGAGGTCAGGTGTGCTGTCAGTGAGCAACTAGTAGGGCTTGGTCATGTTGGTGCGGGGTCTGGCATGTCGCGGTGACAAGTGGGGCAGGCGCCGGTCCAGGTCGCGATGAGTATCTGCAGCTCGCGGACAACTCGGTAGAGGCTCAGGCCGACGCCGTCTCTTTTGGGGATCGGGTCAGTCGCTGCAGGGTACAGAAGGCGTGGGCGACCGAGACGAGGGTGACGTGGTGGTGCCAGCCTGGCCAGGTTCGGCCTTCGAAGTGGGCCAGGCCCAGGGCCTGTTTCATCTCGCGGTAGTCGTTCTCGACGCGCCAGCGGAGCTTCGCGGTGCGCACGAGGACGGGCAACGGGGTGGTCTCGGGCAGGTTGGAGAGCCAGAACTGCACGGGCTCGTCCCGGCCGGCGGGCCATTCGGCCAGCAGCCAGCGGACCGGAAGCTCGGTGCCGGCCGTGGCCTTGCGGACCTCACGTCCGGCGGGTCGAACCCGCAGGGCCACGAAGCGCGAGTACATGCGCTTGTACCCGCTGCTGCCGCTGCCCGGCCGCGATCCCTCCCTCCACTGCACCGGCCGCGCGGAGTTCTTACCGGCCGCGATGGCCAGGCTCCTCACCCGCTGGGCCACCTCGGGGTAGGCAGGAACCGGCCGTGGGCCGCGGCCGGAGTAGGCCGGGGTGCAGGGCTGTGCGTCTTCGGGGTGCGCGGTGGTCGTGGTCGAGATGCCCACCACGTACTCGAGGCTGCGTTCTTCCAGGCCGAGCCGGAAGGCTGCGGTGTCCCCGTAGCCGCCGTCGGCGATGACCTGGGGCACCTCGATGCCCCAGGACCGCGTTTCGTCGATCATGTCGAGGGCCAGCTGCCACTTCTCGACATGGCCCACCTGGACGGGGATGGCGCACTTGTCGCGGCGGGCTACCTTGGCCGGGTCGGCCTTGGGCGAGGCGGGATCCCAGCTCCCGGGCAGGAACAGACGCCAGTTCAC